>CACYNE010000001.1:0-160880 GCA_902775605.1 uncultured Prevotellaceae bacterium
TTGTACTACTTCTGTCTATGTAAATCTTTCAAAGAACTCTTTCTTTTTATTTTCGCTTGCCACAAGTTTTGTGGCGAAAGCGGATGCAAAGGTACGACTTTTTTCGAAACCGCCAAACATTTACGAGGATTTTTTTAGAAAAAAGTCGCAGGTTTTCGTCTTTATTGACAAACCTGCGACCACACACCTTATTATATATAATATATTAGTCCCTTCTGCCAAAAATACGGAGTAGGTAGAGGAAGAGATTAATAAAGTCGAGATAGAGGGTCAGTGCACCCAAAACAGCATATTTTTGAGTTGACTCGCTAGCATCAGGAGCCGTCAAAAACATTTGTTTGATTTTTTGTGTATCATACGCTGTCAGTCCCACAAAGATGAGAACACCGATATAAGTCATGATCATCTCAAGACCAGAGCTGCCCACAAAGATGTTCACCACCGATGCAATAATCAGTCCGATGAGAGCCATCAGCAGGATCTTTCCCAAAGACGAGAGATCGGCCTTGGTGAAGAAGCCCACCAGCGACATGGCGCCAAAGGTACCCGCTGTGACAAAGAACGTAGAAGCCAGGCTACCCATGGTATAGACATAGAACAGCGACGAGAACGTGATGCCATTCAGTGCAGCATATGCCACGAACATCAGGGTGGCTGCCGACAGAGAAATCTTTCTGATGGCTGCACTCAGTGCTACAACCAGACCTATCTCTGCCAGGAACAGGATCCAGATCATCGAGGCATGGGTAAACAGGAATTGAGTCATGGCAGCATTGGTAGCCGCCACATAAGCAGTGAGTCCCGTGATCACCAAAGCCATCGCCATCCAAAGATAGGTCTTCCTCATCAATGTGGGGAAAGCATACGATGCTTCAAGTTGTCTGTCACGAGACAACGATTGATAGTTCATTTCTTCGTAATCCATAATAATCTAATTATAATTAAAGTGTCCATTCATAAGTGTCATAACAGATGGCGCGACCGCCAAAGCCCTCTTTCTGAGCCACGAGGCCATCGTTCAAGATAGAGCCGTCGCCCTCGGTAGAGCGTCCAAAGTCCAGATACTGATATTCCGGGAAGTCCTCATACATGGCACGCTCGTAGATGGCATCCACCGCACCGACCTTTTTGCCCACCGGTGTGGACGAGCAATACTGGCCATGAAGCACCTGCGGCGAGAGGTAGAACGTAAGTCCTGCGACCACCTCACCCTCGTAATAGGAATTATACTGCACAATCTGCTTAGGGAAGCGCGAATGCAGCAGTTCCATCTCCTCGACAGTATGCACTGGACGCACCCCATGACGATCCACCAGGTTGTTTTCCAACACCGGCCAGAACGCGCGGAAGTTATCCTCGCGCACCACCGTCACACCAGACTCATGAGCTTTGCGCAAGCGGCGGCGACGGTCCTTACGCCAGCGCAGATGCTGTTGCATAAAGATGACCGTACCCACATCGCGTGAGATGACCCGAGCATGACATATCCAGAACAGCGGATAGAGATCCTCTTCGGAGGCATGCTGGTGATATACCCAAGGCACTGGCTTATAGACCACCCGTGTGATGCCTGCCGCACGAAGCCATTCGTTCATCTCACGAAACAGCTGTATCACGTCGGCTGCCGTCACATTGATGTCCATCACCAATCCACCATAAGTCAGTCCCTGATGTGAGTACAACGTGGTATCCACGATATTGGCAGGGAGAATAGAATGGAGATGACCATCGACATAGAACATCAGCGAGTGGTCGGTAAATCGATCGGCATGAT
Organism: uncultured Prevotellaceae bacterium; assembly: GCA_902775605.1. Classification (GTDB taxonomy): domain Bacteria; phylum Bacteroidota; class Bacteroidia; order Bacteroidales; family Bacteroidaceae; genus Prevotella. The sequence continues at coordinate 1,775 of CACYNE010000001.1, forward strand.
AGTCCATGTAATTCCTATAGAACAGGAATGTGGCATTACGCGCCTTCGACACATAACGGTCCCACGCCGATTTATCAGCAGGTGTATATCGTTTTATTTCAAACATTTGATGTACTCTAAAAATTCATCATAATCATAGATGTAGTCCTCCTCCTCGTAATGCTCAGAGGCCAACACCATACAGACGGCACCCGACGAAAAGTCATCGAGCGTACGCCACACATTGGTGTCGATGAGCAATCCTTGCCAAGGATGATTCAGAAGGACGGTCTTCTTCTCATAGCCATTATCGAGAGTGACATGGAACGACCCGCTCAATGCCACAATCAACTGCTTGAGACGCTTATGGGCATGGCCTCCCCTACTCTCTCCTGCGGGTACATCATAGACCCAATAGGCCCGCTTGATGTCAAACGGCACCTTGTCGCACCCCTCGGCCACGGTGAGGTTGCCACGGGGATCGACAATCTTGGGGAGGTCGATGAGCCTAATCTCTAAGCTTTGCATACGGATCTGTACCAAGAACTGTCTTCGCCAAGCGCTTTGCCTTGTCACGGAGAGCGTTGACATCATCGTCCACCTCACCATAACAGAGTACAACACCCATGCGACGACCCTTGTGAGCCTCGGGCTTGCCGAAGATACGGATACGCGTACGGTCCTCCTTCAGAGCTTCCTCAAGGTTATAGGGCAACAGCGAACGATCGACAGGTGACGATGCCTCGGTTGGTGACAGGATGACAGCCGATGCGCCGGCATGCTCCAGATGGATGGCAGGAATGGGCAGCCCCATCACTGCACGGAAATGCAACTCAAACTCCGAGAGGTTCGTGGTGTGGCCGAGAGTCACCATGCCCGTATCATGGGGACGGGGTGACAGCTCAGAGAAGATGACCTCGCCCTGCTTGGTGAGGAAGAACTCCACACCCCAGATGCCGGCACCAGTCAATGCCTTGGTCACCTCGTCGGCCATATGCTGCGCCTGTTTCAGGGCCTCATCACTAATCTTATATGGCTGCCATGACTCACGGTAGTCGCCCGACTTTTGAACATGTCCGATGGGAGGACAGAACAGCGTAGGCCAGCCGTTCTTCTGCGTGACAGTGAGCAAGGTGAACTCAGAATCGAAGTCAATAAACTCCTCTATAATCACCTCTTTCACATCACCACGCGAACCTTCCATAGCCTCTTTGAAAGCCTGTTCCAGCTCATCATCGTTATGCACATAGCTCTGACCGTGACCGCTTGATGACATCAAGGGCTTCACCACACAGGGGAAACCAATCTCATCGGCAGCCGCCTTGAACTCCTCGAAAGTCTTAGCGTAAAAGTACTTGGCTGTACGCAGCCCCAGTTCCTTAGCAGCCAGGTCGCGGATGGCACGGCGGTTCATGGTGAAGTTGACGGCACGGGCAGAAGGTACAACCTGGATGCCCTGCTCCTCAAACTTAAACAACCGCTCGGTGCGGATGGCCTCAATCTCGGGCACAATGATGTCGGGCTGGTGCTTCTTCACCACAGCCTCGAGCGCATCGCCGTCAAGCATAGAAAAGACCTCGCGCTCATCGGCCACCTGCATGGCGGGCGCATTATCGTACCTGTCGCATGCGATGACATACTGTCCAGCACGCATGGCTGCAATCACGAACTCCTTACCCAGTTCACCTGAGCCTAAAAGCAATATCTTTTTCATTCTTAGCGATTATCGTACATCTTCTCGTAATACTTCTGGTAGTCGCCAGAGGTCACATTGTCCAGCCACTCCTGGTTATCAAGATACCAGCGGACTGTCTTCTCGATACCCTCCTCGAACTGAAGAGAAGGCTCCCAACCCAGTTCGCGCTGCAACTTAGAGCTGTCAATGGCGTAACGCAGGTCGTGACCGGCACGGTCGGTAACGAAAGTGATAAGATCCATATCCTCAGGTACTTCGACCTGACGACCGTTTTCATCTTTTACTATTTTGGCCTTACGACCCAGCAGACGGTCAACCGTCTTGATGACCACCTTGATGATGTCGATGTTCTTCCACTCGTTGAAGCCACCAATATTATAGGTGTCTGCAATCTTACCCTCATGGAAGATGACGTCGATGGCACGAGCATGATCCTCTACATACAGCCAGTCGCGCACGTTCTCACCCTTGCCATAGACAGGCAACGGCTTGCGGTGGCGGATGTTATTAATAAAGAGAGGTATCAGCTTCTCGGGGAACTGATAGGGGCCGTAGTTGTTTGAGCAGTTCGTGACAACCACAGGCATGCCATAAGTATCGTGGAACGCACGCACGAAGTGGTCGCTCGATGCCTTAGAAGCACTGTATGGAGAATGCGGGTTGTACTTCGTGGTCTCCAGGAAGAACTTATCACCATAAGCCAGATGATGCTCTGCAGAAGAGGCCGTCGTGGTGAACGGAGGCTCGATGCCCTCGGGGTGAGTAAGCTCCAATGCGCCGTACACCTCGTCGGTAGAGATATGATAGAAGCGCTTGCCCTCATACTTCTCAGGCAGAGACTCCCAATACAGTTTGGCTGCCTGGAGCAGTGACAGCGTACCCATCACGTTGGTCTGAGCAAAGGTGAAAGGATCCTTGATACTGCGGTCCACATGACTCTCGGCAGCCAGATGGATGATGCCATCCACCTTCTTGTCCTGCATCAGCTTGTAGAAAGCGTCAAAATCACAGATGTCCATCTTCACAAACTCATAGTTGGGCTTGTTCTCGATGTCCTTCAGGTTTGCCAGGTTACCGGCATACGTCAGTTTGTCGAGGTTGATGATGTGATACTCGGGATACTTGTTCACGAAAAGGCGCACCACATGACTTCCAATAAAGCCTGCGCCACCAGTAATGACGATTGTTCTTTTCATATTTATGATGTTTTATTCTTGTTTTTAATTCTACTATAGGTACTGATTGCGATATAGATAACGAAGCACGTGCCATAGGTATTGGCGGCATCGCTCCACGTCTTGTCAAGCCCTACGATATATGATAATAACGTAAGAACACTAGCAAGTATTGTGCCAAAAAGCAAATCTGTGAGTAATCCTTTTATCATAACACGTCCTTTTGTCCAATTGTGATCACTTCCAAGTCCTTGAATGCAGTCCCGTCGATGGTGAGGCGCACCAAGGTCCGTTCCCTATGCCAACCCTGCAGTCCGGCAGCGCCGGGATTGATATGCAGGAGGTTCAACGACTTGTCATACTGCACCTTCAGAATATGGGAATGCCCTGCCACAAACAACTGTGGCGGATTGGCATAGAGCATCTTCCTGACAGAATAGTCGTAGTTGCCGGGATAGCCACCGATATGCTTGATGAGTACATCGACATCCTCACACTTAAACCGATTCAACTCGCGATACATCAGTCGCAGGTCACCGCCATCGCAGTTGCCGCAGACAGCCCTTAACGGACGGAACGCCGCCAGACGCTCAGCCACCTCCACATTACCGATATCGCCTGCGTGCCAGATCTCGTCGCAGGGTTCAAAGTAGTGTAGATATTTATCGTCCCAATAACTGTGGGTGTCGCTGATGATGCCGATTCGTTTCATTAAGTTGAGTTAAGAGTAAGAATGAAGAGTGAAGAATTAAGAGTTATGAGTTAAGAAGTGATATTCAGTTTCTTTCTCACAAACTCTGCAATGAGGCGGGCCGTTGCCGCCGATCCGATGGCACTAGAGTCGATACAGAGATCATAACTGTCAGCCTGTCCCCAGTGCTTGCCGGTATAATAATTATAGTACGAGGCACGACGACTCTCCACTTGCTGGATGCGCCGGATGGCCTCCTCCTTCGATACATTTTTCTCTTTCATAAAGAGTTTGGCGCGCGACTCCAGCGATGCCGTGATAAACACGTTGACCACATTGGGGAAGTCGCGCAACACATAGTCGGCGCAACGGCCGACGAAGACGCACGAACCCTCTTGAGCAGCCTTGATGATGGCATCGCTCTGGAACTTAAACAGACTCTCCTGCGAGAAATTGTTCTGGTAGAAGTTACTGCCGCCGCCCCAGCTGTTGCCAAAAGGCAGATGGAGGAAAGAGCGGAAAAAGCCTTTTCGCTCATCACTCTGTTTGAAGAACTCCTCTGAGAAGCCGCTCTCCTTTGCGGCCAGGTTCAGCAGTTCACGGTCGTAGTACTTAGCCTGGAACTCGTCAGCCAACAGCTTTCCAATCTCCAGTCCGCCAGCACACACCTGACGACCTACATTAATGATTATTTTGTCCATAAGCCTTGAATTTTCTGATATGCCACATCAAGATGGGTATTGTAAAGGCAAAAGCCAGGAAATCGCTGCAAGGCATGGCGTACCATACACCATCGAGATCCCAGAACAGCGGGAAGACATAAGCCATCGGCAACAGCAGGATGAGCTGTCGGGACAACGACAGGAAGATACTGATCTTCACCTTGCCGATACACTGGAAGAAATTGGTGATAACAGCCTGCGAGCCTACCACGAAGAACACCAGCATGGCCAACTTGATGCCACGGGCCGCCATATCGAGCAGCACGGGGTCGGTGGTAAAGATGCGCGCCATCTGACGAGGGAAGAGCATTGAGAGCGACCAGCCGACCAGCAGGATAGACGTTGCCACTGCAATGGATATCCACAGGCAGCGCATCATACGGTCGTATTTCTTGGCACCGTAGTTATAACCCACAATAGGCTGCATACCCTGGGTGACACCCATGACAAACATAAAGAACACCATCACCATGGAGTTGGCAATGGAGTAAGCGCCCACCGCCATATCACCGCCATAGCGCACAAACTGATTGTTCATGAATATCACGATGACACACGAGGTACTCTGCATCAGGAACGGCGACACACCGATAGCCACGATATTCTTCACCAGGTCAGCCTTCAGGCGATAGATGCCCCGCTTCAAGTGGAGCAGTTCACGCTTGTCAGCGAATATCCGCATCTGCCAGCACAGCGCCAGCGACTGTGACAGCACCGTGGCCAGGGCAGCACCACGGATACCCCAGCGGAACCACCATACAAAGGCCATCACCAATACGATGTTGCACCCCACAGTAAACAACGTGGCATACATGGCGTGACGCGGCTTTCCCGCAGCTCGCAGCACGGCATTCATACCAAAGTACATGTGAGTGATTACATTGCCCAGCAGGATGACCTGCATAAACTCGCGGGCATAAGGCAGGGTGGCCTCGGATGCGCCGAAGAACTTCAGGATGGGATCAAGGAAAATCAGACTGACCAGCATGAAGAGGAGTCCCACGATGACATTGAGCGTCACGGTGTTGCCCAACAGGTGTTGTGCGGTGTCATAGTCACGCTGTCCCAGTTTCACACTGATACACGTTGAAGCACCCACACCCACTGCAGCACCAAAGGCTGCACTCAGGTTCATAAACGGGAAAGTGATGCCCAAACCGGCAATGGCCTCTGGCCCCACCACCTGTCCTATCACCGAGCGGTCAATGATGTTATAGAGGGAACTGGCCACCATAGCCACCATGGCCGGCAAGGCATACTGCCAAAGCAGTTGACCGACGGGCTTTTGACCCAGTTCCAGTGCTTTCTGTTTATTATCCATAATTATTCAAAATGCAAAGGTAAACGTTTTTTCCGACACTGCCAAATTTTAACGCTAACAATGTTTGGCTCTTTCAATATTTATTCGTACTTTTGTGGCCGTCTAACAATCTGAGAAACGAATGAACCGTACGATCATATTACTGACATTGCTCCTTACGAGCCTCTCGCTGCATGCTGCCAGACAGAAGTTTCCTGGTGGTAAATGTTATATTTACAGATATGCTTTACGCGACAAAGCAGCCACCAAATATTCCCTTGACACCCCACAGCGCTTCCTCTCGGCGAAGAGTCTGGAGCGCCGCCAGCGTCAGGGACTGGCCATCGACTCTACCGACCTTCCTGTCTGCCGTTCTTACGTCAAGCAGTTTGAGGTGAAGGGAGCCAAGGTGGTGGGTACCAGCAAATGGCAGAACACCGTACTGGTCCTGTCTAACGACTCCACTCTGCTCAACAAACTCAGCCGGATGAACATCGTTCGCAAGAGCACCTGCGTGTTCGTCTCGCCCGACTCTATCGACGGTCCTGACGAAGTGAGATGGAACGTTCATGAGGACTTCAACCGCTGGGACTCCGTGAAGAACGACCCCTACGGCATGGCCCGCAATCAGATTGAGATGCTCAACGGCACCCGCCTACACGAAATGGACTATACCGGACGGGGCATCACCATTGCCGTCATTGACGGTGGTTTCCAGAACTACGACCGCATCCCAGCTTTTAAGGACACACATATCAAAGGTACTCGCAACTTCGTACCAGCACGTATAGACGCCATACTGAAGGATAACGAGCGCGGCCCCTTCCACGCCATTGACCACGGCACCAAGGTACTTTCTGCCCTGGCAGCCCATGCCCCCGAGGTACATATCGGCACGGCACCCGATGCTGACTACTGGCTGCTGCGCAGTGAGGCAAACCAGATAGAGCAGCCCGTGGAAGAGGATCTGTGGACAATGGCTGTTGAGACGGCCGACTCCGTAGGTGCCGACATCATCAGTTCGTCATTGGGCTACTATGCCTTCGACGAAGGACGTGGCAACTACCGACTGAAAGACCTGAACGGCCACACGGCATTCATCTCATGCGAGGCCTCGATGCTGGCAGGCAAAGGCATCATCCTCTGCAACTCCGCCGGCAACTCCGGCATGGGACAATGGAAAAAAATTGGCGTACCTGCCGATGCACCCGACATCATCACCGTGGGAGCCATCGATAGGGAACAGCGTCTGGCCTCCTTTTCAAGTATCGGTCCCTCGCAGGACGGGCGTGTGAAGCCCGATGTGGTGGCACAGGGTGCGCCCGCCGCCCTCATCTCTGGTCGTGGCACATTGGTTCACGACATGGGCACCTCGTTCTCAACGCCTATCGTCTCAGGACTGGTAGCCTGTCTGTGGCAAGCCCTGCCCCAGAAGACGGCCCGCGAGATTATCCAGATGGTGCGCGAGAGTGCCAATCAATATAACGACCCCACCAACATCTTCGGATATGGTGTGCCCGATTTCTGGAAAGCCCTTTCTTCACAACAAAAGCTATGACAACGGCCACTTTCTCCCTTTATGAACTCAACTCCCTTGTCCGTCAAGTTCTCGAACAGACACTTGACGACGAGTATTGGGTGGAGGCCGAACTGGCGGAGTGTCGCGTGAACAGGGGACACTGCTACATGGAACTCATCCAGAAAGACGAGCGCAGCAACACTCCCATCGCCAGGGCACAGGCCAAATGCTGGCAGAACACTTGGGCACTGTTAGGTCCTTATTTCGAGAAGACCACAGGACAACCGCTGCATGCCGGACTGAAGACCCGCCTGAAGGTTTATCCACAGTTTCACGAGAACTACGGTTTCTCATGGATTGTCACTGACATTGACCCCACTTTCACCATGGGTGATATGGCTCGACGCCGCCAGGAGATTATCCGCCAACTGAAAGAGGAGGGCGTCTTCGACCTGCAGAAGGAACTGTGCCTGTCGCCCTTCTGCCTGAACATTGCTGTTATTTCCAGTGAAACAGCAGCCGGCTACGGCGATTTCGTCAACCAGCTGGCCGACTCTCCATACGACTTCCACACGCGCCTCTTCCCTGCCACCATGCAGGGCGAGCAGGTGGAGCAGAGTATCATTGAGGCACTGAATAGGATTTATAGGTCCTATGAGTCCTATAGGTCCTATGAGTCCCCCTTCGACTGCGTCGTCATCATCCGTGGCGGCGGTGCCACTGCCGACCTGTCAGGCTTTGACACTTTGGCACTGGCAGAGAACGTGGCACAGTTTCCACTGCCCATCATCACTGGCATCGGACACGACCGCGACGAGTCGGTACTCGACATGGTGAGCCACCAGCGAGTCAAAACCCCCACTGCTGCCGCCCAGTTCCTGATTGCCCATCTGGATACCACTATGGAACGCATTGACAGTTGTCAGGAGCGCATGGTGCGCTATGCCACCGCCAAGATGGAAACAGAACATCTGCGACTGGTACGACTGGCCGAGCGCATCCCCGCCCTGTTCTCGTTGGTCAGAACCCGCCACGAGGCTCGTCTCGACAACCTCTGGACGCGCATGCAATCGGCCCTCACCCTCACCATCGAGAAGCAGCGCCATCAGTTGCAACTATTACAGCAAAGAGCGCAGGCTCTCGACCCCACCCTTCTTTTGAAGCGCGGCTATAGCATCACCCTGCACCAAGGACGTGTGCTGAGAAATGCTGCCGACGTGAAGCCTGGAACAGAAATAGAAACCCGCCTTGAACAAGGCACAATCACCTCAATCACAAAATGACCTACGAAGAATCATTGAAGCAACTGGAGGACATCGTCCGAAAGATGGAAGCTGGCGACTACAGCATTGATGAACTGGCAGAAAAACTTACTTTGGCTCAACAACTGATTAGTCAGTGCAAGGAGAAATTGAGTAAATCTGACACAGAAATCAAGAAAATATTAGAAAAAAGTTAGAAAAACTTGCGAGATAGCAATAATTTGATTATCTTTGCCGAGAATTATCAAACAACAGATAAAATAGATTACACTGAGAAAATGAAAGACTTAGACTGGAAAAATCTCTCCTTCGGCTACAGGCCGACTGACTACAATGTTCGCTGCTATTATCGTGATGGAAAATGGGGCGAGATCGAAGTTTGTTCCGATGAATATCTTAAGCTGCACATGGCAGCCACCTGTCTGCACTACGGACAGGAAGCTTTCGAAGGCTTAAAGGCCTATCGCTGCAAGGATGGCAAGGTGCGCACCTTCCGCGTGAAAGACAATGCTGAGCGTCTGCAGAGCACTTGCCGTGGCATCATGATGCCTGAGGTTCCCACAGAACTCTTCACCGAGATGGTCAACAAGGTGGTTCGCCTGAACCAGGAGTGGATTCCCACCTATGAGAGTGGTGCCACGCTCTATATCCGTCCGCTGCTCATCGGTACCAGCGCACAGGTAGGCGTTCACCCCGCCAAGGAATATCTGTTCATGATTTTCGTCACTCCCGTAGGACCTTATTTCAAAGGCGGTTTCTCAACCAATCCCTACGTCATCATCCGTGACTTCGACCGCAGTGCGCCTCTGGGCACAGGTAAGTATAAGGTAGGCGGTAACTATGCCGCCAGCCTCTTTGCCAACAACCTGGCTCACGAGAAGGGTTATGCCTGCGAGTTCTACCTCGACGCAAAAGAAAAGAAATATATGGACGAGTGCGGTGCTGCCAACTTCTTCGGCATCAAGGACAACACCTATGTCACTCCGAAGTCAACCTCTATCCTGCCCTCTATTACCAACCGCTCACTGATGCAGGTGGCTGAGGATCTGGGCTTGAAGGTAGAGCGTCGTCCCATTCCCGAAGAGGAACTGGACACCTTCGAGGAGGCAGGTGCTTGCGGAACAGCAGCCGTTATCTCTCCCATCTCTTATATTGACGACTTGGACACAGGCAAGCGCTATTCATTTGGCGATCAGCCCGGCCCCATCTCAAAGAAGCTCTATGACACCCTGCGTGGCATCCAGTATGGCGAGATTGAGGACAAGCACGGCTGGACCTCTGTTGTCATTGAGTAATAAACTCATAGGGGGTGAGAACGAAGAAGATAATAATCTGCCTTGCCATTGTCACCGTTGTCCTGGGATTGCTCTATCTTTTTAATCCCGTTGACACAGCGATGGCCCCAAAGTGCATCTTCCATTCCGTCACGGGTCTGAGTTGCCCGGGCTGCGGGATGCAGCGTTTTCTTCATGCGTTCATGCATGGACATTTTGCTGAGGCATTCCGTTATAATTACCTGCTCATCGTTCTCATCCCCTATCTCATTCTTTTAGGCATAGAGAAGTTGTTCCTGACAGGCGAGACCAAGGCTCGCTGGAAGCGTGTCATCGAAAGCCGCGTGGTGGCCATCGCCATGCTGATTCTGGCGCCAAGCTGGTTTATCATTAGGAACATTTTCAATATCTAATCAAATTATTAATTCACTAAATTAGTTACATTATGGAAATAAAAGACGCTGAGCAGCTCTTGATGATGTATTCATCAAAGTTATCTCCTGAATACCTTCCAACCATTAAGAGCAGACTGATGGAACTGGATCGTACCAATGCTTTGGTGGCCTTTAGCGACCTGAAGGATCCTACCACAGCCCTGATTATCACTATCTGCGAAGCTTTTGTCGGCCTTCATGGCATCAGCCGTTTCTATATCGGCGATGTAGGTGTCGGCGTTGCCAAGTTGCTGACCTGTGGTGGCTGCGGCATCTGGTGGCTGGTGGACCTGTTCCTCATCCAGGACGGCACTCGCAGAAAGAACACCGAGAAGGTTATGCAGCTCCTTGCGTAAACTCTAACACGAAAACCATTCAATCTATAACAACAAATACAGATTACAGCTATGACAAAAGAACAAATTGATCAATTAATTAACATTAACGCAAGTAGGATTGCTCCTGAGTACATTGAAGCTATCCGCCAGAAGTTGGAAGGTGCTGACGAAGGTGCTGCACAGGCAGCTTTCGCCGGACTGAAGAGTGGCGGTGTGATGACGCTGATTGCATGGCTCGTTGGCAGCCTGGGTATTGACCGCTTCATGCTGGGCGACACAACACTTGGCATCATCAAGCTTATCACCTGTGGTGGCTGCGGTATCTGGAGCCTTATTGACATCTTCACTGCCAGTGGACGTACCCGCAAATACAATGCTCAGAAGATTTTGGAACAGATTTAATCTGAAATATTCTCTTTCTTTTAGGATGCTCCGTTTATCGGGGCATCTTTTTTTGTTTTGAAATTTGGGTATCTCGAATAAAATTCGTACTTTTGCATATCTATAGGAAAAACAACATAAGATGAGTAAAGGAAAACTGGCCAAGTTCGCCGACATGGAGACCTATGAGAACGTCTTTCAATACCCCTTCTCGGTGGTGAGTGACGTACCGTTTGACATGCGCGGACATTGGAACGAGCAATATTTCAAAAACAGCAACCCCATCGTATTGGAACTGGGTTGCGGCAAGGGAGAATATACCGTAGGACTGGCTAAGCGCTATCCACACATCAACTTCATCGGCGTGGACATTAAGGGCGCCCGCATGTGGACAGGTGCCACCCAGGCCCTGCAAGAGGGTCTGAAGAACGTGGCCTTCCTGCGTACGAATATCGAGATTATCGACCGATTCTTCGCACCCGGCGAGGTGCAGGAGATTTGGCTGACCTTCAGCGACCCGCAGATGAAGAACCCGCGCAAGCGTCTGTCGAGCACGTATTTCATGGAGCGCTATCGCCGCTTCCTCACAGACAATGGCATCATCCATCTGAAGACAGACTCTAATTTCTTGTTCACCTATACCTGCTATATGGTGGAGCACAACAAGCTGGAGGTGGATCTGAAGACGACAGACTTGTATTCTGAGGTCTCTGAGAACTCTGAGAAATCACCTTTCTCTGAGGCGGCCTCTATCCAGACCTACTACGAGTCCATGTGGCTGGCACGCGGTCTGAACATCAAATACATCAAGTTCCACCTGCCCCATGAAGGACAGTTGGAAGAGCCAAACGTAGAGATTGAACTCGATGACTATCGCAGTTATCACCGCACCAAGCGCAGCTCGCTGGAAACGGCGAAGTGAGAGTTGAGAATTGAGAGTTGAGAATTGAGAGTTGAGAGTTGAGAATTGAGAATCGAGATTTGAGATTTAAGATTAGTTATATGAAGCACGCTAATAAAACAAAGGGATGGGTCAAGGCAATGGTTCTTTTTTGCCTGTTCACCATCATGCCTTTAACATCGGCAGCTCAGCATTTAACAGTCACCGTTGACGCTGAAGGCCAGTTGGGAGCGCAACTACCTGACAGTATCCGCTATACCATGACAGACCTGAAGATCTGCGGACCGCTGAACACCAACGACATGAAGATTATTCAGCTCATCACGAGTCGCGTCAAGGCAAAGAAGTCTGGCGAGCAGGTACTCACCTCCCTCGACCTGTCAGAGGCGGAGATTGCTGAGAGCAAAGGTGTGGTACGCTCAAGTGCCAACAATCTGCCATCGGCGATGTTCCTGAACTGTAAGGCGCTGGAACGCGTGGTTCTTCCTGACAAGATGACTGAGCTAAGCCGTAGCTGTTTCAGTGGCTGCATCAAGTTGAAGGAAGTGGTGCTGTCGGAAGCCACCGAGGTGATTGGCGACTATGCCTTCAACAACTGCGTCAGTCTGGAGAACATCACAGTGTCGCCCCGTTTAAAATCCATTGGGAAACACGCCTTCGACGGTTGCACTATGCTGAGTGAGATCAGTCTCCCAGAGACCCTCACACTGATTGACGCATTCGCCTTCAACAACTGTAAGGTGCTGGAGAGTATCAACCTGCAGGAGACCGAGGTGAGCCGCATCAACGACAATGCCTTTACCAACTGTCAGCAACTGAAGAGCCTTGAACTGCCACAGACCGTGACAGCCATTGGTAATGACGCCTTTATCAACTGCTCGGCACTGCAATACATCAAGATGTCAGACGCCCTGACGGATATCGGCAACAACGCCTTTGAGAACTGCGCCAACCTCGACAGCATCTCGATGGTCACCTGCATGCATATCGGCACGGAAGCCTTCAAGGGCTGCACCCGACTGACCTCCGTCCACGTTGAGATGATCAACCGTCTGGGCAATGCCGCCTTCCAGAACTGCAGAACACTGACCAATGTCACATTGGATGGCAATTTGCAGGCCATCGGCTCCGAGACTTTCTCTGGCTGTTCCAGTCTGAAAGAGTTTATCACCCCCGCCACAGTGAAGGCTATTGGCGCACGCGCCTTTTTCGACTGCCGTTCACTAGAGAAATTTGAGATGCCCGAAGCGCTGGTGCGTATTTATGACCACGCCTTTGAAAACTGCGTCAGTCTGAGATCACTCATCATTCCAAAACTCACCAAGCAGCTGGGAAGCGATACTTTTGAGAACTGCATCACACTCGACAGCGTGGCCATTCTGGGCTTCGTAGAGAAACTGGAAGATGACCTGTTCCGCTACTGCCGTTCACTCCGCACAGTCAGGCTCCCCGTCTCTATCAAGAGTATTGGAGACAACACCTTCGAGCAGTGCCTGTTACTGTCGGAAATCAATCTGCCTGTCGCTATAGGCAGCATTGGCAACAATGCTTTCGAGAAATGCTTGTCACTAACCGATGTCATCATCCCAGCAGCCTGCACCTCAGTAGGTAGTGCCGCCTTCCGCGAATGCAGCGGACTGACTCGTCTGGAGTTGCCAGCCGCCTTGAAGAAGATTGGCGGCAACGCCTTTGCCAAGTGCAGTGCCTTGACAGAGATTGCCGTAGGCTCTCCCGTACCCCCCGACATCACCAGCAGTACCTTCAAGGGTGTAGTGACAAGTGCCTGTCGTGTGGTGGTGCCCCGTGGTGCCAAGAACAATTACCGCAATGACAGGTCTTGGAAGAAACTGTCACAAATTATAGAACAAGATTAAATACACAATTAAACGTATAGAGAATGACACTATATCCTAAACTCATTATGGATGCACTGGCAACGGTGACGTATGCTGGTACGAAAAAGAATCTGGTAGAAAGTGACATGATTGCTGATACGCCCAGTATCAATGGTCAGAAAGTGAAAGTCATACTTGTTTTCCCAAGAGACACCGACCCCTTCCTGAAATCTACCGTCAAGGCTGCTGAGGCAGCTATCAAGTACCACTGCGGACAAGACGTTGAGGTGACCATCGAGACAGAGTTTAAGTCAAAGCCCCGCCCCGAAGTAGAGAAGCTGCTGCCAGAAGTAAAGAATATTATTGCCGTGAGCAGTGGCAAGGGTGGCGTTGGCAAGAGTACCGTTGCTGCCAACCTGGCTATCGCCCTGGCACGCCTCGGCTATAAAGTAGGACTACTCGACACTGATATCTTCGGTCCTTCGGTACCCAAAATGTTCCATGTAGAGGATGCCCGCCCCTATGCCATCAACAAAGACGGACGCGACCTGATAGAGCCCGTAGAGCAATACGGTGTCAAGTTACTCAGCATCGGTTTCTTTGTCAATCCCGACACAGCAACGCTGTGGCGCGGCGGCATGGCTACGAGTGCCCTGAAGCAACTCATTGCCGATGCCGACTGGGGCGAATTAGATTACTTTATCTTAGACACCCCTCCAGGCACCAGCGACATCCATCTTACTTTGCTGCAGACGCTGGCCATCACCGGTGCCGTCATCGTGTCAACACCTCAGCAAGTGGCGCTGGCCGATGCCCGCAAAGGCATTGACATGTATCGCAACGAGAAAGTCAATGTGCCTATTTTGGGACTGATTGAAAACATGGCTTGGTTTACGCCAGCCGAACTGCCCGAGAACAAATACTATATCTTCGGCAAGGAAGGCTGTAAGCAGTTGGCCCAGGAGATGAACGTGCCCCTGCTGGCACAGATTCCCTTGGTACAAAGTATCTGCGAGAACGGTGACGAGGGAACACCTGCTGCCACCAAGGTAGAGACGATGACAGGACAGGCCTTCCTGAACCTAGCACAGGCTGTGGTAACGGTGGTGAACCGCCGTAACAAAGAGCAACCCAAGACAAAGATTGTGGGAATGAAATAATCAAAGAGTAAAACATAAGAAAAGCCCGCGACTTGCGGGCTTTTTTATGCTTTCTTCAATGCCTTGCGACGTTCCTTCATCTCGTGGTAACGCCAGAAGGCATCGTAACGCGTCAGGTAAATCTGATAGCCATAGACCACACAAGCCAACCAGAAATAAAGGAACGTGTGTAGCCACAGCAGCATAATCTCTGTATGGACATCGCAAAGGGCGGCACCCATAGAATTCAGACGCACATAAGCTCTGACACCGAAGGTAGAGGGGAACACCCACGACACGCCTTGCCAGAAGCCGGAGATGTTGGACTGAGGCCAGCTGACACCCGTCATAAACAGCAACGGCACAGAGATGAACACCATGAGCAGCATGACATTCTCGCGGTACTTCACGATACATGACACCACCATGCCAAAGAAGATACAAGCCAAGATAAAAGGCAGCATCAGCCATAGCAACGGTTCCCAGGTGGCCAACTGCGGGAAATGGAAGAGGCGTGGCACAACGATGACCAGCCAAGCCCCCATGAGGGCATAGATCATGAAGTAGCAGAGAGCCTTACCCAACACGATGCGGAACACGTTCTGATACGGACGACTGATAGGAATCAGCTGATGATAGCGGTTACGCTCACGCGCCGTACCTGCCGACATGCCGATACCCAATACCAGCGTCTGCTGCAAGATGAGCATCAACACACCCGGCAACACAAACGAGCCATAACCGCCTGCCGGGTTGAAGATAGGCACCTCGTCGTAGGCCAGCGGACGGGCCGCAATCACCTCTTCGCGCTTCGTATAGTGCTGACCCAGTTTCGTTTGAATCTCAGCACCCATTTGCATCGACACCAGCTGAGCCGTCTGGAAGATAGCCTTATAGGTCAGCATCAGACTCATGTCGCAATACACACTGATGGTGCCCTGCTCCATGCGGTTCACCTTTGTCTCAAAGTCGCTGGGAATGTAATAGACTCCCTTGACCAGCTGACGACTCACCAATGATTTCGCCTCATCTAAGTCCTGGGCATAATAAGCCACCCGCACATCAGCCGAAGCGTCACACATGCGAAGGAACTGGCGCGAGAGACTGGTATGCGAGTCATCGACTACAGCCACAGGCACATCACGCACCGTCTCGTTATTATAAATCCATGCGTATAGCAGCGGATAGATAAGTGGCACAATGATAAAGAAGATGAGTACACCCTCATCCCTGAACACCTGTACCAATTCCTGACGCCATATACACATGGTGTCATCAATCCTTCT
The DNA here is from genome assembly GCA_902775605.1 of uncultured Prevotellaceae bacterium. Classification (GTDB taxonomy): domain Bacteria; phylum Bacteroidota; class Bacteroidia; order Bacteroidales; family Bacteroidaceae; genus Prevotella. Next base: position 17,707 of record CACYNE010000001.1, read on the forward strand.
TCTATAACTATTACGGTATGTAGACATAAGTCAGCATTGCATTCTTGATTTTCCTGACCACCAGCCAAGGCAGCAGCGTAAAGGCTGCCAAAGCGGCGAAATGGAACCACGCCTCAAGCAGCGGGAAGCCATTGAACACACTAATCTGGTAAACCATATAATAATGGCGCAAGGGGAATAGCCACGACAGTGCCTGCAGAGCACCATCCATACCCATCACGGGGAAGGCCGAGCCAACCATCGAGAGACTCAGCACAGCCCAGAGCGAGCACACACTCATCGACATGCGCAGCGAAGGCATCAGTCCGAAGCAGAAGATGCCGAAGCCCTGTGCCGCCAGCACCTGCATCAAGCCCAGCAGCACCAGCATCCACGGACTGCCTAAATGCGGGAACTGCAACACGTAGAACACGTAGTACTCATAGCCATAGACCAGTGCCAGCCAGATGAGTGTCTGCGGTAAGAACTTGCCTATCAGTGCCACATTGATGCGGTTATCCGCTTTTTCAAGCCAGTCCCTCGAAGTGCCGAACTTCAACTCCGTGCCCAGCGAGTAGGCCGATATCAAGAAGATGAAAAGCATCATCAGACCCGGCACCAGCATGGTTGAAAGATATGAGTTATAGCTGGTCCAGGGATTGGCTATCTGGTGAAGGTCAATCTTGATGGGCTGCAGGAACGTCTGTATCTGCGCATCCGTAAAGCCCTTGGCCCGCATGGTGGCTTGCCCCACAGCAGCCGAGCCCAACGTGGAAATCGTTTTGAGATCCTTCATCAGCAGAGCGCCCGACGCCAGAGTCGTATAGGAGTAGTAGAACGACACCTTAGGCTGACGACTGGCCAGCAAGTCACTCGTCGTTCCTTTAGGGATATAGAAAAAAGCATAGATCTCATTCCGCTGGATGGCACGGCGTGCATCCGTTACACTGGGATAGTGCGCCACGACCCGCGACATCTGGAACGCATCGAGACGCTGCACCAAAGAGCGCGACGTCGATGTGTTGTCCAGATCCACCACACCCACCGGCATCTCCGTGGGCAATCCGTCCTCCATTAGCGAGGTGAAGAACACCATCACCATTAGGGGGAAGATCACCATGCAGGAGACATAGATGCGGTTTCGTGTGAGGATGCTCAGTTCTCGCAGTCCAACCTGATAAATCAATTTCAGCGTTTTCATTTCAATCCAATCCCCCTCCCGCACGGGAGGGGTTAGGGGTGGGTATTACTTAATAATCAGTGACATGCCTGGTCTCAGTCCTTCAAACTTCTCCACGGGGCGCGCCTTCACCTCAAAGGTCTTCAGGTCATACTGGCCGTTGGCCTTGGTGGCCTTCCATACGGCATAAGACCCCTGATCCTTCATGTGATAGACCTTCATCTTCACCTCTTTATCAAAGGCAGGCACATAGGCAGTAATCTCCGCACCCATCTGGATGTTGTTCAGCTGATCCTCGCGCACATTGAAGGTGCCCCACATATCGTTCATCATCGAGATGGTCATGATGGGACTACCCGTACCCACCAACTCGCCGACCTTGGGATAGATACTGCTCACCTCGCCGTCCATCTGGGCAATCTGAACAGTCTCGCCAATATAGGCATTCACCTCCTGCACAGCACCCTTGGCACGGTCCAGCTGAGCCTGTGCAGCCAGTTTCTCCTCCTGACGGGCACCGTTCACTGCCATGTTATACTGACTCTCGGCAGCCTTCATCTGAGCCTCCGAAGCCTTATACATCGCAAAGGCCTCGTCGCGCTTCTGAGCACTCATCACGCCCTCGTCGAAGAGGCGCTGCACACGGTTGTACGACTTCTCTGCAATCTCCAAGCCAGCCTTGGCCTGCTGCAGCAACTGGAAAGCACCCTGCACCTGCTCCTTACGGGCACCATTCTGTGCCATCTTATCCAGAGCGGCGGCAGCGCCCTCAGCACCTTGAGCCTGTTGCATCTTCGCCTTCACCTCAGGACAGTCGAGGATGGCCAGCGTATCGCCAGCATGTACGAAGTCGCCTTCCTTCACTCTCAGTTCCAGAATACGTCCGGGCACCTTGCTCGACACACGATATTCAGACACCTCCACCTGTCCCTGAATCAACTCAGGATCGCGGCCCAAGACAAAGAAGCCAATCAGTGCCACGACAATAACAACAGCTGCAAAGCCCACGATGGCATACAGGATGTTGTGATGTTGTTTTTTTGCTTGATTACTCATATGATAATATTGCTTATTGTTCTAAATTATATAGGTCCTATAGGTCCCATAGGTCCTATAAAACCTATAAGTCCTATCCTCTCCTACTCCAGCGTTCCCAGCGACTTCTGCAACTCCACTTGACTGAGTTTCACAGCAATCTGTGCGTCGATGAGTTGCGACTTAGCCTGCAGCCAGGCCGTCTGAGCCTCCATCACCACAGTGGGCGATATCACGCCCTCGCTGAAACCAAGGTTTGCCGTACGCAGGTTCTCCTCTGCACGCTGGATGCCCGTCTGGGCCAGGGTGAGACGACGGTTCGACTCCTCCACCTTAAACGAGTTCTGGTTCACCTGCAGCTCTATCTTCTCACGAGCCTCAGCCAACTCCAGGTTGGCGATAGCAGTGGCCCCCTTCGAGGCACGCACCTTATATGCCACGTCGCCCCAGTTCCAAAGAGGTACGCGCACGAGGACGCCCACATTCCAGAAACCTGCAAACTTCTTCTCGAAGCCGTTGAGCACATTGGGGTTGCTCACCGAATAGCCACCCATCAGCGCCACCTGTGGCAGGTTAGCCGCCTTCAGGATGTTGGTGGTCTGCTTCGTCATATCCACCGTATTGCCCAACATCTTCAGTTCCGGACGGTTTTCGATGGCAGAGGATTCTAGGTCTTTTATAGGTCCCATAGGTCCCATAGGTCCTATAAGATCTATCTGCTCTTTATCCTCGTCAGTCAGGGTAATCTCGCCAGTCATCGGCAAGCCAATCATCTGGCAGAGCAGCATCTTCGACAGCACCAGGCCGTCGTTCACCTTCTGCAGAGTCATCTCGGCCTCGTTCACCTTGACGCTGACACTCAGTCCGTCGCTCTTGGTAGCCACGCCCTCGGCAATCATCTTCTGGACATCGCTATCAAACTTCTTTATCAGTTCCAGATAACTCTCAGCCAGTCGCTGCTTATGCTTCAGCGACACCACCTGCCAATAGGCCTGATCGATGGCATAGACCACGGCGTGACGACGTGCCACAGCCGAATTGGCCTGAAGTTCCTCATTGATATCCGCCAACTTATTCAGCGCCACGATGCCGCCACCCATAAATATAGGTTGCGTGACCAGCACCGAGCCAGCAAAGATATTTCGGGTATCCGTGCGAAAGGCATCCACAATCTTCTGACCCTCCGTATTCAGCAGGCCAGTAGCATTGGTGATACCCTGCTGCATATCCTGTTGCATCTGTCCAGCCATCTGCTGGAAGGTGGCGGCAGGCACACCCATCTGTGTGAGCAGTGCCCCCATGTTTCCCATGAAGTTGTTGACACCCGCACCCAGTCCCTGCAAGCCTCCGCCCACCGTGGTGCCCAGGTTCGACAGAGCCGTCTTCTGCTCATTGTTCAGAATCGAGATTTCCTCGCTGGTGTACTGATAGGTACCGATGGCGCTCACATGAGGCAGGTACTTCGTACGCGCCGACTTTCTCAGGTTTGTAGCTACCTCCTGTTTCAGTTGTGAAACAGTCATCTGCTTGTTGTTGCGCAGTGCCATAGCCCGGCAACTATCCAAGCATAGCAGTTGCTGTGCATCAGCAGATAAAGGTAAAAAGGTGAGAAGGCAAAAAGGTAGAAACCTTTTCGCCCCGCCTATCACCAGTTTATTTCCTTTCATATACATATATTTAATTCATTATCTTTTTCGCCCTTTCACTTCTTATTCAAAAGTAAAAGTTTTCGATCCAATCATATTACCATCAGCAAAGATGCTAACGCGATACTGACCAGCCTCCAGATACTCACCCACCTGCCAGTAGGTCTGTACACTTATTTCCTCACCAGCATATTCAACCACCTTCTTCATCGAGTACTCCAACCGGCGATTTTCATAGGGGAATGTTCCAGCCGTAAGCACTTGACCTGCAGGCGTCTGAATGCGCACATAGAGTATGCGATTACCATTCTCTGCCGTCACATTGCGGGTGATATTAAAGTTTACCTGAATAGTCTTACAGTCCTTAATCTTCTTAGCCACCTTCTGACGTTTGTTCAGCAGTGACATCTGAATACCCGTGGCATCAAGCTGGGCAGCAATAGCCACCTTCTCTGTCAAATTTTGTTTCTCCAGACGAAGGCCCTCATTAGCCACATTCGACTGCGCCAGCTGATCCTTCACGCTTTCGTTCTCACGCATCAGACTCTGGTTCACCTGGTTCAGCGAATCCACCTGACGGATATACGAGCGGAGCACCTCACGCACCGTGGCCAGTTCCTTCTTCAGTCGCGCAATCTCGCGGGCATCACTGGCCTTCACGTTTTTCAGTTCCTGCAGCAGTTGCTGGGTGCGCAACTGCTCCTGGGTCAACTGAGCAATAATCGAATCGTTATTAATTTGCGTCATCATCTCACTGTATTGCAGCGACAGACGCTCATAGTCGTTTTCCATTTCCTGTTTGTCCAGTTCTGCAAGTTCCTGCATCTCCAGTTTTTCCTGTTCCAAACTTCTGTTATCCATCAACAAATAAACCACGATAGCCGCCATTGCAAGGATGGCTATCACAGCGGTCACAATCAGAGCTTTTTTCATTCTACTTCACTAATTTGTTCAAATTTTCGGTGCAAAAATAGTGATTTAAAGTGAAACCACAAAGATTTTTCACATAAAAGCACAATTTTAAGGTCATTTCTACCAAAATACCCTCAAAACAGACTTAGATTAAGGCTTTTTTAACTACTATCAGGCCCAAAAGATAAAAAATTAATGTTTTTTGCGAAAAAGTGTCTATTTTTCTTTGTCAGTTGTAGAATTTTAATTATCTTTGCATCACATACCAAGAAAACGGATACAATTATAATGCAACCGTATTAACAGGAAAATGCTTAAAAAAGAGAACGATTTCTAACCAAAGATGAAAACGAACATGTCCATAGAAAGACGCATCATCAGCCTACTGATAGCCTTGACTTTCACGCTATTAGCTGATGCACAGACTATGTCCGTTTCATCCTCAGATTCTTTTTTCGATAAATACTCCTACATTCAATTCATTGAAGGCAACGACTCCATCGACCTGAGCGACGAGGATTTCTATGACAAGTGCGCCAAGGTGGTGTTCATAGTAAACCGTTACTCTTTGCCACAAAACGATAAGACCCTTGCGGAGTTGGAAAAAGAAGTACTGCCTCGCATCAACAAGGACAGCCTTGAACTGGTGGCTTTCGTCATCCGTGGTGCAGCTTCTCCCGAAGGTCCTTATCTGAACAATAAGATGCTGAGTGAAAACCGTGCCAAGGCCCTCACCGACTTTGTGACCTCGCGCCTCACCTTCAGCGCCTTGCCAAACAAGCAGAGTTTCATCCAGGACTGCGACGTGGAGGACTACCGTTCGCTTTGCATCGCCATGAAGAAAGCCAACGATCCTGATTACGATTACGTGAAGGAAATCTGCGACAGATACCTGGCCCAAAACGACATGATCAATTTGAAATCCACTCTGATGAAGGCCCGCAAGGGACAGTTGTGGAAGAGATTGCTCAAGACCTACTTCCCGCAGTTACGTTCTGCCCGCATCATGCTGTTCTTCCGAAAATATCGGCCCGTTAAGGCAGCAATTGAGTCTGCTGAGATCCCCATCCCCACGGACACCATCACCCTCGTCATCCCGACGCTGCCCCATGAGATAGTACCAGCCAGCATGGTCTTAGTAGAGCCTACGCAAAAGGTGGAGGAATTTATCCCCCGCCTCAAATTGCTTTCTGTGAAGACCAATCTGCTGCTCGACTTTGCCTATATGCCCGGCTACGATCGCTGGTGTCCCATCCCCAATGTGGCAGTGGAGTATTATCCCAAGAAGGGTCACTTCACCTACGGCGGTTCGTTCGACATGCCTTGGTGGCAGCATTACCACGAGTACAAGTTCTTCCAGGCCAGGAACTACCAGCTGGAGGGCCGGTATTACCTCAAGGCTGCCCCCAGCATATCCAATTCAACGAGTGTTTCCTTATTTAATAAAAAGGCCTACACCGGTCTTTATCTTCAGGCCTATACCCACGCCACCATTTTCGGCATCTGTTTCGATGCCAACCGCGGCTGGGTGGGCGAAGGTATTGGTGCTGGTGTTGGCGCCGGCTATGTGATGCCGCTCAACAAGAGAGGCAACTGGAAACTGGAACTGGGCATTCAGTTAGGTTTCTTCCGCTGCAAGTACGACCCCTATCAGTATGAGAATACTGTGAACCCCGCTTACCACGATGACCTCTACTACTACAAGTGGTCACAGAAGCCCGAATACTTTAAGAAGCGCCAGTACCGCTGGAACTGGATAGGCCCCACCCGCCTGGGTGTCACCCTGAGTTACGACCTGCTGTATCGCCGTGTACAGAAGAAAGGCGTGAGCCTGATAAGTACAGAAAGGAGGGCCTATGAATAAGATGAGGCGCACATCCCTGTCTCGACTAGTATCACTGGTCAACTTAGGCTCTTTAGCTCTCCTGAGCAGCATTGGCTTCGCCGCCTGCAGCCCTGAACCGCCCTTGCACCTCTATGATGCCCAGGATGCCACGATAGATCTGCCCATCGTCGATCTGGACCTGGAGGTCTATTGGGACTATCAGATTGCGTTCGGCATTGAGTATGACTGGGAGGCAGAGTGGTACTACGGTTGGGACGACAACGACAGAGCGATGTTCGGTGAGATAGGCTATACATCCCCCTCAGTGTTCCAGGTGCGCCGATATTATACCGGCCAGGTGCCCCTTGCCCCTCACACGGGCGTCATCGCAACCACCATCGAGGGCACCCACTTCCAGGGCATGTACGACTGGGGCTTTTGGGACATCCTTCTGTGGAACGATATCAAGACCCTGGACGGTGTGCAGAGCATCATCATCGACGAGACCACCACACTCGACTCCGTCTTTGCCTACACCAACCAAACCATGCGCTCATCGCGTTACAACGCGCCTCGCTACACCCACTCATTCTACGAGCCCGAGCCGCTATTTGCTGCCTACGAGCAGGCCATTGACATCAATGAGAACTTGGATGGTTTCAACTTCGACGAGAAACGCAACGTATGGGTACGTACGCTAAAGATGATTCTGAGGCCCATCACCTATATATATTTAACGCAGGTGATTCTGCACAACAACAAAGGGCGCATCTCCAGCATCGACGGTACGGCAGACCTGTCAGGCATGGCCCGCAGCACCAATGTGAATACTGGTGTGGCAGGCAACGATGCCATCACGGTGTATTACAACGCCAACCTGAAGAAGAACTGCAAGAAGGAAAGCGAGTTGGTTGACATCATCGGTGGACGCCTGTTGACCTTTGGCATCTGCGGCAACGAGGCAAACACCCTGAGTCGTGCCAGCGAGGTGCGTGATGACCATCGTCATTACATGGACGTCACCATGCAATTTAACAACGGTATGGACTCCACCTTCGTCTTCGACGTCACCAACCAGGTGCGACAGCGCTATAAAGGAGGCGTCATCACGGTGGAGCTCGATGTCGATACCATCCCGATACCATCCCGCTCAGGCGGCTCCGGTTTCGATGCAGTGGTGAAAGACTTCGAAGATGGTGGCACACACGAATTTGAAATGTAGCAACAACAGATTATTCTGATTATTCAGAAAGAGAGAACAAATAATATTTTATCACTAACAAAATTTTTACCTTTATGAAAAAGATTTATTTAACCCTCGCAACATTGGCAGTCATAGCACTCGCCAGCTGCACAAATGATGAGGTTACTGTTAGGAACAGCAATCTCACGGAAGAACCCACTCCTCCTGGAATTATTTCCTTTAGTGGTGGTTCAAGTGCCATCACGCGTGCAGACCTTTATGGTTCTGCTGCCGCTGCAAAACTGGGCAACAAGTTTGTAGTCTATGGAACGAAGCATGTATCTGCAGAAAACAATACTGCTGCTAACGATGCTGTTGTATTTAACAATTTCCAAGTGAATTGGACAGCCTCTTCGGCAGGAACCTCTGCCTCTAATTCCAGTGACTGGGATTATCTGGGTTTACAGGCCTACGACAACGCCCCTACCTCTCAGGGTATTAAGTATTGGGACTACAGTGCAGCTCAGGGCCATACCTTCTATGCATTCTCAAGTTCTGATATTTCGTTTCCTAAAGCCTCTTCAGACAGGGTGCAAGTTTCTAAAGTGACTGCTGACGCATCGTCTCTGTATAACAAAGGTTATGCACTTACTGTTAAGCTTAATGCCAAACTTAACGACATTTACTTCTCAGATCGTGTCCCTGTGGCAAAGGATGATTATGACAAAACTGTTAACTTCACCTTCCGCAACATCGGCGCTAAAGTACGTTTCGGATTTTACGAGACTATTCCTGGTTATACCGTAAAAATTGACAAGTTCTACATTGACGCTAATGCAAGTGCTGCTGTAACAACTTTCCCTGCTATGAATAGCCCCAAAACTGACGGTTTCTATGCAGCACTTCAGAACGTAAAGAATCCGACCTCAACAACTAATCAGGTTTTGAATGTGACGTATTATCCCGCAACAACTGCTACAGAAGTAATTAATCGTCCACGACTGACGAATCCAACTGCAGGATACAACTATTATCTGAAGCTTGGTACTGCTGCAGGAATCATTAATAAGACTTTGGGAACCACCTCTGCTGCTCCCACATGGGTGGATGGCACTTCTGGTGATTACACTCCAGTGTTCCCCTTTGAAGGCAACTCCAATCCTTTACTGCTGAAACTTGACTTCACGCTGACTGCTGACGATGGTTCACCTGACGTGATTCATGTACGTGGCGCACGTGCTGTTGTCCCAGCTCAGTATGTTCAGTGGAAGAGCAACTTTGCTTATACCTATTTATTTAAGATTAGCGACAAGACCAATGGTACCACTGGCGCTGTTGATGGTAATGGAGACCCTATAGATCCTGAGGGTCTGAAGCCAATCACATTCGATGCCATCGTAGTCGATGTGGCTGAAGAACTGCAGCAGACCATCACTTCTGTATCTACCAACAGCATTACCACCTATTCAGAAGGAGCCATTACTAATGAGTACACTCGTGGCAAGCCTATCTATGTTGTAGTTTCTAAATCTTCCACCGGTGCTGTTATCACACCATCAGGTATTGGTAGCGCCAGTGGAAAAGCCAATGTTTACAAGTTGAACAAGTCTGCAACAGAATCAGAGGTCCTCGGACAGTTGACTGGATCACCTATGGGAATCACTTTCTCCGCCCAGAGCTCCACAGTAGAAACGACAATCCCCCTTACGGATAGCACTACTCCATCCATTGCCAATGTGAAGTTCACACCCTCTACCGCAGGTACATATGCTTACATTTACACCACAACCAAATATGTGGCTCCCACCTATGCCATACAGACGAGTGGTACATATGACTCCAGCAAGACCTATTATATGAAAAGTGGCAGCGGTGCATACTTTGCTGTTACTGTTCCCAATGCTGCTGCATTCAATGAAAACAAGTCAAGCCTATATCTTAAGACATCTGCTGGTACTCCAGGCGCATACGACATTAAAATCATAAAGGTACAATAATATATATATCAAGAATAACAAAACAAATAATATAAGAACTATGAAAAAGAATCTATTCATTGCAGCTGCAGCTTTCGTAGCGTTAGCCAGCTGCTCAGACGAGAGCTTTGTGGGGGAAAATAGCCCTACGAACCCAGATGAAAATGGTACTGAGGCCATTGTGTTTACCTCAAATGCAAAAGGACTGACTCGTGCAGATTTCATTGGCGCTACTGCTGCCGAAAAACTGGGTAATATGTTTGTCGTAGAAGGTACCAAGGGCACTGAACAGTCTAATTCACCTTCTACAACCGTAGTATTCGATAACTACCTCGTAGGCTATACCGCAAATACTGCTGGTACAAAAGAGTCTAACACTAACAACTGGGAATATGTTGGTTTGCAGTCTGGTATCACAGGTAAGTTGTCAGGTACTACTTGGACTGCTCTCCATAATGGTTCAACAGATGCTAAGTCTCAGACAGTAAAGTATTGGGACTATAGCACTTCTCAGTATGACTTCATCGCTTGGTCAACAGGTGGTCTCGAGGCTGTTACTGATGCTGCCGTATCTGGTAGTAAGGTAAAGGTGACTCGTATTAACACAGGAGACGGACTTGCAACAGACGGTTTTACTTTGACTGCAGCAAGTGCTGATGACCTTTTGAAATGCTACTATACAGATATTAATAAGGTTCTCAAAGCAAACTACGGCCAGCCTGTAACTCTTACCTTCAAAAGCATGGCTGCTAAGGTTCGCGTTGCTCTCTATGAGACAGTACCTGGCTATTCTGTAAAGGATGTCAAGTTCTATAGCGCAGATTCTGATAAGGATGGTACTGCTGCTTATGATCCTAAAGACCTCGGTACAGGTACTTCAACTACAGCAACTCTCTTCACTACTGCTTCTACTCTCCCAAAGAGCGGTGCTGTTCTTGTTTACTATCCACATATCGGATCTGATAAAAATGCTTTGGCTGATTACAATAAAGCAAACGTAACTGTTACTGGTGGCACAACTGGAACTACACAGACTTTCGATGCTCTTACTGCACAGTATAGTGTTGCCGAGGCAAATGAAGTAGCATTAGTGAGCGGTGCCACATTAACATCAGAACAAGCTACAGCTGTAAATGATGCTTTAAATTTAACTGGAGGTGCTGCTTATGCTACAGATGGTACTGCTACTATTTCTGCTGCACATGCAACTGCATATAATGCCGCAGTACCTTTATACCTCGGCAGAAAAATTACTGAAGCTACATTCGCTGGTGATGCTACAAAGGACTTCTATACTGCTGTTGTTCCTAACCAAAACGGTCAGCCTCTGACCCTCCGTGTTGACTATACGCTCGTTTCTACTGACGGTTCAGGTGAGGTAATCCATGTTTATGGAGCAAAGGCTGTAGTTCCCGCTACTTACACCGTATGGCAGCCTAACTACGCTTACACCTACATCTTCAAGATTTCTGATAACTCTAATGGTTGGACAAGCCAGACCAGCACAGATCCCAATGGACTCTTCCCCATTACCTTCGATGCAGTTGTGACAAGCTTCACAGATGCTAATGCAGAGCAGACGACAGTTACCACCGTTGCTACTCCTTCTATTACAACCTATCAGCAGGGACATGATATTATGGCACCAGCTCCTGCCTATGATGAGTACAGTAGGTCTCAGAAGGCCGGTAAAGATCAGACAAATGTTAAGGATCTGTATGTTCAGGTTATGGACAACAGCACTACTACTCCATCACTTGCTACCTTGACAGCTGCAAATTCTCTTCTCTTCAATGTGACTACTAGTTCAACACCTATTTCTGAGGCTTCTGTGATGGACGCTCTCCAAAACCGTACAAATACTAAAGACGATGCAAGCCCAATAGGTCGCAATGGTATCACTCTTACAACAAATGCTAACATTGCTGTTTCTGGTAGCGGAACTTTTACAACGATTGTTAACGGTGTTGACGATAATCCTATCACGGTAGATGATGGTAAGGCTGCTAAGATTGATATAGACAATGCTGGAGTTACTACTGGCACATACGCATTTGTATATATTACCAAAGCTCCTACAGCAGACGAGAAAATTTATCATGTAGCTGCCGGTGTAAAAGATGCTTCAACAGCTGCCAACTACTATGAGGTAACGCCTGCTATGATTGGCGCAACAGCAAAATCAGCTGGTGATAAAGCTGCTGCTGGTAAAGTTTACTTCGTCAAGAACGTTGATGCGAAGGGTGCATTTGTGTCTTGGACATTCAAGCAGACAAAGGTTGGTGATGATGTAGAAGGTCTATACGAGGCAAGCATTCCTGTTAACAAGGCATCTTCTTACACAGAAGGTAATTTCTACTTCGATGTTTATAACCAGAACAACGGTGCATACGCTGTGAAGGTCTTCAAGGTGGTTAACTAAATTCTCTATAAGCTCATCGAGGTTCGACTCCTCGATGAGCTACCAAAAAAAATTACACTGCAAGAAACTGGTTCGAGAGGCCGTTTTTACTAGTAGGCCTAAGAAAAAATGTTCGTAGGTTAACAAAAAAGTTTTTCTACGTGTAGCAGTAAAAAATGGTACGTAATAAAAATAGTAAATAGAAACAACAAAATGAGGCCGGGCCTCAAGTTGTATAAGGAAAAAACAAGTAATAACAATAAAAACTTTAAGATTATGAAAACAAAGCAACTACTATTTGCAGCAACGGCACTATTAGCATTCGCCAGCTGCTCAAGTGACGAGTTCGTGGGAGACCAGAGCCCACAAACTACAAATGGAGAAGAAGCCATTAGCTTCGGAAGTGGCTTAAAAGCCGTGACTCGTACTAACTTCACTGGAAGTGACGCTGCGACAAAGCTAAATAATGAAATGAAAGTATATGGTGTTAAGCAAAACAGAACCACTGCCACCAACTACGACTTAGTTTTTCCGAGTTATTCTGTATTGTATAGTACTACATATCAAGGCCACGACGAATACAACGAAGGATGGTATTATGTAGGAGCAGCAGGTTCTCAGACCATTAAATATTGGGACTGGGCTTCTGCAGACTATCACTTTGCCGCTGGTAGTCCTGTAGCAAACTTTACCTTTACACCAGATGGAACAACAAAAGATATCAAAACTGCAGCCGTAACAGGCTTAGGCGGCCGCCTAAATCATACCGTTACAGTCGCTTCTGATGCTGCTGCTGTTTATATCGCAGATCCGAAGGTTGTGGCAAAGGCTAACTATAACAATGAGGTCGAATTCACTTTCCGTTCCATGCAAAGCAAGGTAAGAGTGGGTATCTATGAAACCATTCCTGGCTATAAGATTCAAAGCATCAGTTTCTATAATAATGCTGCTACACCTATTGCAAGCAACTACATTACACTGAATAGTGCAACAGAAAACTATTTCCAGGGCGGCGCTTCAAACACTGGTGGAACAGTGACTTATAATTGGGCTACTCCTGAATATACATTCGAATATTCTGGCACAGGTCTTACCAAAGGTAAGTACTGGGAAGGTGGTCAGTTTACCTCTGGTGTTCCTGCTACCACATCTGCAGCTACAAATTTGTATGGTTCAGATGGCAGTATGGCAACAGATGGCTATTTTATTGTGATGCCTACTCCTTCTGCTACTTCCGCTGCTCCTCTTACCCTCACTTGCGACTACACTCTTAAATCTCTTGATACAGATGAAACTATTATAGTATCAGGTGCTACTGCAACCATTCCTGCAGCTTATACAAAGTGGGCTGTCAACACGGCTTATACCTATCTTTTCAAGATTAGCGATAATACCAATGGCAAAACAGATCCAAGTCAGCCGAACTCTGGTCTTTATCCCATTACCTTCGATGCTGTTGTAATTAATGAGGCTGATAATCAAGTTGGTACCGAGACAACTGTATCTACACCAAGCATCACTGTTTTTCAGAATGGCGATGTTGTAACCAATGGTATCACATATGTAGCAGGTGCTGTTGAAGTTCATGCTTATGAGGGAACAAGTGATGTAACTGAAAGTGCTACATGGTCGTATGTTGAGCTTGCAAGTTTCGACTACTCCTTAGACTATGAGCACTTGGGTACTAATGGCGCAGCTACAACTTGGACATCCGGAAAGCTCGCTTCGGTTTCAGCTAGTAAGACTTATGTCATCAAGGCTGTTACTAGTAACGGAACTGCATACTTCGTACTTGTTGTAAGTGCTGCCGAATCTGGTCCTGCAAATTCATAACCCTCTACCCTCTTTCCCCTCGCTACTCCCTACTCGGGATAGCGAGGAGAAAGGAATAATGTTTCAGAAGTGTTCCAAGTGGAAAAACAAGTTATTTCAAAGTAGGAAACAAGGTGTTTCCAAGTGAGAAACAAACGGTTTCGACGGGAGGAACAAAGAAAGAAGAAAGAATGCAATGAAAAAGATGAATATCATCAATAAAGGATACCTGTTAGGTCTGCTATTTTTAGCAGGCCTGACGGGCTGTTCTTCTGACGATTCGAATGATGCGACGACGCCAGAGGAGCAGGGTACCCCCATTGCATTCTCAGCCAACCAAAGCGAGGAAAGCTACCCCAACACCGCCGCTGCTCGTACCAGGGGGGCGAACGGGATGACAAGAGGTACATCGCTGCATGACGCACTAATCAACGAGTTTACGGTGTGGGGCTATAAAAATATGGAATATAGTGCTGGGGTCTATGATGGAAAACAGCTGGTGTTCCCTGGCTATGAGGTGGATTGGCAGGACAATAGTGCTACAACCAGTAACAGTAATGGATGGGAATACACCACCAAGCCAGATCAGACCATCAAGTACTGGGACTGGGGGGCCAAGGCGTACCGCTTCTTTGGGGTGACAACGGGAGCAGGAGGTCCCAACGACGCCATTGCCGGACAGACCTCATTCACCATGACAGCGGATGCCAGCAACGCGGACAACATCGCAGCGACACCGTATTTCAGCAAGCTGTGGTTCTCGACAGGTAATGAGGCGCTATACCCCACCCGTCGCTTCGGCAAGCCCGTGCAGTTGGAGTTTATGAAGCCCTTCTCCAAGGTGCGCTTTATGTTCAACTACTCGTATGAAGCGGAGGCCATCAAGCTGAAGGATCCATCGTTCAAGCCGACGGACAACAGCAAGATTGACCTGAAAGGTACCTTTACAGTGACCTACCCCCTGACGGGAACGGCAACAACTGAGTCGTACGCGGTGACAGACATCGACCCTCTCGTGGGACTCGCTGAATTCGACAAGGAGTATATCCCTGAGGGAGGAGCCGAAAGAGAAGTATGGTACACCGTATTACCCATTGACCCGTCAACACCTCAAGGCAGCTATACGCTGTCTGTGAAAGTGAACGGCTTAGATAAGAGTTGTGTGGTGCCTGCACAGTATATGCAGTGGAAGCCTGGGTTCAGCTACACCTATGTCTTTAAGATTACTGATGACGGTGGCGTTGAGATAGATATGGTGCTGTCAGCATTCACACCGTGGGAAGTAAGAGAGAGTGAAAACTATGAGGTATATAATTGGTGATATATTGGCATTTATCGGGCTCGTAGGGCTCGTGGGCTGTACGTCTGACGACACAGCTGAACCGACGGCGGCAGAACCGGCGACGGTGCAGCTGATGAGCTATGTGGCAGAATATGAAGAGCCCAACGAAACCAATGGCACCACCAGAGCATGGACGCCTCCAACAGGCTATCAATGTCTGGATGAACTCAGCGACAAGTCTATCAGCGTGTTCTTCACAGAGCATCCTGCGAATGATGAGATGGAAGAGGAGTTCTTCTTTAAGAGAGGCGACAAATGGCGCGTGAGCAAGGAACTTTCTACTGGCACCACCTACTACCTCTACGGCTATACGCCACATCATGAAAGCATCATATCCAGCATTGCGCCAATAGCTGGAAAGACATACGCTGACGGTGCAGTGCTCACCCTGAACAATCTGCCTACCATCACCACAGACGATATCTGCGTCATCGTGGGAGCAAAGAATGGTAAGAGTGACGAGGACGACAACGGCCTGACCACCGGACAGTTCAGCTATATATCTAAGGTGGCAAAAGATCCTGGTCCTGGTGACTATGGCAACTATGTCTATCTGTTGTTCGACCACCTATACTCGTGCATCGACCTGCGCTTCAGCGTAGAAGAGAAATACAATCAGCTTCGCACCATCAAGCTGAAGAAGGTGGAACTAATGGCAATGGTGTTGAACGAGGCAACAGGAGTGAAAACGCCTCTCAAGAAAAAGACCCGTGCTGATATTACGTTGAGAAAGACAACAGACGGCACTTCACCCATTGTGCATAACAATACAGAGCAGATCGTCTTTACACCCGACGAGACCAGCGGTAATGCCGACGAGCCGCTATTCACCTCTGCGGAAGGTTACAAACTGACCACCAGTTTCTCTGACTTCACTGGCTGCTTCATGTCGCAGGGCATCAGCGATTTCATCATCCGTAGCACCTACGACGTCTATGACAAGAAGCCTGACGGCACTGATGGCAACTTAATCCGCGAGAACTGCGTGGCTGAGAACAAACTGAATATCATGCATCTGTTCAGCCCGGCCAGGATAGCCAGCAGGGGTATGAAATACTCCATCAAACTGATTGTCAACCCGACGTATCTGTATGTGCTGTCGGAACCTGACTTGGATAATCCAACGATAAGGGTGAGTTGAGAGTTGAGAATTGAGAATTGAGAATTGAGAATTGAGAATTAGGAATTTATGAGACGCGTTATTACCATATTGATAATGATACTCCTGAGCACTGTTGTAGCTCAGGGGCAGAGTTCTGCGTCGCAGGGTGTCAGCATCAAGATTGGTGGTAACGTGTATGGTGGTGGCAATAAGGGTAAGGTAAAGGGCAACACCCGCGTGACGGTAAAGGCGGGCGATATTGGTGCTACAGACAAGCCTGACAACGAGCGACCTTTAGCGGAACCAAGGGGACGTGTGTTCGGCGGTGCCCGTTTGGCGGATGTTGGCGGAAACACCTTTGTCAACATTGATGGTGAACATGCTACCGGCTATATGGTCATCAACCAGGTTTATGGCGGTAATGACGTGGCAGGAACCATTGGCACAGGCGAAACGGTGCCAACAGAACTGACGGAGGTCAAAAAGACAGATGCTGACGCAACAGATCCCAAGAAGAATGCCATTGACAATACTTGGAACAGCTTTGTGCGCATCTCTACAAAGGCCACAGATGCTGAGAAGACTTATATCGGACAGCTCTTTGGCGGCGGTAACGGAGACTTTGACTATGTCACATCCGACCCCGTTGACGGCAAGGTGACCCACACCGTATATAACAGAGGTGACCGCACCACGCCACTCGCCGAGATGCAGACCAAAGAAGGCGAGCCTGGCTTCACCAAGCCCGAACTGGGCAAGACCTATCTGGAAGTTGTAGGTGGCTCTATCGTATATGCATACGGTGGCGGCAACAATGCTACGGTAACCAATCAGACAGTCATCCATGTGGATAACCCCAGCACAGTGGTGAATCACATCTTCGTGAAAGACGATGGAACAGAAGACAAGGCTGCTACGGAAAGCAGTCATGAAGGAGCTACAGACCTGTTGAGCAATGTGCGTTTCAAGGAGATGGGCATCAACCTTTCTTTCTCGAAGCCCAGCAGTGACGAGTTCCAGATAGGTCGTTTATTCGGTGGCAACAACAAGGCCGAGATGGCCATCCGTCCTACGTGGAACCTGCAAAGCGGCAAGATACGAAACCTGTATAGTGGCGGTAACCAAGGCGACATGACCAGTCCTGAGGGTCTGTTGTTGGAGATCAATCCTGTAGCGACGAATACCAATCCCCTCATTATCGACTATGTCTATGGTGGCTGCCGTATGGCCGACGTACGTCCGACGCTTAACGGCAGTATCACCACCGTGGCCGACCTGCCGGGCGATTTCTTCCCCTCTGGTCTGTCGGCCCGTACGCTGATTCGCGGTGGCGATATCAATAATGTGTTTGGTGGTAACGACGTGACCGGCAAGGTGTATGGCGGTAATGCCGTCGGTATCTACGCCAGTATCCGCGGCGATGTGTATGGTGGTGGTAACGGTGCCTATCCATATACCGACAACTGGGATCTGAAAGACAACCCCGTTTACAGTGACCTGTATTATGGAGCAAGAGGCGAAACTAAGACGTCGTTCGCCTCACCGGCATTATCCCTGGATGCCCTTAATGCCTATCGTCCCAATGCCGAGCAGGTATCTATCCGTATAGCGGGTAAATACACCAAAAACGATGACGGCACAGTGGCCAGCTCTACCCCTACCATTATCGGTGGTGCCGTCTATTGCGGTGGTAACTGTGCCACATTGGTTCCATCCAACAAGGAGAGGCCAATGGTGGAACTGAAAATCGGCTCGTATGCCATTGCCGACAAGGTATTCCTTGGCAATAATGGTGAGGCCATGGTGGACAAAGACATCCTGAAACATTATAATAATAAATATGGTGTGGATGCCTCTGGTAATGTTGTCACATCGAGCGGCATTGATTACAGTTCTATTGATCTGACGAGCGATGAAATCATTGCCGACGGTAAGAAGGCATTCGACATCTATATGGAAGGTGCTGCCATGAGTCTGATGCCCAGAGTGGTGTTCGACCAGGAGAAAGCCAATGGTACCGGCGACCCCGACACCTATAGGGCTTACACCTCTCAGATAGGCTCTTTCTATTGCGGTGGTAATGTGGGTAGTATGACCTATCCAAAGAAGATTGACATCTCATTCGACCGCGAGCTCATTGTCTATAACAAGGTGGTGGGCGGCTGTAACGATGCCGATGTGGATCCTGTGATGGATGATGACACGCCGTTGAATACTGCATATAAAGGCGGAATTCTCGGTGCTGCCGATGCAACTACCGGCAACAAGCTGGAGCTGACCTTCAATGGCTTGAAGATAGAGCCCAAGCGACTGTATAAAGCTGTGCCCAGCGGCACTCTGACCAAGGACAACACCTATTACACCTTTGATTACCTCAAGCGTGAATACAACCCATTCAAGGCTCTTGGCACGGAAGAAGCTGATGGATATACCTACTACACTTTAGGCACTGACCTGGAATGGAACACTGCCAAATGGGATCTTGAGAAGGACAATTATGTGCAAATAGGTATTGGCGATGCCGAACACACAACCGACGACCGAGTGCGACGACTGGAAGGTGGCAATATCTATGGTGGCTGTTTCTATAGTGGCCACGTGGAAGGCAACGTCGTTATCAACGTTGAATCCGACCTGATTGAAAAAGACAAGCTCTTTGCCGTATCTACCGAGAACTCCGACGGTTCTTATTCGATCACTGGCGCCCGCAGAACCGGCGTTATCCTGGAGGAGCAAAGTGAGGATCTCATGAGTCTGGCAATGACGGTGTTCGGTGCCGGCTATGGTGAGAAATCCGAGATATGGGGCAGCACCACCATCAATCTGAAGAAAGAGGCCTACGCCTTCCAGATATTCGGTGGCGGCGAGCTTGGTGTCGTGGGTAAGAAGAATGCCAGTGGCGAATACGAGTACGACCCGCGCTACAGCACCACCGTTAACCTGATGGGTAGTACCGCAGGCAGCGAGACTGCCAATACCGCAAGTACGCAATACATTTATGGCGGCGGCAGCGAAGGCCTGATTTGCGGCGATGTCACGTTGAACTTAGGTAACGGACGTGTGAACAACGATGTGTTCGGCGGCTCCAGCAATGCCGACATCTTAGGTCACGTAGAAACATATATCGGCGGTCATGGCCAATGGACAACAGTAGGAACAGAAGAGTCGGCTACCAAGACTCTTGAAATCAAGGCGAAGGGATTCCCCTGGATTCATGACAACGTGTATAGCGGTAACGACTTTGGAGGCATCATCCATAACAAGGGTGACTACAAGAGTATTCTCAGCTCCAGTCGTATGTCGATGGTTTACGATGGCGATAGGAAATCTGACGATGAAAAGACTGCCTTCCGTGAGGATCTGCTCAAGTCCAACACCTTTACAACCTATATCCAAGGACGTGTAGATGGCATCTATGGCGGCAACTACGGTAGTTACGACTACACCGATGACCTATACAACGACTATGTCTATACCCTGAAAGACAAGAATGACCTTCCCACTGGCGTAGCTGTTGGCGACCCGAAGGATGGTTTCACCTATCCTCATTTTGACAACGCCTTTATCTATTTCCACCCTGCCAATACTCAAGGCAACCGCGTCAACACCATCTTCGGCGGCTGCGAGGGTAAGGCGGGCATCAGGACCAACAACTTTAGGATGCAGGAGCGCAGCTATGTGCTGATTGACGACACGCAGACCGACTATCTGGACCGCTATGCAGCAACCAACATTTATGGCGGCGGCTCATTCGCCGGTCTGGGTTCCGATGATAATATCGGTGGTGGCCGCAGTGCCATCGACCTGTTTGCCGGCAGATTCAACAATGTATATGGCGGCAGCAACCGTGAAGGACTGATTGGCTATACACGTGTGAACGTGCCGTATGGCTCTTCCATTCAGGTGAATGCCATCTATGGCGGTGGCAGGGGATATGAGTATGTCGATCAGGATAATCATGAAAAAGGAGCCGATCCGTCGGCTTACTGTGACAATTACGTGACCTGCATCAACTACCAAAGCGAAGATGCTGCAGTGGAAAACGGCATCTATGGTGGCAACCGTAACATGCGTGTGACTTGTGACACCTACATTAATATTGGCACAGCACTGAAGAACCGCGAGGGCAAATTAGGCAAGGTCTATGGTGCAGGCTATGGTGACAGAACCGTCTGCGGACGTACCAATGTGTTCCTGAACGATGGTGCACGGGTGAATGAGGTCTATGGCGGCGGACGCGACGGCAACTCTTTCAACTTCCCGTCACTGACCAGATGGCTTGCCGTGAAATTCCAGGAAGCCGGTCTGACTGATGCCACTGAGATTTCGAAGAAAGTGGCAGCCTACGGCACGACATTACGAGCCTTCAAGGATTATATCGACAACAACCACCCCATCAACTTGCCATTGAACATTGGCACTTATACTAACGCATCGGGTTTCTATAACGGTACATATACCAACGATGTCATCCCTGCCACGAATACGAATCCCTCGTATCACCAGACTAACGTTCACATCCTGGCAGGTTCAGAAGTGAAAGGCAATCCCAGAACCACTGGCGGTACCGATGGCGGTTATGCCTACGGTGGCGGACTGGGAGAGGATGCCGTTGTGGGCGGCACCACCTATATCGAGTTGAAAGGCGGCACGGTAGAGAAAGATATCTATGCCGGCGGTACGTCAGGTCCTGTATATGATGTATTTAAATTGGGAACAAACGTCTTCACTGCTGGTACCAATGCCTATATCGAAAGCGGCACCTGCCGTAATGTCTATGGCGGTGGCTGGCGAGGCGATGTGGGCTATGCACAATATATAAACGGAAGCAAGGTTCTTTTTGAGGAGAAAGACGGCGATGGCAATGTCATTAAGAAATATTACGAACAGCGTCCTGACTTTGGCGAGAACTACGCCAACGACATCCTGGGCGAGTCCAACGTCACCATCGGTAAGATCAACGGCGAAGATTTCTTGAATGGTATCCCTGCTATCCAGCGCAACGTTTATGGTGGTGGTGAAGGTGGTGCCATCTATGGTACGGCCCATGTGACCATCAACAACGGCTATATAGGCTATCGCTACAAGAACATGGGCACAGAAGAAGCTCCCGACTACCAGTATGTGGAAGAAGTTGACGATTACATGGAAGGTGACAACAAGCTGAAGAAACATAGTGGTAACGCCTTTGGTGGCGGTTATGTGGCCAACAGCTATGTAGATAACACTGATGTCAGGATGTATGGCGGCACCATTCGTGGCGGACTGTTCGGCGGTGGTGAGATTGGTCCTATCGGACGTGGTACAGCGAAAGTGGATCCGCCCACGCCCAATAGCGGTTCTTATTTCACCAATAATACTGCCCGCATCTATAAGGCCGGTAAGACCCATGTTGAGATGTTTGGCGGTCAGGTGCTGCGCAACGTCTTTGGCGGTGGTCGCGGCTACGACAACTGGGAGACCTACGGATGGATGAGTGATATTGAAAAGAAAGTCATGGACATGAGTTCCAAGGGTTATGTATTCGGCAATACCGAGGTATTCATCCATAGCGGTAAGGTTGGTTCAAAAGATGCAGCTTCCTATGAAGATGGTAACGTGTTTGGTGGTGGTGACGAGGGATTTGTGTATAGTGCAACAGGAACAAGAGCTACTACAACCAGCGATAGTGATAACAAGACAGAAGGCTATTATTACGATTCAAACAACAAACTGACGGAAGACTGTAAGGTGGTTATTTCGCCCTATTGTCTGGTCACTTCCACTTATAGAGATGCTCCCAAGGATCCTTCAGACCCTGATGATACTGGTACAGAGCATAAAGAAGGCAGTTATGTTGATACCGAATACATGAATCGTCTTGCTAATGGTAGTTCACAATGGGACTTCCTGGACCAGACGGGTATTGATATTGCCAATGCCGTATTTGCGGGTGGTAATATTTCTGAAGGTTCTGACAAGATTTCTGTCAACACAACTACGGTGTTTGGCAATGCCACTGCTTCGGTAACCGATATCTTTGCCAAAGACCTGATAACCATCGGTGAGGATGGTGTGGGTGGTCTTTATGGCGACGGTAACCTGACCTTCGTGGATGGCTATCGCGAGCTGAACATCACCAACTATGGTACCGACTATTACAACCTGAGCCAGTCGCTGACGCTCGATGAATATAATCTGCTGAATGACCGTGAGCGTGCCTACTTTGAGTTGCTGTATAAGCCGACATCTGCCAGAGAGCTTCATTACTATGAGAGTAAAGGTACTCACGTTTATCATAAAAATGACAATACTGACGTCAGTTACAAACGCGGTCAGAAACTACCAAAAGACAGCGAGGAATATAACAATCTGCCACCAGAAGAGAAAGCGAACTGGTCAGGCCCACATACCAAAGCCTATAGCACCAATGACCGTATCAGCCAGGATGACTATAATCTATTGTGGGCTGATGAGCAGGAAAACTGGGAGTTGTATGGATTCTGTACGCTCTATGCAGGTCGAATGATCAACACCATCCAGCGTGCCGACTTCTGCGGCGTGTTTGGCAGTCGCGTGGTGATGAGAGGTGCACAGGACCGTGTGCCCAAGACTGTGGATTATACCGAGTACACCATCAACCGTGTGGGTGAAGTGTCGCTGAACAAGCAGTACAATCCGAACTACGCGGAAACAGACGAGAACTTCAATGTGTTTGGTCACGGCAACTACTTTGGCATCTATAATGTAGTGAACTATCTGGGTGCATTGACGTCAGACCAGTATTTCACTGACATCAGACAGACTGCTAATTCGGACTATCAGAGCGATTTCAAGCTCGATGATACAACCTATAAATATGGAGATGAGGGTGCCACCTACGAGAATTGGAAGAAGGCCAACCTGGGCAATCGAAGACGTAACAATGGTTCGAGCCCTAACGAGGTGGCCCTTGCCTCTGGTGTGTGGTTGGAACTCGTGGACGAATCGACAGAATCACAACCCAATAAGGAGAAAGTATATGGTCCCATCACAGGTATCGTTGAGCTGACGCTGATTAACGTGGCACCTGGCGAAGGTGGTGGCTATGTGTATGCCAAGAACATTCACGGAACACGAAGCATAACAGGTAAAGAGCAGGTGACTCTGGCTGACGCCAATAAAGATGCCCGTTCACATAAGATGTATGACTACGGTACGCCTGACATTTACTCTAAGATGCAGACATCTGGCAACTTCGTGAACTCAACGAAACGTATCATTGACGACTGTTACCCCATGAGCGGCGCCTACTTCAATCGCGCAGGTGGAGAACAAGAAGCACCTGCCCACTATTGGTTTATCCGTGGTGACTACTACGTCTATGACCAGTATATCTCTGCCTACACCGGTTCTTCTCAGGCCTATGCCGAGAATGTCAGCATCCCGCTGACCATCACGGCAGAATCGCAGGGAAGACTGCAATTGGCTCAGGTTCAGCCCAACTATTATGCTTATTGGACAAACATTGACCAAATAGAAGAGACGTACAGAAGTCAGTCTGAACGTGATGCCATCTTAGTGGGTGGAACAACCTATAAGTTGAATGAACCCATTTCTTATTGGAACTGGTCACACTTGAACGATACAGAGAAGACCTTCTTTGCGAAAGAGACTTGGGTGTGCAGCAACGATGCAACATATAATGGACATGAGTATAAGGAAGGTGATGTGTTTACATCACAGCCTGCCGATATCTATATCTGTAAAGAAAACATTACCTATACAGACAACAACAATCAGGATATCAGTTATCGCAAAGGAACTGTCATCACCAAGGCTCAATATGAGGCTCTTAGCGGCGACGACAAGAACGACTGTGAAGCCGTATTCAACATCAGCAACGCCCTCAACAACGACAACGGCTTCCTGCTGACATTCGGCTGGGATAATCCCGACATCTGGAACGACTACTACCATGAGCAGACAGGTGATGGTACCGTTCGTGCATCCGAGTCCAACAACATCATACCAGATGGCTATATCACCAGCCCGTCGTTTAAGTTTGATACATCAGGCTCTACAGTGCTTGGTCAGATGAACTATGCTGTAGGCGATGTCATTGATGCTACGACCTACCTGTATGAGATTAATAACATTGCAGCACCTGATGCGAATGACGTGATGGTTTCAAAGACAGACCCACAGGGTAATAATCTGGTTGAAGATGCCACCAAGCAGGCTAAGTTCGACAACGTCTATATTGCCGTCACCAACCATAACTTCACTGCCGGCGGTGTGAGCTATGTACCGAATGCCTGCATATCGGCAAAAACATATGACGGATTGACGCCTGCAGAAAAGGAAAACTTTGCTGCCGGTAAACTCTGTACCACGACTTATGAGGACAAATCTTCTGGAGATGCCCAATACATCGTCGCAGGAACAATTATTCCTTTGAGTAGATATAACAGCTTAGGCTCCGACAAGGACAAGTTCTTCAGCGATGGTTATATCTGTACTTATGCTGGCTTATGGGGTGGTACTGTCTTTAACGGCGGTCAGCACTACCCAGCCATCAGCTACAGCAACCTGTCGAAAGACGAACGTACTCACTTCGCCTATAACTATGACGCCCTCGACTTGTTGGTAGATCCGAACTATGACAACGTCATGTCGCTGTATGACAAGACTAATTCTAATCTCTATTCTGGCAAGCAGTCCATTGACTACGAGGCTACCTATACCGGTTCGAGCAACCTGGATCTTGGAGAAGGGGAAACTATTGAAGTAAAGTATTACAATAGCGTAAGTAATCAGTTTGTAAAGACCACAAGAAACAGATACGTTGAATATGGTGACATCCTCACGAACACGCAGTACGAGGCTCTGAAGAATGAGGCTATTAACTATACGCCTATTGTCGTTGAGCCGAAACATGACCCCGACACCACTTACTATGTGGTGAAGGAAGGCTTCCAAGTTGGTGACAAATGGTACTCGGAAGGTAATCAAATGACATACGACGTTTATGATGGTCTGCCATCAGGTGACAAAGGAAAAGTCGATCTTGTGACATTCTATTCTTTGACAGGTTCAAGGTCGAAGGTCACTGATATCCAGCGCTACTACTACTGTACAAATAACTATACTGCCATTACAGCAGTAACTAATATTAATGGTACTACTTATGCAGCAGGATCAACCGTTGAGACCGGTTCTATCATTCCGGAAAAAGGCACCGGTGATAACAATGGCTTTGACAAGTTGATTAATCAGCAGAAGTATTTCAGCATCAATGGTAAGACGCCGACCGAGACCTCTACGCTGTATGTGGCTCGTGATGTGGATATCAACAGTCTGTCGAAAGACAGGATTGTCACCGTGGTATATCATTATGACTACTTAGAGAGCGACGATGCCGGCAACTCTTACGAGAAGATCCGTGAGTATCATGTGGTTAACGTACATGTACACTTCGAGAGCGGTATGCCTACCATCGGTGAGATCTTGCCGCCAAATACGGTATTGCCTGGTGATATCGTCAGCCTGAACCAGCCCACCGTGACAAAGGGTGCCTACGAATTGCTCGGTGGCGGATGGGAGATGTTCAAGGGTCCTGAGGATGCTGATACCCATAAGAACGGTATGCCATTCAGCAGCAGTGCCACCCCATTGTACTGGTATCAGGACGGCTACTATGTGGCTTACTATGCTCTGTCTTATCTCGGTAAGAGTTACTCGAATGCCGTTCCTCTATCAGTGGCCAACTACCACCGCATGGATGAGGTGCTCAATGTCAATGGAGAAGGCGAGATCTCTACCGACAACAACTACATGTACCTGAACGAAGCCGTCAAGCGCGACCCGAAGGTATATATCCAGAACGACAACGAGCTGAAGAAGCTCTCGAAGTTCTTCGATGAAACGCATACGAATGTCAATCTGTCAAATATCAAGGACTGTCAGAACATCGACTTCATCATTGATGGCGACATTGTTCATACAGGTCCATGGACACCAATTGCCCATAACAACGATGAGTGCTTCCAGGGTACTATCCACGGCGACGGACATACCATCAGTGGCCTCACGCCGGCAGAGGGAACAACAGGTTCGCTGATTGGTAATCTCTGCAAGGATGTCTATAACCTTGGTGTCACCGGATCGTTCACAGGCGGCGGTGTCGCTGATACTGGTGATGGCTATGTGGAGAGCTGCTGGATCAACACGACAGGAAAACCTGATGCTAAAGTACAGGCTGTCTTTGGCACACCATCGGCAAAGGCCAACACTACCATACAGATTGTCAACAGTTATTATCCTTCTAACTTAGGCTATAAGACCACCGTTGATCATCATCATGGTTTAGCAACAGCCAAGCCGGCATTAGCCTTCTATAATGGTGAGGTGGCCTACGACCTGAACAACTTCTACCTCTACAAGCGTTACAGCGACAAGGAAGTGACTTCTGGCGGTATTACATATAAGTATAAGACAAAGACTGCCACGGGTATATCTGATCCGTTAACAGGCCACTATAACAGCAGTGCAACGAATTGCTCTTCTGGCTACAATAACCACAAGTATGTGGAGGACCGCTATCTTGACGGTGACTTCCGCTATGCCGGCGGCACCATTCCTACCACAGTCGATGACAGACGTGTGATCGTGAACGAGCTCACCGGTAAGGAAGAGTTCTACCCCATCTGGCCCGATGACTATCTGTTCTTCGGTCAGAAGCTGACCTACGGCTACTCGATGACACAAGCTCATCAGGCCCAGCCTTCAGTGATTGTAAAGGAAGACGGATTGCTGCCTGCTGATATTGAAAGCGAGTTGAGCAACCGCGTCTATCGTGCACCGGCCTACTACCGTAATAAGAACATGGGTGTGACCCACTTCAATCCATGGGCATATCTGGTAGCTAAGTCTAAGGACGGCAAGGATGCTTATCCAAACATGACGGCTGTCGACTTTGCAGGTCATAACGATACTCACGACGAAAACACCAAGGCAGCTAAGGATTATGAGAAGGGATTGACTGGAGGTAAGTTCTATCCGCCATTGCTGGATGATGACGGCTTACAGAGCATCGTCAGCGACGAGACGAAGAACCTGCTGGTCTATGCACCTGCAGAAAGTGCTGAGAATGGCTATGCCAACGCAGCAACATATACCGTCCTGCGCAACTACTTCAAGGATCCGTCGTATGACAACTTCGACGAGTCGAGTGACAACTATAACGACGGAAACAACTATGGTCGTGTGGCATCGGCAGCAGATGCTATCAAGTCTATCCACGGACATCTGGTACTGAGCGACCGGACGGCAGACACTGACCACTTGTTGGTAGACAAGCAGGACTTTAATGCGCCATTCGCATACACCTTCGAGTCTGGCAAGCGTATGTGGTATCAGCGTGTGCCTGAGAAGTATGTGGAGACCAACTGGGACGAGTCTAAACGCAGCACCAAGGGCTGGGAGGGTGTCAGCCTGCCGTTTATTGCTGAAATTGTGACTACCGACCAGAAGGGTGAGATTACCCACTTCTATGGCAACAACACCACTGGTCATGAATACTGGCTGAGAGAATTTAGCGACGTTGAAGCTGGTTCCGCAGCAAATACTGTTCAGGCCAATATGAACAAGCTTGCTGCTACTGGTACATCCAAGACGGTGAATAACACGTTCCTGTGGGATTACTACTATCAGGGACTGAGTCACGGACACGACGACCAGAATCTGGACAAGTATCAGACTTACTATAAAGAGTCGGAACGTACGTACGCTGGTTATCCACGACAGCAGGCTGCAACGCCGTACATCATCGGATTCCCCAGCAAGCAATACTATGAGTTCGACCTAAGCGGTAACTTCGAGGCGAAGACGACGGCAGCAGACAACCCTGCCAAGTTGGAACAGCAGACCATCACCTTCGCATCTGCATCTCAGCCGGGTGAGACTATCGGTGTGAGCGATGACGAGATGACTGGTACGAAGGTGCCATATAGTGGCAAAGACTATTACTTCAAGCCCAGCTATATGAACGAAGAACTGGCAAATGGTAATTACGTCATGAACAGCGATGGTAATGCATACCGCAAGTTGGATAATACGCCTGTTGCATGGAACACAACAGGGTCAACCTATGCTGATGCTACTGCCTTTGCTGCTGCAAGACCGCTGTATACCGATGCAGAAGGAACAATAGAAGCAACTTCATGGACAGAAGGAACCACTTACTACAAGCAGATAAGCGTGAAGACGACGACAAACGACAATAACAAGGTAACGGCGTCGCAGTATGCCTTCCGTCCGTACTTCACTGTCACTGCTGCTAGTCCGTCAAGTCCAAGTCCGAAGATGGTACCCGAGTATATCGTCTTTGGCGAAAGCACCAACAGCATGGAGGGTGAACTGATCTCTACCCTCACTGGCGACATCGACATCTTCGTAAGAGGCCATAAGATCATCGCTGTATCACACCGCAAGGACGCTGTACCTGTCCGCATTGTCAACGTCGCTGGTGTCGTCGTTGCCGACTTCATCCTGCCGGCTCTCGACACAGTGGTAACGCCAGTCAGCATGGAGGGCGTCTACATTGCTAACAAGAGAAAGCTGTTAGTCAAATAGCCCCCACATTTTTGCATCGAAATATTTGGAAATTAATAAATAAACAACTATATTTGCAGAATCATAAAGTAGAAACAAGGAATTAAACGAATAGAACGAATATACAAGATAATGATGAGATACCCTATAGGCATACAGAGCTTTGAAACGATTCGCAGAGACGGTTACGTTTATGTCGATAAGACCGACTTGGTATATAAGTTGGCCCAAGGACATATATACTTCCTGGCACGTCCCCGACGTTTCGGTAAGTCGTTGCTGATCAGCACTCTGAAAGCCTATTTCGAGGGGCGCAAGGATTTGTTCGAAGGCCTGAAGATGGCAAGTCTGGAACAGGAGTGGACGAAGTACCCCGTATTCCACATCGATTTCAACGGAAAGCGCTACCATCAAGGTGGTACACTCCACCGTACGATTGAGGTAAGTGTGGACAAATGGGAGAAGCAGTATGGGCTGCAACCCTCTGGAGCAGATCTTGGCGACCGTTTCATCGACGTATTGGCAGAGGCTCATCGCCAGACAGGACAACGGTGCGTGGTACTCATCGACGAATATGACAAGCCTATGCTCGATGTACTTGACTCGAACCTGATGACAACCCTCAACGGACAGCCCATCAGCGTAGAAGAGGACAACCGTCAGGAACTGAAAGCATTCTATTCTTGCTTCAAGGCTGCCGACCAGGATCTGCGTTTTGTCCTGCTTACGGGTGTCACAAAGTTTTCGCAGGTTAGCGTGTTCAGTGGCTTCAACCAGCCCAGCGATATCACCCTCGACGGTCGCTACGAGTCGCTCTGCGGTATTACGGAGGAGGAACTGTACAACTACTTCTCAGAACCCATCGCTGATATGGCGGTAAAGTTCAAGGTGACTGTTGACGAACTGAAGGAAGGTCTGAAGAAACGCTACGACGGTTATCATTTTAGTGAAGGATTGACAGATATCTATAACCCCTTTAGCCTGCTGAACACCTTCGATCAGGGAAAGATGCAGGACTATTGGTATGGCACAGGATCGCCCGAGTATCTGATGCGTCTGCTGGCGAAGAATGATGACAATCTGATGACGCTGTTGGGACAGGAATATGCCCCAGCTGAGTTCGCAGACTATCGTGCCGATACAGAAAGGCCTCTGCCTATGATTTTCCAGAGCGGTTATCTCACCATCAAGGATGCCATACAGAAAGGCTTTGAATACCGCTATGTACTGGACTTCCCCAATGACGAGGTCCGCAGCGGTTTCGTAGAACTGCTGGCACGCAACTTCTTCAATCAGCAAAAAGGGATAGTGCTGCCTTGGACGGAAAAGGTTGTGGATGCCCTTCGCGACGGTGACTTGGAACTGGTGCGGAAGCTCTTTACCAGTTTCCTGGCAGAGACGCCGTACTCAATGCGTCCGAAGAAAGACCAGAAGGACCGCGAACTATATTTTCACTATACCTTCTACCTGCTGATGCGCCTTATATCCTGCTACACCATTTATACGGAGAAACAGCTCAGCGAAGGCCGTGCCGACTGCATCATCGAGACCCCGAAGTATGTATATATCTTCGAGTTCAAGCTCGACGGAACAGCTGCTGATGCATTAGAACAGATTAACAGTCAGGGATATGGAAAGCCTTATGAGGCCGACTGCCGACAAGTGTACTTCGTCGGTGCCTCGTTCTCAAGCAAGACGGGGACTGTGGAGGAATGGAAGTCAGTGATAAAAACCACGAATTAAACGAATAGAACAGATATATAAGATCTTAAGATATGGATGTAGCATTTCTATTAGAAAAGTACTTCAAGGACGCTGAGAAAGTCTCAATAGACGTGTTTGATGCTCAGACATTAAACAACGTTTATAAGGATGTTATATCGGCTATGACATCTCACTTTGAGATAGAGGTCAGCGTTCTTCAGGCTCTTAGCTATTGTCTCTACGAGATGATGGATAACGTGCACATCCATTCCGGCAAGCCGTTGGGTACGGCGATGACGTATTATGACAGTGCCCAGAAGACCCTATCCATTCTAATAGCAGACGACGGCATGGGCGTCCGGGCATCGCTATCGGAGAACGAGAAGTACAAGGACATTTCTGAAGCACAGGCACTTACTTTGTGTCTTGAAGACAAGATAACAGACGGCAAGGGTCTGGGATTTGGCCTATATACCACATCAAGACTCGTTGACAGTATTGGTAAAGAGTTTATCCTGCATTCAGGCAGTCACAAACTGATTATCAAAGACAGGGTAACCACTGTCGTAGAAAATGGTTTCTGGCAAGGCACGCTTATCTATATGGTTATCGGTACTGGGGTAGAGATTGACCCCAACCAAATTGTTGACCATCGGGCGGATGCAGCAGAAGAATACAATGAAACATTTGTAGAAACAAGTGAATTGGAATCATTATGGTAGAATTTAAGTTTATAGAATACGGAACGGATTTTGGAACGCGCGATATGGGGCAGAAGTTGCGTCAAAAGCTTCTGGCACTCATACAATCCAGTGAGAAAGTTGTACTTGACTTCACTGGTGTCAACGTAGTATCCAATTCGTTTGCTGATGAATGTTTGGCGAAACTGCTCCTTGAAATGCCACTTGATGAGTTGAAACGCCATACGACCTTTCGTGGTTTGAATCCATTGGCAGAACGGAGCGTGCTGGTGGCATTGCAACGCAGATATAAAGTTATTACTTCGCAGCAATCAGAGGCTGTTACCGTATAATTATATAGAAAACTATTGAAGTAGAAAAGATATAATACAGATATGACTAAGATATTGACACGGATTTTAGGGAACGAATGTTCGTTATTCAGTCTCAATTTCATAAAGAGTCTGTTCACTGATGCTAATTTATTCCCTCACTGGGAAAAAAATATTCCCTTGCTGGGAAAAAAATATTCCCACACTGGGAAAAATAACGAAGTGGCGGAGGGTCACACCCTCTGTGCACTATTCCTTCGCACTTTCATCGTCATGGTAATGATGGTGATGGGAACCACAGGTGTATTGGGACAGACAGAATATACGTTTTATGTAATCAATAATTCCGGAAAAGAGTCTGTGCTTGCCAAAGCCAGCGTTGAGACAGCCTCAACGGTATTGGATGCTTTTAAGGCCACAACAACAAGCATAGCGTCACCTTTTATCACTGACGATAATTATTATTTCTACGATACCGAGGCAGAAGCTATTGCTGCCACAGAATTGACCAATGGAGGAGGTAATGGTTCTAATACCGTTGCTACAATAGATGTAGGAGGTGACAAGAAAATTTATGTGCGATACTATTATGATGCTTCTTTGAGTCCGACTCCGATTGACTTGAGCGGTTCAGTTCAACACAATATTATGATAGGTGGACGGTATTTTGCTGATAACATTAACCGTTATCGACCTGAGACAAGAGCAACGGGAGAAGTGACAGAAGAAGCGCTTCTTTCCAATGGGCATACTAATAATTACCATTTTTTATGGAAACTAACTGGTAACGATCCTTATAATATCGCCCTTACCAGCTGTTATACTCCAGGAGATCGCTTTCTTTGGGGACAATGGGATGATAATAAGGGGTCAGCTGCTAATATGTATATAAATAATGGGGTAGATGTAAATGTCGTTGGTAGTGGTAATGCTACTTTAGGAACGACTATTCTGTCTACGAATCTGCATCAAGGTTCTAAAGGAAATAACCTTGCATCTTTTATACTTCTTCCTCATAGTTCAGGGACAGGTTACGTACTGATGGCAGCCACAACATCGAATCAGCCAAATAACAACCAATATGCTTATCAGACTTGCTCTACAAAAAATGGAAGTGCTTATAACAACCCATGGGTACGCTTTTCTACAGCCGCAAAAGCTGAAGTGGTATCAATTACTCCAAGAAGTAAATGTGAGCGTCCTACGGTCACATACGACAACTCCACTGGTTATGTTACGTTAGAATCGGCAACAGCAGGAGCAGCTATCTATTATACAGTCGATGGAAGTACCGAACCTTCCTCTTCTACAACTCGTTATACTGCACCATTTAATATCTCTGCAGCCACCACTATCAAGGCCATTGCAATTAAGGCAGATAGAAACAACTCTGACGTATCTACAAAAACTATCAGCAAGCTCTCTACACCTACCATCATAGTCAATGGCAGTAGCATTATCATCACAGCTGATAATGAAACCACTATCCACTATACTACAGATGGGACTCCTCCCACAATGGAATCTTCGGTTTATTCTACAGCCTTGTCAGTAACAGACTATCTTGGTGAAACCATTCAAGCCATTGCTGTTAAGGCAGGCAGCATCACATCAGATATAGCCAGTCAAACCGTCACCCTTACCTGCGCTCAGCCAGTTATCAGCGTTGATAAAGAAAACAAGAAATTCTCCATCACATGCAGTGAACCGACGAGTGGAGTAACTATTTATTATACCATCGATGAAAGTGACCCCAGCGCATCAGCGACAAGAGAGATATACCGTGCCCCTGTAGATTTTGACGATTATGGTTTTACAGTGAAAGCCATTGCCGTTGCAGACGGAGGCGGCTATTCTCCTTCATCTGTGGTTGAAAAATACATTCAGGAAACGCCCAACGGTTCTGGAACTCCTGGGGATCCATATCTGATTACCTCTTCTTATGACTTCGGACTGTTTGTTAACATGGTTAACGATAACGAGGCTGGAGCCTGTTATTTATTGACGGCCGACAACATCACAGCTAGCGGTACAATTACTGCCACCTTCACTGGCACTTTTGACGGTGGTATGCACATCATCAGTAATCTTGGCCATGCCCTGTTTAACACCGTCAATGGTGGTGTGGTAAAGAATGTCATACTTGATAATGTCACTATCAATAGTGGTACCAATGTCGGTGCCATCTGCAATGAAGCTACTGGTGACACACGCATCTATAACTGCGGCGTGTTGGCAACAAACAGCACTGTAGAAAAAGATGAGGACGGCTATGACTATATAACCTCTTGTAGTAGTACTATTAGTGGTAGCGGTTACGTCGGTGGTATCGTGGGATTGCTCGATGGCAGTTCGCGCGTCATCAATTGCTTCAGCTATGCCAATGTTTCTGGAGGTAGTCATGTAGGCGGCATCGTTGGTTATAATAACGTTGCCACTACTGCCAGCAACCTCAAGACAATGGTGATGAACTGTATGTTCTATGGAGAAGTAGTCAGTGGTTCTTCGATAGCTCCCATCTATAATGGCGAGATTATCACCAACGATGGCGATGCCAACGGCGTTAACAATTTCAACTATTTCCGTCTCGAATCCAATTATATTAAGAATACAGGAATCACAAAAGTCTATAACTGTGCTCTTGGTGCAGAAACTCGCTTCTTACAGCGCTTCGAGTTTTACCGTCATTTATTGAACAGCAACCGTGAATTGGCAGCTTGGTGGTCCAGTACCTCCACAACCACCGTCACGAAGGATGATATGATGAAGTGGGTGATGGAACCTACCCAGATAGGGGAAACTACGCCCTATCCCATCCTGAAGACTCCTGGTAAATATGCATCGGTAGTCAACTATACCCCCAGTGAGACTCCCTACGACGAAGCAAACCGCAACAAGGGTCTCAAGCTGACCAACGAGGGCGATGGTGGTGTGTTGCATGTCACCATCCAAATGGGTACCAATACTGGCGGTACTCCTTATTCACAACCTTCTGGTGCCAAACTTAAGCTTGGTGAGTCAGGTAAGATAGATCTTACCATTACCGATAAGGATTTTGAACACTACAATTTTAACTATGGTAAGGTTCAATTGCCTTACTATAATGATTATTGTGAAGGTAACTATACAGATAACCGTGTAGTCACTGGTTGGAAAATAGTAGCAGTTACTGAAGGTGGCACAAACGGTGGCTACTCAACAGGAGCTGATATCACCACTGAAAATGGTGAAATGAAAATGCCTTACAACTTTGCCGATCGAAAGACATTCGGCAAAGATCTTTATACTACCAGTGGCCGCGTTTTTAACCAGGGTGCTTATTGGGATGTACCAAAAGGAGTGAAGGCCATTACCATAGAACCCTATTGGGGCAAGGCGGTTTATCTGTCCGATGCCAACTGGGATGTGACCTATAAGAATGGTACAGGAAATGATTCCAAAGTAGCAGGATATAAAGATGATGCCATGACTACCGCAGTCAATGTTCCTAACGTGGGTGGAGGTCAACGCTATGAAAATGGTGTAT
This sequence comes from uncultured Prevotellaceae bacterium, assembly GCA_902775605.1. Classification (GTDB taxonomy): domain Bacteria; phylum Bacteroidota; class Bacteroidia; order Bacteroidales; family Bacteroidaceae; genus Prevotella. The sequence continues at coordinate 52,915 of CACYNE010000001.1, forward strand.
CAACTTTCAATGATCAGATTGTTTACACCTCCATGGGCAACGCTATCGCGAGTTCGGGTACGGGTATGGCACTTTTTCAAGGGGTGAATGTGAATACGGCTAATCGCACGGTTTATGATTATGCCGTGGTGCTTGTGGGCAATTATCACCATAATGGTGATATAGAAGCGACTAACGATAAGCCATATACAGTTACCTCTGTTGACTTGGATGGCGACAATGAACCGGACTATTCCTTTATGCTTCGTTTCAACAATCGAACAGCATTCCATCCCGTAAGATACGATTTTCTAAACCTGATTGGTCTTGGTATGGCACAGAAGACGACCGGCGGCAAGGGTTCCTACAATTTCGGTATCATGCAGCCTAAAGGTTGGTTTGAGGTGACCAACACCGCCCTCTTCCGCGTTACTCAGTTTGAATATGATCGTAGTGACAGGGGTGCTGCACCACATATTTTGCAAGGTGGAGTTATTGAGCAATGGGTAAGCGGACAGAACAATGGTGTTTCCAATAAGACCATCTATTTTCATGTAGGTGGTAATGTCTGGTTTAAAGAATTTCAGTTAGGAACCCATATTGACAAAACTCACACTTCTAAACACCCACCCATTTCTGTTACTGGTGGAGATTTTGACGAGTTCTATCTCACAGGTCTTTATAGAGGTGATGTCACCAGTTATAACGATAATGCCGAATGTTACATTAATGGTGGGCGCTTCGGCGTATTGGCAGGTGCAGGTCAGGAAGGTCTTGGAGATGCGACTAACCATAAGAACGGTAATATCACATGGCAAATTGACAATGCCGATGTTACAGAGTTTTATGGTGGCGGATTCAATCAACCCATACAGGGTAATATCAATACTGTTATCAGCAATAGCCACGTTGACCAATTCTGTGGCGGACCCAAGTTCGGTGACATGAACACAGAAAAGACGGTTAAAACGACAGCAACGAATTGTACTTTTGGCAAATACTTTGGTGCTGGCTTTGGAGGAAATGCATATAGCCGAGAAGCTCCAAGTAATGTTAATAATATCGATGGAAATTATACGGGTTGGAACACTTGGGTTAATCAAAAGTACACACAAGCGTATAATGCTGCCTATAATGGAGTTTCCACAGAGTATACCTACCAATACCTGCCCATGTCGAACAACACACAGAATGTGGCACGTATTTTTATTGATTATGTAAGATTCTCTTTGGCAACGACGCATGAGGTCACTTCTCTGTTAACCAGTTGCACCATTAATGGTAATTTCTATGGTGGTGGTAGCCTTGGAAAGGTTGAAGGAGATGTAACTTCAACGCTCACAAACTGCTCGGTAAACGGTAGTGTGTTCGGTGCCGGCTACTCAGCAGACCTGCCTACTGTCGAAGTGATGAATACAGGTGGATTCCAGACACCACCTTATTACTATGAAGACCTCGGTACATATAGTAAGGGAGTCTTTCCTACTCCTACTAAAACATACCGTTGGGAACATAAAAATGCTATCAGTTCCACGAATGATGCCATCGACAAGACTCATTATATCCTGTATACTACTGCTGACCTTACCACTCTCGGTACCGTCACTGGTAAAGTAACACTGAACATTGACGGTTCAACAAACGTAACAGGCAGTGTATATGGCGGTGGTGAGTCCAGTGATGTATACGGTGTTAATACATCGAGCGAGGTTACGAGTGAGGTGGAAGTCAACATCAAAGGCGGTTCTATGACCGATGTTTATGGCGGCGGTCAAGGTAAGACAACCGTTGTTGGCGGTGATGTTACCGTGAATATTGGTCAGGCACCGACAGGAAGCGAAACGGCTTATACTGGCAGTGCAACGATATCAGGTAGTGTCTATGGTGGTAGTGCCCTTGGAACTGTAAATGCAAAGAAGGATGATGATTGGAATAAAGACACAAATCCGGATGACCTCATAGAAATTAATGGCAAAGAAACAAAAGTCAACGTTTTAAAAGGCACCATCAATAATAACGTTTATGGCGGTGGCTTGGGTCAAGTAAATGGTGTTGACGGTGCCACAAGTGATGTAACTGCCAAGGTATTTGGTAACACAATAGTTACTATCGGTGCTGCAGGCGAGACAGCAAACCCCATCGTTGAAGGTAGCGTCTATGGCGGTAGTAACGTGAATGGTGTGTCAAAGAAAAACGTCACTGTACAAGTTATTCGTGGAACCATCGGAAAGTCGGTTACCACTCAAGGTGAGAATCCGACAACTACCATTACAGGCGGTAATGTACATGGTGGCGGATTTGGTGAGCATACACTAGTTCAAGGCAATGTCACCGTGAATATCGGTGATATGACTACTGGCGAGACCCCTTCTTATTCAGGATTTGCAAATATCCTGCAAGATGTCTATGGCGGTTCGGCAAAGGGTAATGTGAATGCCGAGAAGTATGAAGAAAACTCTACCATTAAGCTCAGACAGCATGGAACAGCCACGACTCTGGTGAATCTCTATGGCGGCACTATCAATGGTAACCTTTACGGTGGTGGACTGGGTGAAGACAACGACGGAACTGAGAATGACCATGCCGCTAATGTATTTGGTCCTGTAACGGTAACGACAAAGGGCGGTACAGCCACAAATGTGTTCGGATGTAACAACGTGCTTGGCGCTCCTCAGAGCACTGTGGACGTGAATATTGACGGCGGTACTGTTTCCAACGACGTATATGGCGGCGGTAACTTGGCCAACACTACAGCTAGCCCTACAGTAAATGTCACGAATGGTACTGTCAGTCGAGATGTGTATGGCGGTGGCGCTTTGGCTAACACGGGCGGTAGTACTGTCAACATCACAGGCGGTACGGTGACTCGCGACATCTACGGTGGTGGTCTGGGTGATAAAGCCACATTAGGCGAAGGTCATTCTGATGTGGTTGCCTTGGTCAATGGTGACGTGCTGGTCAACATCGGTGCTGTCAGTGGAAGCGGCAATAGCGTTACCTATTCGGGCTCTGCCACCATTGGTGGTTCCGTATTCGGTTGTAACAACGTGAACGGAACGCCAAAAAGTGATGTCAATGTAAATATCTATCAGACAGCACATAATGCAGCAAACACTTATCCTACAGAAAATGACAATACCGATCAAGATAATGAAGTTAATAGCCTGTCAGAATTAGCAGCATTAGTTGCCAACTACGAAGCAGCAAACTATTCTGATAAATTTGCCCTTGCCGCTGTCTATGGCGGCGGTAATCAGGCAGCTTACAATCCTGAGACAGTTGCTGAAGGAGAACCTCATAAAACCACTGTTCACGTCTATGCTTGCTCGAACAACACCATACAGAGCGTTTACGGTGGCGGTAATGCTGCTGATGCTACCCATGTCAATGTCATCATCGACGGCGGCTTCTTCGACCAAGTGTTTGGTGGTGGTAACGGTAAGAGCACAGCTACCTTCAACAATCCAGGTGCTAACATTTCCGGTAGCGCCAAAACGTATATTCATGGTGGACTTTATCACCAAATTTTTGGTGGTAGCAACAGTAAGGGTGACGTGGCATCAGCTTCTCTTACTATCGACTCAGAGTCGGGATGTACGGAACTGATCAGTGAATTATTCGGTGGTGCCAACGAAGCTGTCATCACTGGTGATATCACCACCACTCTTGCTTGTAGTGATAACGAAATCGGCACCTTCTATGGAGGTTCTAATCTGGCAGACATCAATGGTAATGTCACGCTCAACGTTAAAGGAGGTCACTATATTAATGTATTTGGTGGTTCAAAGGGCCGTTTGGCTCAAGCCGCAGTGGGCAATGATGGCGATCCCGACTATCAGCCAGCTATACCCGCTAAGGCCGCTAACATTAGTGGCAATGTAACCCTTAACCTCTATGGCGGTACCATGGACAATGCCTTTGGTGGTAGTGACGTCAATGGTAATATCACTGGTAAGATTACAGTCAACGTGCTCGACTATCAATCAACTACTTGTCCACTTGTTGTCACAAATGTCTATGGTGGTGGTAATGTAACGCCCTACACTCCAACCTATACGTTAGCAGAAAATGAAACGGAGAGGATTTCTCCTGTTGTAAACGTCATCCACGGCACTGTCGCCAACGTCTTTGGCGGTGCAAAGGGTAATACGGCTGTGGTGACAGCTAGTCCGCAGGTCAATATCGGCTATGATGCAACAACCATGGGCGACCCTACAACGGCGAATACGCTCTTATACAAACTTACACACTTATCTAATGGCACACAAGACCCCGATTATTCTGAAACTACTCCCGACAACTTTGCTGCTGTAGTTACAGGTAACGTGTATGGCGGTGGTGATCTTGCTCAAGTATCAGGAAACACACAGATTAATCTTCGAAAGGCCAACTCATCAGTAGGTACCATCTATGGTGGTGGTAACTTAGCTGATGTTTCAGAAAACACTGCGGTTAATGTCAATAATGGAACTGTTACCGATGTCTATGGTGGTGGCGCTTTAGCAAACGTAGGAACAAATTCAAGCAATACCACTCAAGTGACCGTAACTGGTGGTACAATCACTAACGTCTATGGTGGTGGATTAGGACGAATTGCAATACCTGTAGAAGACGATCCCAACACTACTGATGTAAACGAATCTGAACTATCCGTTTCTGCTATTGCTGCCAGTGTTAACGGAGCTGTTACAGTTACTGTCAGTGGAGGTAATATCACTAACGTATTTGGCTGTAACAATCAGAATGGTGCTCCACAGAGCACAGTGACAGTAAATATCAATGGCTCTGACACCCCGACAGCACCTGCGGTTTACACAATAGGCAACGTCTATGGCGGCGGTAACGTGGCCAACTATACAGGAACGCCTACAGTAACAATTACTGGCACCTCGTATGTGAATAATGTCTATGGTGGCGGTAACCAAGCTGGCGTAGGCGGTTCACAAGTCAATATGAACGGTGGTAGCGTATCAGGCGCCATGTATGGTGGCTGTAACACCAGCGGCACGGTAAGCGGCACCTCCAAAGTTACGGTGACAGGCGGAACTATTGGTTCGGCATTCAACGCTCCAAGCTCTATGGATGATGTACCTCAAGTATTGTTCGGTGGCGGTAGGGGTGCTTCTACATCCGTTACAGGTAAGACTACTCTTAATGTGGGAACCCTCTCTGAATCGACCCGTACAGGAACTGCCAACATCTACGGAAATGTATATGGTGGTTCTGAGAATGGAACCATTGGTGCTGTTGATGTGAATCTTTATAAAAACAAGATATATGGTAATGTCTTTGGCGGTGGTTATGATACTGATGCCAACCTTGCCCCAACAGGCACTCTAGCTAAGCATGCCCCTGCAGCAGGAGTCGTAAATGTACTGTTGGACGGAACTGAATTTGACCGTACTAATGCAGACAATGCATATATGGCACAAATCTTCGGTTGTAACAATAAGAATGGAACTCCAACGGGCCTTGTTACAGTGCGAGTAAAGCAGACGGTGGGTAGCACTAAAAACACGAATGTTGCCCGTTCCAGCCGCACTACCTACGATGTGGCAGCGGTTTATGGCGGTGGTAATATGGCTGACTATAAGCCTTCTGGAGAAAGCGATAGTACCCTTGTGATTATTGAGGGATGTAATGCAACAAGCATCCAGAACGTATATGGCGGTGGTAATGCTGCTGCTGCGCCAGCCACTGGCGTATCCATTATGGGTTGTTACATCATTGACAATGTGTTTGGTGGTGGTAATGGTGCAGGTACTGGTAATCCTGGTGCTAATGTGGGTTCATACATTTCCACTGGAACCGACACGCAAACATACGGCAGAGGTACTGCCTTCACCAAGCTCTATGGCGGTAATATTAACTCCGTATTTGGCGGTAGTAACACTTTGGGAGACATTCGCAAAGTTATTGTAGAAACCAAAAAGCAAGACACAAGCATCACATCGGCATACGACTGCTGTACAACTTTGGATGTCGGTAACGTTTATGGTGCAGGTAGTCATGCTCCTATGGAGGGCGATGTAAACGTCATTATGGAGTGTTCGCCTCAGGACTATATTGATGCAGTATATGGCGGTGCCGAAGAAGCAATCATTAAGGGTAACGTCAAGTTGGTTTTGACCAGCGGAAAGTTCGGTCGTGTATTCGGTGGAAACAATACCGGTGGTAGTATCAATGGTATGATCACTGTATACGTCAGAGAAGAAGGTTGCGAAAATCTGGAGATTGGTGAGCTTTATGGAGCGGGTAACAATGCACCTTATTCTCAATTTGGCTGTTACTATGACGAAGACGAGGCATCTGTGTACAAATGGAAGCCATACGATAGTAAGTCTGCCGATAACGACAACTTCGAGGTTACGTTTACTCAAACCGAGTTGTACCCCTATCATGTCAGAGTATTTGTAGAATCTTGTACATCTATCGGTTCTGTATTCGGTGGCGGTAAGGGTTCTTCTGCTACTGTACTTGGCAATACCTATGTCAATATTAATATGGTAAAGGGCATTGTTGATAATGCGACGAAGAGCGACATTGGAAAAATTGGACAAGTCTTTGGTGGCGGTAGTGCTGCCAACGTGAAGGGTAACACCAAGATTGAGATTGGTACTGCAACAGCGAGTGAAGACATCGGTGTCAATATCACAAGAGGCTCCTATACCAGTACAACCGTTGGCACCTATCTCAACCCAGATAGAAATGAGTATAAAGACATTACAGAACCAGGTGTCTATGGCGGCGGTTATTCAGCTGACGTGGATGGCGATACTGAGATTAATATCGGTAAGGAGAACCAGTCATTTGGTATTAATATCGCTGGCGACATCTTTGGTGGCGGCTATGGTGAGAGTACCACAGTGACGGGCAATGTAACTGTAAACATAGGTAAGAGAACAGGTAACGATACTGACGGTTATACTTATGCAGGCTATGCCAACATCAAAGGTGATGTTTATGGCGGCAGTGCTAAGGGTAAGGTGAATGCAACCAAAGGTGGAACAGTCGCCAATCCTACGTTCACTGCAAATTCAGGAAAGACCACTGAGGTGAACCTCTATGGCGGTACCATTAGTGACACTAATCCCACCTCTAACAAAGGAAATATCTATGGTGGCGGCTATGGTGAAAACAATGCAGCTGCAGATGTATATGGCCCCATTACGGTGAACGTCTATAATGGAAGCGTTAACAACGTGTTCGGTGGCAACAACTTAAGCGGTGGTCCTGTAAAGGACGTTACCGTGAACATCTCCGGTGGTACTATCGCCCATGATGTATATGGTGGTGGTGCATTGGCCCACTCTAATACGGGTAATACTACTAATACAAGCGATTATACCACTTCTGTGAATCTGACAGGCGGCACTGTGAATGGTGATGTCTATGGCGGTGGCCTTGGACGATTGGCAAGTGGTGATGATCCTGCTATTGCCGCTTTGGTTAAGGGTGATGTAACTGTGACCCTCAACGGTACTCAGATGGTAACACACAGAACAGAGGGTGTGCTGGATGCTGGACGCGTGTTCGGTGCAAACAATGTCAATGGTACGCCTAAAGGACATGTGAAGGTGCTGGTACAGAAGACTGCAGCAGTGACGGACCAGGACATCGATGTGGCTGCTGTATTTGGTGGTGGTAATCAGGCCACATACAGCCCGAATAATGCAACAGAAAAAGCCGAAGTTGAAATCAACATGACATCAGGCAATGATGCTCGCCTTATCGTGGGCTATGTGTTTGGCGGCGGTAACGAGGCTGGTACATTAAACACTGCTGGTACGGAAGTGAAAATCATTGACGGTAACGTGAAGAGCGGTGTCTATGGCGGTTGTAACACCAGCGGCACCATTAGCGGAGATACGAAGGTAGCTATCACCGGTGGCACGATTGGAACAGCTTGGGATAATGCCCCAGCCACTTTCCCAACATTGGTCTTTGGTGGCGGCTTGGGTTACCAAACACTTGTCAGCGGTAGTGTAACGGTGGAGATTGGTGCGATGACAGCTGCCGTTGCGCCAGCTACAGACCCCACCTATTCTGGCGATGCAATCATCTGGGGCGATGTCTATGGTGGTTCGGCTATGGGTAATGTGAATGCAGAATGGGTAACAGACACATCCACTGAACCTGCCACAACATCACTCCAATATGTAACTAATACAACCACTCATGTTAATCTCTATGGCGGCACTATCAAAGGTGACCTTTATGGTGGCGGACTGGGGGATAACACATATGCTGCAAACGTATATGGTCCTGTAACGGTAACAGTGGAAGGCGGAATAGCCAATAATGTGTTCGGTTGTAACAACGTAAATGGTGCTCCGCAGAACACCGTAACCGTGAATGTCAATGGTACGGAAGAGGTTATTATGGGCTATGCCATCAATAACGTCTATGGCGGTGGAAACCAAGCTATATACAGTTATACAGACGAAGTCAATCCTCTTACGGTGACGATAGCCGGTGGTATCGTTAATAACGTCTATGGTGGCGGTCTCAGCGCTGATGTGGCAGGTAGCATCACTGTAAATATGACTGGCGGTAAGGTTCTAAATGATGTGTATGGTGGTGGTGCATTGGCCAATACCAATACAGCAAACTGGAATAGTTCCAGCTCAACCGAAACGTATTATGTCGTATCCGGTCTGAAACCAGGAGAATCATCCGTAGCTGGGCTTTATACGTTGGATATTGAATATAATCCGGCATCAGGGACTGCTGCACAAGGGGAAACCTATTATGAGAAGACTTATAGTCAAGTACCTTCAGGAGATATAATAGTGGGAACAACTAATGTATCCAGCTATTACACGAGAACGGGTACAGAAGGAAACTATGATTATCATGAGATCCCAGCTGATACCAAAGCAGAAGAAGGACAAACCTATTATCAGATAATCTATATTCAAGTTCAAGACATTACTGTAGGAACAACTGACGTCTCCAAATATTACACAAGACAAGTAGGAAGTTATACCGCTGCCACGGGTACTGCTGTAGAAAACACCATGTATTATAGGAAGGTACTTGGCAACTGGAAAGAGAACATGAATAACAATGAGAATAAAACCAAATATAAAACTATTGTCAACCTGACAGGCGGCATCATAGGCCATCTCAGCGATAACTCTGCCAATGACTACCTTGGTGGTAATGTCTATGGTGGTGGTTTGGGACGACTGGCATCTAACACAGAGACCGCTGTTGAGGCTATGGTATATGGTGACATTGAGGTAAAAGTAGATGGTACTGCATTTATACAACGACTCAAGTCTCCTGGCACCAATCTGAACGATGTACCCTTCTCAGGCCGTGTGTTTGGTTGTAACAATCTTAATGGTACGCCTAAGGGAAATGTTACCGTAACTGTTTCAAAGACTATACCTATTGTCAATGGTGTTGTTGGCACCAACCATGACGAAAACAGATTTGAGATTCATAGTGTATATGGCGGAGGAAATCTGGCCAGTTACATGCCTGCAGACGGGAAAAAGACAAAGGTTATTATTGATGGTTGCGATGATACATTTATAGAAAAAGTATTCGGAGGCGGTAACTCTGCATCAGTTCCTGCAACAGATGTCGTCATCCTTGGTTCTGGTTATATTGGCTATGCTTTCGGTGGAGGTAACGGTGCTGACATGATCTATAAAAATGGAACATGGGAACCAAACGATGGTGCTCCAATCTTTGGAAATGCATCGATTATTGCGGTAGGTGGTAAAATTGGTATGGTGTTTAGTGGAAGTGATACCAAGGGAACCGTCTATGGCAGTGCGACTGTCAAGCTTTCAAGTGAAGGCAGTGTGGGTTATACCAGCGATTGTGCTTTGAAAATCACAAATACGTATGGTGCAGGCCGAGGTGCTGATATTGCAGGTGATGTAAACCTTATTGTCTCTACTTGTTCAGCTAACGATGCTATAGAACGTGTGTTCGGAGGATCATACGACGCCAATATCAGAGGTGATGTCAATCTGACCATTACCAGTGGTGTCTTTACCAGTGTATTTGGTGGTAATGACCATGGAGGCTACATTGGTGGCAACATTAACGTCAATATTGAGGAGACCGATAACTGTGATAAGCCTATCGTCATTCAATATCTTTATGGCGGTGGTCGAGAAGCTGCTTATCCGGGAGCCAATGCAAAGAACATATCGGGCGCAGATGTTACCAGTGGTAATATTACGGTCAATGTCAAGTCAGCTACTCGAATAGATAATGTTTATGGAGGAAGTTACAGAGCTCAGATTAATGGCAATACGGAAGTCAATATCAACATGATAACAGGAAATGAGGCTGGTCATCCTATTAGCTTCCCAGAATCTTATCGTGGTGATCAGATTCCGAATGTACTTAATCCTACTATAGAATATAATTCGGTTTCTGTTACTTATCCTGACCCTGATGTTGAGGGATCAACTGGCTCTTCCGTAACAGGTTATTATATCATTACAGGAACAGATGAAGAAGGCCATGACATCTACACTAAGATTACATATCAAGATGCTAAGGCACAATCGGGTATAACCTACTACAGACTCATGATGAGTGGTACTATAAAAAATGATATCGGTACGATTGGTAATGTTTATGGTGGAAGTTTCGAGAGCCAGATATTCGGTAGTTCTACGGTTAATATCGGAACAGAAACTGAAATTGACATCATGAAGCGTGCAGCGGCAGGAGCAACAGATCCAGATACACATGAATCCATTCCTGTTGGAACCATTTTAGATACGAATGGGAAGTCCATATATGACAACAATGGAAAAATCCGAGACGGTATCACAATTGCCACAGTATCGAAGCCCGTCGTAGGAGCTCATATCACAGGTAGCGTCTATGGTGGCGGTGATCAGGGCGATGTCGGTATTGAGTACGATACAAACAACAATAACGCAATTAATATTGTTGGTGGTACTTTCGTGAACATCGGTGCTGTCAAAGGAGCTGAAATTATGGATGGTGAAAAACATACTGGGGAATATAACTATTCAAGCGTCACGCTCACGCCAGATGATTCTGGTGTAATTATTGCTGGTAATGTATATGGAGGAGGTAAGGGTCTTGCCAATACATTCAAATGTGACAAAGGTATGGTAGGTCATACTAACGTCGGCATCGGTAACGGCACAATTGGAACTATCAATAACGGAACGCTAACGGCGGGAACTGGTAATGTCTATGGCGGAGGCGAGATAGGTCGAACTGAAGGAAGCACATCCGTAAAGATAGGAACAGAGACCGGAACAAGTGCACCTGTTATTGGGGGCAATGTATTTGGTGCCGGTAAGGGTAAAAACACGCATGGTTACTCTGCACTAACACGTGGTAATAGTACTGTCACCATTCAAAGCAGTGCTGTAATTGGACACAGCGTTTATGGTGGTGGCGAGGTGGCTTCAGTGGGCAGATATAATGTCAACGCTGCAGGTATGCCAGAATCATTAGCTAACCAAGGAAGTGGATATTGTACTGTCACAGTCAAAGGTGATGCCGAAATCGGACCTGATAACATGACCATGCCGACCTTCGATGGAAACGTCTTCGGTGGTGGCAAGGGTGTTCTGCCTTATGAGAATGTTACGGGTGATCCCTATCGTATTAAACCTAACAATACAGAGCAATGGTTTACCGAGACAAGATATGAGAAGGAATCAACTCAACTTGCGGATTATGAAGCAGCATATCTAAAATACATTGAGACATTGGCCTTGGCCACACAAACCTATGTAACCATTGACGGAAATGCCTTCATTAAGGGTTCTGTCTATGGTGGCAGTGAGAATGGTATCGTACAGCACGATACTCAAGTAACGATATCGGGCGGACAAATAGGTAATGGATGGAATCCAACACTTAATAATGGAGCTGGTGGTGGCATTAATCGCCCATATAACACGACTGAATGGGCATACGATGTGACATCGGACGACACAAAGTTCTTGTATGAATGTAACAGTTGGCCATACGGACAGGCTGCAACAAACAAATATGAACCATACGATAAGTACACTAATCATATTGGCGATGACGGTCACACTTACTATGGTAACGTGTTTGGAGGCGGATCTGGTAAAGACCCCTATTCTTCGGGGAAATGGCACGAAAATGCTGGTGCAGTATATGGGAACACCAACGTCAATATTACTGGTGGATATATTCTTACCAACATTTACGGTGGTAATGAGATGACCAATGTGGGTAAGGGCGCATCCGACACAGAGCATGGCAAATGTACCATCACCTTTGGCGGTACTGCAAGACTCGGTGTGCCACGTACCTTGACACAGATTGATGCACATCCCGTTACTTGCTACCTCTTTGGTGGTGGTAAAGGTGATACACGCATTCTTTTCAACAAGCAGACCAATGTGAATGATGCTATCATTACCATCACCGGTGGAACCATCTATGGTTCGGTATTTGGAGGCGGTGAGGATGGACACGTGATGCGTCATGTGACCATGACCATTGGCAATAATGATGGCACAGGTCCAAAGATTGGCACCTGGGGTACTTCGTACGTGGATGGTAACGTATTCGGTGGTGGACGCGGCTTCACAGGTGAAGCCTATACAGCAGGTAATGTAGGCGGCAGTATTGAGCTTAATATCAAGGGTGGAACCATGCTCGGCTCTGTCTATGGCGGTGGACGATTAGGTTCTGTGGGATATGGATTGTATGCATCTACAGAGACAGGGAAATATGGTGTGATGCAAAACGACAACGTTTATGATGATGGAACGACTGTCAGCAATTTCAAACGTGGTTATGTTACCATCGACATCAGCGGTGGTACCATTGGTAACAACATTGAATTTATCTATCAGCCCACAGATAAAACAAAGATGCCCACTACCCTCTTCGATGCTGACAATCGCTTGATGCATACCAGAGGAGGAAATGTTTATGCTGGTGGTATGGGACGACGTGAGAAACTGGACGGAGAACCATTTATTGAAGCGAACGATGGTATTGACTGGCACAAATTAGGTAATGTAAAGAGCACCAAGCTGACCATCAGAGGCACAGCATGGATTAAGGGTAATGTCTTTGGTGGTGGCGAGTTTGGTGCGGTGACGGGTAGTCATGCTGTTAATGAAGAGATCAATGCAGGCACGGAAATCATTATCAATGGCGGTACTATCGGTACAGTGATGGGCAACGGAATCAATAACGAAACTATTAGCAATGCTACTGGTTCGAATGATGATACTCGCTACGCTTTCGGTAGCGTCTATGGCGGTGGCTATGGTACAGAGAAAGATGTCGTGGATGATCCCAGCACTCCAAGTGTAAACGAGGCGACTCCGTTAACCACGGACATTAACAAATTTGCTGCTTTGGTCAATGGCAACACTTATATCAAGATGACTGGAGGTAATGTGCGTGCCAGCGTCTTTGGCGGTGGCGAAATGGCTGGCGTAACTGGCAACACCTACGTCAATGTTGGTGGCGGTGAGATTGGTGTTGGAGAAGTGAGAGCTGCAACTACAGCAAGCGGCGACAAGGACTATGTTTTGTTCGGTGACTGGCGAATGGGTAATGTCTATGGTGGCGGTAAGGGTAGCACCAACGCGGTCTATTCTGGTCTTGTTGCAGGCAACTCGAATGTTAAGATTACAGCCAGTACTGAAACCGGCGAGCCATTCATCTACCATAATGTCTATGGTGGCGGTGCTTACGGTTCTGTAGGTACGTTTACCCCCAATGGTGAGGAATATGGCGTGCCCAATGTGTGGACGAGCGGTGGTACAGCGAAGGTCACCATCAATGGTGGCACCATCGGTATCAACGGTTGGGACAACGGCATGGTGAACGGCTCAGGTCGTGGTGACGTATCTGGTCCTGCTGGAGGCGACACCTATGACAAACTGGCTTGGGTCAAGGATTCATATGTTACCATTGGTGAGTCTGGCTCTCCCGAGATCAAGGGTTCAGTCTATGGCGGTGGCGAGAACGGTCACAACTTTGGCAATGCAACGGTTGATATTAAGGGCGGAACGATTGGTGTTCCATCTTCAGATGCAACTTGGGGCTCCCTAAACATTTCCACTCGTGGTAATGTATTTGGTGCAGGTTGCGGTACTGATACTTATACCGACAACAATAACAAGAAGCGCCATAACGCTATGGCGGGTGTTGTACGTTGCAACACCACAGTAACTGTCAGCGGCGGACATGTATACAATAGCGTCTATGGTGGTGGTTCCTTGGGCTCAGTGGGAACAATTACCAACAACCCGGATGAGAAGGATGCTAACAACAATTGGCTGTATAAACATATAGCAACAACCAATGACGGTAATTCATTCTATAACTTCGGCCTCAGCTGGCCTTACGAACTTGTATTTGCCCCGAATACAGGTCTGGCTACTGTCAACATCAAGGAAAGTGCAATAATTGGTGAATACAACAATCAAGGCGAAGTTGTAAAAGGCGGTTATGTGTTTGGTGGTGCTAAGGGTACGGTAGATGATGGCATCAATGACATCACCGAACAACGCTATGCCGAGGCACTTCTTGCTAATGTCCGCGAGACGCGGGTCACCATTGGAACAACCAGCGGTTCTCTGCCAACCGTCAGAACTGTATATGGTGGTGGTGAGGACGGACACGTTAATGAGGATGCCAATGTCACCATCAATGGTGGAACGATTAAGCGTACCGTCTTTGGTGGCGGTAAGGGAGATTCCAAATTCTCGACTAAGCTGTGGAGCACAACCAACAAAGGTCATGATAAAGAATATCCTGCAAATTCGGAAGGAGAAGATATTTACAGCTGGACAGCCGGTAAGGTTTATGGCAACACCACCGTCACAATGAATGACGGCAGCGTGGGATACTTTATCTATGGTGGCGGTAACCTTGGCTCTGTGGGTAAGGGTAACTATTCTGGTGGTGTTGATGACTATTTTGCTGCAGGCTATGGTGAATTGCCGTCTGATGATGGAAATCTTTGGACTACAGCATATAATGCAAATGATGAGAATCCAACCAAGGATATGGCCTACCACTTCTTGAACAGCGGCAAGACCACTGTTAACCTGTTTGGCGGTACTGTGGGTACCAAATCATCTGGTTCTGATGATGAAGGTATTCCATACGGATCTGTCTTTGGCGGCAGCCGTGGTAAGGCAGCCAAGGACGTAGGTCAGCTATCACCTCGTTACAGGTATCTGCCAGATTTCTTCTTAGGCTATATTAACAAGGCCGTCATCAATATCGGCGACCAGACTAAGATGAGTGACGGCTCATATACAGGTCCTACCATCTATGGTTCCATTTATGGCGGCGGACAAGATGGTCATGTGCGCAATAGTACAGAGGTGAAGATTTACAAAGGTCAGATAAATAAACAAAATGACGCAGCTGATGATGCTGGCAGAAGCGGTAATGTATTCGGTGCCGGTTCTGGTATTGGTAAGTTCACAGACGATGATAGTAAAGAAAAGTGCAGCTATGCCTCTGGTTCTGTGACCTGCACGACGCTGGTTGAGGTTAATGGCGGTAAGATAGAGCGTAGTATCTATGGTGGTGGTGCTATGGCCTCTGTCGGTCCTCCAAAGATGGGACCTTCTGATGAGCAAAAAGCAGCATCAGACACCAAGAAGTCCCATTCATATACAAAGGTTGTAATCAATGGTGGAGAAGTAGAAGGTGATGTTTATGGCGGCAGCCGTGGACCAAGCGACAGTTTCCTTGCAGAAGCATTTACCAGAAAAAATATTCCTTACGACCCCTATAAATTCGCTACCGACATCTGGTCGGATGTCATTGTCAGTGGCGGTGAGATTAAGGGTAGTGTGTTTGGTGGCGGTGAAACCGGCTATGTGAAGTGCGATGTGAACGTCAATATCCTTGGCGGTACCATCAAGACAGATGTATATGGCGGCGGTGCACGTGCCAACACCAACACCAGCAACCTGAAACAAGATAATTCAGATAACAACAAGTGGAAATGGACGGATGCTGCTAAAACTGCCAAATATACAACCGCAGTGAATCTTCAGGGCGGTACCATCCATGGTGATGCCTACGGTGGCGGACTGGGCCGAAAAGGATCCGGAACAGAAGGTCAGGAAGGATATGTTTCACCCGTTGAAGCTCTGGTCTATGGTAACGTCACGGTTGAACTGAATAATGGAGTTAATACCAACCAGAGAGGTTGTGTCGTCAGCCGCATCTTCGGCTGTAACAACTTGAATGGCTCACCTCAGGGACATGTCAAAGTGCATGTGCATGCAACTCAGCCGGCTGGTGAAGGTAAAACTATTAAGGCATCTGACAAGTTAGCAAAATTCAAGAAACATTCTGAATATACCACTACTAACTACAGTGAATTGACTACTCTTGCAACGACTGTCGGAATTAACACTGCAGAGGCTCCCTTCTCTACATATTTATCAACACTGAGTTCAGGTACTGACAATGAGAAGAAGACGGCCCTTGAGAATATAATTGAGGCTATCGGAAAGAAGAAGTATGATGTACTGGCTGTCTATGGCGGTGGTAACCTGGCTGCCTATACACCTATGGGACCTGGTGCCGTTCCTGGAACAGATACAGACATCAATAATATCACAACAGACTATTTGCACACCGAAGAGAATACTGAGGTGATTATCGATGGTTGTGACCTGACCAGTATCAAGCAGGTATATGGTAGTGGTAATGCTGCTTCTGCCCCTGCCACCTATGTTGTAGTAAATGGAACCTATGAGATTGACGAGGTGTTTGGTGGTGGTAACGGTGCCGACAACTACAAACTGAAGGAAGGTTCTCCTGCAGCTGATGTATGGTATGAGAATCCAGGTGCTCACGTAGGTTATACACAGTTTGCTTATTATGTTAAAGACAGAACCCAAGGTACTGGTGAAGACGAAGCCAATAAATACAAAGCCCTTGTGCCAACGGAGGCTGATGGTAATACAGAAGCAGCAAAGGCATATCGACAGGCACATTATTTATATGGTACTGGTGTCGCTACCACAGATATCAAGGGTGGAAAGATTCACAGAGTTTACGGCGGTAGCAATGAAAAGGGTAATATCAGTACCACGGCGCTGTCAATGTACCAAGGCGCATCAGACTGTCCTATGGATGTAGATGAAGCCTACGGAGCTGGTAAGAATGCGGGTATTGACGGAACTGTTGACCAGAGACTGAAATGTGCGCATGGTATTAAAGAGATGTTCGGTGGCGCCATGAATGCCGACGTGGACAATGACATCAATCTCACCATTACCAACGGTTCTTCTCTGGAGCGCGTATTCGGTGGTAACAACACCAGTGGAGCCATCAACGGAACCATCACTGTGACCATTGAGGAAGGTGGATGTGAACCCATCCGTATCGGTGAATTGTATGCTGGTGGTTATCTGGCCCCCTACTCTGTCTATGGCTATGAGACGGAGAGCGATGGTAATGGCGGCACCAGATATAAGACAGAGGAAGTGCCATATATTGATACCGACGGTACGATAAAGACACATACCCAGCGTATTCCACGTACAAGTGGTACAGCTAAGCGCGA
This sequence comes from uncultured Prevotellaceae bacterium, assembly GCA_902775605.1. Classification (GTDB taxonomy): domain Bacteria; phylum Bacteroidota; class Bacteroidia; order Bacteroidales; family Bacteroidaceae; genus Prevotella. The sequence continues at coordinate 70,451 of CACYNE010000001.1, forward strand.
TCCTATCATCAACGTCATCTCTGCCACTAAGATTGACAACATCTACGGTGGTGGTTATCAAGCCAAGGTGGTTGGTAATCCGCATGTGAATGTCAATATGACTCATGGATATGTGGAAGTGACAAAGACAGAGAAAACTGATAGCGATCCTGGCACATACGCTTTTGAAGAAGATGGAAAGACTTATGTCTATAAGGATAATGCCGGTAACATCTATGATAAGACAACAGTAAACGACTTCAAAGTAACCCTGCCTATTGGTGAGATTGGCAACATCTATGGTGGCGGTAACTTGGCTGACATCGTTGGCGACACGTATGTAGAGATAGGTACGGGTGAATGGATTAATAAGAATGGAGAACGTGAGATGCTGGGTACCACCGACGATATTACTACACCCACTACATTCACGTATGATGCAACTTCTGAGAAGTGGACGTATCAAAAGACTACCACAGCACCTGTGGCTGTCACTGATAATAGTAATATCTCTCCTGCAGTTCCTGAGACCCCAACTCCTGGGCAAAGGGTTGAGGGCATCAGCGAGGCAGACGGAATTACTACAACCACGACATTCACGTATGATTCTGAGCAATCAAAGTGGACGTATGAAAAGACTACTACAGCGCCAGAAGCTATCTCTGGTACTCCTACCCCATCCCGCAACGCAGCCACGATTACAGATAATGTCTTTGGTGGCGGTAAGGGTAAGGCCGATAACTTCCTATGTGACAAAGCCATGGTGGGCGTTGTCAACTCCGACGAAGGCAGTACCAGTGTTATAGTCGGTAATGGCGAAGTAAGAGGTAATGTCTATGGTGGTGGAGAAATTGGCCGCATAGAAAAGAATACTATGGTAACGATAGGCCTTGAGAATGGAAACAGTGCACCTGACATCAAGGGTAGTGTATTCGGTGCCGGTAAGGGTATTTATACTCATGGCTACTCTGGACTGGTTCGTGGTAACAGTACCGTTACCGTTCAAAATCATGCCAAGGTCGGACGTAGCGTCTATGGCGGTGGCGAGATGGCTTCGGTGGGCAAATATAGTCTGAACAGTGAAGGAATGCCTGTATCGCTGGCATCTGACAACAAGGGTATTTGCACAGTCATTGTTAAAGATGACGTCGAAGTTGGCCCCAACGATATGAAGATGACGGCAAACGACAAAGCTGATGATACTGGATACGTCTTTGGTGGCGGTAGGGGTGTGCTACCGTATAAAGATCCTGATTACAATGTTATCAATTTTGAAACAGAAAGCCATCAAAGCCCCAATCCCTGGCGTATGAATTCTAATAATAAGATACAAGACTACACCGATGAGGCCGAATATCTTAAGTATATTGAGTCGTTGGCTTTAGCCACTCAGACGGATGTAACCATTGGAGGAAACGCCTTCATCAAGGGTTCCGTCTATGGCGGTAGTGAGAATGGTATCGTACAGCACAACACGCATGTAACGATTCAGGACAAATGCCAGATTGGTAACGGCTATGTGCAGATGGCTGATGATGGTACACTACTGGAGAGTCCTGTCAGTGTTAACCGTCGTTATACAGATGCTGAATGGGCTGCAGGACATTTGATTTTGGGCGATGATGATAGACAGGAGTTAAAAGATGCAGTTTCTACGGGAACAGCTACCCATTACCAGCACTCACTGCCCGAATGCGCCAGTTGGGAGTATAAGGCGCCCTATGCTGCTTATGACATACTTGATTTGGACGAGAACGACAAGCCTAAACATGCCACTGACGGCCACACCTTCTATGGTAATGTATTCGGTGGTGGCTCAGGATTGTTCCCGTATAAACATAATCCAACTTGGACTGCTAAAGAAGGCAGTAATGTAGATGAGAATGGCTACTCTGACGGTTTGTGGCATGAGGCTGCCGGTGCGGTATATGGCAACACCTTAGTGGAGATTAAAGGCGGTCATATCCTAACCAGTGTCTATGGCGGTAACGAGATGACTAATGTGGGTAAGGCGAACGATGCTACCAGTGGTCTATGCACCGTGAAGATGTCTGGTGGTACTCTCGGCGTACCTCGCACCTTAAATCAAATTGCCGCTCACCCCGTCACCTGTTATCTGTTCGGTGCCGGCAAGGGTGATCAGCGCATCAACTTCAACACTTCGACAAACGTTAACAATGTAATAGTAGAAGTGACAGACGAAGCGCGCATCTATGGCTCTGTATTCGGTGGCGGTGAGGATGGTCACGTGCTGAGTAATGTGCAGTTGGATGTCAAGAATGGTAAAGACATCACTGTTGGAACGGACGATAATTCCGTTACTTACAGGTATCCTTACATTGGCACCACAGGAACGTCATACGTGGATGGTAACATCTTCGGTGCCGGGCGTGGATTCAGCGGTGATGCCATTACTGCTGGTTCCGTTGGCGGCAATGTGGAGGTGAACATCAGCGATGGCACCATGCTGGGCTCAGTCTATGGTGGCGGCCGTCTGGCATCGGTAGGTATCGGCTTTAATAAAGTTGATGATGCTCACTATGGCTCATTCACCGAAGACGAGACCACTGGTACGAATCCGAAGACCCATGGTCACGTCACCGTCAACATCAACGGTGGTACTATCGGTAACAACCTTGAGAATAAGGAATATGAATTCGAAGTAGAAACCAATGGGCAAACATCAGCTCAAATAGAATTGGCCAAGAATGCAGGACTGCAGGCACTCAAAGTGAATGATAAAATCCCGTACACTGAATTTGAACTCTACGACTCAGTTCTGGTAAATAATTCTACGACGAAGTACAAATACTCATATCGCACACTTCACACCAAAGGCGGTAACGTGTTCGGCGGTAGCATGGGACGACTTGAATTGATAGACGGCACCCCCAACCCGCTGTGGCCACAGTTGGGTCAGTCAAAGACTGCTACAGTTAACATCAGCGGCAATGCCCTTATCAAGAGTAATGTCTATGGCGGTGCTGAGATGGGTACTGTGCGTGATAAGACTTACGTAACCATTGGTGGCAAGAGAAACGCTGACGGCACCATCACAACCCTTGACGAAGGTACTGGTGGTACTGTGATGCGTGATGTCTATGGCGGTGGCTATGGTAGCATCATTGTAGCTGATAATTACAAGGCTATCATTGATGTCAATGGAGGAGATGGCAATGGAGGCACATCATTCGGTTACACACCCGTACAATGGTCTGGTATTGTGGGACAGGAGACCAACGTAAACATTAAAGGTGGTAGAGTACTGAAGAGCGTCTATGGTGGCGGTGAGATGGCATCGGTTGGTATCATTGACTATAAGATTACAAAGAATGCTGAATCCGTTGCTGACAACGAGGTTAAATTCAGTCAAACCACTGGAGAGAATCCAACCTATACCAAATATTCCTCAATTGTCAAGCATGTTGATGAGGGCAATAGCTTTGCCCTTAGCTGGCCATACGAGTTCTCGTATATTCCTGGCTATGATGGAAAGACAAACGTGACTATCACTGGTGGACGCCTTGGTATTAAGAATGGTGAAATAATGAATACTGATAATGGTGATGTTTATGGTGGCGGTAAGGGTATTGCCACAGACCGTTACAATGAGGCCTTCTGTGCTAACGTCGGTTCTACAGAGATTAACATCAACTTTACATCAGACGAGACTACTCTTGATCCTAAGACCTATATGAATACTGGTGATTGTATTGCCGGTGCTGTCTATGGCGGTGGCGAGAATGGTCATGTCATGGGTGACACTAAAGTGACACTTACCAATGGTCTGATTGGTCATGCTCTCTATGGAGGCGGTAGCGGTAAGGCAAAATACCTGAAGGAAGGAATGCTCAAGCTTGGTGCTCTGGAAGGATCTGCAAATCCTAAGGATTACTATTCGCGTAAAATCTACAGCATCACGGCCGGTAAGGTGTTTGGTAACACATCTGTAGAGATGACCGGCGGCTATGTAGTGCGCAACGTCTTTGGCGGTGGAACCATGGGCTCGGTTGGTAAGGGTAACTATGCTGGTGGTACAGATGACTATTCGTATTACTTTGTACCCGCACATGACAATGTCGCGGAAAAGACCTACAACGGCTATGGAGAGGCACTTAATGGACCACTTTGGACCAGTTCGTACAATCCTAATGATGCAAATAGCGTCAAAGATGATGCATGGCATTTCTTGAACAGCGGAAAATGTTCTGTCAAGATTACTGGCGGTACCGTAGGATATATTGATGAAAGTGATCCTACTAAGAGCATGAAGGATAACCTGCCTTACGGCAACGTCTTTGGCGGCTGTCGTGGTGAGGCTGCGCCAAATATCACAGATTCTCCACGCTATATCTACTGCCCAGAGTTCTTCCTAGGCTATGCCAATGAGACGGAAGTGACGATAGGTAAGAAGCGTTCTGACTTTGATTCAGATGAGGCCTATACGACCTATATTGATGACCAATACTTCGGTGAAGACGGACACGCTCCTAAGATCCTTGGCTCCGTCTATGGCGGTGGTCAGGACGGACACATTCGTCGCGATGCTCATGTTATTATCAATAACGGAGAGATAGGTAAGGCCTTTACTTATGCAAACAGGAAACTCCTGAAGACCATTCCTGACGGAACTACTGAAGTAGAGGCACAAGCAATTGTCTCTGACCTCGATGATGCTCAATGGCTGCATCGCGGCAATATTTATGGAGCAGGTTCTGGTATCGGTAAGTATAAGTATGATTTCAGATATGACGGGGACACCGATGATAATGGCCAGGATGAAGATCATACTGTGAAATATCATGGTAACCCCATCAAGGAAGAAGACTACAGTACCTCTGCCGGTTCTGTGACCCGCTTCACGAAAGTTGAGATTAATGGTGGCACCATCCATCGTAATGTCTATGGCGGTGGTTCGTTGGCCAGCGTTGGTCCTCCCACCATTCCACCAACGAGAACTGACATGGCCGATAAGAAGGGAGCTCCCACTGGTAATCATGGCTCAGGTTGGCAATCGCTTTGCGAAGTCATCATCAAGAGTATGATTGGTTCGCCTACTAATTATCAAAATTTCTATGGCGGTGAGGTCTTTGGCGCCAGCCGTGGTAACGCTGAACTTGGTGAATCGTTTGCCAACGTGGTTTGGACACTGGTGAATATCATAAACGGTGCCAACATCAAGGGCAACGTTTATGGCGGTGGTGACAACGGTATTGTGAAGATGGATACCGATGTACAGATTGGTGGAGACAGCGAATAGAAACTGACTTCTTTTCTCCCTACAGCCACGAATTTCATGGAAATGTGAAATTCGTGGCTGTGTTATTTGGTCGTTTCAAAAAAAATACATATCTTTGCGACACTAACCTAAAACAAAAGCCTATGCGTAAAGACTGCTTTATAAGCAAAGCATTCCATCTTTACTATGACGGTTTCCGCAATATGACATTGGGGAAGACGCTATGGGCCATCATCCTCATCAAACTGTTTATCATCTTCGTCATCCTGAAGATATTCTTCTTTCCGAACTATATCAAAGAACGGGCCAACGATGGCGACGAGCCTGAATTCGTGGCGAGCGAGATGATTGAGCGGGCCTCGCCCGAGGGGCCATAGGCCATAGAACCTATGGACCTATAAGACCTATATAGGCCAAAGGCCCTAAAAAGATTTAATAACTAAATCCTTAAATAATATGACTAACCTACTATTAAGCATTGATGCTGGTACCATTGACTGGTCGAGGGCGCAGTTTGCACTCACAGCCATCTACCACTGGCTCTTCGTTCCGCTGACTCTCGGCTTGGCGGTGATTATGGGCATTGCCGAGACCATCTATTACAAGAAGCGTACGGACTTCTGGAAGAAGACGGCCCAGTTCTGGCAGCGTCTCTTTGGCGTGAACTTCGCCATGGGTGTGGCCACTGGCATCATCCTGGAGTTTGAGTTTGGCACCAACTGGAGTAACTACTCATGGTTTGTGGGTGACATTTTCGGTGCCCCACTGGCCATAGAGGGCATCGTGGCCTTCTTCATGGAGAGTACCTTCGTGGCAGTGATGTTCTTCGGATGGAAGAAGGTTTCAGCGGGATTCCATCTGGCCTCAACTTGGCTCACAGGTCTGGGTGCCACCATCTCTGCCTGGTGGATTCTCGTGGCGAATGCATGGATGCAGTATCCCGTGGGATGCACGTTTAATCCTGACACCATGCGCAACGAGATGACCTCGTTCTTCGAAGTGGCCCTCTCGCCTTTCGCCATCGATAAGTTCTGCCATACCGTCATTTCCTCGTGGATTATCGGTGCTGTCTTTGTGATTGCCGTCAGTTGCTGGTATCTGCTGAAGAAGCGCCACATCTGCCTGGCCGTCCAGAGCATCAAGATTGCTGTCGTTGTGGGACTTATTGCTGCCATCGGTGCTGCTGTCACAGGTCATAAGAGCGGACAGACCGTGGCCCAGGTGCAACCAATGAAACTGGCTGCGATGGAAGCCCTGTATAACGGTGGCAACGAGATGGACCTCACAATGATTGCGTGGATTAATCCGTTGGAACAGCCCAACTACACCAAGGAGAGTGAGCCTCCCTTGAAGATAGCCCTACCCTATGGTCTGTCGATGATGGCCACGAATACCCTTGAGGGCTATGTACCAGGTATCAACAACCTGCTGAACGGCTATATCAAGGAAGATGGTACGATGGAGCCCTCTGCCGACGAGAAGATTGCACGTGGCAAACTGGCTATTCAGGCCCTGGCCGACTATCGCAAGGCGAAAGCCGAAGGAGCGAGTGAAGAAGACCTCAAATCACAGCTCTCGATCCTCGAAGAGAACTATCAGTATTTTGGTTATGGCTATGTCAAGGACAAGCACGACCTGGTGCCCTCTATACCCATCAATTTCTGGGCTTTCCGCACGATGGTGGGACTGGGGTGTCTCTTTATCCTGTTCTTCGGACTGGTCATCATTCTTATCTTTGACATTCCCTTTGTATCACTGGTGTTCCGTCGCCTACTGTCTGCCTTTGGTCTGCTGCCAGAGACAGCTTCTGACCAGACATCAGCAGCCGATGCCATGCCGCGCTGGCTCTGCTGGGCCGCCATCATCATGGTGCCACTGGCCTATATCGCCTCTGAGAGTGGCTGGTTGCTGGCTGAGTTTGGACGTCAGCCTTGGACCATCCAGGACATGCTGCCCACATGGGTTGCTGTCAGCGACCTGCAATCGACCAGCGTCATGATCACCTTCTTCCTCTTCCTCATTCTCTTCACCACCATGCTGGCTGTAGAGATTAGCATTTTGCTGAAGCAGATTAAAAAGGGGCCGGAACTGTAAATTATAGGATAGATAGGACTAATAGGACCTATAGGACTTATAAGACTTATAAGACCCATAAAAAATAATAGCTATGACATACACATTTTTGCAACACTACTGGTGCTTCATCGTTTCTTTGCTGGGAGCACTGCTTGTCTTTCTGATGTTTGTCCAGGGAGCCAACTCCATCATATTCACACTGGGAAAGACAGACCAGGAACGACGACTGCTTATCAACTCAACTGGTCGTAAGTGGGAGTTCACATTCACCACACTGGTCACCTTTGGCGGAGCATTCTTTGCCTCGTTCCCCCTGTTCTATAGCACGAGCTTTGGCGGTGCCTATTGGCTGTGGATGCTGATACTCTTCTCCTTCGTGCTTCAGGCCGTGAGTTATGAGTTCCAGAACAAGCTGGGCAATTTCCTTGGTCCCAAGACCTTCCAGTGTTTCCTGGTGCTTAACGGCATCCTGGGTCCGCTGCTCCTTGGCGGTGCTGTGGCAACCTTCTTCGAGGGTTCGAACTTCATTGTTGAGAAAGGTAATCTGGTGAACTCACAACTCTCATCTCTCAACGCTCAACTTGAGATTACCCCTATCATCAGCCGATGGGCTAATGCCTCGCACGGTCTTGATGCCCTGCTCAATCCGTGGATACTCGTATTTGGTATAGCCGTGCTGTTCTTAGCTCGCACGCTGGGCATCCTCTATATCAGGAACAATGTCAATGATGAAAACATCCTCAAGCGTAGTCGTTACCAGTTGGCAGGCTCTGCCGTGGTCTTCGTGGTGCTCTTCGTGACCTATCTGGTTCATCTGCTCCTGAAGGACGGCTTTGCATACGACGACAACGGCACCATCTTTATGGAGCCTAACAAATATCTGCATAACATGATAGATATGTGGTATCTCACCGTCGTACTGCTGATAGGCGTCGTGCTGGTGCTCTACGGTATTGTCTCAGAAATCCTGAAACAGGATGCTCAAACATCAAAAGGCATTTGGTTTGCAGGCATCGGCACCGTACTCACCGTTGTTCCCCTGTTGCTTCTGTCAGCATGGAACCACACGGCCTATTATCCCTCGACAGCCGACCTGCAGTCTTCACTGACACTCGAGAACTCGTGCAGCAGCTATTTCACGCTGAACACGATGTTCTGGGTATCACTACTCGTACCGTTCGTACTGGCCTACATCGTGTATGCCTGGCGAAAGATAGACAGTAAGAAGATTGACCAGGCAGAGATTGCTGCCGATGACCACGCATATTGATCAGGCTTTCAACCACATGACAAAACGAGCACCTGCGGTGTAAGTCGTATCGAGCGTGATATCACCACCCAGGCGACGCGCAATGGAACGGGCAATGGTAAGGCCAATGCCTGTTCCATTATAGTAATTGTCCAACTGCACAAACTCCTCGAAGATATGCTCTGCCTCCTCTGGGGGCACGCCAATACCCGAATCCTCTACGGTAAACAGTATCTTGCGACCAGAGGGTAAGGTCTGCATGGAAACACGCAGTATGACACGACCCTGCTTGGTGAACTTCTGAGCATTGTCGAGCAACAGCGACAAGGCACGCACCGCCTGCTGCAGGTTGGTGTGGAGGATGGCTGTCTTTGAGTCAGAATCGGCCTGGAGGTCGAAGACAATACGCTTGGCCTCGATGATACCGGCATCGCTGGCAGCCTGCGTGGCAATCTGCAGGGGCGATACCTCATCGTTTTTCTCTATCACAATCTTACTACCAGCGTCACTCAACTCCAGCATCTTGTTCACCAATCCCGTGATGCGATCAGTGTTTTCCATAATCTGGCGGTTGATGTCGCAACGTGTGGCCTCATCAATATCCATGCCCTGTGAGGTCAGCACCTGCGTAAAACCAGAAAGGATGTTGAGCGGCGTACGAATCTCGTGAGAAATCTGCTTGATAAAGTCAGACTTCATCTCTGATGACTCCTGGGCACGCGCATTGGCCTCTTGAAGTTCTGCGTTCTTCTCTGCCAACTGGTGCATGGTGTTGCGGCGATAGAGGATATAGAAGATGAGGAACAGCGAGAGCAGTCCCATGGCCACACCCAAGGCAATCAGGTGAACCTGACGGATATCAGCCTGCTGGCGGGCAATGGTGGTCTCCTTCTGCTGTGTATCATAGATGGTGGCCAACTCATCAGCATCGCTGTTCTTCTGCCAATAGATGGCAGAGTCGAGGGCCTCACAGATCTGACTGGCCACTGCATAGGCCGAGTCATGACGACCAGCCCCCACATTGGCACGGAACTTGGGCAGGAAATAGCTCTGCAAGCAGTCGAGTGTCATGTTATAGCCCCACTCACCCATCATTCTGTCAAGGTCGCTCAAGATATCGGCAGCCTCGTCATAGCGGTGAGCCGCAATCAGATATTCGCAGGCATCCGAACGTCCGTCATCAGTCTGGGCATAGGCAGACTCCAGAAACGCATCATAATCGGCAGCAGCCTCTTCACTGCGTCCCAGGTTCTCAAGTGCGTAGGCACGATAGATATTCAGACGTGCCTTATATTCCATCACAAACCTATCCTCACCCTGAAACTCCACAGCCAACTGAGTGACAAGGGCTTCTGTACGATCGAGCCACGTATTGGCAGCGGAAAACGACTTGGCATTCAGGAAACGGATGCCGATATTGGCCGTGTGGACCACCGCATTACGCAGCGACGCACGGGTGGAATCAACCTTGATGGCCTGCAGGTTGCGCTGATAAGCCTTCTCAAAGGTGATGGACGCCTCGTCAATACGTCCCAGTTTCATCTGACAACGACCTACGGAGGTGAGCATTGAAATCATGGCGTCGCTCGACTGCCATCCCTTCTCTTCCAACTCGTGCATGATAGGCACTGCCACATGAAGGGCACCCTCATAATCGTGCTTGATATAATAGAGGTCGGCCAGATAACTGGCAGCATCCTCATAGGCCATCTGTTCCTCTGTATTGTGGATGCTGGTCTTCAACACCTTATTATAATATTCTTCCGCCAGATTGAACCTTTTCATCCTGTGATAAGCCCATCCGCGTTTCAAATTAGCTTCAATTTCTGAGATCTCGCCTTCGTCATCAAGACTATCGACCAATGTGATCATGCGTTCGAAGTCACGCGACTCAGACAACTCATCCAATAATACATTGACAGCAGATTCCTGGGTCGGTGCTGCATGTTCTTGATTACAAGCAGATAAGATGCAGGCACACGAAAGACCCATGATAAGGTTTCTGGCACTTAGAAAGTGTATATTTATCATTTTTGCTTCAGTTTCTTTATCCAATTCGGGCGCAAAGATACTAAAAAAAGGATAAAAAAGAGAATATATTCAGTTTTTCTTGTTAACTTTGCAGCACAAAATTAAAAAATGTAGAATGATTGTTTGCATTGCAGAGAAGCCCAGCGTGGCCAAAGATATCGCACGGATTATTGGTGCCACGGCCTCACGCGACGGCTATATGGAAGGCAACGGCTATCAGGTGACGTGGACCTTTGGTCACCTGTGTGAGTTGAAAATGCCTGAAGACTACACTCCCATGTGGCGCTCGTGGAGTCTTTCCTCCCTCCCCATGATTCCCCCCAAGTTCGGCATCCGTCTGAAAGACGATGAGGGCATCAAGAAGCAGTTTGCCACCATCGAGCGACTGATGCAGGCGGCCGACAGCATCATCAACTGTGGTGACGCCGGCCAGGAGGGTGAACTCATTCAGCGATGGGTGATGCAGAAAGCGCAGGCCAAGTGTCCGGTGCAGCGTCTATGGATCTCGTCGATGACCGACGAGGCCATTCGCGAGGGTTTTGCCAACCTCAAGGACCAGAGTCAATACCAGTCACTCTATCTGGCTGGCCTGAGCCGTGCCGTGGGCGACTGGCTCTTAGGCATCAACTGCACACGTCTCTATACCATCAAATACGGTCAGAACCGACAGGTGTTGTCCATTGGTCGCGTGCAGACCCCTACCCTCGCACTCATCGTAAACCGACAGAAGGAGATAGACAACTTCAAGCCTGAGCCTTATTGGGTGCTGGCCACCGTCTATCGTGACACCACGTTCACGGCCACTTCGGGCAAGTTCACCTCGAAGGAAGAGGGCGAACGGGCTTTTGCCACCATTGAGGGCAAGCCCTTTGAAGTGACAAAGGTCGAGAAGAAAAACGGTAAGGAGGCTCCTCCCTCGCTCTACGACCTCACCTCGCTGCAGGTGGATTGCAACAAGAAATACGGCTTTTCGGCAGAGATGACCCTGAACCTCATTCAGCAACTCTACGAGCAGAAGCTGACCACCTATCCACGTGTGGATACCACTTTCCTGCCTGACGATGTCTATGGCAAGTGCCCGCAGACGATGAACGGCCTCTTCCAGGTGAAGTTCGCCGGCCAGTCGCCCTATGCCGAGTTGGTGCGCCCCCTGGGCGGCAAGCCGCTGTTGAAGTCGAAGAAGGTCTTCGATTCCTCAAAGGTGACTGACCATCACGCCATCATCCCCACAGGTATCGTGCCCCAGAACATGACCGACATGCAGCGCAAGGTCTATGACCTCATTGCACGCCGTTTCATTGCTGTGTTTTATCCTGACTGCAAGTTTGCGCAGACCACGGTGCTGGGAGAGGTGCGTGCTGCTGCGACGATGTCGCAGCCTACGGAACAGAGCATCGAGTTCAAGGTTACGGGCCGCACCATCCTTGATGCCGGCTGGCGCGCCGTCTATGCCAAGGACACACAGACCGACGACGACGAGAAGAAGCCCGACGAAGAGGAGCGCACCCTGCCCGATTTCCAGCAAGGCGAGAGCGGTCCTCATGTGCCCACCCTGACAGAGAAGATGACCACGCCTCCCAAATACTACACGGAGGCCACCCTGCTGCGTGCGATGGAGACCGCAGGCAAGTTTGTTGAGGACGAGGAGCTGCGCCGCGCGATGAAAGAGAACGGCATCGGCCGTCCTTCCACCCGTGCCGCCATCATCGAGACCCTCTTCAAGCGCCGCTATATTAAAAAGGAACGCAAGAACCTGGTGGCCACGCCTACGGGTATCGAACTGATAGACCTGATTCGCGAGGAACTCCTGAAGAGTGCCGAGCTCACGGGTATCTGGGAGAAGAAGTTGCGCGACATTGAGGCACAGAAATACGACCCTAAGCAATTCCTCGACGAGTTGAAACAGCAGGTTTACGACATCGTGGTGCAGGTGATGGGCGACCAGAGCAATCGTCGCGTGCCCGTGGAAGCTGAGTCGCAACCAAAGGAAAAAGACAACAAGACCGAAGGCAAGAAGACACGCGCCCCACGCAAGAAGAAAGAGAAAGAAGCGCCTGCCACTGCAGCCCCCGCTGCTCCTGCCGATCCCTTGGTAGGCAAGCCCTGTCCTGTTTGCGGACAAGGTACTATCATCAAGGGCAAGACGGCCTATGGCTGTTCGCGCTGGAAAGAAGGTTGCACGTTCCGCCAACCCATAGAAGAGAAGTAAATGGAGATTATCGAACAGAGCATCATTGCCAAAAACCCCAAGAAGAAGAGTGAAGACGGTATCGTCGTCACTAAGGATTATATTGCCGTCATCGACGGATCCACCTCGAAGACAGACCGTCGTTACAGCCTTTTTCGCAGCAATGGCCGTTATTGCATGCAACTCATCAGCCGCTATATCCGCCATGCCAAGGGCACCCTTTCGTGCCAGCAGTTCTGCAACGGCGTGTCGCGTGCCATTGCCAGTCACTATAAGAAGAAAGACTTGATTCGTCTGGCGGAGCATCCCGAGGAGCGACTCACGGCCTCAGCCATTGTCTATAGCCGTTTGAACCGCGAGATATGGATGATTGGCGACTGCCAATGCCTGGTGGGGGGCGAGTATCTTGACAACCCCAAACCCTATGAGCAGGAGTTGGCCAAGCAGCGTGCAGCCATCATCAACCAGTATGAGGGCGACAAGGCAACCTTTCTGGAGCACGACACCGCCCGCGAGGCCATCATCCCCCAGATGCTGGAAACCATGAAGCAGCAGAACAAGACCTATGCCGTCATCGACGGATTCCCCATTCCACAGCAGCATGTGCGCATCATCACCCTCGACTTCAAACCCTGGGAGATTGTGATGGCCAGCGACGGCTACCCCTACCTGGAGCCTACGCTCGCTGCCTCTGAGGAACGTCTGGCATGGCAACGAGAGAACGACCCGCTGAACATTGGCGAGTTTAAGGCCACCAAGGCTTTTGTGGCAGGCAACAACTCGTTTGACGACCGTTCTTACATCCGTTTCCGCGACTGAGCGCTGCTGCTACACAATAAAACGGAGCATCCTACGTTATAATAAGGTATGCGCAGACTATATTATATCATATTCGCAACAATTGCTTGTATTCTGACAGCAGGATGCGGAGCCGACTCTGCCATGAGAAAGGGCGATAAGTTCTATGCCCTGGGCGAGTACTTCGATGCTGCCACCCAATATAAGAAGGCCTACTCACAGACCAAGGCCAACGACAAGCCCCTTCGCGGCCAGCGCGCCCTGAAGATGGCTGATTGCTTCCGTCGCATCAACTACACACAGAAGGCCATTGCTGCCTATAACAATGCCGTACGCTTCAAGCAGATTGACTCTACTTCGCTGATGCACCTGGGTCGTCTGCAACTGAAAAACGGCTCGTATAAAGATGCCGAGAAGACCTTCCTGATGCTGCAAGACTCGATGCCCAACAACCCCTTGGTGAAGAACGGACTCGAGTCGGCTCGCATGGCACCGAAATGGAAGGCCGAGGCCCAATATTCCGGCTATACGGTGAAGAAACAGGATGCGTTCAACTCGCGTCGCGCAGAATATTCGCCCATGCTGGCTGGCGATGACTATAGTCAGCTCTACTTCAGTAGTACGCGCAACCAAGCCAAGGGCGACGAGTTGAGCGGCATTACCGGTACGAAGAATGCCGATATCTTCTTTACGCAAAAGGACGACAAGGGCAAGTGGTCGAAACCAGAAGTGATTGACACCGAACTGAACAGCGAGTTGGACGAGGGTGCCTGTGCCTTTACGCCCGACTCCAAAACGATGTATCTGACAGTCTGCAAGACCGACCCCACCTATCCCCGCTATGCCCAGATAGCTACTGCCCCGCGCAGCGATGCCTCATGGGGCAAGGCCACACCTCTTGAAATCACAAAGGACACCCTCTCTACCTTTGCCCATCCGGCAATATCACCCGATGGCATGTGGCTCTATTTTGTCAGCGATATGCCAGGCGGCATGGGCGGCTATGATATCTGGCGCATCCAGATGACCACTCACGGACTTGTTGGTCTGGAGAACCTGGGCAAGCCCATCAACACCCCAGGCAACGAGATGTTTCCCACGTTCCGTCCCAATGGCGACCTGTATTTCTCGAGCGACGGTCATCCCGGCTTCGGCGGACTCGATGTCTTTATCGCCAAACCCATCATTGACGAAGACCCCAGATCGCCATCCTCAACCTCCTACGAGCTTGAGCATCCCGGCTCACCCCTTAACTCTGCTGGCGACGACTTTGGCCTGACCTTCGAGGGACTGCATAACCGCGGTTATTTCTGTTCGAACCGTGGCGACGCACGCGGCTGGGATCATATCTATTCGTTTGAGAAGAAAGAGGTGGTGCAGACGGTGAAGGGCTGGGTTTATGAGAAAGACGGCTATGAACTGCCCGAGGCTTTGGTCTATATGGTGGGCAACGACGGCACCAACCTCAGACTCAGCGTCAAGGGCGATGGTTCGTTTACGGAATATATCAAGCCTGGCGTGGATTATGTGTTCCTGGGCACCTGTAAGGGTTATCTGAACCATACCGAGGAACTGCGTGTAGAGCCTGTGTTGGAGTCGGAGGAATATGTGCTGCAGTTCCCTCTGGCATCCATCACCGCTCCTGTCCTTATCGACAATATCTTCTATGACTTCGACAAGGCCACCCTGCGCCCAGAGTCAACAGAGGCTCTCGACAAGTTGATTGGTCTGCTGAACGAGAACCCCAGCGTCACCATTGAGTTGAGTGCCCATACCGACTATCGCGGTTCGGCAGCCTATAACGAGCGTCTGTCACAGCGCCGTGCCGAGAGTGTGGTAAACTATCTTATTGAGCATGGCATTGCCCAAGACCGCTTGTCGCCTGTGGGCTATGGCAAGATGAAGCCCAAGACCATCAAGCGCAAGCTGACGGAGAAATACCCGTGGCTGAAGGAAGGGGATGTATTGACGGAAGAATACATCCGCGCCCTTGACGACGAGGAGAAGCAAGAGATTTGCAACCAGCTGAACCGTCGTACGGAGTTTACCGTACTCCGCACGACCTATGGCATGGACCTTAAACCTGCATCCGATCCATCCGATGCACCACTTCCAGCAGAGCCAGAGAAGTAAGCACGCCCAGCACCATGAAGAATGGGATGGGATGGATGTCGCTGATGGAGAATCCACGTACCAAGGAGATTAAGCCCAGCAGTAAGGACTGCCATCCTTCGAACACGATGAAGAGGATGATGCCCAGGGCGATGCAGAAGGCAGTCCAGCAGCGCGACAGGCGCATAGCCCTGTCAGGCAGTTGGCGCATCACCTTCTCCGTAAATCCTTTGTCCTCGATCTGCTGCTGACGAGCAGGCTCGAAGAACTGTTCCAGTAATTGATTATCTATTTCCGCCATATCCATTAGCTTTTAGGTATGTTGTCAATTTTTCCTTTCCCCTGCGCAGGTGCGACTTCACCGTGTTGGCAGGCATTCCCAATATATTGGCAATCTCGTCGATCGAGTAGCCGTCTATGAGCTGCAGCGTCACACAAGCCCTTTCATCCTCCTTCAGCTGGGCCAGTGCTGTGCTGATGTCCATATTCAGAGAAGTGGAAGAGGTGTAAGACGAAGATGACGATGAGGGCAACTCGTCCTGTGGTGTTTCCACTTTCTTTCTTTTATTGTCATAGAACACATTATAGGCAATGCGGAAGAGCCACGTTTGAAACGAGGCGATGCCCTTGAATTGCGTGATGTGCTCATAGGCCTTCAGGAATGTGTCCTGAGCCAAATCGTCGCATAGGGTTTCGTCACCCAGCGTCAAGTTCAGCAGGAATCGACGCACAGGCGACTGGTATTTCCTCACCAGCTGGTCGAAGGCCCGCCGATTGTGGAACACAGCCACCTGAGCTACGAGAGAGATGTCACTGAACGATTCCATCGAATCTTATTTTTCTTCTTCTACAGATTCTTCTTTATCCTGATTGAAATAGCGGTCGCGCAAGTCCTGATCACGCTGTTTCTGCTTCTCGCTATAGCCAATGGCCAGATTGCCCAAACCGATAAGAGTAACTAACGCACCAATGGCCAATCCCAACTCGTCGATGATGATACCCAGCAGGATGGCGAGTCCAACACCCAGGAACACCTGCTTGATACCCTTGTTCCACAGCACGTCGCCGCGCTTGCAGGGCGTGCCCAGCACATCCATCGGAATGGTCTTTCCACTCTTGAGAGCCATCTCCATCAGCCTCATCTTTTCCTTACGGTTTCTATATACGAAATAGAGAATGATGCCTATCACAGCCACAGGAGCGAGAACAAAGAAGATGAAGCAGATGACGATGACAAAGACCATACTGCCAAACATGCCATCCAGTCCCATGCGTCCTACCAGCGTTCTTGAGTCTGACGATTCCCAGTCGTCATCATCATAAAACCCGTCGTCAGCGTCATCCCAGTCGCCCATGTCAGCCGTCATGGCCGAGTCGAGCGAAGTGGTGTCTGAGTAAACCTCTACTTGGCTAACAGTATCCTTGGGAGCTGCTGCCATGGCAGACATACCGCCCATCTGTAGCGCAAATACAAATGCTAAAGTCCATAAAATCTTTTTCATATTCATATCCTTTTTTTGTCATTTTCTGTATGTTTGACGTATCTTTCATCTAATAAGTTGCAAAGGTGCAATTTTTTTTTTAATTTTGCAAGCGATTATGCAATTACCTGCAGATTTTGTACGTACCACAGAGGCCTTGATGGGGCGCGAGCGCTTCGAACGCTATCTTCATTCGTTCGAGGAGGACACGCCCGTGAGCATTCGCCTGAATCCCCGTAAGTGTGAAAAGTGGAAGGTGGCACCCGGCCAAAGGACGCTTGCTACGGAAGGGACGAAAGAAGGTGGAGAGAGAATAGAATGGTGCAGAAATGGCTACTATTTGGAGAAGCGCCCCAACTTCACGTTCGATCCCCTCTTTCATGCCGGCTGCTATTATGTGCAAGAGGCCGCATCCATGTTTTTGGATGAGGTGTTGAGGCAATTGGCTGTTAGCAATTGGCTGTTAGCTGATAGCCAATCGCCAACAGCTAATAGCCAACACCTAACTGTCCTCGACCTCTGTGCCGCCCCTGGTGGCAAGTCCACACTGCTACGTGCGGCTCTGCCTGCCGATGCCGTGCTCTACAGCAACGAGCCCATGCGCAATCGCGCCAGCATCCTGTTGGAGAACGTACAGAAGTGGGGCTATGAGAATCACTACGTCACCAACCTCATCCCCAAGGACTATCGCAAGTCGAAGATGAAGTTCGACCTTATCCTCTGCGATGTGCCCTGCTCGGGCGAAGGCATGTTCCGCAAAGACGAGGCAACCATCAAGGAATGGAGTCCGCAAAACGTGGAGAAGTGCTGGCAGTTGCAGCGCGATATCGTCAGCGATGCCTGGCAATGCCTCAACGACGGCGGCATCCTTATATATAGTACGTGTACATTTAATACGAAGGAGAACGAGGAGAACATCCGCTGGATGATGGAAGAGTTGGGTGCCCATGTGCTGCCTATCGACACCAAGCCCGAATGGAACATCACCGGCTCGCTGCTCGAAGGATTCTCAGAACCCGTCTATCGCTTCATCCCTGGCATCACCCGCAGCGAGGGTCTCTTTATGTGCGTATTGCAGAAAGGCGACGGACAATTAGTCCGAACACGTCGGACTGCCAGTCCGAACACGTCGGACAAGAAATCCGCACGCGACGGACTCAAGCTAACTATACTTGATGAGATTCCTTTGCACGCCAATGGCCCTCAGGCAGAACTGTCTTATGCTGATGCTTTAGCCTATCTGCGCCACGAAGCCCTCGTACTTCCCCCTGACACACCTCGCGGTTTGGTTGAGATATGCTTCATGGGCCATCCCTTAGGATTGGTCAAAAACATCGGCAATCGTGCCAACAACCTCTATCCCAAGGAGTGGCGCATCAAGACCACTCACGTGCCGCAGGACTACGAGCCCGTGCTCCAGCCTATTCCAGAATGCGCTGACTAAAGCTGTCGAACGCGGCCTTTCCACCCTTTCCATAGCAGAACAAGCCCACGCGGATGCCCTTCCAATAGCCGGAGCGAAGGGCGAAGGACTCGCCAGCATTGGTGAAGTGGAGGCCATCGGTGCTGTAAGAGAACTGATGGCGATTGTTTTGACAATCATTCGTCACGCGCACCCAGAGTTGGGCAAACGTGCCCTTGAGGACGAGCTGTCGCTCTCCCTGAGCCTCGACAAAGATGCCGTCCTTACAAAGGCCGATGCCACGGAAGGTCTTGCCACTACAGAAGAGTCCGGCATAGCAGTCGCCAGAGGCCGTGAGCAGTGTGGTGCTCTCACTCTGATAGCCCACCACCTTCTGCGTCAACATATTGCGGCATTGCTTCAGACTGTCGGCAGGCAGGGCCTTGAGCGTCAGCCATCCCTCGCGTTCATTCAGACTCCAATGGGTATCTACAGGATTGTGGTTCCATTGCCATTGCAAACCAAGGACGGACGCATTGAAGTCATCGTCCATCTGAGGCAGGAAGGCGTGCAACGAGGCCATGGGCTTCTGCCACTCGGCAACGGGTTCTCCCACGCCATTGCCATCATAGTCAACACCCATCAAGGGCCAGTCATCCTGCCAACGGACAGGCTGGAGATGAACGACGCGTCCCAGCACAGGTGTCTCCTGAAAATGATAGAACCACCACTCACCGTCGGGAGTATCGACCAAGGCGCCCTGATGAGGGCCGTTAATCTTCGTCGAACCCTTTTCAAGCACAATCTTTCGCTCGTAGGGACCGTAGATATTCTTCGCACGCAGCACCGTCTGCCAGCCCTGTCCCACGCCTCCTTCGGGTATCACGAGATAGTACCAGCCATGGCGTTTCAGGAACTTCGTGCCTTCGGCCACAGGTCCCTCATAGACTGTCACGCCATCGTCCAGGAGCTGCTTGCCGTCTGCCGACATCTTATGTACGATGATAGGTCCTGCGCCGTGCTTACTGCGCCCGAGATAGGCCTGTCCGTCGCTGTCCCAGAAGGGGCACGGATCTTCCCATTTTGCGATGCGCTTCACCAGATGCAGCGGTGCCCAAGGTCCGTGAGGATCCTTGGCCGTTGTCATATACAGGCCCTCGTCGGGTGTGCAGAAATAGACATAGAAGAGGCCGTTATGGTGTCGGATGACTGGTGCCCACGACCCGCCTGCATAATGTTGGTTGCTGTCCCAGCCAGGCTCATCGAAGCGACGGTATATCTGGCTGATATAACGCCAGTTCACCATATCCTCCGACTCCAGCACCTGCATGCCCAGGAAGTGGAAGTCGGACGCCACCATATAGTATTTCTCGCCCACGCGGATGACGTCAGGGTCGGAGAAGTCTATGTTTAGCACAGGATTCCTGTAGGTACCGTCACCCTGGTCGCCCCACCCCTCCGTATCTTCACGCACAATGTCCGGGCGAGCGTCGGGTCTGGCGGTCTGAATATCGATATTGTCGAAATGGATGTCTCGCGTATGGCGCAGGAAAAAGCCCTTGGCGGGCAGGTTGCCCCACATCGTCGCCTCTGGATAGGTCTTTTCTTTCTCGTTGGCGAGGGAGTCGCATATGGCCTGCAGGTTGCTGTCCTTCACACCGCCTTGCTGCAGGATATGGATGTTCGACAACGACACGTTGCGCACAGGGTGGCCCTTCAGACCCGTGATGCTACAGCCCACAGGTCCTGCATTTTTCACCTGGAAGTTATCGATGCGCACATCATGGATGCTGCCCACATGGTCAATGGGAATCAACTCGGCTATCGTGTCATCATTGCCCTGCCCACTCAGTCCTTTCGCAGGCTTCCTCAGTTGATAGCCACGTCCACGATTGCCCAGACGAATGAAGATGGGTGACTCTGTACCCTCTACGGTAAAGTCAGACGCACTCACATGCTCCATCACACCACCATCCACAATCTCCAGTGAGAGGGCCGACGTGCCCTTCTTCGACGGAGCGCCAAAGAACTGGCTTGACTGGTCGGCGCTGGGCTTGACCTCGATGCCAGAGATGGTGATATGGCGAAAGCCACCATTCGTCTCTGTGCCCAGCTTCACGGCATTGCAATGGCTCAACACCACACAGTTCTCTATGCGCACGTTCTCGCACAGGCGTGGCGATGTGCTCTTCAGCGTGATGCCGTCGTCGTCAGAATCTACCATCAGGCCCTTCACCGTCACCTCGTGACAGCCGTCAATATCCAGTCCGTCGTTGTTATAGTTGTTGCGGTTATACACCTTGAGGTTCTCAATCCTCACACGGTCGCACGCCAGATAGTGCTGCATCCAGCATCCCGAGTTCCTCAGCGTGATGTCCCTCACGATGATGTCCTCACTCTGGATAAAGCGAATCAGATGCGGACGGGTGATGCCCTCATCGTTCCACGACAGTTTCTTAAAGGCCCTACCGCGTCCGTCAATGGTCCCTGCACCGTCGATCACCACATTCCTCACCCCATCGGCATAGATCAACTGGATGGTCGAGGTCTGTGTGCGCAGCGACACGTAGTCGGACTTCATCGGCAGATAGTCTTTCAGGTCCGTGCTGCCATAGAGCGTTGCCCCTTTTTCCAGATAGAGATGAACATCGGATTTCAGCACGATGGTACCAATCTTATAGTTGCCGGCCGGCACCACCACCCTGCCGCCTTTGGCTTTCGAACAGGCATCAATGGCCCGCTGCACCGCCTTTGTGCTCAGCACCGTCGTATCAGCCTTTGCGCCATATTTCTTGATATTATAATCTCGTGCCGCTGCCGTCCCCGTCATCATCGACAGCACGACAGCCACCATCAAAGCCCAATTTCGTCTCATCACATTTATCTTTTTAAGAAAACTATTCCACCGTAACAGTCTTCTTCTTGACATCGCGACTGTTGGGACCAATCATGATATCGAAATCACCCGGTTCGAGAACGAAATTCAGATTGTAGTCATAGAACTTCAGGAGGTCAGGAGTGATGGTGAAGGTGACAGTCTTTGACTCGCCTGCGTTCAGGTGGATGCGCTGGAAGCCCTTCAGTTCCTTGACGGGACGACTGATGGAAGCCACCACGTCGCGGATATAAAGCTGGACAATCTCATCGGCATCATAGCGCCCTGTGTTCTTGACGGTGACAGAGGCAGAAAGACTACCATCGGCCTGCATCCGAGTGCTGCTCAGGGTCACGTCGCTATAGTCGAAGGTGGTGTAGGACAAGCCATAACCGAAGGGATAGAGGGGCTCGTTGCGCACGTCGATATAGTTGCTCTGATATTTGAAGAACTTATTGGTGCCCTCTGCCACAGGACGACCCGTGTTGAGGTGGTTATAATAAAGAGGTATCTGACCACCATTCTGAGGCATCGACATGGTGAGCTTGCCCGAGGGCACCTTGTCGCCAAAGAGCACATCGCAGATGGCATCGCCCGTCTCAGAGCCTGCAAACCACACGTTCAGGATGGCTGGCACATGCTGTTGTTCCCAAGAGAGAACGGTGGGACGACCTGCGAAATTGAGCAGAACGAGGGGCTTCTTCAATTTCAGCAGCTCGTCCAGCAACTCACGCTGTACGTCAAACAGTTCAATATTGCTGCGACTGGCACTCTCGCCACTCATCTCCTGCAACTCGCCCATAGCACAGACAATGACGTCGGCCTGACGGGCAATGTCGAGGGCTTGCTGCTTCAACTGGGCATCATCGCCACGAGGGATGTTGTGGTTGAACGAGCCATCGGCCTGCACCACAGCATCACGACAGATATTACTGCCCTGCGCATAGAGCAGAGTGGCACGTCCTTGAAGGGCGCGCTGCATGGCCTCACGGAGCGTAGGATACTGATAGGTGGCTGTGGGCGACCATGAGCCGGGGATGTTTTCCTTGCTGTCGGCCAAGGGGCCAATCAGGGCCACGGTGCCTTGCTTCTTGAGGGGGAGCACCTGGTCGTTCTTCAGCAAGACAAAGGTCTCGGTAGCCAACTGGCGGGCTATCTGGCGATGCTCGGCAGTATAGATATCGGTGGCGCGGCGGGACTTGTCGCAGAACCTGTAAGGGTCGGCAAAAAGGCCTAACTTATACTTGGCTTCGAGCACGCGACGACATGCCCGGTCAATCTCGTCGATGGTGACCTTACCCTCGCGGAGCGACTTCTCAAGGGTGGCGGTGAAAGCCTCGGAACACATGTCCATGTCGGTACCGGCCTTCAGGGCCAAGGCAGCCACCTGCTGCTGATTGCCCAGTCCGTGCTGCATCATCTCGTTGATGGCACCATAGTCGGTCACGAGGAAGCCACCGAACTGCCATTGTTGACGCAGGACATCGGTGATGAGCCAGCGATTGGCGGTGGCAGGAACATAATCCACGGTATTAAACGATGACATCACGCTAGCCACACCTGCCTCGACAGCAGCCTTATAGGGCGGGAAATACTGGTTGTACATGCGGACGCGACTCATATCAACAGTATTATAATCGCGACCTGCCTCAGAGGCACCATAGAGGGCATAGTGCTTCAGACAGGCTATCAACTGGTCGCGACGGGTGAGGTCGCCCTGATAGCCACGCACCATGGCCTCAGCAATACGTGAACCCAGGAACGGGTCCTCGCCAGCACCCTCGGCCACGCGTCCCCAACGGGGATCTACGCTGATATCGACCATCGGACTGTATGTCCAGTTGATACCATCGGCAGTGGCCTCCTTGGCAGCGATACGGGCACTCTGCTCAATAGCAGGCAGGTCCCACGAGCATGACATGGCCAGGGGAATGGGGAAGATGGTCTCATAGCCGTGAATGACGTCCATACCGAAGATGAGGGGGATGCCCAAGCGCGACTCCTCGACAGCCATCTTCTGAATCTTCGTGATGTGATCGACACCCTTGAGATTGAGAATGGCACTCAGTCGGCCCTGACGAATCATCTCGCCAATGGGACTATTCTCCGAGATGCCCGTCTGTATATCTCCCGATGGCAGCAGGTTCAACTGACCAATCTTCTCTTCGACAGTCATTTTACCCATGAGTTCGCTGACAAACTCGTTCATGGGCTTCAGTGGTTGCTGCACTTGTTTTTTCTTCGCGGCAAAACCCGTGTTGACACAGAGTGAAACCGCCATCAATAATGCTAATCTCTTCATAGCGTTAATCTCATTTTTTCTCAGAACAATATTTCGCCTACAAATATAGCGATTATTTCCAGAATAATATGTATCTTTGCACCATAAAATGCTAAAAAACTGATGAAACAATATTTAGACATACTCGACCGCATTCTGAAAGAAGGTGCACAGAAGGGCGATCGTACAGGAACAGGCACACTGAGCATCTTCGGCACACAGAGTCGCTATGACCTGAGTCAGGGTTTCCCCCTGCTGACCACCAAGAAACTGCATCTGAAGTCCATCATCTATGAACTGCTGTGGTTCCTGAATGGCGACACCAACGTGAAATACCTACAGGACAACGGCGTGAGGATATGGAACGAATGGGCTGATGAGAACGGAGAACTGGGACCCGTCTATGGTCACCAGTGGCGTTCGTGGCCCGATTACGATGGTGGCACCATTGACCAGATTCAGTATGTGGTGGATCAACTGAAGAACAACCCCAACTCACGACGCATGATTGTATCGGCATGGAACGTGGCTGAGGTCAACAAAATGGCATTGCCACCTTGTCACACCATCTTCCAGTTCTATGTGGCAGATGGCAAGCTGTCGCTGCAACTCTATCAGCGCTCGGCAGACACTTTCCTGGGCGTGCCATTTAACATTGCTTCGTATGCCCTGCTCTGCATGATGATGGCACAGGTGTGCGGACTGAAACCTGGCGAGTTTATCCACACCACGGGCGACACACACCTCTATCTGAACCACTTGGAGCAGGCCCGTCTGCAATTGACACGCGAGCCACGCCCCCTGCCCACAATGAAGATCAACCCCGACGTGAAGAGCATCTTCGACTTTAAGTACGAGGACTTCCAGTTGGAGGGCTACGACCCCTGGCCTCATATCAAGGCGGAAGTGAGTGTATAAGGAAAAAGCGAAAAAGGAAAAGAAAGATGATAAGCATGATTGCCGCCGTGGCTCGCAACAGGGCTATCGGCTTCGAGAACAAACTGATTTACTGGTTGCCCAACGACCTGAAGCGATTCAAGGCGCTAACCACGGGCCACACCATCGTGATGGGTCGCAAGACCTTTGAGAGTCTGCCAAAGGGTGCCCTGCCTAATCGCCGCAACTGCGTGCTGACAAAGAGCATTGCAGAGTTGCCTGGCTGCGAATGTTTCAAGGACTGGGACAGTTTCCTGGCATCGTGTCAGCCCGATGAGGACATCTATGTCATTGGTGGCGCCAGCCTCTATCGCGACCTGCTGAACAAGGTTGACCGTTTGTGTCTGACAGAGATTGATGATACGCCAGCACAGGCAGATACGTTCTTTCCAGACTACAGCGATTGGAAGGAGGCGTGGCGCGAAGACCACACCACAGACGAGAAACATGCACAGGCCTACAGTTTTGTAGATTACGTGAAATGAGGATAAACAAAAAGCGTGAGCACCTTGCGGAGCCCACGCTTTTTTTCTTCTCGATAGTGTGCTTAGTCTTCCAGATCAACCATATCCATGATGGGCAACTGGCGCTCAAACGCAGAATGAAATGAAATCAGGGTCTGCGAACTGCTCAAGCCCAGAGGCTGCAACTTGTCATGAATGATGGTGAGAAGATGGTGGTTGTTCTGAGCATAGATCTTGATGAACATGTCAAAATTACCAGTGGTATAGTGACACTCGGTCACCTCAGGAATACGCTTCAACTCCTCTACCACGGTATCGAAGTCCTCAGGATTCTTCAGATTCAGGCCAATGAAAGCACAAGTCTCATAGCCCAGCTTCTCTGGCTCAATAATAAACTGAGAACCATTCAGAACACCCATATTCGTGAGTTTCTGAATACGCTGATGAATGGCAGCGCCACTCACATCACAAGCTCGCGCCACTTCAAGGAAGGGAATACGAGCGTCGGCTGCAATAAGTTTAAGAATTTGCTTATCTAATCCGTCGAGTTTTTGATTTGCCATAACAATTTTCTTTTATCAACGTGCAAAGTTAATAAAAAATTTCTGATAACAGCAACAATTCATGTAGAAATTGTTTGGAAAAACGACAAATTGTTACTTTTTTGACGCAGAATAATTAATTTTCAAAGCGAAAGACTCCTGTAAAGCCTGTTTTACGCCAGAAATAATGCCATATGGAACATCACGGTCGGCCTTGATGGAAACAGTCATACGGGGCTGGTCGTCACTTGACATCTGCGAGCGCTCTTTCTCCACATAGGCCTTAATGTCGTCAATGGTGGCCAGATTGTTGTTCAACTGGATATAAAAACTATCGACAGGCGCACCTTTCACACGTCCGATATAAATATAGCTGACAGCAGACTTATGCTGCAGTTTCTGGACCTCTGTGCCCTGTGGCACCTGATAACGCACCTGCGGATCGACGTCACGCATGTGGGTGACAATCATAAAGAAGAAGAGAACGGTGAAGATCAGGTCGGGCAAGGCTGCCGTGTTGAGCCCAGGCATCTCTCGACGAGGACGACGAAAAACTCCTCTTTTCATTCCTCACCTCCTTTCTGACCTGCGGTCTGTTCGCTGATACGCTGGGGATAGACCAACCCTATGGCATCGCGCTGTTCAGCATTACAGGCGGAAAGAGAACGTCCGAAGCGACGAACAGCCAGTTGGTTGCGCAGGTTGTTATAGCCCTGAACAATGGCGTTCTGCATCTGGAAATAAGCATCATAGGTAGCTTCTGGATGAACATCCAGCATGATGACATGTCGGTCGCTCACCTGACAAAGGCCCAGCAGATGTACCTCTCGCTTACTCATCTCAGGAAGGTTAGGGTCGTTGTTCACATTCGACACGAAATCCTCTACGCGCTTTGTCAAATCACCAACCTCTATTGCCTCGCCATTGCAGGTCAGATGGCCATCAGCACCCAATGTCAAACAGAGGGCATTGCGTTTCTTCACAACCACTTCCTGCTCCTGGCTATGGTCCTCAGGCGTAGGTAGTTGGCGTGGAAGTCCCCAGTCACTGTCCATAGAAGAGGTCACGAGAAAGAAGATCAGCAGCATGAATGATATATCGGCTGTTGATGTGGTGTTCAGACCAGGCATCTCTCTTCTTCTACGTGCAAACATCTTAATCAGTCGTTATGCGTGGTGTATTGATGAATCATAGACCATGCTACCAGTACAGCCAGCACGCCCATCAACACATAAATGGTATAGAGCAGAACGTCAATCATATCTCTTTAACTTTTTACCTTTTTACCCTTATTCTTCGCAATAATGTCCATCAAGCCGATGGCACCTTCCTCCATCTGGATGGTAAGGCGATCAATACGTGAATTGACAAAGTTATAAAAGACTTGGAGAATCAAGGCCACCACGATACCAAAGATGGTGGTTATCAGGGCCACCTTCATACCCTCGGCCACAATGGTAGGACTGATATCGCCTTCGGCCTGAATCTGGTCGAAAGCCATCACCATACCAATAACGGTACCAAGGAAGCCCAACGAGGGAGCAATGGCGATGCAGAGCTTGATCCATGAGGTGCCACGCTCCAAGCGGGCGGTCTGAACAGAACCATAACTGATGATGCTGCGCTCGATGTCCTCGGCACTCTCGTCAATATGGAGCAGACCCTGATAGCAGACGCTGGCCACAGGACCGCGTGTGTCACGGCAGATAGCCTTGGCACCTTCCACATCGTCGGCCTCGACCTTCTTCTCTATGTCGGCCAGCAGTTTCTTGGTGTTAATCTCTGAGAGGGTCAGATAGATGATACGCTCAATGCACAGCGCCAGCCCCAGCACCAGGACAAAGGCCACCAGCGACATATACTTAGGATCGCCCTCCACAAACTTGTTCTTCAACTGTTCGTGGAATCCCATGCCCTCGGCATCGGCCATGGCCTGCAATTCGGCCATATCCTCATCGCCAATCATTTCTTCTACTGAAAGGTCAGCAGCAGAGCTGTCCACCTGAGTTGTCTTCACAGCACTCACAGAATCAACAGTCTGTGTGTCCTGTGCTTGCGCTGTCTGCCCTAACACCAACATACATGTCAGAGCCATGACGGTCATCAGTCTTTTCATCTTTTTAATAATAAAAATCGGGAGGGGGAAGGGAAGCGGAGAGAACATTTCGCCTAAAAGCTCTGAACCTGTTCTTCCAAGCGGAGAGAACAGGATTCGAACCTGCGAACCGGTTTTGCCGGTTACACGCTTTCCAGGCGTGCCTCTTCAACCACTCGAGCACCTCTCCTTACTGTTAAGCGGATGCAAAGGTAATATAATTAAAGGAAAAACGAATCGTGAAAAGTGAAAAATTAATAATCTTTATAATTTTACGCCAAACACACGCGCTACATTCTCGTTGGTTTGCACTGCCAGTTCGGCAGGAGTGATGCCATAAGCCTCAGCCATTCGCTCCAACACATACTTTACATAAGCAGGCTCATTGCGCTGGCCTCGCATGGGGACGGGGGCCATATAGGGGGCATCAGTCTCAAGCACGATACGGTCGAGGGGTACAGCCTGCGGAAGGGTTTCGGGCAGATGACTTTTCTTAAAGGTGAGCACACCACCTACGCCCAACACAAAACGATCGAACTGCAACAGTTCTGCAGCCTCTTTCTCGTTGCCCGTAAAACAATGGAACACACCACCAGGCAGGTCCTTAGCATAACGCTTAATGATGGCCACCATCTCATTTTGCGCTTTCCTACAATGAATCATCAAGGGCAGTTGCGCCTCAACAGCCCATTGCACATGAGCCTCGAAGGCCTCCAATTGTTCCTTCTCAAACTCACGACTCCAATAGAAATCGAGCCCCACCTCGCCAATGGCGATTGGAGGTGAGAGGTGAGAGGTGAGAGGTGAGATGATAGATTTTATTTCTGCGAGCTGTTCACGCCAGTCGGCACGCACCTCCTCTGGATGCAAGCCTATCATGGGATAGAGGGTATCAGGATACTGTTGACAGAGTGCCAAAATGCGCTGAGAAGAGGACAAATCAATGGCTGGCAGAAAGACTTTCCCTACCCCAGCCTCACGAGCCCGCTGCATCACCGCCTCGCGGTCTTCGTTAAACTCCTCGCCATCCAGATGGCAATGCGTATCAACAAACATCCCTTTTGCCTTTTTACTTTTCCCTATGCATCATGGCATTCGTGTACTGACGCAGCACCTCCTTGCGTTCGCTAACCACACTAACCTGCTCCAGCAATGCCTTGCCCTGCTCAAAGAAGAAGTTGATCTTCTCCTCGCACAACTGACGGATACCAATCTCATCGTACAGACGCGTCACAGCAGCCACCTTCTCAGCGCGATTGAAGGTCTTGGCCTCAATCCACTTCATCAGTTCAGCACGCTGAGCATCGTTGGCACGATTCACGGCATTGATAAGCATATAGGTCTTTTTGTTTGAAGTGATATCACCACCAATGGCCTTACCAAACACCTTGGGGTCGCCATAGACATCGAGCAGGTCGTCCTGTAACTGGAAAGCCAGTCCAATCTTCTCACCAAACTGGTAGAGCAAGTCAGCATCCTTGGCAGAAGCACCACCCAACAGAGCTCCCATCTTCAGCGCGCAGGCCAGCAGTACACTGGTCTTCAGGCGAATCATCTCGATATATTCGTCCTCCGTAACATCATTACGCGTTTCGAAGTCCATGTCGTATTGCTGTCCCTCGCCAATCTCCAGAGCTGTCTCTGTAAAGAGCTCCAGTGTCTGTGGCAGGAACTGTGCATCGCACTGGGCCACACGCTGGTAGGCTAGCACCAACATCGAGTCGCCAGAGAGGATGGCGGTATTGTCATCCCACTTCTTATGAACGGTGGGCTGTCCGCGACGCACATCGGCATTGTCCATCAGGTCATCATGGAGCAACGTATAGTTATGATAGGTCTCCAAGCCCAAGGCAGGCATCAGGATATCCTCTGGATGCTCCTTAAAGAGATTATAACTCAGCAACATCAGTACAGGACGGATGCGCTTGCCCCCGAGCGACAGGACATAACGGATGGGGGCATAGAGGGAGGTTGGCTTACGATCATACGGCAAGGTATCCAGCCCTTGATTCACTACTTTCAAAATCTCGTCAGATGTCATCATAACTATATCAATTTTACTTTCTATCTCTTTATCCTTTACAGTTTAAACACCACAGGAATACACACCTTGGTGCGACAAGGCTGTCCATCCTGAATACCTGCTGTCCAGCGAGGCATCATGCGCAACACACGCAACACCTCACGATCGCAAAGGTTATTCAAAGACTTCACCACCTTCACATCGGTCAGCGAGCCATCTTTATTGACAATAAACTCTGCCACCACCTTACCTTGAATCTTGCGTTCCTGAGCCAGCGGGGGATATTTCAGGTTGCGCTGCAACCATTTCATCATCTCAACAGCACCACCAGGAAACTGAGGCAGATCTTCTACCACGCGAAAACTGATGGGTTCCTCTTCGTCAGGTTCTGGTTCTTTCTGCTCCTCTTCGTCCAGGGCACTCATATCATTGTCCATATCGGTCTCCACAGGTTCATCATCCTGCAGAAGTTCCGTCTGTTCTTCCTCTGCCACAATCAGTTTCTTGGCGGGTTCCGGTTCAGCCTTAGGGGCCAGCATCAACTCATCCTCTGGTCGCATCAGCGACGACAAGTCTTCGTCCATGGAAAACATTTCCAGCAAATCAGGATCATTAAGGGGGTCGTCAGGCTCTACGCTGTAGTTCAGACCTACAAACAAACACGAAAGCGCAATCACCAAGCCCAGCGCGAATCGTCCAAACCATCCGCGCTCCAGATCTGCTTTTTTACTTTTCTTCGCTTCCATATTTGCCGTGCAAAGGTACGAATAAGTGAGCGAAATAGAAAGAAAAAACTGTTTTTTTTTCATTTCCGAACAAAAGTACCTTCGAGGCATAGCCTCAGAGGTACGAAATGCTAAAGGAAAAACAAAATAAATAAGAAAAAAAATCGTTATAACAAAAGTAATCTCTAGTTTATTTCGTATCTTTGTGCCCGATTTCAGAAAAGAAAAAAAACAAAAGGGTAAAAAAGGAAAAAAGAAAAAGATGAAACGCGTCGTACTGTCAGCCCTGTTCTCGGCACTTGCCATGATGAGTCATGCGCAGGACAGCGAGACCGTGTTCAACTTTCTGCGCCTGCCCGTCAGTGCCCATACGGCAGCACTGGGAGGCGATAATATCACGCTGGCCGATGATGATGCCTCGCTGGTGTTCCATAACCCCGCTTTGATTAATAATGTGAGCGACCGCACCCTGGGTCTCAACATGATGACCTATATGCAAGGCTCCGTCACAGGAAGTGCCTCGTATAGCCAGGCTGTTGGCGAACGCGGCACATGGGGTGTTCAGGGACGCTTCATCTCGTATGGTGAGATGAAGGAGACCACCTATGACAACCAGCAGACGGGCACCTTCAGCGCCAAGGACTTTGCCGTGGGAGGCACCTTTGCCTACGGACTCACCGAACATATCAACGGTGGCATCACTGCCAAGATGGTGGCCTCGTATATCGGGCACTACAACTCCATCGCTGCTGCTGTGGACCTGGGTCTCAACTACTACGACCCAGACACAGAATGGAGCATCGGTGCCGTGGCTCGCAACCTGGGTGGACAACTTACAGCCTATGAGGATGACTTTGAAAGAATGCCTCTCGACCTGCAGCTGGGTGTCACCAAACGCCTCATCGGCTCACCCCTGCGATTCTCGGCTACGCTGGTTCGGCTGAACGACTGGCACTACGGACTGGGGAAGCACTTCGTTCTGGGTGCCGACCTGATGCTGTCGGATCAGTTTTATGTGGCAGCGGGCTATAACGCCATGCGTGCCTCAGAAATGAAGATTACCTCTGGCGAATCTGAGAGTTCACACGGCGCAGCCCTCTCTTTTGGTGCCGGCATGATCCTCGAACGCCTCAGCCTGCACGTGGCCTATGGCAAATACCACGTCAGCAGCAATTCTCTGATGATTAACTTCTCGTACATATTATGAAAAAGATTACAATAGCTATCGATGGCCATTCTTCGTGCGGCAAGAGCACTATGGCCAAAGAACTGGCCCGCAAGGTGGGCTATGTTTACGTTGATACAGGCGCCATGTATCGCGCCGTCACCCTCTATGCCCTGCGCAACAACTTCTTCGCTGCCGATGGTACCGTATTGGAGCAACCCCTCAGTGAAGCGATGTCTCAGATAGAAATCGACCAGCGTCTTGTTGACGGCAAGACTACCACATTCCTCAATGGCGAGAATGTGGAGCGCGAGATTCGCGGACTAGAAGTGAGCAATCACGTCAGCCCCATTGCTGCCATTCCTTTCGTACGCACCGCTCTCGTGGCTCAGCAACAGAAGATGGGTCGTGAGGGAGGCATCGTGATGGATGGCCGCGACATCGGCACCACCGTATTCCCCAATGCCGAGCTGAAGATTTTTGTGACGGCCTCAGCAGAAGTACGTGCCCAGCGCCGCTACGACGAACTGCAGCAGAAAGGCATGCCTGCCGACTATGCCGACATTCTGAAGAATGTGCAGGAGCGCGACTACATCGACTCACATCGCGATGTATCACCCCTCCGCCAGGCTGATGACGCCCTTCTCCTCGACAATAGTCACATGACTATCGAAGAGCAGAACAAATGGCTGAAGGAGCAATTTGAGAAGGCTTGTCAGTAACTAATAATTTCACACCGCAACACTCAGAAAACACTTCACTTTACGAATATGAAATCAAACACGAACAACTGGCACTTAGGCGAAATCGTCAGTCCACCACGAACAACGAGTTTGCTAAAACAAAGCAATAAGAATGTATATAACCGCCTTATTGATTTGCAATACATCTGTGTCCGCGAGGCCACAGAAAATAAGTGCGGTATCCTTGTAAGAGTGTTGGGCAAGACCAAAGCAGAAAGAATCATGTCTGTTTGCGGACAACCTTTCTGCAATGATGACAAGTTTCAGCTCTTTGAGGGGCAAGCCTTCTCCAGTTATTCTTTTCCTACAGTGGGAGAACTGATGGAAGTGCTTAACATCATCCGTAGTAATCCCAGCCTTCTCTCCCAATTCGAGGCAGCCTCAATGCCATTCGAGCTCAATTCTTTATTCTGGGTGAACGAAACCACAATCAATTTCCCATTCACAAAGAAGCCTCGATGCTACGATGCATCAACAAACAGTCTTTGCAAAGCTCCAAAAGATAGTAAGCCCTATCGATTGACTATGGTGTACTTCAACACAAAACAAGAACTGGTAGAGCCGGACATCATTGAATCCGTCATTGAGAAGCCCATTTTGGAGAAGCACGCCATTGAGGAGCCTGCCGTTGAGAAACTCATCATTAAGGAGCCCGTCATTGAGAAGTCTGCCGTTGAGAAGCCTGCCGTTGAGAAGCCCGTCAAGAAAAAGCCGGAAGGCAAGTCAGGAATGCGGGGAGTGATTATCTTTATCTGCATAGCCATCTCGATGATTGGAGCATTTATAGCCGGCAAACATTTTGGCGACCTAAATACGAACAATTTAGGAAACATTGAAAAGGGTTCTGTAACGAAATCAGCTGTAGAAGAAATTGTTTCCTCTGAGAAAAATAACGCACCATCACAACAGAAAGAAACCATTTCCCAACCAAAGAAGAAGGATACACTCCTCACAACAGACCAATATGAAGCGATGGACATTCGTGTAAAAACGGGCGCGTATCGCATTATAGGTACTGAAAAAATCGTAACAGTAAAGCCCAACGAAGATTTGACTCGAATAAGCAACCGTACCCTTGGTCCGGGAATGGAATGCTATATAGAGGTCTATAACGGCATAAAGTCAGACACGCATTTAGAACCTGGCCAAGAAATCAAGATTCCCAAGGTGGAATTAAAGAAAAAGAAGCCCCAAACCAACTAAGAAAGGCTTCGGAGCATCTATAGAACAACGTGAAGGCTATTTGTCCTTCCTAATCAGAGTGGAGCCCTTGATGGCAGAGGGTCCATCGAGCTGAAGGACATAGAGACCTGAAGGCAGGGTGCTGAGCGAGAGGCGATAGACGGACTGACCAGCTGGGATACGGACATCGTGCTGCAGACGGCCTCCAACGGTGAAGAGACGAAGACGGGCCGAGGCTGTGAGGGGTTCAGGAAGCGTGATGACGAGTTCACCACCACTAACGGCGATGCGGGCAGCAGTATGCTGCTGTGAGATAGTTTCCTCAATATGGTCAATGCCGAGGATATAGAGCAGACCGCGATAGACGTCGATCTCACCATAACCATATTCATTATTGGGCCAGGGAAGCGACTCATCATAGTGATGCGAGGTGCGACGGATGACATCCATCACCTCCTGAGGCGTGAGGTCTGGCTTGGCCTGCAACCACAGGGCGATGGCACCAGCCACAGCAGGACATGACATTGAGGTGCCACTATTGCTGTTCCAAGCATAGGTGCGTCCGTTGAAATCAAAGTGTTCTACATCCCAAGTCAAGTCATTGTTGTTCGGATGATTCTCCATATAATACGAGCTGTATGACGAGATAATATTATTTCCTGGTGCCATGACGTCTGGTTTGATACGTCCATCAAACGTAGGACCTATCGACGAGTACTGGACTCGCACGCCGCCATGTCCCATCCAATAACCCTTCCACTCGCCATTCAGGTTCTGGATACTATCACGATAAGAGGTGGCGCCCACAGAGATGATACAGGGTGCACTGGAAGGCGACAGGATGCTATGCGTCTCGTCGCCAGCATCAAGAAGTGGATTCAGCTCATTGGTAATAAGACCGGCATTCACACGATAGAACTCCACATCAGCCTCACGGCCTACCAACTCAACAGACAAAGGACGATGGCCTACAGGCGCAGGCGTCGTCATCGTCACATCATAACAGATTTCCTGAGAATCATAGCACGACGGATAAGCCACCGTCTGAACAGTCAGCAGGTAATCATCAAGTTGAAGACAAGAAATACCTATGGAATCGGGCTGTAGAAGAACTTCTCTCGTAGAAACCATCAGCGTGTCAGTCTGATTGCCATAGAGTACAAAGCGAAGTTGGAAGTCATCAGCCGACTTCACCGTGAACATCGCCTCTGTGGAAGAAGCACGAAGAAAAGAGCCAGCAGAGAGTTGACCAGCGGGTTTGCGGAACCACGACTTCAGATAGCCATTATTGCCAGCAGCAGAAACAATGATGCAACCCGGTCCCACAAGACTATCAAGCATCTCATAATACAGTTGATCATAGCCCCAGAAGTCCTGCATAGACCCTTCACTAAACGACGCCACACATGGCTTCCCCACGCTCTTGGCATAATCAAACAGATATTTAAAACCCAAAGCATCGGTAGCGAAAGTATATTTATAGACATCTGCTGAATCAATATAGATAAGGTCGTCGCCTACGGCATTTGCCACCAGACAGAGGTCTGCCTCCGGTGCCATGCCTCGATAGGGCGATTGCCAGCCACTGCCCGCAGCAGTACCTGCGGTATGCGTGCCGTGAGTTATGTCCAGTCCATCACGCGAATGCCCCAATGTCAGCAAAGCGTCGCGACCCACGTAGTCGCGACCCACATAAAACGAGCTGCCAACGGTGTCCTGCGTCACCATATCCCACATCCGACGGATGCGATACTGTGTGGTGTCAGCACTATAGAACGTGGGATGCGTCAAGTCGAAGCCCACATCCATGACACCGACAACAACCCCCTGACCAGTAAAAGCCTGAGGCAGATTCTGACCAGCATATACGGGCAAGGCATTCAGATGTGTAGCCATTTGGTCGTTGGTCAGTTGTGTGCCCTGCCTAGCCTCCATTCGTAAGATGTGGTGGTCGAGTGAAAGAGATTCCAACTGACTAATCGGTATATTCACTATCCGTATCTGTCCAACGCGAGCCAGCACTTGGCATCCCTTCTGCCGGAGGATTTCATCACCGCCATCATCTACTTTCACAAAAGCGCAGACAAAGGCTGGCCGAATAGAAGGATGAAAATGTCTGGCGTTTGACGCAGAATGTGCCAGTTGGCGTAGCAAAGGTGACATTTTTGCATACTGAGGTCGCTGGGCATAAATAGTCATGCTCAGCAGCAAAAACAGGACTATAAGATATCTATTATTCATCCATGCTCAACAGTTTATCACGGCACTGCTCCATGAGCCACTTCGGTGTAGAGGTGGCACCACAGATACCTACCGTCTCAATACCTTTCAACCATGCAGGGTCAATCTCATCAGGTCCCTCGATGAGGTGCGTATTGGGGTTCACCCTGAGACACTCGTTATAGAGCACCTTTCCGTTAGAACTCTTTCGCCCGCAGACAAAGAGAATCAAGTCGTGACGCGAGGCAAACTGCGAGATATTCGGCATGCGGTTAGCCACAGAGCGACAGATAGTGTCGAAGCTCTGGAAGGTAGCACCCTCAGAGATATGACTCTGGATATAGTCTATGATACGATGAAACTCATCGAGCGACTTCGTGGTCTGACTATAGAGGTAGATATCCCGCGAATAGTCAAGCTTCTCCACCTCGTCGAAGTTCTCGATGACAATGGCAGACGACTCTGTCTGTCCCACCAGTCCCAGCACCTCGGCATGGCCTTTCTTGCCAAAGATCACGATTTGGCTCTTAGCTCTTGGCTCTTGGCTCTTGGCTAATGGACAATTGCTAACGGCCGAGTTATATTGTTCCTTGATTCTCTTCTGCAACTTCAGCACCACAGGACAGGTAGCATCGATAATCTCGATATTGTTCTGACGTGCCAACTCATAAGTGGCAGGCGGCTCACCATGAGCACGCAACAGCACCTTCACATCGTGCAGGTTCTTGAGGTCATCGTGATTAATGGTGATGAGTCCCATCTGCCTCAGGCGTTCACACTCCATACCATTGTGCACGATATCGCCCAGACAATAAAGCGTGCCGCCCTGTGCCAGTTCCTCCTCAGCTTTCTTAATGGCGGTGGTCACTCCAAAACAGAAGCCACTGCCATTATCTATCTCTATCTGTATCATTCTTTCAAACTATCAAAATAATGGTCTAACAGGTCGCCTGCGGCCACAAAACTCGTCTTCTGTCCCAGTAGTACGGTCTGCTCTGCCAACTTCAACTGCTCACGTATCTGTGGGTTGTTGTAGAAGTTCTGGCGCAACTGCTCGTTGATGGTCTCATACATCCAGTATTTCGACTGCTCGCTGCGACGATAGTCAAAATAGCCGTTCGCCTTGACAAAATCAAAGTACTCGTAGATCATATCCCACACCTCCTTGACGCCAGTGCCATAGAAGCCACTATAGCACAGCACCTTAGGCGACCAGCCACTCTCGGGCATGGGGAAGAAATGCAAGGCGTTGCGGAAGTTCGTGGCTGCCATCTGACAACGGTCCACATTATCACCATCGCACTTATTGATGACGATGCCGTCGGATATCTCCATGATGCCACGCTTGATGCCCTGCAACTCATCACCAGTGCCAGCCACCTGAATCAGCAGGAAGAAGTCCACCATTGAGTGACAAGCCGTTTCGCTCTGACCAACACCCACTGTCTCTACGAATATCTTGTCGAAACCCGCAGCCTCGCAGAGGATGATAGTCTCACGTGTCTTACGAGCCACGCCACCCAGCGAACCTGCCGAGGGACTAGGACGGATGAACGAGTCAGGATGCACGGCGAGTTTCTCCATGCGCGTCTTGTCGCCCAGGATACTACCCTTCGAACGCTCCGACGAGGGGTCGATAGCCAGTACAGCCAGTCGCCCGCCCTTCTCTTTCAGCAGATGGATGCCAAACTCATCGATACTGGTCGATTTGCCTGCACCTGGCACACCACTGATACCGATACGCACACTATTGCCGCTGTAGGGCAAACACTTCTCGATGACCTCCTGCGCCTTGGCCTGATGGTCAGGGTTCACACTCTCTATCAGCGTTACGGCCTGACTGAGGATGGTGACATCGCCCTTGACGATACCTTCCACCATCTCGCCTACTGACAACTCACGCCGACGGAAACGGCCTCGCTTCAGATAGGGGTTGATGATTGAGGGCTGTTCCACACCACTGTTCACCTGCAAGCCAGCATATTCTGCACTATTCTCGGGATGTTCCATATTTTATCTTTGGGTTTTAGCTCTTTGCTATTGGGTATTAGCTAACAGCCAACAGCAGTTATTTCACATTGACCTTGATCACCACCTTCGAGAGGTCGGGATCGTTGGTAATCATCAGCACACGAGGCTTCTGACGCGCCTTCAGCAACTGGTTTCTGTCAGCTACGGCAATCTTGAGTTTTGTGGACTCATTAGGCTGCAGGTCACGCTTGTTGAGAGTCACCTTCAGACCTTTGGTAAACATCTGCAGCGACGAGATGTTCAGCACCGTACGACCAGTATTGGTGATGGTGATCACCTCACTCTTATGGTTCTTGCCGTTCACCCTGCCCAGCACCAGCGAGTCGGTTGACAACTGCAACTTGGGGGCATACTGCTTGTTGCTGCCATTAAACAGCGTGGTATTAGGCAACAGCACCACCGATATGGGCAGTTCCGTCTCCGTGCTCACCTTGTCGCCCAACTGCTCCGCCAGATAGACCGTGGTCTGCGTCAGTCCGAAGTCGTGGATATTCTCTGTGTTCAGGGTGAGCATCACCTTACCAGGCTTTCCTGGCGACAGTGTCTCGGGCAAGACCATCGCCGTGAGATAAGGTGGCAGGTGCATCACATTAGGCGTCATCACCTTGCTGCCACTATTCATCACCCGGATCTCCACCTCTGGGTGGTCACCCATGTTCACATTATCAAACTCCACATTATTCACATCAGCCAACAGGTCGCCAAAGGAATAAGGATAGTTCTTCGAGTAGTCTGTCATCTCTGGCACCACAATGCCCTGCATCTTCAGGATGACAGGCTCGTCAGAACCCATTTTATAGACAGCAATCTGCTTAGTAAAGTGACCCAGCAGACGGGCATCGTAGGTCATCGAGATGGTAAACTTCTCGCCTCCGCTGATGCTCTTTTTGGGATAATCCACCTGCGTACAGCCACAGTCCGCCTTCACCTCACGGATAGTCAGATGGCGACTACCTTTGTTTCTGAGTTCAAACGTTGCCGTGACAGGCATCTCAAAACCCGTCTTACCAACATTGATAACAGGATTCTGGGTGACAATACGCTGGGCGTTTATCCCTAAAGAGGCCATCAGCAGGCCAAGTATCATGATGTTTCTTTTCATTTATTTCACTTCAATAATTTGTGATTTAGCAGTACCACGGAACTCAGGACTGTAGGCGCAGCCTGCTGTGCAGGTGCCCGTCTCGTAAGTGCCGGCGCGGTCAATATAGTATTCCGTTTCAATGATATGCTGACCTTTCGACAGACAGTTGAAATAATAGTTCGTCGAGCAATCCTTCGGCGAGGTGTAGTAACCATTGCGATAGCCACTCAACTGCTTCACTGGTTCCATGCAGGCAGCACGCTTATCAACCACCTCCACGAAATCATAGTCGCGGTCAGCCTCGATAGTGATGCGTATCTTGATGCGGTCGCCAACTTTCAATGGAGAATGGAGAATGGAGAATTGAGAATTTGCTTCCGCACTTAAAATTTCGCGTTTCACCTTGATGCCGCTGCTCTGAGCCTCGATCTCGCTGGACTTTTGCATGAACTGCATATAGACAGCACCCCACGAGGTACCCGTAGAGGTCTTCTCGGCAGTAAACACCTGCTTATCGTCACCATCCATCGCCGTCTTCACATAGCCGATGCCGGCAGTAGCCTTTGAGGTCTCTACGACCTGTCCATCAACCTTGAGGGCAGTTAGAGAAGTCATCGGACTCAACGTATTCTCAGAACTGCGTGTATTCATGAATGCATAGACCGCATTAACACTGTTGATAGGTGTATCCCATGCCTGATTACGCTTCTCCTGAAGCAGCCAACGCTGCATCTCTTCTATCGTCTTGGCATCCTCAGGTGTCAGGCGCTGGATTGCTTCCATCGCAGCCACCTGTGTAGGAATACGGTAGTCGCGCCAAGAGTAGAGGGCACGCGGTGTATCATAGTAGCGTCCCATATCCTCACGATAGACGGTATATTCCTTCAGGCTCTTGACATAGGTCTTGTTGTTCAGCACAATGGCAGACATTGCCTTATCATAGATACTCTGGTTCTGTGTCTCCTTCTTGAGCAGGTTCTTCAGATAGGTATTGGCATTCCGTACGTCTGCTGGCAACTCACGTCCATCAAGCGCACAGATATAGAGCCACTGAAGTGCCATATGACTGGGGAATGTGGGAATCCAGCCCTTCTTGGCATTCTTCTTCATCTCTTTCACCAGCCTCACAATCTCCTTGCCCATAAAGCCAAAGGACTTTATCAGCATCTTCTTCGTATCATTCTGTGTTGATGTCATCTGGTTCAGGCGCACCATCATCTCACTGATCTCCACCGTCATCGTCATAGAGCCTTCCATTCCTGGCCACCAACTCCATGAGCCGTCATGATTCTGCAACTTCTTGAGATTCTCAAGCGAACTAGCCAAGCGCTGATCTATCAGATTGGCATCGAAGAAGTCCGACAAGCGTTCTTTCTGCTCCTTTTCACGATTGGCATCTGCCACCCAAGGTGTCTCGTCGAGCACAAGGTCTTTCAGCTCCTGATTCTTCTCCAGATTGCTCATCAGAGAGGTCTCGTCACCCTGTTCCTTACTCCAAGCTGCAAAGATATCCTTCGCCTGCGGATTCTGCTTCAGGATATAACTACCAATGGTATTGGCATAGAAACTCGTTGCCTGACAAATAGCGCAGTCATCATGGGG
The DNA here is from genome assembly GCA_902775605.1 of uncultured Prevotellaceae bacterium. Taxonomy (GTDB): domain Bacteria; phylum Bacteroidota; class Bacteroidia; order Bacteroidales; family Bacteroidaceae; genus Prevotella. Next base: position 110,974 of record CACYNE010000001.1, read on the forward strand.
ATGCCCCACTGTGGGCAATGCCTGAATCATCAACCATGCAGGGTTGTTGGTATATTCAATGGTCAGTTTTGCATTCTTACCCGTACTTCTCAATGCCGCCAGGTCAATGGTCTTCGTGCCCGGCTTTGTCTGAGTGAAGGGAACAGTCTTGGTGACACGCTCCTTGTTAGACAGAATAGGCAGATAATGCTGTTCGCCATCACTAAAACCTCCAGCGTTAACCATCATCTTGGCAATCAGCAAGCTATGGGTTGCTTGACGGCAATCATAGGGGAAGACGATGCCAATGGTACCGTTGGCAGCAACGTCAACATTCTGTTCCTGAGCATAGACCACCTGCTGAGTTTCAGGGTCTATCAACTCCAAGCGCGCCTTACCACTAATTGCCTTCTCGCCAGTATTCACAATACGGGCAGAAAGGGTGGCATGATCACCTTCGCGAATAAAACGAGGCAGATTTGGCATGATCATCACATCCTTGTTTGCCACAGCCTCACCCTCCAGGAAGCCAGTCTTCATATCCTCCGTATGGGCCACACCCATAAAGCGCCAAGTAGTCAGACCTTCTGGCAGAGTAAACTTCAACGTCACCCTACCCTCACTGTCCGCCATCAACTGCGGATAGAAGAACGCCGTCTCCTGCAGGTTCTCACGCATCTGGGTCTGTTCGCCCTTAGCAAGCTCTATGACCATTTCTTCATTAGAACCGTCATCATAACCTGTCATCCTCATGGCAGAAGATGAGGCCTCGTAACTCTTAATTTTCGCCACGTCAAGTCCTGCAATTCTTCCCTGTAGAGCGTCATCCGCCTGAGTCACAGCCAAGCCTTCGAACTCCGCCATATTAACAGTAGCGGTTTGGATTCCTTTAGAAAGTCCACGAAGACGTACTGTTCTGCCATTTCTTCCAAAGACATAAGCTGTAGGATAGATGGTATGGTCGAAACGATTAAATTCCAGTTCACGCACACCATTCAAGACCTCTGTCCATACACCTTGGCCACCATAAAAACGGAGGGAACTCCACCCCCAGTCAGTGCGGGGTGTGGGCAACCAAATATAAGGATTCAGCGACCAGTCATGCTCTATCAACTGATCCAAGCTCATATCATAGAGGGTGGCCTGCAGTTGAGCCTTAGCCGGTTTGCCGTCGGGTCCCGTGATTGTCAATGCCCATTCCTCCTGCTGTCCTGGTTCCAGGCGATTGCGGAAGGTCTGCCACTTCAAAGTGAGTTCAGAATCAGGCACAGGACGCGTAATATTAGTCAGATGAGTATAGGTCCTACCCTCTTTCACCCATGCAAAGACGAGCAGCAGGCCATTACCATATTCCTCTTTATAGTTGAGCTTCCGATTCCACAGCTGGTTAGACAAATCAAACGTACCACTTTCCAGCACCGTTTGGTCATAGATAATACTATAGGCCACATGCACATCTTTGGCCGACGAGCCCACCTGCACCGTGACAGGAGTGCCATCATTGGGAAACCTACTGTCAGAAACAAAGAACCAGTCATTCGTCTCAGTCACAGGACGTTTATCATCCAGCGAGAACACCATGAAATCACGCTTGATGGTATCCTCGCCACAGATAGCCTCAATGGCATAGCGCCCACTCTTCAACTTGGGCAAGTCAATCTTCTTGTTTGTATTCGCCTTCTGCCATTTGCCTTTGTCGATGCGATAACGCAACTGTGCATCAACATCCATACCGGCAGCATTAAACAGGTGGAAGGTCATCTTGCCACCCTTTTCTGCCAACACCTTTTCTGGGACATCAACACTAAGGGCCGTTTTGCGATTGCCCAATGGCAACGACAGCTCACCATGGTGGGTCTCACCAGCCTGGTCTGTGACGTCTACTGAGACGACGAAGTTATAAAACATCGGATTGCGTGTCTTGGGCAATACCATTGGTGTCGGCACCGTGAATTGGCCATCGGCATCAGTTGTCAACTCGCCCTCTGCCATCAGATCGCTTTCCGTATCTCGAGCAATCGTACCCTGATTCCAGTAATAAGAGTAGCTCCACCACCAGAAAGCACGCTTTCGCTCCACCTTATATCTCACCTTCGCGTCTTGTACAGGCACGCCGGCATAGGAACGAGCCGTTCCCTTCACCTGCAGCGTATCCCCATCAGCATAGTCAACTTTCACGTTGGGAATCTCCACCTCGAATGTCGGACGCTTGTATTCCTCCACACGGAAGGTGCGACGATCCGTGTCAGCGATAATCATATACTGTCCAGTCAGACTCTTACGAGGCAAAGTAAACTCTGTAGAACAAGTACCAAACTCATCGGTAATTAGTTCCCGTTCTTCAATGGTCTTGGAATTAGCATCCTTCAAGAGCACAGTCACCTCCTCGCCCTTACGTACTGTATTATCATAGCCATCCTTCACACGATAGGCGACGACAGATACCTTAACCGTCTGACCAGGACGATAGATGGCGCGATCGGTAAGGACTGTGGCTCTTGACACTAACTTTGGGCCCCTATAATTTGAGAAATAGTTATAGCCACCCACCTGCGGACAAGCCTTATCATCTGCTGTCGACACAAAGATGGCATTAGGACGACGATCGCCGAATTTATACACATACTCCCCTTTGTCGTCTGTCGTCAGGGTCACATCCCTTTCGCCACTTCTCAATTGTATTTTCGCTCCCTTCACAGGCTGTCCCGTTGTAGAGTTGACCACCACATAACGAATCCTATTGTCTGGCAGCATCAGGCTGAGCAGACTAAGATCACTCACATAATAGAACACACGTACATTGTCCGTGGTCTTAGGCGAGCTCTCAAACTCCAGCATATAGACACCCACAGGCAGACCGGGCAATACGAGCGAGTCTTCGAAATTCTCATAGGGAGCATGCTCTCCAAAGGTCCGTGTCTGCGTCAGTTCAGGCTGCTCTACCAGCATTTTCTTGACGAGCTCATATTTTTCATCCGAAGCCCAATAGGAGCCCGCCAGCTCCTTGGCAGTAGCATTCACACGATACACGCGCATCGTCAGCTTTTGAATACCACGCAAAGGTCGCAAGAAGATAGGTAGAGGTTTGTTTGGAAGAACTATCGAATCTGATTGCACCATGAACTCCAGTGACCTCATCACCTTCTGCTTATTGCGAAGAACTTTCATACGTTCCCATGAGCCCCAACGTTTGATGGCATTCTCAAGATAATCCCATTGTTCTTTGAGCGTCACATCAGTGCGGGTCTCCATGTGTTTATAGCGAGCAATAGCCACCTCTGCCACCTCAGGCAGGTCGGCATAGACTTCTATCAGAGAGTCCAGTCGAGGCAAATAAACAGAATTCGCGTAGCTCTCCATCTCCTTAGGTTCCTGCTGGCGCAACCATTCCAGACTACTCATCAACGCTGCCGCACGATTGCCAGCCTTCTGATAATAGTCTTTCAGCACATCGAAACGTTTGGCCTCATAACCAATCACACTCAACAGGTCGTCTCCATAGATACGACTATCCTGGCCTTCAGTCACAAAAGGCTTATAGTTCACCGACTTTACAGCAGCCAGTTGCTCTGGATGCTGCAAAGCCTGCTGATAATACTGCTTGGAAATATCGCGAAAGTTCTCGTCCAGCGTAGGATTGTCTTCATAGACAGCACCCAACACGGTCTGATAGATAGCCCGCAACACAGGGTCTTTCAGCGATTGCTCGCGCTGTTGCAATCGTTCTACGGCAGGTTTCAGGGAGTCAGGACTCACACTACTCTGCGATTGAGCAGCCTGTAGTTCTGCCTTCAGCAACTGGCCATAGTTCTTGTCCTTTAAGGCCTTGGTGGCTATTTTGTTCAATACCTGCTGTTCGGTTTGTGGAAGATCTCTCTTCTGAGCACTCTCAACCTGTTTCCATAAGGACTCGTAGGTCTGTCCAAACAGAAATATTGGCATCATCAACAGGATGGTTAAAGCAATCTTTTTCATACGCGATACAATTTAGAAAGCAAAGATAACATTTTTTATTGACATACAGGCGTCTCACACCTCATAAATATGAAAGTTTAACGCATTTTTTCAGATTTCTCTGTCCATAAGACCATCTAACACCTCAATCCAACACCCCAATATCGAAGTTTTAACGCTTTTTACATCTTGCCATTCTGTCACCAACCACCGACATTTTGTCATATTTCTTCCTTGCGGCACGCTCTTTGTTCGTTCATGGTCAGAACAAAACAAACAAGAAAGGAGTTATATTATGACAATCGACAAGTTTACAATCAAGGCGCAGGAGGTCGTACAGCAGGCAGTCAACATTGCCCGCCAGAACGGCCAGCAGTCCATCGAGCCGGTGCATCTGCTCAAGGCCCTCATGGACAAGGCGCAGGACATCACATCGTTTATCTTCCAGAAGTTGGGCGTCAACGTTCAGCAACTTGACATGCTGGCCTCGCAGGAGATGCAGCATCTGGCCCGTGTGCAGGGTGGCGAGCCTTATCTCTCGAACGACTCTCAGAAGGTTCTTCAGAAGGCTGAAGACCTCGCCCGCGAGATGGGCGACGAGTATGTGTCGTGTGAGCCCATATTACTGGCTCTCCTCGTAGTCAACTCTACCGTGAGTCGCATGCTCAAGGATGCTGGTGCCAACGAGAAGGACATGCGTCAGGCCATCCTCGAACTGCGTCAGGGACAGAAGGTGCAGAGTCAGAGTGCCGACGACAACTACCAGTCGCTGGAGAAGTACGCTAAAAACCTCGTTGACCTGGCCCGTCAGGGCAAGCTCGACCCCGTCATCGGACGTGATGACGAGATTCGTCGTGTGCTGCAGATTCTCTCACGCCGCACGAAAAACAACCCCATCCTCATCGGTGAGCCGGGCACGGGTAAGACGGCTATCGTCGAGGGTCTCGCCCAGCGAATCATGCGTGGCGACGTGCCCGAGAACCTGAAGGACAAGCAACTCTTCTCGCTCGACATGGGTGCCCTCGTGGCAGGCGCAAAGTATAAAGGTGAGTTCGAGGAGCGTCTGAAGAGCGTCATCAACGAGGTCACGGCCTCCGAGGGTCGCATCATCCTCTTCATCGACGAGATCCACACCCTCGTGGGTGCCGGTAAGGGCGAGGGTGCTATGGATGCTGCCAACATTCTGAAACCTGCTCTGGCACGAGGCGAGCTGCGCTCAATCGGTGCCACCACGCTCAATGAATATCAGAAGTATTTCGAGAAGGACAAGGCCCTCGAGCGTCGTTTCCAGACCGTCATGGTCGATGAGCCCGACGAGCTCTCTGCCATCTCTATTCTTCGTGGTTTGAAGGAGCGCTACGAGAACCACCACAAGGTGCGTATCCAGGACGATGCCTGCATCGCCGCCGTGCAACTCTCCGAGCGTTATATCTCTGACCGTTTCCTGCCCGACAAGGCCATCGACCTGATGGATGAGGCTGCCGCCAAACTGCGCATGGAGCGCGACTCAGTACCAGAAGAACTCGATGAGATTACCCGTCGCCTGGCACAGCTCGAGATTGAACGCGAAGCCATCAAGCGCGAGGGTGATACACAGAAAATAGCCCAATTAGATAAGGATATCGCTGAACTGAAGCAACAGGAGACCCAGTTCCGCGCTAAGTGGGAAGGTGAGCGTCAGCTCATCAACAAGATCCAGCAGGACAAGCAGGAGATAGAGAACCTGAAACTCGAGGCCGAGCGTGCCGAGCGTGAAGGCGACTACGGACGTGTGGCCGAGATTCGCTACTCGAAGTTGAAGGTCCTCGAGGACGACATCGCGCAGAAACTCTCAACTCTCAATTCTCAATTCTCAACTCGAAGTGTTCGCGAAGAAGTTACTGCCGACGACATCGCCGAGGTTGTGTCTCGCTGGACGGGCATCCCCGTCACCCGCATGATGCAGAGCGAGCGTGAAAAACTGCTCCATCTCGAAGAGGAGCTCCATCGCCGCGTCATCGGTCAGAACGAGGCCATCACCGCCGTCTCTGACGCCGTGCGCCGCAGTCGTGCCGGCTTGCAGGACCCCAAGCGCCCCATCGCCTCCTTCATCTTCCTAGGAACCACAGGCGTGGGTAAGACAGAGCTCGCCAAGACGTTGGCTGAATACCTCTTCAACGACGAGACCATGATGACCCGCATCGACATGTCGGAGTATCAGGAGAAGCATACCGTCAGCCGACTCATCGGTGCCCCTCCGGGCTACGTGGGTTACGACGAGGGTGGACAGCTCACCGAGGCCGTACGCCGCAAGCCCTACTCCGTGCTCCTCTTCGACGAGATTGAGAAGGCTCACCCCGACGTGTTCAACATCCTCCTGCAGGTATTGGACGACGGGCGCCTCACCGACAACAAGGGACGCACCGCCGACTTCAAGAACACCATCATCATCATGACGTCGAATGCCACCCGCGAGCAACTGCGTCTCACCATGCGTCCAGAGTTCCTCAACCGCATCGACGAGATTATCACCTTCCAGCCTCTCACCAAGGACGAGATTGCCCAGGTGGTACGTCTGCAACTCACACGGGTACAGAAGATGCTCGAACCGCAGGGCTTCACCCTCGAAGTCACCCCGCAGGCTATCGACTGGCTGGCTCAGGAGGGCTACGACCCCGATTTCGGTGCCCGTCCCGTGAAGCGTGCCATCCAGCAGTATCTGCTCAACGACCTCTCGAAGAAGCTCCTGGCCGACGAGGTCCATCGCGACCGTCCCATCATCGTCGATTCCTTCGGCGACGGCCTGGTGTTCCGCAACTAAATCTTTCGCACAGCGGTGCCATTTACTCATAAGCAGCGTCCCAAGTGTTGAAAAGCACTTGGGACGCATTTTTTATTCTGCCAGCCTGTTCAGCCAGTCTTTCAGTTTTTCTATTGCCGACGACACTATTCTGGGTTCTTCAGCCACAGGCGGTTCTGGTGTCACAACAGGTTCTGGTTTGGGTGCCGGCTCTGGCTCAGGAGCGGGTTTCACCTCGAAGAGCGGCTCCTGCGTAATCACCTCTGCCATCGTCTTTTTCACAACCGGCTTATATAACTGCGGAATCAGATCTTCATAGAAGTCATCCTCGTCTCTGTGAACATCCTTTGCCACCTCGCCACGCAACTCATCTTCGAGGCCCGTTGCCAGGATGGTCACCTTGGCATCCTCCCCCAGCGAGTCGTCCGTTGCCGTACCCCAAATCACATCGATATTCGGGTCCAATTGATCAAAGAAGTCATCAATCTCCTGCAACTCACGCACAAAGATAGGATGCTCGTCGCTGGCATAGATATTAAAGAGGATTCGCTTGGCCTTGCCGATGTCATTACCATAGAGCAAGGGTGAATCGAGCGCATTGACGATGGCTTTCTCCACACGATGCTCCCCACTGGCGCGCCCCATTGCCATGATAGCACCACCACCGTTTTTCATTGTAGTCTCCACATCGCGGAAGTCACTCTTCACGCCCCCGTCGCTGGGCAGCACGATAAGTTCCGAGATACCCTTCACAGCATCCATCAGGATATTATCAGCCCGCAGAAAAGCCTCTTTTACAGACAGGTCCGAGTCAGAATAGACGTCACACAATCGCTCATTATTCACAATCAGCAGCGCATCCACGTTTTTTCGCATCTCCTCAACACCCTTCAGGGCCTTGATAATCTTGCGTTTCTTCTCAAAAAAGAAGGGGATGGTCACCACGCCCACTGTCAGTAGTCCCATCTTTTTAGCCACACCAGCCACAACCGGAGCGGCGCCTGTACCAGTACCGCCGCCCATACCTGCCGTCACGAACACCATCTTCGTGCCGTCACTCAGCAGTTTCTCAATGTCACCTAAATTTGTCTCTGCCTCGCTCTTGCCCAGTTCCGGATTACCACCAGCACCAAGACCAGAGTCACCCAACAGGATTTTCACTGGCACTGGCGAACGCGACAACGACTGACTGTCCGTGTTGCAGACGGCATACGTCACGCCGCCCACGCCTTCGTTGTACATATTCCTGACAGCGTTGCATCCGCCGCCGCCTACGCCCACCACTTTGATGATGCCCTGCATTTTATCCTCAACAGGCATCCCAAACTGCTTCAATATCTCATTTCCGTCTTCCATATCTTAATCCTCAAATCTCAATTCCACCAATTCTCTCGGCAATGTTATCACCTTCAGCCTTTCGTACCATATACGACCCGCAATATGTTTCTTCGTATGACTGCTGATAAAGTAATAGCTCGCCCTATACTCATCCATCAGGTCTAAAAACACCTTTTTGATTCTCGAGCATTTCTCATTGATTGCATTATCCAACGGATTAATCAACTTATCCACGCTCTCCATGATTTTCTCCTCATCCATCCAGCGAGCCGTCTGCATATAATAGCCCATCAACTCCTTGCGATAATCTGCCAAGTGCTTGAACTCGATACCCTCTGGATGCGCCAGAAACAGCAGATACACCGCCTTGTGCACAGGTTGCAGTTCCACCTCCATGTTATTATAGTCCTCCAGTACAAATCGATAATCCTTGGTGATGACCAGTCTCGACAGTTTCCCTCGTGCGGCCTCTATGCGCAGTTCCTCCAGCAAAGGCACACCAATAGCCTTCAGCACCAGGTCTTTCCGTCCTGCTGTCATCAGTTGCTCCGTCAGTCTTTTCACCTCCAGAGCCATCTCCTCTGCTGTCTGCTGTTTCTCAATCACGCTGCGAAGGTACGAATAATTTTTGATAACGCAAAATCTCCGCAAGGCTTGCGAGAATCCTTTCAACCTTCAACCATATCAAAGAACTTATCTTTGATCTCCCTTAAATCCGCTGTTAATATGCTATTGCACCGTTCTGCAATCTCTTCTGGGATAGGATACATACTAGCAGCTATTGCTCCAGCCATAGCCCCGATGGTATCCGAGTCACCCCCAACAGAAATAGCCAATCTAATTACCTCTCCAAACGAATTGCCCTCCAAGAAAGCAATGATAGCCTCAGGTGCACTACCTTGGCATGATACATCAAAATAGTAATCAGGTCGTATTTCTTCAATCGTCCTGTTCAGATCATAGCCAAATGTCTCCTCCACATACGCCTTAATCTCAGCCTTTGTTTTCCCTTGCTTAGCAAGGAACACACTTGCTGCTATAGCCTGTGCACCTTTCACTCCTTCTGGATGGTTATGACTTACCGATGCCGTTATGGCAGCCAGCGCTAAGGCTTCATCGAGAGTCTTTGCATACAAGCCAACAGGACTCACTCTCATTCCTGCTCCGTTTCCCCAACTGTTATAGGGCTGCGGATCATCCTCATAAAGCCATCCCAAGAATCTCCCACCATAGCCAGCATTAGGATAACGGAGTCCCAGTTCCTGCATACAGTATATCAAATGCAGTAAAGAATGCGCTTTATCCTCCGTCAGCCATTTCGCCACCGCGAGAGTCATCACCGAATCATCCGTAAACCTCGACTGCGGCGTAAACAACTCAAAATCAGTCGTTTTCACATTACAGAACTCATACACCGACCCGATGATATCACCCACCAGTGCGCCCAACATCTTTACTTTTTCCATCATCTCTTATTTTTTTTGCAAAGATACTCAATAATAACTATACCACCAAATATTTTTCACGCGCAAGGCTTGCGAAAAAAACGAGGACACCCCTCGTGGATTGTCCTCGTATATGCAACCAAAACGCCCTGTTCATCCCATTTTTCCGACGGAATTTAAATTTTTCTAATTACTTCGGACAAATGGACCTCGCTCAATCAGTAGCACCTGGGGCATCGCTTCTTTCGTCATCACCACACAGTCGGCTGTTAGTGCAGGTCTCGGGTATTTGTAGATATATTCCATTGTCAGAAGAAAATCAGGGGCAACGAATTCTTACGCTTCTGCGCCATCTCACTCTTCATCCGTTCTATAGCCGTTTTAAAGAAGAATGCCACCAAATGCTCATCCGTTCCCTCTGTGCGTATCTGTTTCAAGGCCGAGATATAAGCGGCGCGGTCTTCCAACTTAACTATCAGCAAGGGATGCCCCGCACGTAACAGGATGAAGTTAGAGAGCAGACGCCCCGTTCTCCCGTTGCCATCGTGGAAGGGGTGCAGATACTCAAAATAGCCGTGCCACTTCGCTGCCACCACCATCGGATGCTGTCCCTCTGCCATTGCTCTTTGCGTCGATGTCATGAGTCTGGGAACACGCACTATGAGCGTCTCATGGTCACCAAACACCGTATCGCCAGCAGCCATATCCTCGGTAGTATATTCTCCTGCCACAGCACCTGGAGCCCTATAGGCCAGTGTATGTTCCGTAACCAATCGGTTCACTTCCTTCAGCAGAGCCTCGTCAAAAAACTGATCAAGATGACCCGCCATATAGTCGAACGCACGAAAATGATCGGCCATTTCCGTACACTCCAACAGCGAGCGTCCCACAGGAATCATTGCCATTCCCTGCTCACGCAGAATCCTCGTGTCATCCACCGTAAACGAGTTTCCCTCAATGGCACAGGAATGTGCAGAGAACAGAATCTCATTATATTCCATCCACTGCTTGCGCCCCATCCTATCAGCCACCTTCTGCTGATAATCTTTTCTGACGCGCTCGTATTCCTCAATTTCCTTTTCAAACATCGCTGCAAATTTAAATAGATTTTTTGAACTTCCCAAATTATTCCCAAGAAAAACATATAGTTCGTGACACGTAATCTTCCAAAAATTTTGTTATCACACAATAATTGCATACATTTGCAGCCGATTAACATAGTTGAGATGAGCAAGACGAAGACCAGACGCGTACATATTTTCAAACGCCTACCCCTGCAGAAGGATTATTATGCCATCTGCCTGTTTGGCTTTATCCTTTCCGTGAGGCCCTTGGACAAGATAGAGGTCAACCACGAATCGATTCATGCAGCCCAGCAGAAAGAGCTTCTTTACATCCCCTTCTTCATCTGGTATGGCATAGAATGGCTCATTCTTTACATCAAATACAGGGACGCCACGAAGGCCTATTTCCACATCCGTTTCGAGGAAGAGGCGTATGCGCATCAGTCTGACCTACACTACCTCGAAAACAGAAAGCATTATCACTATCGAAGCTAAGAAGATTATCTTTTTCAGGTAAAGAATATAAAGAAAAAATCAGATTGGCGTTACAGCGTTACAGTGTTACAGTTCCCAAATCAATCGTGGAAAGTTTAAAAATTAACTCTATATTTATATATAAATATAGAAGTTTTTATGAGGAAATGGAAAGCCCTTTCGAGAACTGTAACACTGTAACACTGAAACAGCGAATGCAGAGCTAAGCTTAAGCTATGCTGAGCGCAAACAGTGTCGACATAGTCAACAGTGTAACAGATTGCCGTCAACATTTTCAGTACAAAATTTATTTTTGAAAAAAAATTTTTTGTGGCAGTATTCGTGAACCGCAATGCCATTGTCGTACCTTTGCAGTGTCAATTTGAGAGACGAAATTCGCGCTCCCACGAGAAAAAATTTACGGGCCCACGGGGGAGTGAGACACGAGAGAAGTAAGATGGAAGAGGTAAGATGTATGACGTCGCACGAACCTTGAACCATTAAACGTTGAACATTTTAAAATTTATTCGATTATGGCACTGAAAGTAAAAGCAAAGGAACAGTATCAGAACATTGGTAAGTATGCGGGCAAGTACCGCTATGTGATGATGCCCGAGCTCTACACGGCACTCTCACAGGACAAGGTCATCAAGGAGGCAGCCCTCCGCAGCGGTGTGAGTCGCGGTGTGATGCAGGCCTGCTGGGACGCCGCCGGCGAAGTCATCAAGGCGTGGGCCACGGAAGGCCACTCGGTAGCACTGCCCGGTCTTGGCACCATGCGCTTCGGCCTCCGCGCCAAGTCGGTCGAGAACGTGAACGACGTCAAGGCGGGCCTCATCTCCAGCCGCCGCATCATCTTCACCCCCAACACGGAACTGAAGGAGGAGCTCTCGAAAACCGCCGTCCAGATCACCTGCTACGACAAGGATGGCAAGGAAATCAAGCGCGTCACCTCGGCTGACGATGGAAGCGTGGAGGACGAGCAGGAGAACACTGGCGGCAACCAGGGCCCCACCCCCAGCCCTTCCGAGGGAGGCGGCAACCAAGGAGGCGGTAACGACACCGAGGATCCTGAGAACTAAGTGAAACCTGGGCACCACCAGTTGCATTGGAGTGTAGAAAAAAGTGGAAGGTGGAAGGTGGAAAGAGGAAGGAGGAAGGAGGAATGTAAAAAGACCGACATCTCATTGCGAGGTGTCGGTCTTACATGTTTATACTAATGAACTGAGGGGATTAGCGGCGGGGAGCACCAGGGGCACCGGGAGCACCGGCACCGGGACGACCGGAACCACCACCGAAGCCTCCGAAGCCGAAGCCACCCTGACCCTGAGGAGCAATCTCGGGCTCGCCATAGACAGAAGCCTCAGCATCCTTGTCGTTGAGCTTGAACACCATGAACTTGGGGTTCTGGGCTGTGCAGGGCTTCCAATTGCCACCCTTGGGGCCGTTGGGGTCGCTGTACTTCACGAAGTTGGTCCATGCGGTGAGCATCTTCTCAGAGAGGTCCCAGTCGCCCTTTGTCCAAGGACGCCAGCAGTGCTTCAGGCTCTTGAAGACAAACCAGAGGTCGGAGGAGTGGAAAGCACCCTTGAGACGCTGTGTGACCTCGGGATGTGAGCCATCGTCGGGCAGAGGACGGGCAAACTCGTAAGCCCAGGCCTTGCCGCCCTTCTCGGCGCGCACCTTACAGAACTCGGCGATGTTGGGCGCCATGTTGCCCATATCGTTGAGGGTGAAGCCAATCATATAGGGCACGTCGGCCAGGGTGCCTTCACGCGTAGCATCATCGAAACTCTTCACGCTGACATAGCCATCGATCATTGGCATATAACCCATACCCATGCGCATCATGCCACCAAAGCCGCCCTGCTGTTGCTGAGGACTGTTGGCCTGCTGATACTGCTGATAGATGGTGGGCAGGGCGAAGACGGTCTCGGTAGAGGCCTGACGCATCTTCTGAAGGTCGGTCATGCCAGCCCAGTCGAACATTTTCTTGGCGTTGTTGGCTGCGTCCTCGATGGAACCACCGCTATAGCGACCGCCCATCATGCCACCACCGTTGGGGTTGGGGATGCTAAGACCCTGGGCACTCATGATGACGGCCTTGTGGAACAGACCGCGAGCCAGGGGCGATTCGCACAGGGTGCGCACGCTGCCACCACCGGCGCTCTGACCGAAGATGGTGACGTTGTTGGGGTCGCCACCAAACTGGGCGATGTTCTTCTTAATCCACTTCAGGGCCTCAATCTGGTCGAGGATGCCGTAGTTGCCTGACACCTTATTAGGACTCTCTTCAGCCAAAGCGGGATGACAGAGGAAGCCGAAGATGCCAAGACGATAGTTGATGGAGACGAGCACCACGTCCTTGGCACCCCACTCCTGTCCGTCGAACTCGGGCTCTGAGCCGAAGCCCTCACGATAGCCACCACCGTGAATCCACAAAGCTACAGGCAACTTCTTGTTAACCTGCCCTGGCGCCTTGGTCCATACATTGAGATAGAGGCAGTCCTCACTGAAGGCAGCCTCCTTGCCATAGCCCCACTCGGTGTAATAGCCACCAGTGTATTGGATGGCCTGATAGCTGGGACGTCCGAAGGTGTCGCAAATCTTCACACCCTTCCAGGGGAGTACGGGCTGCGGAGCCTTCCAACGGTTCTCACGGATGGGAGGTGCAGCATAAGGAATGCCACGATAGACAAACACGTCGGGGTGGTCGTCGGCCAAGACTCCTTGCACCTGACCACCCTCAATCTTCAACACTGGGTTCTCTGCAGCCTGCGCAGACACTGCTACCATGAGCAGAAGAGGCAAAAATACTTTTTTAATCATAAGTTTGTAATAATGTGTATAGTTAAGGGTCCTTATATCCGTTATTGTTTATGATGCTTTTATCCCCCCGTTTGTTCTTCGGCTGCAAAGATAAAAAGAATCTGTGAAACTGCCAAGCGATAGGACAAAAAAATAAGTGCGGTTCCGGACGGAATCGCACTTACGTGGTGTTTTTGTAAACTAGTATATTATTTAAGGTAGTATATTAGGCTGGACTTCTATGTCGCAAAGATAGGTTATTTTTTAATAAGTGCCAAACTTTTTTCGACATTTTTTTAGTTTTAACAGTAAAAAAATTGCTGTTTACGAACACAACATTTTTTAAACAGCAAAGAAGGCGTTTTTATGATGATTTTTATTTGCGGGGAAATGAAATAATTTGTAACTTTGCAACGAAAATACTAACTAAAACGAATTGAAGAATGAGAAAAACGTACTTTCACGTTAAAGTGATGCTCTCAGCGCTGCTCTTGTGCATGGCGATGATGCAGGCTTCGGCCGACCCTATCACCCGCGAACAGGCCAAGCAACGCGTGATGGCTTTCCAGAAGAAACAAGGTGACACACACGAGATCAAGGCTGTGGTCAGCGAAAAGCGTTTGGCGCCACGAAAGGGGGCTGCGGCACAGACTGCTACCGAGCCTTACTACGTGTTTGACCGTGGCAACAACGAGGGATTCGTCATCGCATCGGGCGACGACAAGACCATCGACGTGCTGGGCTATACCACCGAAGGCACCTTCGACTATGAGCAACTGCCTCCACAGCTGCAGGCCATGCTGGAGGGCTATGCCCGACAGATCAAGGCCATCCAGGCAGGTGCTCCCGTACTGAAACTGCCTGCCAACCACCCCAAGGTGGAGCAGTTTATGTTCTGCAAATGGAGTCAGGGCTCACCCTACAACAACCTCTGTCCGCTGGACGGCGGCTCACGCTCAGTGACGGGCTGCGTGGCCACTGCTATGGCGCAGATTCTATATTACAACCGCGAGAAATCGGTGACGGAGACGATGGCCGACATTCCCGGCTTCTCTACCTACACCAAGGGAATAGCGGTGCCTGGCATCGCTGCCGGCGCACCCATCGACTGGGATAACATGAAGGACACCTACAACTCGGCATCGGAACTGCAGAAGCAGGCGGTGGCCCAGCTGATGCTGTACTGCGGCGTGTCGGTGAAGATGGACTATACCAATTCGTCGTCTGGCGCACAGATTTATGAAGTGGAGACAGCCTGCAAGAAGTATTTCGGCTATGGCAACTCGGTGAAATACATCAACGAATTCAGTAGCGAGGACGAACTGGACAGACTGGTATATACCGAACTGGCAGCAGGACGCCCTGTCTATCTGGGTGGCTATACAGGCAACTGGAGCATGGGACACGCCTTCCTGACCTGTGGCTACGAGAACCAGCGCTACTACATCAACTGGGGATGGGGCGGTCAGAGTGACGGCTTCTACTATCTGACTAACCTGACTCCCGGCAATGGACAGGGTATTGGTGGCAGTGAAGATGGCTATAGCACTGGCAGATCGATTATCATCGGTCTGGAACCTGAGAACTTCGGCGAGAAGGCCATGAGCTTTAGCGATGCTACGGTGAAAAAGATTTGTGTGGAGAAATGGGATGCTAACGGCGACGGCAAACTGACCTACAACGAGGCTGCTGCTGTGACTTCGCTGGGCGAGGCCTTCACGGGCAACACCACCATCAAGAAGTTCCCCGAGCTGTATTATTTCACGGGTATCATCACCCTGAACGACGATGCTTTCAACGGATGCACCGCCCTGAACACGCTGCGTCTGCCCAAGAAGCTGAAAGCCATTGGTGCCCGCGCCCTGAAGAACTGTAAGAAACTGCCGCAGGTCAGCCTGCCCACAGGCATCAACGCCATCGGCGAGGAGGCTTTCGAGGGCTGCGCCCTGCTGACAGATATTGAACTGTCTAACGAGGTGGTGGCTATCGAGAAGGCTACGTTCAAGGGCTGTGCCGCACTCACGGCCTTCAACATGCCCATCAGCGTGGGCAGCATCGGCGACGAGGCTTTCAACGGATGCACCAAGCTCACCAGCTTTACCGTGAACACCTATCATCCCACCGACATCGTCATGGGCTCAGAGTTATTCGGCAACACCAACCTGAGCAAGGCAACGCTGAACGTGATGCAGGGCACGAAGGCTTTCTTCGAGGCCCACGAGCAGTGGAAGGCGTTTGGCAAAATTGTGCAGACACGCGACATTTCGGGCGGACAGTTTGCCGCACTGGAAAACAACAAGACCTATTATATATATAATGTGGGCACGGGTCGCTACCTGACCAAGGGTGAGGCCTACAAGACGCAGGCCGTGGTGGGCACAGAGCCCATGCGATTCAAGGCAGTGCATCCCACCAGCAAGCCAGAGGGTGTGTACTACTTCACCTCGCCCGACACGGGCAAGGACGGCAAATACCTGTTCCGCACCAGCAACGACGGCAACGTGGGACAGGGCGTCAAGGCTGTCTTCGTGGATGGCACCAGTCTCACCAACGGCTATTGGAGCGTGGCACAGGCTGGCGAGAACATCTACACCATCCAGGTGCCGGAATCAGAAACTGCCTATGTGGCTGGCGAGTATCTGGGTGTGCAGACAGATCACGAGAGCAACGCGGCACAGCCCACCAACGGTGCTTACTACGACGTGGAATATGCCACGCACAAGCTGAACTGTCAGTGGCAGTTCGTGCTCTATGACGAGGCGCTCACCAAGCGCTTCAACGAGGCTCAGACACTGGAGAAGCTCATTGCCACAGCGAAGAAGCGCAACGTGAAGTACGACGAGGAGCAGGTGGTGTATGACAATCTGGAGAGCACCATCGAGGAACTGAAGACAGCTCAGAGCTCGCTGCGCAAGAAACTGAAGTTCATGGAGTTTGCCAACGAGAACGTGCGCACCAAGAGTATTCAGAATTTCGACGGCGACACTGACGGCGAACTGAGCTATAAGGAGGCGGCTGACGTGAATGACTTCGGATGGCTGTACTACTTCCAGGATGACAAGACCATCGTCACCTTTGACGAATTGCAGTACTTCACCAACGTGGATGCCATCCCCGGCAACTTCCTGAGAGGATGCACTAATCTGGAGAGTGTCATCGTGCCTCAGGGCGTGGAGAAGATTTACTATGATGCCTTCAATGGCTGTAAGAAACTGACGAAAATCAATATCCCCGAATATGTCAACGTGATTGGCGAAGAGGCCTTCATGGGCTGTACCGCCCTGCGTGAGGTGACTATCGAGGTGCTCGACCCATCGGGCATCAGCATGGGCAACAACATCTTTAAGAACGTGCCCCTGAGTCAGTGTACGCTCTACGTGCCCTTCGGCACAAAGGCCCGCTATGAGGCGCATGACGTGTGGGGAAAGTTCGGCACCATCGTCGAGAAGCGTCTGGGTCACACCATGCCTAAGTTCTCGCCCATACAGCCTCTGAAGAATGGCTATATCTACAACGTTAGCACGCGCAAGATGCTGACCATGGGCGAAGCCTACGGCACACAATCTGTGGTGGCTAAGAAAGGACGCCTCTATGAATGGAATATGTACACCAATGGTACATGGGAGATGATGGATGCTGCAACACAATCCGTGGTATTCCGCACCGATACCGACACGAAAGTGGGTGAGGGCGTGAAGGCTTGCTTCGGCGACGGCAAGCCATCGACCAAGTCGAGGTGGACGGTGGATTCGGTGGCTCCCAATATCTATACCATCAGTCTGCCGGAAACGGATGCCAACCATGTGGCTGGCGAGTATCTGGGAATTAACGAGAGCCACAGCAGCAATGCGGCAAGCCCCACTTACGGCATCTACTGGGACATCAAGGGCATCAGCCCCAACACGCAGTGGACGTATGTCTTAGAGGAGGACTATAAGAACGCCCTGGCTACTGACGAGGTGGTGGAGAAGTTGAAGAAATACCTGGACAAGGCTATCGAGAAGAGCGTCAACGTGGACGATGAGTTGGTGGTATATAACAATCCCGAGAGTACGCTGATTGACCTCAGCGAGGCACTCAGCTCGGTGCGCGCCAAGTTGCACTTCATCACCTTCAGCGACACCAAGGCACAGGCCATCTGTCTGGAGAACTGGGATGCCGACGGCGACGGCGAACTGACCTTTGAGGAGGCTCAGGCCGTGACGGAAATTGGCGAGGTGTTCCGCGGCAAGGTCATGAGCACCTTCGAGGAGTTCAAATACTTCACCTCGGTGACAACGATTCCCGACAATGCCTTCCGCAATGCCTCCGACCTGCAGATACTCTATCTGCCCAGCAGCGTCACCACCATCAGCAGCTCGGCCTTCACGGCTTGCAGCAAGCTGGACTATCTGGTGATTCTCAATGAGCAGGAGATGATGCCTTGCAACTTCAGCCTGCGTCCGCAGACCACCTTCTTCGTGCCAAAGGCTGTCCTGCCTACTTATCTGGCTGACGAGACCTGGGCAACCAAGAAAGTGATTGAGTTTACGGGTAAGCCCGTAGTCACTGCCGAGGCTACCCGTGCCTACGGCCGCACGCTGGGCACCATCTATGTGAAGGTGCTGGGTGCTCCCGTCATCGGCGCTCCCGATACGGAATGTGAGTCGCTGGCTATTGCCACTCTGCCTGTGGGTGAATATCCCATCACGGTGACTCAGGGCACCGTCAGCACACCGGGCGTGGAGTTCCGCGAGGGTGTTCTCACCATCACTCCTGCTGCGCTGACCATCACCGCCAAGAGCTATACCCGCAAGGTGGGCGAGCCTAATCCTGAGTTTGAGCTGACCTATAAGAGTTTCCGCAACAAGGAGACGGACACGGTGTTCGTGGTGCGTCCCGTCATTGAGTGCGACGCCACCATCGACAGTCCTGCGGGCGAATA
Organism: uncultured Prevotellaceae bacterium; assembly: GCA_902775605.1. Taxonomy (GTDB): domain Bacteria; phylum Bacteroidota; class Bacteroidia; order Bacteroidales; family Bacteroidaceae; genus Prevotella. Next base: position 129,739 of record CACYNE010000001.1, read on the forward strand.
CGAGATTCGCGTGTCGGGTGCCGTGGCTCAGAACTATGAAATCAGTTATGTGAACGGCGTGCTGACGGTGGTTGACGACCCCAACGGCATACAGACGCTCAAGACTGACGAGGACGAGGCACCGCTGTACGACATGCAGGGACGTCGCGTGAGCAAGGCACAGCGCGGCATCTATATCAAGCGCAACAAGAAAATTGTGGTTAGGAATTAAGCGTTTCTAACAGAATCTCAATCAATCGGGGCTTGGCGAATTCGTCAAGCTCCGTTTCTTTTATCCAGAGATAGTCGGCAGGCAGGGCGGGACGCTCTGCGGGTTGCCACAACCAGAAGTCGGCCTTGAGGATGCGGTGGGTCAGCACATGCTTCACGCCCTGACGCAACAGCACAGCACCATCGGGCACCTGGTCGGTGAGCAGGGGTTCATAGAGTCCCTGCCAGATATCACCCTCACCACGACGATGGATGGCTGTCTCGCCCTGATAGCGCACATAGACATAGGTCAGCGCACGCTCCTTCACCTTCAGCGTCTTGAGCTTCACGGGGAGGGCGTCAACACGATGCTCGCGGAAGGCGAGGCAGGATTCTATTAATGGGCAATCTGGGCAATCTGGGTTGGATGGGGTGCATTGGGTGGCACCGAAGTCCATAATGGACTGGTTGTAGTCGGCTGTTGGGTGTTGGGTGTTGGGTATTGGCTGTTGGCTGTTGGCTGTTGGCTGTTGGGTATTGGCTGTTGGCAGGAGTTCTTGCGCCAGCAGGGCAAACTCTTTCTTTCCCTCGGTGGTGTTGATGGGGGTGCTAATGCCGAAATGGCGACTCAGCACGCGATAGACGTTGCCATCGACAACGGCAGCGGGCAGGTCGAAAGCAAAGGAGCCGATGGCAGCAGCGGTATAGTCGCCTACGCCCTTCAGACTCTTGATGCCCTCAAGGGTTTGTGGAAAGCCGCCCATCGCGACAATCTGACGGGCTGCGAAGTGCAGGTTGCGGGCCCGCGAGTAATAACCCAGTCCCTGCCACATGCGAAGCACCTCGTCCTCGGTGGCAGCAGCCAGCTGTTCCACCGTAGGCCACTTCTGCATGAAGCGCTCCCAATAGGCCCAGCCCTGCTTCACCTGGGTCTGCTGGAGGATAATCTCCGACAGCCAGATGGCATAGGGGTCGCGGGTCTGTCGCCAAGGCAGATCGCGCCCATTTTCGCGAAACCATCGTAACAGTGTCAATGCAAATTCATTCGCCATCAATTCTCAAATCTCAATTCTCAAATCTCAATTCTCAAATCTCTTATCGGGTCAGCGAGAACTTCATCGAGATGCCAAAGTCCTGCGTGGTGGTGGGATAGCTACTTGACGAGAGCAACGGGGTATTGGTCTGACGATCATAGTAGGCCGAGAGGGTCAGCATGCGCGACAGGGTGTAGTCGGCAGCAAACGTGATCTTCAAGGCAGAGTTGCCACTGCTGGCCGACGATACGCCAGAGGCGATGTCGCGGGTGATGGCGGCCTGCTTGCGGAACGACACATCCACACGGGTGTTCAGGTCGTGGTTCACGCCTTTCTTCTTGGTGGTCTGCTGCTTATCGTTATCATTGTTGTTTTTCTTACCGCCCTTCACCTTGCGCGAGCTGCCTGAGCCGAAAAGGTTGAAGTCGCTAATCTTATAACCCATGCCAATGACCCAGTCCTTGGAGTTCGACTCATTAATCTGCACACTGGTCATCGAGAGGTTCAGCGTACGGGTGGTGCGATACTCCACTTTGCAGGTCATATTATTATTGAACGTCATATCGACGCCCAGCAGGGGCGAGAACTGCTCGTTGATACTCACCGTAGAGATGTTATAGCACGAAGAGGGCGTGAGAGAGCCATCGGCTGCCTTCACATAACCCAGGTCGCCCATATACTCCATCCACGAACTGTAAGAGGCATACGAACCTACGGAGTAGATGCTCTTATAGCTGTGGTTGATGTTGAAGCTCTTGAAGACGCCCTGCATCCACGTCAGCTTTGACAGGCCCGCATAGCGGATGGTCCAGTTGGGCAACAGGCGCGTGATGGCTGGGAAGATGTCGAGGGAACCGCCTGCACCCATCGTATAGGTGTCGAGGAAGGCGGGGATGAGCACGTCGGCACTATAGGGGTCAACGGGGTTGGCGCCTGAGCCGGCAGGATACTGGGCCTGCACGCGGTCGCGGAAGGCTGCCACCTTGCCACAGAACTCATCGAACGACTTACTGCTATAGCCATTGTTGGCATCGCCCATACCCTCCAGGGCACTGCGGATGGAGATGGTGGTCATATTGAACGAACCACTATAGGTGGTGGGTGAGCCTTCGTACATGAACTGCACGCTGCGAGCCTTGTTCACCGTGCGACTGGCATTGAGGTCGATCTTCAAATCGCGCATGGGTTCGAGGGTGGCACGAATCTGCAGGTCTTCAGTGGCCGACGAGGTGGCGGGGGTTGCCACGCTTTCGTTGTTCAGCAGCCAGCCGTTCTTGCGGGCTGTCTCGATATAGCCGTCGCCAGTGAGACCGAAGGCAAAGCCAAGACCTGGTGCCATGATGCTGCTGTTGCTCTGACCGAAGGCGTCGCCAACATTTGGCATGAAGCCAGGAAGGGTCATTGCATACTGGTTGCGGTAGCTCACGCTGACATTGCGCAGCATCATCAGCAGACGGGCTGCCTGCTGGGCGGGGTTATACCACCACTGCTTGTCGAGGGGCTCCTTGGGGGTGATACTGAGCTTCAGCTGCAGGGAGTCGGCACCATAGACCTTGATATTATTCTCGTCAACAACCTTCCACTTCACAGGCACCACGCGTCCGTCCTTGTTGCGAGCCGACACCATGAGGCGCTTGGTCTTCTTGCTGTGCTGCACCACCAACTGCGTGTCGGGCACAAGAGTAATCTCCTTCTGGAAGGTATTCTTGTTCTTGGGCAGTTCCTTAGCCTCCTTCTCCAAGCCCTTATCCTTCGAGTCCTTGGAATTGGCAGCAGGTTTCTTGGCGGTCTTCTTGTTATTATTGTTGCTGATAGCCTTCTTGAAGCGTTCGTTGGTCTTCTTGAGGAAGGGGATATGGTTATAGAGCGTCTCCATATTGATCGTACCATTGATATTCAGGTTACGATTGTTCGAGATGGTGTTACCCAGCGAGGTACCATCGTCAAGATCGGTGCCACGCAACCATGAATAGGTGGCATTATACGAGGCATCTGTCTTCACCCAGTCGAAGATGGGCAGTTTGTCGATAGGCACCTGATAACTGGCTGAGAACGACTGCTGATAATCGAGCGGCGTACCCCAGTGCTTGATACTGGTCCATACGGAGTCCTTCCATGCGGTATAGCGATCGGGATAGAGGTCTTTGTTCACAGGGGTATAGGGTTCCTCTACCTCGGCATGGGTGGCACTCTGGAAGTTCATGTGGAGATTCTTGGTGAGGTCCCAACGCAACTGGAAATCGCGGTTCCACAGGAACTGCTGACTGAAGGTGAGGGGCAGGCTGGGATTCTCGGTATTCTCGAGGTCGCGCTCCTGCAACTCGTAGTAGTTACGTGTCAACTCTGAGTTGAACGAGATGTTCTGGGGCAGGTAGTTGAAGCCGATAGCCTTGGGGAACTGCATCCACTTCGACTTGCTCTTCGAGTTCTTGAAGGGCTCCCAGGTCTTATAGACGGGCGAGTAGCTGTAGTTCAGCGAGCCACGCCACTGGTCATCGTTCTCATAGACGGTGGTTTGTCCCGTGGTGTTGCGATGGGCATGACTATATGAGAACGAGAAGTTGGCGGGGTCGATGGGCAGGGGGTGCAACTTGCTCTTGATGTCCACACGCACATTGCTCAACGAGAAGTTGCGCGACGTGTGTTTCGTCACAGCGATAGACTCGATAGAGTCGCGTTCGCGTTTGTCAACGGCCGACTCCAGAGCATCATCGAGGTCCATATCGGTGTCCAGAGGATTATACTTCGGACTGATAATCTCCTTAGAATAAGAATAATAAAGCGGTGCCGATACCTTGGCCTTGTCGGGGAACAGTTTTCCTAACTCTAAGTTGGCTGTCACGGCATACTGCTTCTGGGTGTCGGTAGAGCGCTGAAGGATGGATTCCTCGAGTCCGCCGAAGCCATCGGTGATATAACGTCCCGACATGTTCACGCTACCGAAGTCGGACAACTGAAGGTTCAGGGCTCCTGATGCGGCCCAACCGCCTTCGTTGTTTGACTCACGCAGGCGCAGCTCGTTGACCCACACCTCGCCCGACTTCATGGTGCTGCTCAGGTTGCGCACACCAATCACCATCGTCTTCACCTCTGCCAATGAGGGGTTACCCACGATACTCACCTTATTATTTGGTTTGTCGGGGTCGTACTCGGAATACACGACGTTGAAGTTGGCCAAGCCCTGGGCACGAGCCTTATTGCGACTCTTTTTCAAGGCTGTGAAGACGCTCATGTCGATATCGAGCATATTCTCCTCAGGCCATACCAACGGGCGGTCGGAGGGTACGTTCCAACGATAGTTGCCCTGCGGAGTGAGCTTCAGGGGGATGAGGTACTCGTAGTAGTTGTTCTTATAATCGGAACCCAGGCGGATGAAGACAGCCAACTGATTGTCCTCCAACTGGGTGTTGTTGGGCACCAGGTGGTTGGCGTGGACGAACATCTGCAGGCGCTTGTACTGACGCAGGTTCAGGTTCTGATTCTTATAGACAGCCTTCGACTCGTTCTGCGACAGGTTCTTCACCGTCAGACACAGGGCCTGCTCATTGCTCTCGGTGAGCTGGGGCTGGTTGGGGTCTGTCATACGGGTGATGCCTGGAGGCAGGACATAAGCCACAGGCTGGCGGTCTGTGTTCTCCTCGACATTGACGGCACTCATCTCCAGCAGACCGGTCTCCGCTCCTGCCGAGGTCATGAGGTTTTGCTTATACTGACGCCACTCACCACGCACCAGGTCGAGAGAACCGAAGCGCAGGACGATGGGCTCCTCGAAGTTGGTGAGGAACATACGCATGTAGCGGATGCTGGTGAAGCCGCTGATAGAACCAATCTTATCATCAAACTCTGCCAGGGGGATGCGATACTGATACCAGCGCACGGTGATAGTATCACCATTGCGCAACTTGGCAGTATAGTCGCGGTGGTCAACGATGTGTGAGCTCTCTGACTTGTTGCCGCGATTATAGGCCTGCAACTCATCATCGTTGATGGGGATATGATACTGATAGTAGCGTTCGTACTCGTTGAGGGTGTAGTCCTGATTGATATCCTCCACATCGGGACCTGTCTTATATGAGGTGTCGTAACCCTCGGTCTGGTTGTCGTTCGAGGGAGAGTTGCCCTGGGGGTTGTTGATGCGCTTATAGCGCTGCAGGATGCTGGTCTGCTGGGCATCGAAATCGGTGCCACGGAAATAGTGGTAGTCGTCGCCTGCAGGGTCTTGACGCCAGGCTTCCAGCAACGAGTCATTGCTGACAACGGTGCTCACGCTGTTGAGCCAGTCGGCATAGGCACCATACTGTTTCTCCTCGTCATCAGTCAGACCGTTCAGACCGACGTCCTGCTTCTCGCGTGAGCCACTGGTGGTGGCAAAGGCATAGGTCTGCGTGGCTTGTACGGGAATCCTACCCCACTGGGTCTCTTCGAAGGATGAGGTACCATCGACAGGCATACCGCTCTCGTAGAACTTCTTGCCATCGCGAAGCACATCCTCGCTCACCTCACCCAGGTTAATATAGAGGTCGCCACTATGCTTGGCTGTGGTGCCTTCCTTTCGGGTATAGATGAAGGGGTCGAGCAACCAGAACTCCACATACTCAATGTTAGCCTGCTCGAAGTCGGTGGTTTCGAGTCGGCGCATCATGCCGCCCCACTTCTGCTTGGGATTGCGCAGGGTACCATTGCTGTTGTAGTCGAGGGTCAGATTATAGGGGCCGCGCTCCTGGGGATAGTACGCCAAGTCGAGGATGGGCAGCGTGGAAACGGCACCATTATAGTTTGACTGGTCGCGGTTGGGATAGAGTTCGCGTACATAGACCTCACGCACATAGTGGTTGGACAACTGTTCCAGGTCGTTCTTAATATGCGAGGGAGTCAGACTTGATGAACGGCGGGTGAAGATAGGATCCACATTATACCACGCCAGAAGGGCACGGTCATAGCCACTCTTCACTGTTGACTTGTCGTTGTAATTGGCAAACATCGAGGGCACACTGCACAGCACCCATGCCTTGGGGTCGCTGACATCGCGCAGGTCCTTGGTATTCTCGAAGTCGTCGATATACGAAGCATTGTCCTGCGTACCACTGGCATTGCGAGTGATGAGGTGGGCAAACTCACCAGTGAAGGTCAGGCGTGAGGGCTGGGTGACATGGAGCAGAGGCAGGCGGTCGAGCATATTGGTGAGCCACTGACTCTCTTGTTTCCAGTTGACGCTGAGTCCCCATATGGTGTTGTTCAGGGGCTCATCACCCATATTCACCTTAGTAACCATGGGTTGCTCGGTGAGGTGCATCAGGGTACCGCCCAAAGTGAAGTTCTTCGAGAAGTCGTACTCCCAGTTCAAGCCCAGCATGGTCTTACGCTGCATGCCATAATTGGTATTATCCTCAAGCGACACATTCACATTGGTACCTGCGTCGATGATACTCTGATTGAGGATGGTCACCTCACCAGCAGAGTAATCAACGGTATAGTCGGTTCCTTCTTTCAGGATGGCACCACCGGCAGTGACCACAACAGTGGACTCCTCTCCTTTACGTGGCGGCGGAATGCTTCCACCACCAAGTGAGATGACGTTGGCACTGCTACCCTTGAACTGTCCCGTCAGGATAAACTTGTCTTTCTCGGCATTCTGCTTGGCAATGGTCTGGGTAGAGTCATAGAGTTGGTCAAAGCAATATTTGTCTGCCAGATGACCCAAGCCCTTCGACTCCAGATAATTACGCAGGTAACTGCCAAAAGGCTCGGCTGCCGGCAGGAAGACACGTCCGTTGGTTACGGTATAGCCACTCACAAAGTCGAACTGTCCGTTGGCATGTGGTTTCATATTGGCATCCAAGCGGTCCAGTCCCATCACCTTCAGCAGGGTGGTCTGCTTCAGTTGCTCTTCAGGGAGGTAGGACAGATAGGTACCTGTGGTGTCGCTCTGGTACTTGATGTCCATGCGGAACTTCTCCTTCTCTACCGTCGAGGCCAGATAATAGACGTTCTTCATCATCAGGCGCCAGTTGGCCTGCTCGGGATTGTTAGAGGTATTCTTCAGCGACTTCACAAAGAGGCACTTATTGGTTTGTGTGACGTCGGTAGAGAACTCACCCACCTGATAGGTCTGTCCACCATAGGTATATTCAAAGGCTACGGCCAGCACCTGGTCGGTCTGCAGGCCTGTCTTCAGTGTCACATAACCCAAAGCGGTGTTCAAGGTATATTCGCTCGATGAGAGCAGACGGGCCGATGCCAGTTTCTCGTAGTCCACACCTCCCACCAGTTTGTTGCCATAGCTCTCCAGATAGACTGCCACCTGATCGATGCTTCGCGAGGCGGAGTCGATATTCTGTACCAGTGTGGAATAGATATCGTTGGCCTGGTTGCTGGGCACATTCATTCCTAACGTATGCCAGTTGGGGTTCTGGATATAGCTATTCTCACCCAGTTCACTGAAAGCCACGAGGTTTCGGGAGTTTGATGTGGTACCTGTCTTATTTGTCACCCAGATTTCCACACGGTTAATCTTGACGCCTGTAGTCAGGTTGGGCAGGGTACTCATAGCCTTGTCATAGGTCTGACGGAAGAAATGACTCAGGAAGAAGTGGCGATTCTCCTCATAGTCGGCAACATCTATCTCATAAGGAGTGGTCTGTGTGCCTCCACGTGATGATACGCTCTTTGAGGTGGATTCCTTCTGTGAGAAGACGGTCTGCAGTTTCAACTTGCCAAACTGCAAGTCGGTACGGATACCGAACAGGGCTGAAGAGCCGTGTACCAGGGAGTTGTTAGAGGGGAATGTCACATTACCAGCCTCAACCAGTTTGATAATCTCGTCTTCCTTTCCTTGGTATTTCAAATCCAGGTTCTTCTTATCAAACTCAAAGGTGGCGTCGGTGTTGTAATCGAGTGACATGTTCACCTTGTCACCCACCTTACCCGTAACGTTCAGGTTCACCTTCTCATCGAAGTCAAAAGAGGTGGTCTTACGATTACGGATGGGCAGTGAGGGATTCTCTATATTCTTCAGCGTGGCTCCCAGTTTCAGTTCGGCAGAGCCTCGCGTGCTGACACGCACACCACCAGGACCGAAGATTTTCTCGGCAGGTCCCAGGTCGAAGTGCATATCGGAGAAGTCGAACTTCTCCTTGCCCTTGGTCTTGGCATTCTCGGCATCCTTGCTACGGAAGAACAACTGACGAGCCCTGCGCTCACTCCAACGCATATACTCCTCTGGGGTCATCATAATGGGGGCGTTCAGGTAACTGTCGCCCATCTTCGAACCAATAAAATAAAGGTTCAGGGAATCGTTGTACTCCACCTGCTGCTTCACATTATCAGGCATACGCAGGTCTAATGCCGACGTATCAAGGTCGGCAGTCAATACGGGCGCCGTACGCTGAATCTTCCAACGGGAATGCAGAAGCGAGTCGGGGATGGTTTCATCCTCAACTGCCATACCCTTTGGCTGCGCCTTCGGTACTGGTTTATTCTGTTTATCTTCATCGTCACCTTGCGGAACCTGGGCTATCGCCACCCCAGCCATCAGCACGATGAGCAAAAAATATATTAGTCGTTTCAAAACTTATTCTATAGAACTTCATTCCTTATAACGCAAAATAGGCGCAGATATTGTATCCGCGCCTGTTTTTTACATGATATATACCTCATTTTATTTGCTTTAAGGCCAGTTTGACTACTTGTTCTACGGGTAGCGTGGGTTGCTCCTGCAAAATTTGGACAACGACTTTCTGAGTGGGAGCAGGTGCAAAACCCAGCATGGTAAGGGCTGCAACAGCCTCATCGCGCACAGCATTATTAATTGGTGCTGCCACACTGCCACCAACGGGAATCTCGTCAGTGATACCCAGAGCCACAATCTTGTCACGCAGGTCAACGATGATACGCTGGGCCGTCATCTTGCCTATACCCTTTATACTCTGGATAAGTTTGGCATTGCCTGTGGAAATGGCAGAGCAAAGCTCCGAGACACTCATACCCGAGAGCATCATGCGAGCCGTGTTGGCTCCTACCCCACTAACGGTAATCAGCAACAGGAACATCTCGCGCTCCTTCTTATTACAGAAGCCATAGAGCACATGGGCATCCTCACGAATGGCTTCATAGACATAAAGACGTACTTCCTTCTTACCCTGAATGGCACTGAAGGTATTGAGTGATATATTCAACCCATAACCCACACCAGCTGCCTCAATGGTGGCTAAAGCGGGGGTTAACTCGGTCAATTCTCCCTTGATGTATTCTATCATAACTTTCAATTTTGTATATATACATCTATTTAAACGCAGAAGTCTTACGATTTATTGTATTTGATGGGTACAAACTTGCAAATTATCACAAAATGACAGTTTTTAGATTATTTATAAGTCAGATAGTAACAATATTCACATAAAAGCAGTACTTTTGCAACCGCAAATTCAAAATGGGACAACAAAATTCATAATAAGATGAAGAAAATAAGAGCAGCCGTAGTGGGTTACGGCAACATTGGCAAGTATGCACTCGAGGCACTGGAGGCAGCGCCTGACTTTGAAGTAGCAGGTATCGTACGTCGTAATGGCGCTGAGAACAAACCTGCAGAACTGGCACAGTATGACGTGGTGAAGGATATCCGCGAGTTGAAGGATGTCGATGTGGCTATCCTGGCAACACCTACCCGTTCGTGCGAGGAATATGCTAAGCAGATTCTACCCTTGGGCATCAACACTGTCGATTCTTTCGATATCCACGGACTCATTCGCGACTATCGTCGCACACTGATGGATCTGAACAAGAAGACCAATACCGTCAGTGTTATCGCTGCCGGATGGGATCCAGGTTCTGACTCTATCGTACGTACCCTGATGCAGAGCTTGACTCCTAAAGGCCTCTCTTATACAAACTTCGGTCCTGGCATGTCAATGGGCCACAGCGTATGCGTACGCTCTAAGGAGGGTGTGAAGAACGCACTTTCTATGACCATCCCCTTGGGTGAGGGCATCCACCGCCGCATGGTATATGTAGAGTTGGAAGAGGGTGCTAAGCTGGAAGAGGTTACCAAGGCTATCAAGGCTGACCCCTACTTTGCCAGCGACGAGACTCACGTATTCCAGGTGGAGAGCGTTGATGACGTACGCGACATGGGTCACGGCGTAAACTTGGTACGCAAGGGTGTCAGCGGAAAGACACAGAACCAGCGTCTGGAGTTCAACATGAGTATCAACAACCCCGCACTTACCGGTCAGGTGCTGGTCAACGTAGCTCGTGCCTCTATGCGTCTGCAGCCAGGTTGCTATACAATGATTGAGATTCCTGTCATCGACATGCTGCCTGGTGACCGCGAGGACCTGATCAGTCACTTGGTATAAGCAGAAAATACATACAAAAAGAAAAATATTTGCTCAAAAATTTGGCAGATTGAAAGAAAATAACTACTTTTGCTGCCGATTTAACAAAATAAGCGTAAAAATGACAATGAATGCAAACAACTATTGGTGGTGGCGTAGCTCAAGATTCCAAAGATCGTGAGAAGATAGCCGCGTACCTATAGCATTTGCATAAGGATACAAGATGAGGGGCCTGTCGTTCTTGCGACAGGCCCCTCAAAAGTTAATAAGTATCATCACGAAAACAAAAAATAATATGAGTAAGTATCAAGTTGACGAGAAAGGTTTTTATGGAGAGTTTGGCGGAGCCTACGTTCCTGAGATTCTGTATAAGTGCGTAAAGGACTTGCAGGAGGCTTATCTGCCCATCATCGAGAGCGAGGAATTCAAACAGGAATACCACGCATTGCTGAAAGACTATGTGGGTCGTCCGTCACCCCTTTACTACGCTAAGCGCATGAGTGAACAGTATGGCTGTCAGCTCTACCTGAAGCGCGAGGACCTGAACCACACCGGTGCCCACAAGATTAACAACACCATCGGACAGATTCTGTTGGCAAAGAAAATGGGTAAGACCCGTATCATTGCCGAGACAGGTGCCGGACAGCATGGCGTGGCAACAGCAACAGTATGTGCCCTGATGAACATGAAGTGTGAGGTGTTTATGGGTGCTACCGATGTGGAGCGCCAGCACACTAATGTAGAACGCATGAAGATGCTGGGTGCCGAGGTGCATCCCGTCCGTACTGGCAACATGACGCTGAGTGATGCCTGCTCAGAGGCTATCCGCGACTGGTGCTGTCATCCCGCTGATACTTTCTATATTGTTGGCTCTACCATGGGGCCGCATCCCTACCCCGACCTGGTGGCTCGCATGCAGAGCGTCATCAGCGAGGAAATCAAATGGCAGTTGGAAGAAAAGATTGGTCGCGACTACCCCGACTATCTGATTGCCTGCATCGGTGGTGGCTCGAATGCCGCTGGCACCATCTTCCACTATATGGATGATGAGCGCGTAAAGATTGTTCTGGCAGAAGCTGGTGGTCATGGATGGCAGACCGACTACACTGCTGCCACCATTCACAAAGGAACAACTGGCATCCTGCATGGTGCCAAGATGCTGGTGATGCAAGATGAGGATGGCCAGATTCAGGAGGCCTTTACAATCTCGGCTGGCTTGGACTATCCTGGTGTTGGTCCCATGCACTGCAATATGGCAAAGAAAGGCCGCACGCAGGTATTGAGCATCAATGACGACGAGGCCATCTATGGTGGCTACGAGCTGACTCGCATGGAGGGTATCATCCCTGCCATCGAGAGTGCACACGCTATCGCTGCCCTGAAGAAGATGTCGTTCAAAAAGGACGATGTGGTGGTGCTGACTGTCAGTGGTCGTGGCGACAAGGATGTAGAGACCTATTTAAAGAACAAAGAAATGGCTAAGGAATACGGAGAGTTCTAGTTAAGAGTTAAGAATTAAGAGTTAAGAAAATATGAAGTCTTTTAAATATACAACGACGAGCCGAACCATTCTGGCAGATTTGTATACGCCAGTGGGTGTGTACATGCGACTGCGCGACCTCTTTCCACAGAGCGCGCTGATGGAGAGTTCAGACTATCATGACTCGAACAACTCTCGCTCGTTTATCGGCATCAATCCCATGGCGAGTGTGGCTATCGGTCACGGCATGGCTACCATCACCTATCCCGATGGCAGCACCTTCCAGCATGAAGTGAACAAGGAGTACCGTTCTGACAAGGCTATCCACCAACTCATCGATTGCATTGAGGTGACAGGAGAACATGCCAATATCTGCGGACTGTTTGGATATACCTCGTTCAATGCCGTACGCTATTTCGAAGACATCAACGTCAAGGACGAGACACAGGCCAAGAACGATGCACCCGATTTGCTCTATATATTATATAAGGTGGTGATTGTGTTCGACCACTTTAATAATACGCTGACAATCATCTCTCTTGATGGTGCTGCTGAGCTGGACAAGGTTCTGAAGGCAATGAACAAGGCCAACGTAAAGGCCTACGATTTCCATCCTGTAGGCGATACGACATCACCTCTGACAGACGAGGAGCACAAAGCAAATATCCGCAAGGGCATCCAGCATTGTCTGCGTGGCGATGTGTTCCAGATTGTACTGTCACGCCGCTTCATCCAGAAATATGAGGGCGACGACTTCAAGCTGTATCGCGCCCTGCGCAGCATCAACCCCTCACCCTATCTGTTCTACTTCGACTTCGGTGGTTTCCGCATCTTCGGTTCTTCGCCTGAGACGCATTGCCGCATAGAGGGTCGCAAGGCTTACATCGACCCCATCGCAGGTACAACAAAGCGTACGGGTGATGCTGAGGCAGACCGTCGCGGAGCAGAATACCTGCGCAACGACCCCAAGGAAAATGCGGAACACGTGATGCTGGTGGACTTGGCACGAAACGATCTCTCACGCAACTGTCACGGGGTGAAGGTTGATTTCTATAAGGATCTGCAGTATTACTCGCATGTGATTCACCTCGTGAGTCGTGTCTCAGGTGAACTTGACAATGGTGCCGACCCTATCGAGGCATTCATAGACACCTTCCCTGCCGGCACACTTTCGGGTGCTCCAAAGGTTCGCGCCATGCAGCTTATCTCTGACTACGAGCCACACAACCGTGGAGCCTACGGTGGTTGCATCGGCTATATTGGTCTCGACGGTTCATTGAACCAAGCCATCACCATCCGCACATTTGTCTCTCGCAATGGAGAACTGTGGTTCCAGGCTGGTGGCGGCATCGTGGCTAAGAGCGATGAGGAGTACGAACTCCAGGAAGTGAACAATAAACTCGGTGCTTTAAGACGTGCCATTCTGATGGCCGAAAACATGTAACCCAACCCCATTAGATTCATCATGAAAATAGTCATCATAGATAATTACGACTCGTTTACATATAATCTGAGTCATTTGGTAAAAGAACTGGGCGCAGAGGTCACCGTGCTACGTAACGACCAGTTCGAACTGTCACAGTTGGAGGAATACAGCAAAATCATTCTTTCGCCAGGTCCTGGCATCCCCTCTGAGGCGGGGCTGCTGCTTGACGTCATCAAGGCTTATGCTGACAAGAAACCTATCCTTGGCGTATGCTTAGGGCATCAGGCCATCGGCGAGGCCTTTGGTGCAAAGTTGGAGAACCTCAGCGATGTCTTCCACGGCGTGGCAACACCTTGTCACATCATTAGCGACGATCCTCTTTTCAGCGGTATCGAACGCGACATCACCATTGGCCGTTACCACTCGTGGGTGGTTTCGAAGGACGGTCTCCCCGACTGTCTGGAGGTGACTGCCGTCAGCGACGAGGGACAGATTATGGCTCTGAAACACAAGACGCTTAACGTCCGCGGCATCCAGTTCCACCCTGAGAGTGTGCTCACCCCCGATGGCAAGAAGATGCTGCAGAATTGGATGTTCCTTTAGCATCGTCATAACGAGATAACGTCATAACGACAATAATAACAACAGAACAAACAAAACACAAAAAATATGGCACAGACAATGAAAGACATCCTGAACAGGATGCTGAACCACGAGGAACTGTCTCGTGAAGAAATGAAGAATATTCTGATTGGCATCACACAGAGCGAGTATCCCACAGAACAGATTACCGCCCTGCTGACAGCTCTGCAGATGCGTGGCGTCACAGTAGATGAGTTGCTTGGTTTCCGTGACGGTATTCTGGAGACTGGTGTACCCGCCATTCTGAATTCAGACCGATATATTGATGTGGTAGGTACAGGTGGTGACAGAAAGAACACCTTTAATATCTCTACCACTTCGTGCTTTGTCATCGCTGGTGCAGGCTATAAGGTCGCTAAGCATGGCAATTATGCTGCCACTTCTGTCAGTGGTGCCTCAAACGTTATCGCCCACCACGGTATTAAGTTCACCGACGATATCGACAAGTTGAATCATTCACTCGACGAGGCAGGTATCGTCTATCTGCACGCTCAACTCTTCGCCAAGGCTATGAAGTTTGTGGGCCCCATCCGCAAGGCTCTGCAGTTCCCCACCATCTTCAACCTGCTGGGTCCTCTGGTTAATCCCAGTCAGCCCAGTTGTCAGTTACTTGGCGTTGCCAACCTCGACCAGATGCGTCTTTACAATCAGGTGTACCAGAAGATTGGCATCGACTATGGTATCGTCAACTCTATCGATGGCTACGACGAGATATCGTTGACTGGCGACTTCAAGGTAACTACCAAACAGTACGAGCGCATCTTCAAACCACAGGATCTTGGCTTCGAGATTGCCAAACCCGAAGAACTTGTAGGCGGTGCTACCGAGGAAGAGGCCGCAGCCATCTTCGACAGTGTACTCGAGAATCGCGCCTTGCCTGCTCAGAAGAATATCGTGCTGGCCAATGCCGCCTTCGGCATCCAGGTACTGGAGAAGGGTGAGAAGCCCATCGAGGAGTGTATCGACATCGCCCGCGAGAGTATCGACAGTGGCGCCGCCCTCCGCACCTTCAAGAAGTTCGTTGAGTTAAACTCATAAGTCCCATAAGACCTATAAGTCCTATAAGACCCATGCAAGATATCCTACAAGAAATCGTAGCCCACAAGCGCATAGAGGTAGAACGCTTCAAGGCGGAGCTCAGCGAAAAGGAGATACATCGTCGCGTAGAGCCGCTGCTTGATTTCAGAGTGACCTCCATGTCGCATGCTCTAAAAGATTCCGACTCAGGCATCATCGCAGAGTTCAAGCGTAAGTCGCCCTCAAAAGGGTGGATCAAGGAAGAAGGCCGTGCCGACATCATTCCGCTGAGCTATCAGCAGAACGGAGCCTCAGCACTGAGTATCCTGACTGACGAGAAATACTTCGGTGGCTGCGATGAGTTTATCAAGACCGCACGTCAGAGTGGCGTCAACATCCCCATTCTCTACAAGAACTTCGTCATCGACGAGTATCAGTTGTTTCAAGCACGCTTGTGCGGTGCTTCTGCGGTATTACTGATTGCTGCCGACTTGAAAAAGCAAGAATGTAAGACGCTGTTGGGTACTGCCCACAAACTGGGTCTTGAGGTTCTGCTGGAGATGCATAGCGAAGCTGAACTGGAATATGCAGAGTTGGAGCCAGACATGTGTGGTATTAACAACCGCAATCTGGGTTCGTTTGTAACTGATGTCCAGAACTCCTTCCGCCTGGCCGAGCTTCTGCCAAAGGATGCGGTAAAGGTTAGCGAGAGTGGTATCAGCAA
The DNA here is from genome assembly GCA_902775605.1 of uncultured Prevotellaceae bacterium. Lineage (GTDB taxonomy): Bacteria > Bacteroidota > Bacteroidia > Bacteroidales > Bacteroidaceae > Prevotella. The sequence goes on from CACYNE010000001.1 coordinate 145,583, forward strand.
TCCCGATACCGTCCGCACCCTGCGTGCTGCTGGCTTTCGTGGCTTCCTCATTGGCGAGAACTTCATGAAGACCGCCAACCCAGGCGATGCCTTAAAAGAGTTTATCACCCAAATTCATTAGACCCATGCACCCCATTAGTCCCATAAAACCCATGATTAAGGTTTGTGGCATGCGCGAAACCAAGAACATCTGCGAAGTCGAGGCATTAGGCATCGACCTGATGGGCTTTATCTTCTGGCCAAAGTCGAGTCGCTACGTCAGCGAGCGTCCCAGCCATCTGCCTGAAAAGGTGAAGCGTGTGGGGGTATTCGTCAACGAAGACATCGAACAAGTCAAGAATACTGCCGAAGCGTATGCCCTTGACTACATCCAGCTGCATGGCTCTGAGTCGCCCGAATACGCTCAGCAACTGCGTGACTGGAAAGTCATCAAGGCCTTTAATATTGCCACCGCTGCCGACCTCGACGCCACCAAGCCCTATGAAGGAATGGCTGACTATTTCCTCTTCGACACGAAAGGAAAGAGTGTAGGTGGCAATGGCGAGAAGTTCGACTGGAGCGTTCTCGATGCCTATACTGGCGATACACCCTTCCTGCTTAGTGGCGGCATCGGTCCTGATGATGCGGAGCGGGTCAAAGCCTTCCATCATCCTAAATGTATCGGCATCGATCTGAACTCACGTTTCGAGACGGCCCCTGCTATCAAGGATGTCGCCGCCCTCCAACGGTTTATTGCACAGTTATCTCAATAATCCCCCTATTCACCCCATTAATCCCATTATATCATGAACAAGATTAATACACTTTTCGCCAACCGAGGCGACAAAAAATTCCTTTCGCTCTACTTCTGTGCTGGCTGTCCAACACTCAATAGTACAGGCGACGTAATCCTAACGATGCAGAAAAGAGGTATTGACTTCATAGAGGTAGGCATTCCCTTTAGCGATCCGTTGGCCGACGGTCCTGTCATCCAGAGTGCTGCCACACAAGCCCTAAAGAACGGCATGACCCTGAAGACGCTCTTCGCCCAGCTCAAGGCTATAAAGGACGACGTGCAGATTCCCCTCATCCTCATGGGCTATCTCAACCCCATCCTGCACTACGGCATCGAAGCTTTCTGCCAGAGTTGTGTTGAGTCAGGCGTCAGCGGCATGATTATCCCCGACCTGCCTTTTGATGATTATCAGAAAGTCGTGAAACCCATTGCCGATAAGTACGACCTCCGCATTATCATGCTGATTACACCCGAGACCAGCGAGGAGCGCATCCGCTTCATCGATGACAATACCGATGGCTTTATCTATATGGTATCAAGTGCTGCTATTACTGGTGCCCAGAAATCGTTCGATGATGCCAAGCAAGAGTATTTCCGTCGCATTAACACGATGAACCTCCGCAATCCCCGCATGATTGGCTTCGGCATCAGCAACAAGCAGACACTCCAAGCCGCACAGGATAATGCTGCCGGTGCCATCATCGGTTCAAAGTTCGTCACCCTGCTGAACGAGGCCGAGGGTAATGCCGACGTAGCCCTGGATCATCTCTTTGAGGCTTTGGAGAAATAAAACAACACACTATGCTGAAACGGCATAGTGTGTTGATAACCAATATTTAACTATTAAACCTGAGCAGCAGAGAGCAACAGCTCGTTGAGTGTGGGATGGATATGCACCATGTCGCGCAATTGTGCGATAGTGGTATCACGACACATCAACACGCTGACCTCTTGCACCATGTCGGCACTATGAGCACCAAAGGCATGACAACCCAGAATGCGCCCTGCATCGGGTTCTGAGAAGAGTTTCAGCATGCCTTCGGTTTCGTTCATCGTTAAGGCCTTGCCATTAGCACGATGGAAGGCCTTGTGGCATTCATAGGCGACACCCTGCTCTTTCAACAAATCTTCTGTAGGCCCCACACAGGCAGCCTCTGGTGTCGTAAAGATAGCAGCAGGCATGTTATCGAAACGTATGGCATCAGCCTTTCCCAAGAGATGATTGACGGCATGAACAGCCTGCATCTCGGCAGCATGAGCCAGCATCTGACGACCATTCACATCGCCAATGGCGTAGATGCCCTTGACCGTTGTCTCAAAGTTCTCATCCACCTTAATGCCTTGTCGCTCATCATATTCAAAGCCCACATTTGCAAAGTCAGCCAGAATACGAGGCTTTCGTCCCGTTGCCATCAGAATAACGTCAGCATCTATATCGGCGATGTTCTCAACGGCAGTCTTCATCTTGAAAGTGATGCCGCACTTCTCAAGCGTCTTGCGCAGTCGCTTGGCGATATCGCCATCGAGGGCAGGCAGGCACTCCTTGAGATACTCAATCACCGTTACCTCAGAGCCGAAACGATTGAACACGCTGGCGAACTCCATGCCGATGACACCAGCACCGATGATGGCGAGGCGCTTGGGCAGGGTATCGAGGTTAAGCAGTCCTGTAGAGTCGACCACGCGAGGGTCGTCAATGTCCTTAATGGGGAGCCACTTGGTTTCGGAGCCGGTAGCGATGATGATGTTGCCCCCACTCCACACCTCACCCGAGGGGGAGGCTTCAACAGTATTTGAATCTATGAATATTGCCTTCTCGCGGACCAAGGTGATGTTGGGATGCGAGAGGATGGACTCTACGCCAGCGCGGAGCTGGGGCACAACGGCAGCCATGCGCTCGCGGGCCTCGGCAAAAGTGGCAGAGTGGACGTAGGTCTTAGTGGGGATGCAGCCTACGTTGAGACACGTACCTCCAACCTCAGCGCCCTCGAAGATAACAACCTTGAGGCCCTGCTTGGCGGCATATTCAGCGGCGCGGTACCCACCAGGGCCCGCACCGATGATAATCAAATCAGACGTTGTCATTAATCATTTGTTTATAAGTGGTGATAGGATGCTTGGCAGCGAGGACATCGTCGACACGACCGATAGGCGTGGTGTGAGGAGCCGACTTCACCTCATCGGGGTTTGTCTTAGCCTCCTCGGCTATCTGGCGCATCACGGCGATAAAGCCATCGAGCGTTTCCTTACTCTCGTTCTCCGTGGGCTCAATCATCAAACTCTCGTGGAAGAGTAACGGGAAGTAGATGGTAGGTGCATGATAGCCATAATCGAGCAAGCGCTTGGCCACATCCATCGTAGTAACGCCGGTTGACTTATCCTTCAAGCCATCGAACACAAACTCGTGGCAGCAGATGGTGTCGATAGGCAGTTCGTAGACATCTTTCAGACTCTCTTTGATGTAGTTGGCGTTGAGCACAGCCAGAGGGCCTACCTCCTTGACATGCTCGCGACCGAGCGAGAGGATATAGGCATAGGCACGAATCATCACACCATAGTTGCCATAATAGGGCGATACGAACGGGAAGCAATCCTGCAATCCCTCGCGAACACCTACAGGGCCGGCACCAGGACCGCCACCGCCATGAGGCGTAGAGAACGTCTTGTGCAGGTTGATGTGCATCACATCGAAGCCCATATCGCCAGGGCGACAAGCACCCAGCATAGGATTGAGGTTAGCACCGTCGTAGTACATCAAGCCACCGCAGTCGTGGATGAGCTTGGCTATCTCAGGAATGCTGGTTTCGAAGAGACCAAGGGTGTTAGGATTGGTCATCATCATGGCAGCGATATTTGGACCTTCCGCTTCTACCAGTCTTTCCAGATCGGCAAAATCCACCAGACCGTCAGCGTTCGATTTTACCTCGATAATCTCAAGTCCGCAGACAGCTGCCGAGGCGGGGTTAGTGCCATGGGCGCTATCGGGAACTATCACCTTTTTACGCTGCACGTCGCCACGCTGGCGATGATAGTTATCAATGGTCATCAGTCCCGTCAGCTCGCCATGAGCACCTGCGTAGGGCTTGAAGGTGAAGTGAGCCAGACCGGTCAACTCGCAGAGCGATTTCTCCAGCAGCGTTACCAGCGCCAAAGCACCTTGCACGGTAGCAGCCGGCTGTTTCGGATGCAGGTTCTGGAACTGTGGCAGGGCGGCCATCTCCTCGTTAATCTTGGGGTTGTACTTCATCGTACAGGAACCCAGAGGATAGAAGCCGGTATCCACACCGAAGTTATTATTCGAGAGATTCGTATAGTGGCGCACCACGGTCAACTCATCGCACTCTGGAAGATTGGCCTCCTCAGCACGCTGCATAGAAGCAGGAATCTCGTAGCTGCCATAGTTATTCTTAGGCAGACTGTAGCCTTTGCGACCCTCCTTTGAGAGTTCAAAGATCAGATTTCCGTATAGTCGATTATTCATAGCACTTTATCCTTTAGATGAATAAGAGAGTTTGATATTTAAGAGCAGATCGTCAATCTCCTCTTTCGTACGTTTCTCTGTGACGGCAATCAGCAAGCCCTTGCCGTCGTCGCCCATACGAACACCTGGAAGCACATTGTTGCGAATGCACTGCTCAAAGAGTGCATCCATATCTCCATCGTACTTCACATAGAACTCGTTGAAGAAAGGTTTGTCGTAAACCAAATGGAACAAGCCAGTCTCCAACAGTTTATCACAGAGATAGTGAGCTCCAGCATACGACAACTGAGCAGCCTCTTTCAGTCCTTGTTTACCCATCAGCGACATGTAGATTGTCACAAAGAGTGCCATCAGGCTCTGATTCGAGCAGATATTCGAGGTAGCTTTTTGTCTGCGAATATGCTGTTCGCGGGCCTGAAGGGTCAGCACGAAGGCTCTTTGATCCCGATTGTCCTTCGTCATACCCACGATACGGCCCGGCATCTTGCGGATGAGCTTTTCCGTACAGCACATATAGCCCACATAAGGTCCTCCGAACTGCATGGGAATACCCAACGACTGTCCGTCGCCTACAGCAATATCAGCGCCCCACTCGCCAGGTGTTTTCAACACGGCAAGATCGGCAGCGACACTATTGATAATTAAAAGCGCCTTTTGGTCGTGACACGCATCGGCAAAACCGGTGAAGTCTTCAACTATACCCACGGAGTTGGGTTGCTGCACGATTACGCCAGCCACACCTCCCGCAGCCAGTTTCGCCTTGAGATCGTTGACATCTGTCACGCCATCCTTTTCGGCTATAGTTTCCAATTCGATACCCTGATGCAAAGCATAAGTATCGAGCACCTTCCTGATATCGCCGTTCAAAGTCTCAGACACCAGCACCTTATTCTGTTTTTTACCAACAGCCACGGCCATCATCATAGACTCGGCAGTAGCCGTAGTGCCATCGTACATCGAGGCATTGCTGATGTCCATGCCTGTGAGCTCGGCCATCATGCTCTGATACTCAAAGATATAATGGAGTGTACCCTGAGAAATCTCGGCCTGATACGGTGTGTAGGAGGTCAGGAACTCTGAACGCTGAAGCAGTTGCGGAATGACAGACGGTGTATAATGATCGTAGACGCCATAGCCTGCATAACAGGTCATCTGGCGGTTTTGTGAACCTAACCGCTCAAAGAGTTGTCGCACCTCCATTTCGCTCATCTCCGAGGGCAACTCGTAATCGCCCTTAAAGCGGATGCTATCAGGGATCTGGGCGTAGAGACCGTCGAGGTCTTTTACCCCAACCTTCTCCATCATCGCCTGTAGATCTTCCTGAGTATGCGGAAAATACTTGTAATCCATAATGTTACTATTTCTCGCAGAAAGCCTCGTAGGCCTTGGCATCCATAAGAGCATCGAGCTCGCTCTTGTCGCTGAGTTCTACCTTGATGATCCAGTTCTCGAAAGCATCCTGATTGATAAGCTCGGGCTGATCCTCAAGCGCCTCGTTTACCTCAACAACGGTGCCACTAACGGGCGAGAACAAATCGCTGGCAGCCTTAACGCTCTCAACGGCGCCGAACTCCTCACCAGCCTCAACCTCATCATCCACCTCGGGCATATCAACATATACCACGTTTCCCAGTGCATTCTGGGCATAGTCTGTGATACCGATGAAACCAAAATCACCTTCTACTCTTACAAATTCGTGCGACTCTGAATAGTAGAGCCCTTCAATTACTTTAGCCATAATCTATAGTTTTTAAGTTTTATTTTTTATAATTCTTGTTATAGAATTGTTTCTTCACTACCTTGCCTGGGAACACCTTCTTGCGGATTTGTATCTCCACTTCTGTGCCCAGGGCGGCATACTGCGCATCAACGAGCGCCATGCACACACTCTTGTCCACAGAGATGCCATGATACCCTGTAGTCACCTCGCCGATGGGCTGGCCATCCTTCAATACAGTATAGCCATGACGAGGAATCGCCTTGTCTTCCAGTTCAATGCCCACAAGCTTCTTGGCAGGTCCCTCTGCCTTCTGCTTAGCAAGCGCCTCCTTACCAATAAACTCAGCCTTATCGAGTTTAACAAACAGGCCCAAGCCAGCCATGATGGGAGTGATTTCCTCTGACAGTTCATCACCATAAAGCGGCAGTCCCACCTCGAAACGCAAGGTGTCACGGCAACCCAGTCCGCAGGGCTGAACACCTGCAGCAATCAGTTTGTCCCAGCATCGCAGGATGTATTCGTGCGAGGCATAGACCTCGAAACCATCCTCTCCTGTATAACCTGTCCTCGACACGATAGCACCACCAATGGTCTTCACCGTATAGAAGACCAACTCGCGGCAGGGTAACCCCAGCACAGCCTCCATCAGATGCTCTGCCTCTGGTCCCTGCAGGGCTATCTGACCATAGTAGTCCGAGCGATTCTGCAGGTCGATATCAAAGCCCTTGGCATTCTCTTGCATCCATGCCCAGTCCTTGTCGATATTGGCGGCATTGATGACGAGAAAGAAGTCATTCTCACCCATCTTATACACCAACAGGTCGTCCACCGTTCCGCCGTTCTCATAGCACATCATACCATAATATATTTTGCCCACAGGCGCATGGGCAATATCATTGGTGAAGATATGCTGCACGAAACGCTCTGCATCTGCCCCCTTTACGGTCACCTCACCCATGTGGCTCACATCAAAGAGTCCGCATTTGGTGCGCACGGCCATGTGCTCCAATTGGATGTTCTTATATTGAATAGGCATCACAAAACCTGCAAATGGAGCCATGAACGCCCCCTCTGCAATATGCCTTTCATAGAGGCATGTCCTCTTTTCCTGTTCTACTCTTTCTATTTCCATCGTATTAAGTTTTTAGTTACAAATATTCTCATTGAATGCGGTTGATAAATTCTTCTTTCAGATAAGTCTGTTCTAGTTGTTCTATGCCGGAGATGTCATCTGGTTTCAGCACTCGTTCACCCTGACAGAGTGTGGTTCGCACCAGTGCCTTAAACTCCTCAAGCGTCAGCGAGGTATGGTCTTTCAGTAACGTGATGCGCTGTCGAACGCTTTTGATGCCTTTCGACTGCAGTTTCTCCTTGCTGGGCGTAATGGCATTGAGCATGTGCTCCATATTGGTGTCATAGAGCATGGTGCTATGGACGATGCTACGCCCTGGCAGATGATAGAATGCCGCCCCGCTCACTTTTCTGTCACCAATCATCACATCGTTATGACTGGTGCCCGTAGCCTCAATGCCCATCTTTCGCAACACCAGCAACATCATGTTGACAAACCGGTTAAAGGTAAGTCCCACGTTCTCTTCCTTCGAGATGAACGACATCATAACGTTGCTCTCATCAGCATACACACAGCCCCCGCCACTCTTGCGGCGATACATCTCAATGCCGTGCTGACGACAGTAGTCCACATTGACCTCGCTCTCTACGGACTGATTCCTACCGAAGATCACCGTCGGTCGCACCTGCCACATAAAAAACAGGTCGTCATTCTCTCCCAGATGTCGAGCCACATACTCCTCCATGGCGAGGTAAAATGACAAGCGTCTTTCTTCCTGATCCTTTAGGACTACATATTTCATGTCTGGTCAATTCTAGGTTGCAATATTCTTTGCAAAAATACAAAATAAAGATGATGTAACAAAACTTTTTGGACTTTTGTTTATCGGAATCAAAAAAATTATACTACCTTTGCACCCAAATGTGAAATACCATACGATTATTAACCAATTTAAAACATTACAAACATGGCTTCAAACAACCAAAACGAACAGGAGAAACTGCAAAACATTTCTGAGGATGAACTGAAAGATGTAACTGGTGGTTACACCCCACACTGGACTGACGCAGAAGGAAAAATTCACCCAGGAGTTAAGCCCCAGGTTTCTACCCCCCTAGTTTAATATCTGGATTTATCAAGATGCAAAAACGTTCTGCATTTGTATGCAGGACGTTTTTATTATTCCCTCAGCGAAGACTTATACTATTATCATTAGTCTTCTGACCGCGATTAGCTATTACATGTTTTTTACTTCAATGAGAGAAAGGCCGTTTCACTATGAGAGAAACGGCCTTTCTCTCATAGCAACACGCCGTATCGCTCATAGAGATACGACGAAATGCTAAGCATATCCATGACAGACAGCAATTCCTTGAAAAAACAATGGTAGAAGAAAATAAAACGGCTTTCTTTTTGAAATATGCACGAATATTTGTAACTTTGCCCCCAAATTGACTATTCTTATATTGTGGAACATAAAAATCTTGATATACTCAACAGCATTGACAACCCCAGCCAACTGAGGTCGTTGAAGCAGGAACTGCTACCCCAACTTTGCGCAGAATTGCGACAGGACATTGTAGAGGAACTTGCTGAAAACCCAGGCCACCTGGCTTCGAGCCTGGGCGTGATAGAGTTAACAGTTGCTCTCCACTATGTTTACAATACGCCTGAGGATCGCATTGTCTGGGACGTAGGCCATCAGGCTTACGGTCATAAGATTCTGACGGGCCGACGCGACCAGTTCTATACCAATCGCAAACTGGGCGGCATCCGTCCCTTCCCCACCCCTCAAGAGAGCGAGTACGACTCGTTTATCTGCGGACACGCCTCAAACAGCATCTCTGCTGCCCTCGGCATGGCCGTAGCAGCCCAGGACCAACACAAGGTGGTGGCCGTCATTGGCGATGGTGCCATGAGTGGCGGTTTGGCTTTTGAGGGTCTGAACAATGTGTCGAGCACGCCTAACGACCTGCTCATCATCCTCAACGACAACGACATGTCCATCGACCGCTCAGTGGGCGGCATGAAGGAATATCTGCTTAGCCTGAGCACCAACGAGACCTACAACTCTCTGCGCTATAAAGCCGCCAAGTGGCTGGCTCAGCAGGGACTGCTCTCTGAGGGCAGGAAAAAGGGCATTATCCGCCTGAGCAACGCCTTGAAGAGTGTTATCTCTGAGCAGCAGAACATCTTCGAGGGCATGAACATTCGCTACTTCGGGCCCTTCGACGGACACAACGTCACCGAGTTGGTGCGCATTCTCCGTCAGTTGAAGGACATGAAAGGTCCCAAGCTGTTGCACCTGCACACCAAGAAAGGTCATGGCTATGGTCCTGCCGAAAACTATAAGCCCGTATGGCACGCCCCTGGTAAGTTCGACCCCGACACGGGCGAGCTGATTACTGGCGACACGACAAACATGCCGCCCAAGTATCAGGATGTCTTCGGACACACCTTGCTGGAACTGGCCAAGGAGAATCCAAAGATTGTCGGTGTGACGCCTGCCATGCCTACCGGTTGCTCAATGAACATTCCTATGAAGGAACTGCCCGACCGCATGTTCGACGTTGGCATCGCCGAGGGGCATGCCGTGACCTTCTCCGCCGGTATGGCCAAAGATGGTCTCATTCCCTTCTGCAATATCTATAGTGCCTTTGCACAGAGGGCTTACGATAATATCATTCACGACGTGGCCATCCTACGCCTGCCCGTGGTGCTCTGCTTTGACCGCGCCGGACTGGTGGGCGAAGACGGCCCCACACATCATGGCGCCTTCGACATGGCGGCTTTGCGCCCCATCCCCAACCTCACCATTGCCTCGCCCATGAACGAGCACGAGCTGCGCAACCTGATGTACACAGGTCAGCTCGACGGCAAAGGCCCCTTTATCATTCGCTATCCGCGAGGTCGAGGGGTACTGGTGGACTGGCGCTGTCCGTTCCAGGAGATTCCCGTGGGCACAGGTCGCAAGCTGCGCGACGGCAACGACGTCGCCGTGCTGACCATCGGCCCCATCGGCAACGATGTGGAAGAGGTCATCTCTAGTATAACAAGCTCTACTAGTACAACTAGTTCACCTAGCATCGCCCACTACGACATGCGTTTTCTGAAGCCCCTCGACGAGAACATCCTCCATGAGGTGGGCCGCAAGTTCAAACGCATCATCACCATTGAGGACGGTGTACGCAATGGCGGCATGGGCTCGGCAGTGATGGAGTGGATGAACGACCACGGTTATAAGCCACAGATCACTCGCATGGGACTGCCAGACTACTTCGTGGAGCATGGCACCGTGGAGGAGTTGCGACGTATTGTGGGCATCGACAATGAAACCATTAAAAAGGAGATATTGAAATGAAAATTGTGATTGCGGGCGCAGGAGCCGTAGGTACACACCTGTCAAAACTGCTATCAACAGAGCATCATGACTGTGTTCTCATCGATGATGATGAGAACCGCTTGGGTGGCATGGACTCCAACTATGACATCATGGCTGTTAACGCATCGCCCACCAGTATCAAGGCCCTAAAGGACGCTGGTGTGGGCAGTGCCGACCTCTTTGTGGGGGTGACACGCTATGAGAGCAGAAACATCACGGCATGCACACTGGCTCATGCACTGGGTGCTAAGAAGACCGTGGCCCGCATCGACAACTACGAATATCTGTCGCCACAGAACCTGCCGTTCTTCCAGAATCTGGGCATCGACTCGCTGGTCTATCCTGAGGTGCTGGCTGCGACAGACATCATCAATGGTCTAAAGTTATCATGGGTGCGCCAACGCTGGGATGTGCACAACGGCGCCCTCGTTTTGCTTGGCATCAAGCTGCGCGAGGGATGTGAAATTCTGAACCAACCGCTGAAGGACCTTTGCGGCCCTGACGACCCTTATCACGTGGTGGCCATCAAGCGTGGACAAGAGACTATCATCCCTGGCGGCTTAGACGAGTTGCAGTTGCACGACCTGGCCTATTTCATGACTACCAGCGAATACATCCCTTACATCCGCAAGATTGTGGGCAAAGAGCACTATGAGGATGTGCACAACGTGATTATCATGGGCGGTGGAAAGACGGCCGTAAGGGCTGCTCTCACCATGCCCGACTATATGAACACCAAGATTATTGAGATCAACGCCGATCGTTGCGAGCGTCTGAACCAGTTGCTCAGCGAGACCGATGCGATGGTGATTCACGGTGACGGACGTGACCTGGGCCTACTCAACGAAGAGGGCATCAAGCACACACAGGCCTTTGTGGCTCTTACCGGCAATGCCGAGACGAATATCCTGGCCTGTCTGACCGCCAAGAAACTGGGCGTGAGAAAGACGGTTGCAATGGTTGAGAACTTGGACTACGTGCCCATGGCCGACAGTCTGGACATTGGCACCGTCATCAACAAGAAGACCGTGGCCGCCAGCCATATTTTCCAAATGATGCTTAAAGCCGACGTGCGCAACCTGCGCTCGCTGATGATGGTCGATGCCGACGTGGCAGAGTTTGTGGCTGCCGAGGGGTCGAAGGTCACCAAGAAACCCGTCAAGGAACTGGGACTGACCTTTGGAATCGCCATTGGTGGACTGGTTCGCGACGGCAAGGGTATCCTGGTCAATGGTAACACGCAGATACTCCCTGGCGACTCGGTTATGGTATTCTGTCACAAGCATCATCTGGAGAAAGCAGAGAAATACTTCAAGAAATCCATCTTATGGTAAACTTCCGAATCATATCAAAGATCATCGGATCGCTACTCTTCATCGAGGCATTCTTCATGGCCTTTTGTCTGGCTATGGCTTTCTCGTTTCATGAAGACGACGTGATGGCATTCATGACATCAACGCTGATGACTTTCGGAAGTGGTTGTATATTCCTGTTCTTTGGACACGAGGCAGAGAATTCCCTGAGCCGTCGTGATGCCTATGTGGTGGTCACGCTGACATGGGTGGTTTTCTCGTTCTTCGGTATGTTTCCTTTCCTGATTCATGGCGCATTGCCTAACATCACCGACGCCTATTTCGAAACGATGTCAGGCTTCACCACGACGGGTGCCACCATCATTGACGATGTGGAATCACTCCCTCATGGATTGCTGTTCTGGCGTTCACTGATGCAATGGATAGGCGGTTTGGGAATCGTGTTCTTCACCGTAGCCCTGTTGCCACAGTTGGTAGGCGGTAGCGTCAAGGTGTTTGCTGCCGAGGCCACAGGCCCCATGCGCTCAAAGATGCACCCTCGCCTATCGACTACAGCCAAGTGGATTTGGAGTATCTACGTGTTGCTTACCCTCGGTTGTGGACTGTCGTTCTGGTTGGCAGGCATGGATTGGTTCGATGCCACCAACTATTCTATGTCAACCACAGCCACAGGCGGATTCTCGACCCACAACGGCACCATCTTCCTGGCCTCGCCGCTCATCGAGTATTTGGCCATTCTGTTTCAGTTCCTGGCAGGTATCAACTTCACGCTGCTCTACATGAGCATCTTCAAATTCAAGTTCAGCGCCCTGTTCCGCAATTCAGAGTTTAAGATGTATATCAGCACCATCGCCATTGCCACGGTATGGATTATGTATCTGCTGCTCACTCGCATGGACTATGACTTTGAGTTGGCTTTCCGTTCGGCCCTGTTCCAAGTGGTATCGTTCATCACCACCACAGGCCTCAGCAATATGGATGCCGGCACATGGCCACACATCACATGGGCCATCCTTGGTGTACTGATGTTTATGGGTGCCTGTGCAGGCTCTACCACGGGTGGATTCAAGAGTATCCGCGTGCTGATGCTATTCAAGGTACTGAGAAATGAGTTCCGCCATATTCTCCACCCCAATGCCGTATTGCCTGTGAAGATGAGCAGTCAGAGCATCCCTCAGAACCGGCTGGTGACGCTCTTGGCGTTCTTCACCATCTATATCATTGCCCTAGCTTTGACCACTATCGTGATGGTCGAATCGGGTGTTGACATCACCAATGCGGCCACCATCTCGCTGAGTCTCATCAGCAACGTGGGTGCCGGACTTGACACAAACATCGGTCCACAGATGTCGTGGGCCGACTTGTCAATGGGCATCAAGTGGCTGTGCTCGTTCCTGATGCTTGTTGGTCGTCTGGAGATTATCGCCGTGCTGGTATTGTTCACTCGGGCGTTTTGGAAGGAGAACTAAGAAAACGGTTGATGTCTTCCTGCACTTGCAGAAAACGTTTCGACTGTTGATACCCCGTATTCTTTTTCAGCATCACCTTGATATCTTGCAACGAGTTTTCGTAGCATGACATCTCGTTGCGTTTCTGCGTACGATGGGCCTGAGCATAATAAATCTCGTTCTGACGCTCCTGGCGCAACTGGTTGCAAACCTTTGTCAGGATAGGAGCCACTACGGTGTCGAAAAGATGATGCCCCTGCATATAAAGATAGGTCGTTTGAGGGGTCACGCCCAAAGCCAATACGTCAGTCTTCACCTTTAGGTAGCCATCCTTATTATTAGGAAACTGACGCTGCAGTTCGTGAACCTTTGTCTTCACCTTACGTCTCAAGTGTTCTATCGATGCCTCGGGATTCTGGATAGTAAAGCCACCAGGATCGGCCACCCGGTTAAAGTCTGTAAGAGAGAAGCGTCCATGATGTCCTGTACGATAGGCCCACACCGACCACACAAACAGGGGGAAGCAGGCCTCGCTGTACTGACGGAAATACTCTTGGAAATCAAAGATGCGATGGTCATTGAGGGTGACGGCCACACAGACCTCATGGAGTGAAGGGGCGTAACACTGGTAGTTCTCAATGGCATAGACATAGGTATGAAACACATACGGACTCTGCAGCACGCGGCGCGACTGTTCTGTGACGCCCTGCAACAGGTAGTCGTAGTCGGCATCAACACAGGCAATCATATCGGGTCCCACTTGGTCGCCCAGGAAGTTCATCAAAACGGATTTCTTGCCACGCGTAAGATTCATCTTTGAAGGGAGCATCACTTCGAAGTAACGCTTATCATCCTCAAAGCGACTAAGCACGGTACGCCAGAAATAGATGTCGTCATAGCTCTCCACATAGGCCACAATCCTGCGTCGTGCCCGCTTACCTCTTAGCGCATTGGCAGCCTCAAAGTAACGGCTATTGATATTGTCACTCAGTTTACTAGACATAATGATGCATCATGAATGGGTTACTATGCATGATTCATTATGCATTCACCGTAATATCTTCAACCTCTGTCACGCAGTTCACCCAGCCATTCATCACCACAGCAGGCGAATGGGTCGTCAGTATGATCTGCACGTTGGGGTTCAACTCCAATATGAGGTCGATGAGCCGTTTCTGCCATTCCATGTGCAGACTCACCTCTGGTTCGTCCATAAAGAGCACATAGGGTTGGTCGTCCTCAACGAGTACGGTCAGCAGGATAGCGAGCATTTGTTTCTCGCCACTCGACAATTGGTAAGGCACCAGCATCTCACCAATCTGAGTGAAGCGTATTTCGTTCTCCGTGCGCACAATCTTCTTACCAGTCTCAGCAAACAGTTCGTCAACCATATCCTGGAATCGCATCTTCTTCTGCGACAGCTTTTGTGCGGCATCGGCATGTCCCTGCTGCAACTGCTCAATGATACGGTTGCCTATGTTCACCTGATAGTCCAGGTATTTGCGTTGCAAGTGATAGAGTTGGAAATCAAGGGCTGAGGATATGCGCGAATCAACATGCGCCATCGTGTCAAGGTCGAGCACGGGCGAATCGAGCGAACGAATCAAGTCGAAACGTATATGGGTGGCATCCTCTGGCGAAGCCGTCACATGGACCCCCTTCAACAGGTGGTTCAGCAAATCGCCATTGGAATTGAGACTCTTCACCACCTTATTTAATATAGTACTCTTGCCCACGCCATTGATGCCGCTCAGGATGTTGACATGTGGGTCCAGTTCCCACACAATGTGCTTCTTGCCGCTCCAAAGCGAATCAATCTCTACCTTCTGGATGTAGTCAGCGAACTTCTGCATAGTCGTCAGATTTTTAATTATGTCGCAAATATACAACTTATTTCTGAAAAGCACTGCATCATGCCTTCATTTTTTCTAAAACAAATGTTAAAACAGAGTAGAGCAGACAATTTTCTTAAACTATCTTTCTTCATTCTTAATTAATTGTAGTACCTTTGCACCCGCTTACGAAACAGGTCGGCATAGCTCAGCTGGTTAGAGTATCACCTTGACATGGTGGGGGTCCTTGGTTCGAGTCCAAGTGTCGACACAAA
>CACYNE010000001.1:160938-161773 GCA_902775605.1 uncultured Prevotellaceae bacterium
TTTTGGCGTCGTTTTGGCGTGATTATAGATTTTTGGCGCTCCTTAGACCCTATTTTTGAAGTTTGCAATCTCAGGGTTTACAAATGGAGGGATTATCAGAACTTCGGCATTTTATATTCCCTATAGTTGAGCCAAAAGATGAGAGCAGTACCGCCACAGATAAGAACAAGGAAAAGGAATGGTACCCACAGACGCTCCCATAGCTGATCCCAAAGGCAATGCCCTGCGGCTGCATAGGTGGCATAGGATGTACTGGCAATGGTCATGATAATCATTGCCCAGAAGTTCCACCAAGAAAGATAGATACCCTTACCGTTGTTAAACACCCTCATGACTTCCTCTGTCTTGGTATCACATGCTTTAGTGATAGAGTTCATAGTGGATTCAGTGTGCTTATCTATATCCTCTTTCACCTTCTGCCCTGCCTGCCCTACCGTAGTGGCAACATGCTTGTTGATGGTTACAGGAAGGGCAGACAACATATTCTTGTCATCTTCAGAAAGACTTACTTTTATATCCTTGCTGCCTTCCAAACGCCTCACCAGTCCATTTAGGCTTCTCACTATTTTTTCACTCTGCTCTTGCTGACTGCTAAAGTTCCGCTGTATCTGCAGGATCTTCTCCAGATAGTCAGCACTAAGCGTTGATTCACTCCCAGCAGGAACTGGCACGTTCTCATTTTGAGTCGTACCAGCTGCTGCCATCATTTCCTTTGCGACCTGTTCCTCCTCATTGTCGAACAGGTTTTTCGCATCTTTATATCTCTTCATCATACCTTTATGTTTTATACCTTTATATAATTCTATCTTCCATAGCCTCGACGGACTACCTTTCT
>CACYNE010000002.1 GCA_902775605.1 uncultured Prevotellaceae bacterium
ATCTTTGCATCATAGAAGCTAAAGACC
Organism: uncultured Prevotellaceae bacterium; assembly: GCA_902775605.1. Lineage (GTDB taxonomy): Bacteria > Bacteroidota > Bacteroidia > Bacteroidales > Bacteroidaceae > Prevotella. The sequence goes on from CACYNE010000002.1 coordinate 28, forward strand.
AAGTATGAGGAAAATATATTATTTCATATTTCTGTGCATTGCCCTGCCTTCTTTCCTGGCAGGATGCAATAAAGATGAGGCTGAGTCAGAGCCAGTTACCCCTGCACTCACCCCCATGCACAAGATGTACAACGAGAGTGTTACTCTGACGGAGGCCATCCTCGACAGCATCACCAGCTTCAGATGTCAGGGGACTGTCCCTTGCCATCCCATCGCTAAGGGTGTGGATGTCTCTGCTGTCTATGATGGTGTTGAAATTTCTTTTAAGCGCAAAATCAAGCTGAATGAGGATAAAACGAAGGTAATTTTTGCGTAATAAGGGAATTATTTATATTTTTGCAGAAAGATTGATTTACAGACTATACAAGATTTATGATTACAGGCGAGATAAAGAACAAGATTGACCAGATATGGGATACCTTCTTTGTGGCAGGTATCACTAACCCAATCACGGTATTGGAGCAGATGACCTATATCTTCTTCATGAAGTTGCTCGATGATAAGCAGCTGCAGGAGGAAGAGAATGCTCGTGATTGGGGTGCAGAGATTCAGAATCCTACATTCCTTGATGGGCAGCTGTGGGTGAATCCAGAGGCTGTTTCAGAGGAAGAGAAGAAAGGTGTTCCATACGAGAATCTTCGTTGGCATGTATTCAAGAACTTTGGTTCAGACAACATGTTCAAGATTGTTCGCCAGAGTGTGTTCGAGTTTATCAAGCATATCGGAACAGGTGAGGAAAGTGCATACAGTCGCTATATGAAGTCTGCCATATTCCTTATCCCGAATGCTCGCACGCTGACAAAGGTTGTTGATGGCGTCGATGCCCTCGACATGAACAATCGTGATGCGATGGGTGATGTCTATGAATACATCCTTGGCAAGATGGCAGCATCAGGCACTAATGGTCAGTTTCGTACTCCTCGCCACATCATCCGCATGATTGTGGAAATGATGAAGCCAACGCCAAGAGACTATATCTGCGACCCTGCAATGGGTAGTGCAGGTTTCCTTGTGGAGGCAGTCAAGTATATCAAGGAGAATTATGGGTCAGCCTTGTATGCGGCGGAAGAGGTTCATCACATGAAGACGTCGATGATTAATGGTTACGATACAGACCAGACGATGCTTCGCATAGGTGCCATGAACCTGCTGCTTCATGACATTACTGCTCCAGAACTTGCATGGCGCGACTCGTTGTCAGAACAGAATGATGATCAGAGTTGCTATACGCTCATCATGGCAAATCCTCCTTTCGCTGGCAGCCTGGACAAGGGTAATGTCAACAAGAAGATTCTTGCATACGCCAATACGAGTAAGACAGAACTCTTGTTCCTTGCTCAGTTTGTACGCTCTTTGGAGGTTGGTGGACGTTGTGCCAGCATCGTTCCAGATGGCGTTTTATTTGGCACCAGCAAGGCTCATATTGCCATTCGTAAGGAGTTGGTGGATAATCAGCAACTGAAGGCTGTCATCTCTATGCCCAGTGGCGTCTTCAAACCATACGCTGGAGTTAGTACTGCCGTTCTTGTCTTCTCAAAGACGAACAGTGGTGGTACTGACAAGGTATGGTTCTATGACATGAAGGCTGATGGCTTCAGTCTTGACGATAAGCGAAGTCCTATCAGCGAGAACGATATTCCTGATGTCGTAGCTCGCTATCATCATCTGAAAGCAGAAGAATCTCGCAGTCGCAAGGAGCAGAGTTTCTTTGTTCCAGTAGAAGAGATTCGCCAGAACAACTACGACCTTTCCATCAACAAGTACAAGGAGATAGAGAGGGAGAAGGTAGAATACGAACCTGTTGCAGATATCCTTGCCCGTCTTGAAAAGACTGAGGGCGATTATCTGAAGGGATATAGTGAACTATATAAGATGTTGGAAGAGAGACAATAGCAGCATTCAACGAACTAAAAGCAAGACTACAATGAGCTACGTACCACCATTCACAGTTAGTGCCGAGGCCATCAATCTGATAGCAGAGATTTCTGCTCAGATAGAGCGTTATGCCATTCGTTTGGAGCAGGAGGATGGTTTACGCCTTCGAAAGGCGAACCGTATCAAGACCATTCATTCCTCGCTGGCCATTGAGGGCAACACCCTCTCTGAGGAAGAGGTGCGCGACGTCATCGATGGCAAGAACGTGGTGGCGCCCATCCGTCAGATTCAGGAGGTAAAGAATGCCATCAAGACCTACGAGTTATATCCTACGCTCGATGCTTTTAAAGAGAAAGACCTGCTAAAGGCGCATGGCGTAATGATGCAGGCTCTCGTGGACAATGCAGGCCGCTACCGCAGAGGTGGCGTAGGCGTGTTTGGTGAAAAGGGATTGGTACATCTGGCACCTCCTGCCGATCGTGTCCCTATGCTGATGGGCGATCTCTTTGATTGGCTGAAGCACTCTAAGGACCATTTGCTGATTCGCAGCTGTGTGTTCCATTTCGAATTTGAGTTTATCCATCCTTTCATTGATGGAAATGGCCGTATGGGGCGCTTGTGGCAGTCGCTGATACTTGGCAAGTTGCATCCTCTATTTGAGCATCTGCCTGTAGAGAACATGGTATATAGCAATCAGCAGCAGTATTACGATGCCATTACAGCCAGCAGCAATGCAGGGCAGTCAGGTCCTTTCATTGACTTTATGCTGGGCGAGATTTATAAGACGCTGAAAGAGCATCAGGGGAACCCTTTGCCAAATACAGAAGACGAGTTCGATGCAAAGTTCGGCAAAGAGTTCGGTGTAAAGTTCGGTGTAAAGTTCGGTGTAAACGAAAGAAAGGTTTTGTTGCTATTAGCATCCAATCCGTCTTTGTCTGCTGGGGACATCGCAGAACAGATAGGATTATCGAAGCGTGGTGTGGAGAAACAACTGAAGAAATTCCGCGACCTCGGAATTATCACTCGAAAAGGAAGTGACAAGACAGGCTACTGGGAGATTGTAAAAGAGGAAAATGTATGAGAGAAGGGGAAATGATTATGGCACAGAAGAACGAATTACAAGAAACAGCTCGTATTGATGCCCTCTTTGAGAAGGTATCTGCACTGATAAATCAGGCTCGCAAACATGTTGCTACGACAATCAATGTGGCAGAAGTTTATACCAAATACCACATTGGACAATATATTGTTGAAGACGAACAAAAGGGCAAGTCACGTGCTGAATATGGAAAACAGGTGCTGAAAACCTTGTCCAACAGGCTTTCTGCGCGTTTTGGAAATGGATGGTCTGAAGAAACGCTTAAGTTGTGCAGACGTTTCTTTATGGTTTATTCAAATTCGGTAAACAGTGATTACCCAATTCAAAAGGAAATTGGTAAACAGCGTTTGTCAAATTCGTCAGCAGTGTTGACGAATTTGAATGTCGTCAACAGCCATTGTCCCGAATTCTCCCTTTCATGGAGTCACTATCTTATCCTCATGCGCATAGAAAATCCCGATGCTCGTAGTTTCTATGAAATAGAATGTGCGCAACAGCAATGGAGTGTGCGTCAGCTCAGTCGTCAGGTAGGCAGTAGCCTTTATGAACGCTTGGCTCTAAGTCGCAACAAGGATGAGGTGATGAGATTGGCAAAGGAGGGACAAACCTTAGAGAAGCCTTCAGACATCATTAAAGATCCTCTGACATTGGAGTTCTTAGGATTAAAGCCCGACTCTGCATATTCTGAGAGTAAGTTAGAGAATGCTATTATCAGCAAGATGCAGCAGTTCCTTCTTGAATTGGGAAAGGGATTCCTTTTCGAGGCACGTCAGAAGAGATTCACATTTGAAGAAGAGAACTTCTACGTTGACTTGGTGTTCTATAATCGTCTGTTGCAATGCTATGTGCTGATAGATTTAAAGGCAGACAAGTTGACCCATCAAGATCTGGGTCAGATGCAGATGTATGTCAACTACTATGACCGATTTGTGAAGCAGGACTTTGAGAAACCTACCATCGGCATACTGCTTTGTGAAAGCAAGAAAGAAGCATTGGTAGAACTGACCCTGCCCAAGGATTCAAACATTTATGCTACGCAATATCAACTCTATTTGCCAGACAAGGATTTGCTGCAGGCAAAAGTGAGAGAGTGGATTGCAGAGTTTAAAGAAACCAACGGAGAAATAGAATGAGAGAAGGGTGGACATATAAGAAATTAGGAGAAGTTTGTGAGATCTATCAGCCTAAAACGTTGTCTACAGAGGATTTAGTAGCCGATGGAGACTATCCTGTCTATGGAGCCAATGGAATAATCGGCAGATTTAATTCTTACAATCATGAGTTTCCAGAAGTTCTATTAACTTGTCGAGGAGCTACTTGTGGAAGAATCAACATCTCACAGCCATTTAGTTGGATAAATGGAAATGCGATGGTTATACATAGAAAATCAGATGACCTTTCTTTTGATTTTCTCAAATATGTAATGTTTTCTTTAGACTATTCCCTGATAATAACAGGCGCAGCTCAACCGCAAATTACACGACAAAAGTTAGCCCCTACTGTTATTTCTTACCCTCCTCTCTCTGAGCAGCAGGCTATTGTTTCTGAGTTGGATAAGATTAATGAACTGATAAGCCTGAAGAAGGCTCAGTTGAGTGACCTTGATGCTCTTGCTCAAAGCATATTCTATGATATGTTTGGTGATCCCATCGAAAACGAAAAAGGATGGGAAGTGAAGAAGTTGAGAGATATTGTTGCTGAAGATTGCTCAATTTCGTATGGTATAGTTCAACCTGGAGATGGTGTTGATAATGGTGTTCCTGTAGTCAGACCTGTTGATATGACTCACACTTATGTAAAACGTTGTGGATTAAAACAAACTACTAAGGAAATTTCTGATTCATATAAGCGAACAATACTAAAGGGCAATGAAATCTTGATGTGTGTTCGTGGTACTACAGGTTTAGTAGCATTAGCAACTGAAGATATTAAGAATTGTAATGTTACACGTGGCGTTACTCCTATCGAGTGTAATGCAGATAATAGCAGGTTGTACATATATCATCTATTGTTAACTGCAGGAATTCAGCAATATATATCAAATTATACAAAGGGAATAGCACTTAAGCAAATAAACATGCAAGATGTTCGTGAAATTCCTCTTATAACTCCCCCTCTTGCTCTTCAGCAAGAATTTGCAAAGAAGATAAAGTTGATTGAGCAGCAGAAGGCGCAAATCAATTCTACGATAAAAGACCTAGAAACTTTGCTTGCATCAAGAATGCAGCATTGGTTTGACTAAAAACGAAGTGATGGTTTGACTAAAAAATTAAGTGATATGAAGAATTTCGACTTTATCCAACTATTAGCTCAGCATATTCCGAGCTTCAGCAAACTGCATGCGTATTGCGATAAGGCAGAAATATTTCAGAACTCTTTTCCTGAAGAGTCTGCAACTAATGCCCGCAAGGCATTGGAATGGCTGGTAAGGCACCATCTGGCTATGGCATCAGCAACGGTGGAGCAGAAGGAATCACTTAACGATATGCTGAAGCATCCTGAGATGGATGCATTCATCAACTATGACTGGGAATTTCAGAAGAACATCTATACCGTCAAGAAGTTTGGTAACTATGCTTCTCATACAGGAACACAAGAGATCAGGAAGAACGATGCCTTCATCTGTTTGAGGGCGCTGTTCTATGTGGTGGAGGGCTTCTTGTTTCGTTGGGAGGCAATCAAGAATATAGTAGCCTTTGATGCTACCTTGGTGCCACAAGTGCTGCCTGGAATACAGGTGTTAACTTCTCCTGAGCCAGAAGTGTCGCAAGAGGTTGTTGACAGCGTTCCCAAGGAGGTGATAGACAATCCTGTCAAGCCTGTGGAAACACCCAAGGAATCGCTTGCCAGCGAGGCTGTCACCAGAAGATGTCTCATAGACTATATGCTGAATGAAGCCAAGTGGGACATCCTGACAGTCAAGGGTGATATACAGGGTGGAAAGGCTTGTATTGAGGTTGAGGTAGAAGGCATGCCCAACCCAAGCGGTAAGGGCTATTGCGACTATGTATTGTTTAGCAGAGGTGGAAAGCCTTTGGCAGTCGTAGAAGCCAAGAGTACCATACAGAATGCAGGAAAAGGTAGAGCTCAGGCCATACTGTATGCTGACTGTCTGGAAAAGAAATATGGCGTCCGACCTGTTATATACTATACCAATGGTTATGTGACCAAGGTGATTGACGGCTTGGGATATCCTGACAGAGATGTCATCTCATTCCATAGTCATGACGACTTGGAATATATGATGCAGAAACGTGGAAGGGCTGACATAAAAGACCTGACCATAGACGAGACGATTACTGACAGACCATATCAGAAGACTGCCATCAAGAGCCTCGTGGAGTGGCTCAACATGAAGCATCGTCGAGGATTGTTGGTGCTTGCCACTGGCACAGGAAAGACACGAGTGAGTATTTCACTTTGCAAGCTGCTGTCAAACAACGACTGGATAAAGCACGTATTGTTCCTTGCCGACAGAGTAGAATTGGTCAATCAGGCAAAGGGGAACTTTGAAAAGCTGCTGCCAAGTGAGTCGATGGCATCATTGTCAGACGATGATGAGCCAGACTTGGAGGCAAGATTCATATTCTCCACATACCAGACGATGATCAACTACATCAATGAGTATGATGTGAAGTTCAGCGTGGGACATTTTGACCTGATCATCATTGACGAGGCACACAGATCTGTATTTGGAAAGTATGGAGCCATCTTCCAATACTTCGACTCGTTGTTGATAGGTCTGACTGCCACACCTCGTGACGAGATAGACAAGAACACCTTCCGATTGCTGGAGCTGGAGAATGAGCCCAACTTTGAATACACTTTTGATGAGGCAGTAAAGGATGGATACCTTGTGTCTTACAAGGCAAAGCGTCATTACTCGAAGATGATAAACAAAGGCATCAAGTATGACGAACTGACTCCAGAACAGCGCGAGGAACTGGAAAAGGTGTGGGATTACGAGAAGATGCTGAAAGGTATTGATCCCAAAGCGGAATACCATCGTGACATAGAAGGAAACGAGATATTCCGTTACCTCATCAATGACGATACCATAGACAATGTATTGTCAGAGCTGATGGAAAACGGCTTGAAGATTAAGAGTGGCGAAGATATAGGAAAGACCATTATCTTTGCCTATAATCACAAGCATGCTGAAAGAATAGTGGAACGCTTCCACGCACTCTTCCCCAATCGTGGGGCAGACTATTGCCAGTTGATAGACAATCAGGTGAAGTACCATGATAAGCTGATAGCAAAATTCAAACTTGCGGAAAGCATGCCTCAGATAGCTGTCAGCGTGGATATGCTCGACACCGGCATTGATGTGCCAGAAGTCTTGAATCTGGTCTTCTTCAAGATTGTGAAGTCGAAGATCAAGTTTGAGCAGATGATAGGTCGAGGTACTCGCCTTTGTCCTGACATCTTCGGAGAGGGTAAGGACAAGGAATGCTTCTATATCTTTGACTGGTGCGGCAACTTTGACTATTTCTCAAAGAAGCCTGACGGCATAGATGCCTCAAACAGCAAGTCATTGACAGAAAGACTCTTCTCGCTGCGATTGGATATTGCGAAGGAACTGCAGAGTGCCGAGCATCAGGAGAAGGCATTTGACAAGAAGATGCATGACGACCTGAAGGTGCTATTGCATCAACAGGTAAACGGCATCGTGAAAGAGCGCAAGGATGCTCGCCCATATTGGAACATCATAGAGCCCTTCCGAGACAAGGATAAATGGACTTATCTCTCAGAGGTAGATGTGTTGCGTCTGAAGGAAATAGGGAAGCTGATACCGCAAGATGATGATGACGAATCAGCCAAGAAATTCGATGTCATCATGCTTCATCTGCAGTTGGCCCATATCGACTCTACAGTTCGTGTGGGACAGTTTAGGCAGGTTGTGGTAAATGTTGCTGCTCATCTGGAAAAGAAGGGCTCAATACCTGCTGTGATGAAGCATATAGACACCATTCGACAGGTTCAGCAACCACAATTCTGGGCGAATGAGAGCCTTGATAGTCTTGAGGGCGTAAGAACAGAACTGAGAGACTTGATAAAGCTACTTGAGGAGGCCAGAAAGAAAGAGAAGTTTATTATTGATATTGAAGACCCGTATGTGACGGAAGTGGGTGAAGAGGATACTGTTATCCGTACTTCCTACAAGCAAAGGGTGGTAGATTATCTGGCACAAAACACAGGTAATCCTACGCTTCAGAAGATACAGCAGTTTGAGCAATTGACAGCAGGGGACTTCGCAGAACTGGAGCGAGTCTTCTTTGAAGAGCTTGGTAGTCGTGAAGAATACGACGAACTGGCAGAGGGGCATCCATATAAAACAAATGTGGCTGCATTCATTCGTGTTGTCAATGGCATAGACAGAAAGAAGGCCCTCCAGATATATCAGAAGTTTATCAACGACAATAACCTGACTTCAGACCAAGAAAGATATCTTAAGAATATTCTCGACTATGTCAGCGTAAATGGAGATATAGAGGTTAGGAACTTCATGGAGTATCCATTAAAGGCATATAATTGGCGAGGTACCTTTGGCGACAATTTCGTCAGCCTAAAGGATTTCGTTAAAGAAATACATCAGGTTATTTCTATATCGGCATGAATCGTGAACAGTAGGGGACGAGAGAATCATTTTTTAGAGAATTTGACGGTGGAATAAATATAACGGTTTTAAGTTTAGACGATACGCATTATGGCAACAAGAAATGAGAACCCTGCACCCTTTATGGCTGTGCATCCTGGTATGATGATTAAGCCAGAACTGGAAGAACGCGGAATCAGTCAGAAGGATTTCGCTAAGATGGTTGGCATTCAGGCTTCGCATCTGAGTGAGGTGCTGAACGGCAAACGTGCGCTTACAACAGAGTTGGCCGTAAAGATAGAGTCGGCTATAGGTCTGCCTGCAAAAGTTCTGTTGGCTGCACAAACGCAGTATGAGTTGGAATCTGCAAATCCTGCAAGTGACAACAAGGAGAAAGAGACTATTGCTATCACCATTCCCGTTGGCGATCGCGGTCTGCTTCGCGAATTAGTTCGCAGATTTGGCTGGGTTGGCGTGTTCTGATTGTGATTTCAAATAATTCTCTTAATATCAATCCCACATCGTTATGATGTGGGATTTTTTTTGTACCTTCGCGTCACTAAAAATCAGTGGCATAAGCCAACAATAACAATTAAAAACATTAAAACTTTTATGAATAAAAACCTTACGAAAGGGGTCTGTTTGACCCGAGGAAAGGAAACCTTTGCTTGCAGCAGCCAGGGTTTCCGAAGAGAGAACGCAAACGCGAGTGTTAACAAGAACTGCAAGAAAGGAGGGATGGCACTATGGCGAAGCTAAGTCAACTCCTGATGTTGGAGAGTATGCTGAATACGTATGACAACATGAACATCAAAGATGCCTGGATTATCGAGAAACAGGGAGAAAATGTTGAAGAAATGGTGGATGTCATCATCGCGAAACTGAACAGGCTGCTAGACAGCAAGACGCGACTGAGTTGCAGAAACGTGCTGGTGGCCAACTTCGAGACCATGAAAGAAACGAAGTACTGGGTTAAGAGTAAATTGTTTGCAGACCTACCTAAAGACTTAAGCAAGGTGCTGAGGGATAAGATAGACCAGATGGTGGACTTGTTGAGAGCTTTGATAGTGAAGATCATCGATGTGGAGGCAGACTTCGCTGACAGATTCTTTGATAAACTGAAAAAACTATACCTAAAGAAGAAAAAACGTATTACTGACTATGAAGTATGGAAAGCAGATCAATCACATCTGACAATTGAACGAATAACAGGATTCCAGGCTGAAATAACAACCAGAATGCTGATTATGGGTATCTTGAAGTACGACGATGATCCAGATGAAGAGGAAGTGGATGGGGTTGATTTGGAGAGACTGAGAAAGAAACTGAAAAAGAATAGACCATTGCCTGAAAACTTTGATAAGGAGTGCGCCAAACTGCGTCGCTACTCGCATTGGGAGGGCAACATGTTTATGATTGATTATCAGGATTTGCGGAAATACTTATTCTGCGCGTTCGGCAAACTGACTTGCGATCAGCACATTGAGATGTATGAATATGATATCCAGATGAAGCAGATCCATGAGGATATCAAGCGATTGAAAGAGGAGGGGATGAGCGCAGAGGAAATTCAGAATGTGGATGAGAAGAATGAGGAAGAAATCGTATTAAGTCCAGACGAAGAGGCTCTCTTGACGAAACTATCGCCAATATTTTACGGGAGTGTGGATAATGCGAAGTTATTTATAAGCAGCATTCAGGGCATGAAGGGAAAACAGATTACTGATATGGTGAATCAGCTGATAGCAGAAAAGAAACTGTCGAAGTTGTCATGCCACAGGGGACTCTATACGGTGCTCCACGATGCCGGTATCTATGACAAATCGGAATCGAACTGGAACATGCAGGTGAAGTGATTTGGGGATAACCAATGATAGAAGAATCGATGCTTATCGGTTCATTTTTTATGCCTCGACTTGTACAAGTCGAGGCTTTTTACTTGTATTCACTTGTAATTACTTGTATTCACTTGTACAAGTACTTGCATTGTTTCTGGAAATTGGGTGGGTTTCTTTATCTATTATATCTTTGCACCGTCAACAGGAAACAACAATCTGATTGACGGTGATGTTTGACATGTTTTTCATTTACGACTTACAGACGCATACGCGCTACGCACCTACACGCAGGTGCACACTTGGATATGCTAAGACTCGAAGTCACTTCCGATACGACAAAAGGGGCGATCTCGTTGAGACGCGCTTCCCCGTTTGGACCGAGAAGGGACAAGAGTATATCAAGGAAATGATTAAAGGAAAAGATAGGAAAAATTTAAACAGTAAAAATTAAAAAGGTATGAAAAAGAATCAAAAGAAATCGAATTTGGGTAAGCTCGTGCTGACGTGTGAGAACCTTCAAGACCTGCATCGACAATTGCAGGATGACACAGAGTTGCTGGGAAAGATGATTTCAGGGCTGATAGACCAGCATTGCAACTGGCGTAGCCCCTATGACCAGGAGGTGCTGACAAATGTCATGACCACTATCCTGGCTTGTGTCACGGAACTGGCTGAACGCGATGGCGTCAACTATCGTGATATCGTCGTAGGGAAATATGATGCGTGGTTGGAACTTTACAGAAGAAAGAATAAGGAAAAGAATAAATAAAAGGTAAAACAAAAGAAAAAATTAAAAATTATGGAAGCAACAGTAAGAATTTTGAATCAGAGTCCATTGATGACTCGCCAGTACATGGACAAGAAAACGGGTGAACAGAAGGTCATCAATTCTGTAACCCTGAAGTTAACGGATGGATTGAATACCTTCCTGGGTGAGATTACGGGAGAAAGGGCTGTCAATTGCCCGAAGTTCGACCCGCAGTATGTCTATAAGGTGCAATGCTCAATGGTGGTGCGTGAGTGGAACTCGCAGCAGACGGGCGAGGCGATGCAGGCCACAACAATATACGTCGACAAAATTAATGTAATGTAATTAAGGTCAAGAATTGGAGAATTAGAGAATTCTATTTTAGACCACGGATTTTTCGGATTTAACGGATAAGAATTCTCGAATTCTCAAATTCTTGATAAAAAGAAGAATTGATGACATTAGAGTATTTAGAAGTTATGGAAGAAGTAGTAAAGGTTAAGGGTGAAGGGTTAATGGTTAACGATGACCCTGCACAGAAAGGTTCTTCAAGGAGAAAACTTGCCAAGTCGTTTAAGTCGAACACCAGAATCTATGATGACGGTTCGATAGAAGTTGACCCTCAGGCTCAAGGTGAGCCTAGTCAGAAGGAGGTCAAAAAGGTGGGGAAATCAAAGAGGTATATCACCTCAGGCAAGAACCCGCTGACGTGTATCGAGTTGAAGTGTCCTGAGGATGTGCCTGACAAGGCAGCCTATTTCCACAAGGAGCTGGCGAAGCTGACGAAGGACATGGAGATTGAGGAACCGGAAATGCCGAAAGGCGAGTATCTGGTGAACAAAGACAGCCTGAAGGTGTGTCTTGTTCAAGGTGAGCACCCCCAGCTGATGGCCTGGCTCACATTCGAGGTTGAAGGAGTACTGGACGTAAGGAAGCAGCTATACCAACTTACAAGTGAGATTGACAAATGTTTTGTTATCAACGAAGCTTCGGTTTACCCACAGAAACAGTAAATTTGGAACAGTTTCGGGCGCTTATCAAGGCGCCTGAAACTTTCAAGAAAGTGAAAGAGGCCCGCGAGGCATTGGAAAATGGCGACAAGAACGCCTATGACAGCAAGAAGAAGTCGCTGCCCTTTGTGATTTTCGTTGCCACGTATGATGAATCGGACAAGACGTTCGAGAATAAGCAGACTGGCGAGAAAACCACCCGCAGGGGCAAGTGGAGGAATCAGAAGTACTGCAAATTGAATGGCTTGTGCGTCATCGATTTTGACCATGTAGACAACCTCACCCCCGACCCCTCTCCCACGGGCGAGGGGAGTAAAAAGACTGTGAGGGAAATATGGGAGGAAGCCTATGCAAAGTTGTCGGATGAGGATAAAGCCCGCATATTGTTTGTGTATGTAACGCCCTCTGGACATGGATTGAAGGTGGTCTTTATGGCAGATGCTAATATTGGCAACCTGATAGACAACCAGATTGTGTTTTCCCTGAAACTGGGACTGGATCCCGATGAGGCCTGCAAAGATGCCTCTAGAGGGGCGTTCCTGACTACGAATGAAGATGTGATTTATCTGGATGAACGCATCATCGACTACGAGAATCCAGAGTTCGGAGCGAAGTACAATGAACTGTACCACGAAGGAAAGTCGCAGGCAACTCTGAATATAAAAGATCTCACGGAAAAAGGTAAGGGTCCCACAGAAAGCACAGAAAGCACAGAAATGCTGGAGCAAAATGCTCCAGTAGGAAGCTACAACGACGTACCTTACAGCAAGATTATCGAGGCCTGGCTGGATGGTGTGAATCTGGATAAGAACCGCCACAACACCTTGACGGAGTTGGCAAGTCACCTGCGCTATCTGATTGGTAAGAACCCGAAGAAGATTACAGAGGTGGTGATGCAGCTGCCCTGGGTGCAGGACCTCGCAGCGGAAGGTGAGGATGTGGCAGGAACGGTTAGTTCGGTGATGGGCTGGAGGTACAACGAGAGGATGCCAGTTAAGCTTCGTGAAGCACTTCAACAGGCGGGAGCCTTGGAGAAAAGTACACAAAAGGAAGGTTTAGCTCGACGGCCCGAAGGGGAAAGTCAACCGTCCCTTTCGTGTACTTCGAGTCCTGGAGAGAGCGACATCTACGACGCGTTGCCTTTGGAAAAGTGGGCTGAGGAGTTGCAGGAAATGGCGCAGCATTACCCTTGCATGAAGGAGTTGTTCGTGAATGTGCATCCGTATAAGTTGCCTGCGGTGTGGTTCTCAAGTGCTGCCCTGTTTGGTACGCTGATGACTCGCGCATGGTACCACTTCTGGTATGAACCTGAATTGGTGCGAAGACTGAACTACAGCATCTTTATCATTGGTGACCCAGGTGCTGGTAAGAACGTGATAGAAAAATTCTACAAGAAGATTGCAGACCCGATGATTCAGGCTGATGGCTGTCTGATAGACGCGGTAAATCGTTACAAGGAAGGTCGTACGGAGCGTACTACCAGTACCAAAGCCCAGAAGGGTGAAGCGTTGAAGCGCCCTGTAGTAGGTATCCGAGTGCATCCAGCACGCACGGCAACTGGCGAGTTTATCCGCCACATGAATGCCGCCATCGAAACGGTGGAGGGTAAGCCCTTGAACCTGCACATGTTCTCGTTTGACGCGGAGCTGGATAACGTGACGAAGCAGAACAAGGGTGGCGACTGGAAAGACCGAGAAATCCTTGAGTTGAAAGCTTTTCATAACGAGGAAGATGGCCAGATGTATGCCAACCAAGAAAGCGTCACGGGTATGTTCAACGTCTATTGGAACTTCATCTACACCGGTACGCCCTACGCCCTGCATCGCAAGGTAAACCAGCGAAACTTTGGTACTGGTATGAGCACCCGACTGGCGGTGATACCGCTGCCTGATAAAGGTTTGGCGAAACGTCACCAGGAGGTGGATCCCGATGCCAACGAGACGCTGAAGACGTGGGCTTACCGCCTGGACCGAGTGGCAGGAGAAATCCCCGTAGAGGCGTTGAACGACGAGACCTTCGACTGGCAGTCATGCCACATGGAGATTGCGGAGTTCAACCATGACAAGGCAGACAGAACCCTCCTAAAGCGCATACCATATTATGGTATTGGCATTAGCCTCCCGTTCATCCTGATGCGCCATTGGGATGAGTGGCAGGAGCAGCGCACCCTGACGATGGACGACACCGACAAGCGCCTCTGCCGACTGGCAATGGAGATCCAGTACCGCTGTCAGCAGTTCTTCTTTGGCGAAATGGCCTACAACTACTTTGCCGACCAAAACAAGGAGTTTGTGGTCAGAAGGCGCAGCAACCGCTATGGCGAGTGCTTCCGTAAGTTACCTGATGAATTCAAGATGCCGCAGTTCATAGATTGCTTTGGATGCTCTCAGCCTACGGCGTGGCGCAGCGTAACTCGATTCCTGCAGGACGGCGTTATCGAGCGCATAGCCCACGGCACGTACAGGAAAGTCCTTCAGGAACTACCATGAAGTATGGACTTTGTCGGCGAAACATTCAAACATTCAAACATTCAACTAGGACATTTAGGTTTTTAAAAATAAAAGTTATGTTACCAAGAGGAATTAGAAATCATAATCCGCTGAATATCCGTAAGAGTAAGGACCAGTGGAAAGGAATGACAGAGGTGCAGACAGACCGTGCCTTTGTACAGTTTAAATCGTTGGAGTGGGGGTGGCGCGCAGCGTTCTATCTGCTCACCCGCACCTACTATCACAAGTACAGATTGTACACGATTAGGGCAATTGTATCTCGTTGGGCACCCCCCAACGAGAACAATACCAAGACGTATATCGCCAACGTCTGTCGCCTCACCGGCATCGACCCCGATGAGCCCCTGGGCATCCCATCGGACAAACCAAGCCGCTGGATGGCGGTTGGCGTGGCAATGGCTATTCAGGAAAACGGCACTACCAGCATCGACTGGTTCGCTATGCTAAAGGGATGGGAGATGGCAAGGTCAGAAGTATGATGTAAGATGTTTGAGGGTTAATGCCCTGACTACATGATTAGCCGCCGATACTCTGTTTTCTGCAGGGTGTCGGCGGCAATTTTGTTTTCAGATGAGTGCGCCATATGGAATCGAAGTCAATCATATATTCTTTATAACCTTGCAGGGATTACCCACCGCGACAGTGTTTGACGGGATGTCCTTTACCACAACTGAGCCGGCACCGATGGTAACATTATCGCCAATAGTCACTCCTGGCAGAATAGTAACACTACCACCAAGCCAAACATTGTTGCCGATTGTGACGGGCTTGGCCCATTCCTGACGGCTATTACGTTCAACGGGATCGGTACTATGGCAGGCTGTGTAGATGCTGACGTTAGGACCGATGAAGCAATCGTCGCCAATGGTGACGCAGGCTTCGTCGAGAACCGTGAAGTTAAAGTTGGCAAAAAACCGTTTGCCGATGCTAATTTGCTTGCCATAGTCGCAGCGGAACGGCTGGTTGATGAGAAACTCGTCATCTGCCACATAACCAAGCAAGCCTTTCAGGATTTCCTTCATCCGCAGGGTTTCCGATGGATGCAGGGAGTTGTATTCGTAGAGCATCTCTCTTGTTACCATCAACACTTCTAACAGTTCAGGGTCAACGGCAGAATAAACCTCGCCTGCCAGCATTTTCTCTTTCTCAGTCATTTCTATCGTATTATCTTTGCCTTACCAGTTCTATTGCCTCCTTGCCCGTCAGATGCTCAATGTCGAAACGAATCATCAGCATACGGGAAAGGCCGCTTTCTATTTCTTTTTGCAGGCTTTCATCATTGTTCGGATTGTAGCGGTTGCCCAGCATACGCGCCATTGCCAACTTCTCCGTTTCATCCTCGATGATATGGATTCTGCCGAAAGCTATCACGCTACGGAAGAAGGTCGTGTATTTCTCTGGCTGAACATCATCCTTGTCGATGACACAGAACGAAGCCTTGTCGCAGTTCCTGATGGCATCAACTTTGTGACCAGCCAAAGCGCTGTGGAAATACAACTTTCGCTCATGATAGACATAACTGATAGGAACGGCATACGGATAATCATTATCACCCAGCAGTGCCAATGTACCAGCTGTTGCCTTCTGTAAGATGCCAATACTCTCCTCGTCTGAGAGCTGTTGGCGCTTACGTCTCATTGCTCTAAATTCCATGTTATTTCTATTTGTTGTACCATATTCAAAAATTAAGTTATTCTTTAGGGATGGGTTTAGCAAGTTTCATGGCATCTTTGGTGCCAAATGTTCTTCTGATGAGAGTTTCAACATATTTCGTAATGAGCATTTCATCATTAATCAGCGTGATGATTCTCAGTACTCTTGTTTGGTTAAACCACACGATTTGTACAGAACTGTTCAATGTGCGGCTATGACCGTAAATACTTAGTCTGCCTCGCTCTTCTTTTAAATTCTCAAAGTTTTTCAGTCCCATTATATTCTGGTTGTACTCATGAGCGAGTTCTATGCCTGTAGCATTTGCCGAATCTGCCACCACAACGCTTTCGATATTGTTAATGTCGGCCGACTCCATGTATGATGCCCAATCTACCATCGTATACCAGTCGTAGTGTTGCGCTGCCAACAGGATGTCATATTGTTGCCATACCATATTTTCATCATTTCCATGCAAATGCTTCATCTCTTGTATGTAGCTTACATCATCAAGCATCGCTTCCATTTCCTTAACCGTTTTTGCTTTTGTTTTCGCATTGCGTGTGCCGATATAGAATATGCCGACAAAAATGCCTATGACAGGACCGATGATTGCAGCAAGAACTTGACCAAATGTTTCCATTATTATCTTCTTTCGCTATCTTTATTATTTCTTAATAAAGCCTTTAGCTTTCAGCCATTGAATCAGCTGGGTGCTCCATGTTTCTGTGGTTGTTTCGCCAGTTTGAGGCATGAGATCGTACGGGCCTTTGCCATCGCCATACATGTGAAGTTCGGCGTTTGCACCGGCCTTCTTCCACTCCATAAACAGAGCTACGAGACCTGCTGCACTTTTGAGATGTTCAGCTCAGGTGCGACTTCGATTACATATGTGAGAATGTCGCCCAGAGAACCAACGTGGGCATTGGTAATTACGAGCTGGCCATCCTGCTCTTTTACCTGAATACGTCGGATGCAGCCGTATTCGGGCTTTGTGGTACGTAGCTTCTGGTATAGCGGATTGTCGCTATACTGTTCGGAGTCTACGGAGTTTATGAGGTCGCGTAATGTCATTATTCTTTCTTTTAGGGTATGCAAAGGTAAAAATAATATTTCATAAAATAGCTGAATAATCAGCTAAATTATGCTTTGTTCGCGCAATTATTGCTATCTTTGCCGCATGATATAATTATTTCATGATATGTTAGGACATATTGCAGATTTTACGGCTTGGCCGATTATAACAGGAATATTGATTGGCTATGTTGCCAACCGCATTATGAGCGGTAAAGGCAAAGGATGTTGTATGAACCTCATTGTAGGTATCATCGGCAGCTATGCAGGAACATTCATCAGCCATCTGTTGAACATAGAACTATTTGGCAAGGGATACTTGACCAATTTTGTATTCTGTGTGATTGGTGCAGTAACAATATTGTGGATTTGGAAGAAACTATCTTAGTATGGGAGATATGCAAGAGATTTTTATTTCGAAAAAGCTATTGATGTTTTGAATAAAGAAGGCTATCACATATGATTAATATAGATGGACAATGAAACTATAAAATGACTACAAACGACCGAATAAATCTTTCACAAACGACCGAACAAACCTATCACAAACAACCGAATAAAATTGCCATAAACAACCGAAAAGTTCTAAAAAAATTTGCATAATTCAATATAAATCAGTAACTTTGCAGCCAAAAGGCTGCGAAACAACTATATTCAAATGTTATGGATATCAAATACAAACTTAGAATAGCCGACAGGCTGCTGGCTCGCAAACTCGCTGGCAAGGGCGCTGTATTAATAGAAGGCCCCAAATGGTGTGGTAAAACAACAACTGCCCGTCAGTTGGCTAAAAGTCTTCTAGACCTTGGTGACACGGAGGTACTGAAGCAGAGTAAACAGATGATGGAAATCAGTTCGAAGACACTGCTGCAAGGAGAAACGCCCAGACTGATTGACGAGTGGCAAACGATACCTGAACTATGGGATACTATCCGCAACGAAGTGGATAAGCGAAGTGCTTTCTCTCAGTTCATTCTGACAGGCTCAACAGTAAAGCCACAGGCGGAAGAGACTGTTCATAGCGGTACTGGCCGTATTGGCAGAATCAAAATGCGCCCAATGAGTCTTTTTGAATCAGGCGAATCTACTGGTAGTGTCAGCCTGCGTAGCCTTTTTGAAGGTGAGACCTTTGAGCCACTTCCAAATAGCCTGGAATTACAGGATATAGCTTATCTGACCTGCCGTGGTGGGTGGCCTCAGGCTACACTGCTTGAAGGTGAGATTGCTCTGGACCAGGCTTTTGGATATGTTGACGATGTATGCGAACGAGACATACAACGCGTAGATGGTGTAAAGCGCAATGCTGAACGAGCTCGATTGCTGTTGCGTTCATATGCTCGTAACGTCTCTCAGCAAGTATCTTATGCTACCATTAAGGCAGATATGCTGTCGAATGATGCCAATACTCTTGACGAGGATACTGTTGCTGATTACATCAAGGCATTGAAGAAGCTTTTTGTTCTTGAGGATTTGGAGGCATGGAATCCTAATATCCGTAGTAAGTCAGCAATTCGTACCAGTGACACTCGCCATTTTGTAGATGCCAGTATCGGAACAGCTGCATTAGGTTTAGGTCCCCAAGACCTGATTAACGACCTTGATTCTTTCGGTCTCATATTCGAAGATATGGCTGTGCGTGACTTGCGTGTGTTTGCAGAAGCCCTCGACGGAAAGCTCTATCACTATCGAGATAGCTCTGGACTGGAGTGCGATATTGTGTTGCATCGCAGAAACGGCACATATGCTCTGATAGAGATTAAACTCGGTGGCGAGAATCTGATAAACGAAGGGGCTGAATCTTTGAAGAGCCTTGCAGAAACCATTGATACTACAAAAATGAAGAATCCTTCATTCATGATGGTTCTCACAGCTGTAGGACCATATGCCTACAGGAGACCGGATGGCGTATTTGTGGTACCCATTGGTTGCTTGAAAGATTAACATGATAAACGGCTCCTCAAAAGGGAGCCGCTTTTGTATGCGCTCAGATTATCTTCTGAACACATAGCCATCTGTGAAGTAATAATCATCGAGCTTGGCAAATTCCATGATATTGTCAAATGTATCTTCATCCATGCAACTCTCAGAATACCACTTTTCAGGGAAATTCTCATAATCCTGAAACATCAGCTCCGGATCACTCTCATCAGCGTGAAGCTTGTGGCATACCTCAATGAATGTATCATAATTGCCGCATGCAACTAAATCTACCCACATACCATAGAGGCTTCCTTCATTGTACTTGTGATATGTAAATAGACCATGAGCAGCTGCTGGTCTGTCAATTCGGCCCAACTTTCGGGGAGTATGATATTGAACTTTTTCATACCGCAAAGGTACGAAAGCGCAGTTTAATTGGAAAAGACAAAAAGAGAATCCCATATCACTATGAGATTCCCTGTGGTTTCAGACTTCCTATAGCTTTCTGTTGGCATATTGCTGTATGCACTCAGGTACGATGCGGGTATATGTCTCGTCGCCCAGTAGTGTTGACGTCAGCAACATATCCGCAGTAGTACGATTAGTAGCAAATGCAATATTGTAAAGCGATGCCAGTCGACTAAGGGCTGATACATCGTTCTGATGTCCCTGTACAGCGAGGTTATCGCAGAAGAATATCAGCATGTCAATCTTACCCTCAGCCAGCATAGCACCAATCTGCTGGTCGCCTCCTAATGGGCCGCTCAGCAGTCGTGTCACCTTACCCTCGAACGGGTGTTCTGTACATTCTTCTGTACCGAATTTAAGTTCGCTAATCAGTTTACCTGTAGTGCCTGTAGCGTAAAGATGATGCTTTGAAAGTAGGTCGGCATTGAAGCGGACCCAATCCAGCAGTTCATTCTTACGTGAATCGTGTGCAACGAGTGCAATGTTAAGTGTTTCTTTCATAATAACTCCTTTCTTAAAATTAAACAATCTTCTTACCTTATCTAATACCTTTTCGGTATGTTATCCTCTGCAAAAGTAGGTATTTCTGCTTAGTATGATAACGAAATGACAATCTTTCTAAGCAGGAAACAGGAATTTCTTGGTTTAAATCAAAGGTTTGATATAAAGCAAGGGAGCGGCATCACTGGAATGATGCTGCTCCCTACAATATAACCAAGGTTAGACTAATTACGAGACTTCGATGGCTTTAGTGACCTTCTGCTTCGGCTCAGCCTTTGGCATGGTGATGGTCAAGATGCCATCCTCCACCTTGGCAGAGATCTGGTCTTTCACAACATCATCAGGCAGCGTGTAGTTCTGCTCGTAGTTTGAGTAGCTGAACTCGCGGCGCAGATAGTGATGATTAAACCTAGATAAACATTGCTGCCAATTATTTAAACTCAGTTAAACAATGGATGTCAGCAGAGAGTACAAGTAGCTGCCAAAGGATATCTTAATAAATACTTTAGAATTATGCTGCAAATATACTAAAAATGAGCGATATACCAAAAAGTTCCAATTCGATTGCCATCCTGTGCTTGTTGTAGCTCAGGTCCCAGATGCACTCTCCTACTACGGCGTTCTTGCGTCCCGTTGGTAGCAAGCGAGCAGAGCTCGAGCGTACCACCGTACGGATTTCATCCTGCATGCGCCATATGGAATCGAAGTCAATCATAGAATGTTATTCGCCCATAATTGTTACCACCAGATCCCTTGCACCGCCATAATTGCGATATTCGCAGAAATAGATGCCCTGCCAGGTGCCCATATTCAAACGTCCATTCGTGATGGGGATGGTGAGACTAACCTAACCAAACGGATGGCTGCATTTGCATCTAGGGCAGCCAAACGCACGCTTCAGTTCGTCATACTCCAGTTGTTCGTGACCGGCATAGAGCATATAGAACAGACGTTGCTCGTCCGATTTGCATTTACCCATAATGAGTTGGTGGTTGCTCCATCCTGTAGCCAGAAGCACAGATGGTATTTGCGCCAATCCGTTTGGCACAAATTCATTTTCGGGTAATTGTGCCAATTCGTTTGGCACAATTTCAGAAACCTTGTTTTGGGATGAGTCCTCCAGATAATGCTGCATGCCGTAATGCTCTATCAGGGAGTTGAACGATGCTGTGGAAGCAGATTTACTACATTAGTATAATACCCAGGTATAAATCTGTAGATAACGAATGATTAACTCCTCTTGTTGTCCAGTTGTTGTTCGGTTCTTCTTCAGTTGTTGTCCAGTGTTTTACTGAACAACAACTGAAGAAGAACCGAACATAAACTGCACAAGAATATGAGGTATTATGGCATGGGGTATGAGGTGTCCCGCAGATAATCTGTAGGCAACGAAGGGTCAACTTATTCAGTACACTACAGATACGATAATTCTGAGAAAGTTCCAAATTATTGAGCAACTGATAAAAGAAAAGCCGTTTCACAATGGTGAAACGGCCTTCTCTTATGATGATGTTGTCGATTAGTCTATCATCTCAAAGCCAGTGTAGGGCACGAGAGCGGCAGGAATCTTGATGCCGTTCTCTGTCTGGTTGTTCTCCAGCAGAGCAGCCACGATGCGGGGCAGGGCAAGGGCCGAGCCGTTGAGGGTGTGGCAGAGCTCGGTCTTCTTGGTCTCGCTGTTGCGATAACGGCACTTCAGACGGTTGGCCTGATAGGTGTCGAAGTTTGACACAGAAGAAACCTCGAGCCAGCGACCCTGAGCCTCTGAATAGACCTCGAAGTCGTAGCAGATAGAGCTGGTGAACGACTGGTCGCCACCGCAGAGCAGCAGGATGCGGTAGGGGAGCTCCAGCTTCTTGAGCAGACCCTCTACGTGGGCCAGCATCTCCTTGTGGCTCTCCTTTGAGTGCTCGGGTTTGTCGATGCGTACAATCTCAATCTTTGAGAACTCGTGCAGACGGTTCAGGCCGCGCACGTCCTTGCCGTAAGAGCCAGCCTCGCGGCGGAAGCACTCGGTATAGGCGCAGTTCTTGATGGGCAGGTCCTTCTCGTCGAGGATGACATCGCGATAGATGTTGGTCACGGGCACCTCGGCAGTGGGGATGAGGTAGAAGTCGTCCACCTCGCAGTGATACATCTGACCCTCCTTATCAGGCAGCTGACCAGTGCCGTAGCCAGAGGCAGCGTTGACAACAGTGGGAGGCATGATCTCGGTGTAGCCACTCTTGCGAGCCTCATCGAGGAAGAAGTTGATGAGGGCGCGCTGCAGACGGGCTCCCTTGCCGATATAGACGGGGAAGCCGGCACCAGTGATCTTCACACCCAGGTCGAAGTCGATGAGGTTGTATTTCTTGGCGAGCTCCCAGTGGGGCAGGGGATTGGCAAGACCCAGTGAGGGGTTGACGTTCCAGTTGCCTACGGTATCGTCGGCGGTGCACTCCTTCAGGTTTGACTTCACAACGTGGTTGTCCTCGGCAGTCTTGCCTTCGGGCACTTCGTCATAGGGGATATTGGGAATCTGGCAGAGCAGGCGGGTCATCTCGTCTTGTGCCTGGTTCATGGTGTCTTCCAACTGCTTGTTGGTCTCCTTCATCTGTGACACCTGAGCCTTGATGGCATCGGCCTCGGCCTTTTTGCCTTCCTTCATCAGACCACCAATCTGGGCAGCCATTTTCTTGGCCTCGCTCAGGTTCTTGTCTAACTCCTGTTGAGCCTCACGACGCTTCTTGTCAACGGCAAGAACCTCGTCGATAGCTTCTTTCGCGCCCTTGAACTGCTTCTTTTCCAAGCCGCGAATGACGCGTTCTGTTTCCTCGGTAATGAGTTTCAGTGTAAGCATAATCTTATTCTTGTTTTATTGTTTTAATTCATTGAGTCTGGCAATGTACTTGCCAAGGATGTCGAACTCGAGGTTTACCACCGTACCCACCTCGATGTCTTGGAAATTGGTGTGTTCGAGGGTGTAGGGGATGATGGCCACCTGGAACGTATGGCTGGTGGGATTGCACACCGTGAGCGACACGCCGTTGACGGTGACAGAACCTTTATCGACGGTGAAATAGCCGCGAAGAGCCATCTCGCGATTCTCAGGATAGTCGAAAGTGAAATAGGTGGAGCCATTGGCATCTTCCTTCTTGATGCAGGTGGCTGTCTGGTCCACATGACCCTGAACGATGTGGCCGTCAAGGCGTCCGTTCATGATCATGGAGCGCTCGACATTCACCTTGTCGCCCACCTTGAGCAGGCCGAGATTGGTGCGGTCGAGGGTCTCCTTCATGGCCGTGACCACATATTGGTCGTTTTCAATATGTACGACGGTGAGGCAGACACCATTGTGGGCCACACTCTGGTCAATGCTCAGTTCGCTGACGAACGAGCAGGTGAGCGTGAAGTCAATGTTGTCTCTGTCTTGATGGATAGCAACGACTGTGGCGAATTCTTCTATAATACCTGAGAACATGTTCTTTACTCCTTTGTTTTTATGAAGAAAGGGACCGCCAGGGTGATGTGATGAAAACTCCTTTATCACAGGTTGTGGGCGCTCTCCGTCTTTGTAATCCACCGGCATCAAAGAAGAAATGCTTGGGTAGTGGCCCGCCATTGACAAGAGAAGACAGTCCCGGTTTTCAACGTTATTTGATGAGTATCCCGATCGAACCAAGACGGCCCCTTATTTCTTTTCTGGGTGCAAAGTTAATACTTTTTGTTGAGATACGCGCGGTTTTGCGTGTTTTTATTCAATTAATTCGTATTCTTCTGTTGCATTTTCCTGGCTTTCCACATACTTGTCACGATATTCCTGAGGTGTCATTCCCACCTTATCACTGAACAGCAGCTCGAATTTCTCGGCCGTTCTGAAGCCAATCTGGGTGGCAATGTCTGCAATGCTGTCGTTGGTCTGCTCCAGCATCACTTTGGCTTTGCGCAGGCGGATGTCATAGACAAACTCCCTGGGTGTCAGGCCCGTGATGCGCTTGATGTTGTCTTCAAAGTCGGCCAGGCTCATTGACAATTCTGCCAGAATATCGTTGACGTCGAGTCGTCTTTCCATATAGTGGATGTCCATCCATTCATAGAGCTTTTCCATGAATGCTTGGTCTTCGCGCTGTTTCTGAAGGATGCGCTCCATGTCGCGGTCCTTTTCCTTGCTCTTCCTCTCCTTTCTCTTGATTCTGTTTTGCATCCAGAACATAAACAGGGTGGCAAGGACAACTCCAATCAGCATATAGAGCCAGATAGATTTCTCTGACACCAGGAAGGCGGAGGGCATGATGACCTCAATCTCCTTCATGTCATAGTTGTCGGGCGAGTCGATGAGGAATGCTCTCACCTTGAAGGTGTAGGTGCCTGCGGGAATATCCTGATAGGAAGCCATGCGGCGGGTATTGGCATTGACCCAGTCGTCGTCATAGCCTTCGAGCTTGTATTGATAATGAATGCGATGCTGCAACTGATAGTTGAGGGCCGCAAACTGGAATGCGAAGTTGGTGCAGGAGTCGGGCAGGCGCACTGACTTGGCGTCGGGCACATAATAATGATAGGTGTCGTTCAGACGGGGCGTCTGCAACTGTCTGTTGACGAAGAAGTCGGTGATGCGCAGCTTGAGCATGGAGGCATTAGACGTGACCAGCTTCTTTTGGTCCACCTCGTAATAGCCGTCGATGGTACCAAACAGGATATGGCCGTTTGACAAGGTTGTGGCCGATCCTTCTGAGCAGATGGTCTCATCAACACCCTCCAGATTGGAATAGGTGGCAAAGATGCCCTTGTTCGCATTGAAAGAGCAAATCTTGTCGTCGGTGGCAAACCATACATTGTCCTTGTTGTCGAAGGTCAGGCTCCTGATCTCTTCGGAAGGGAGCTTGTAGTGTGTGTTGAAGTTCTCGAACAGCCAACAGCCTTCTGAGTCCTTGCCAATGGTGCGGGCCAGTCCGCCGCCGTTGGTGCCTACCCACATGTTGCCTTTGGCATCGCATCCCAGACAAACGATGTCGTTTGACATAAGGATGTTCTCCGGCTGCTCCTTCGACTCTTTCAGTTTCTGAATCTCCAGCTTGTTGTTCTTATAAGAAAGGATGAGGATGCCATCGGTGGTTCCTGCCCAGATGTTGCCGTCCTTGTTGAGGGCAATGGTGCGCACCTTCTGGTAGGCGTTGATGGGATAGTTCTTCATGCCTTTTCTGTAATGGAGGAACGTGTTCTTTCCCTTGGGCAGCAGGTTGACGCCGCCGCCGTATGTGGCCACCCAGATATTGCCTGCCTGGTCCTCTGTGGTCAGATAGGCGTGGTCGTCGCTGAGCGAGTATTCATTGTCGTCGCTATGCCGCATGCTGACAATGGAAAAGCCTTCTCCGCGAGGGGTCAGCTTGAACACACCATTGTCCTTGGACGACAGCCAGATGTTGTTTTGCGAGTCCTTTGAAATGCCATAGATACGTCCGAAAGGCTCGCCCTTGTCGGTCTTGTTGTAGGCTGTCTTTGAACCGTTTGGGTTGACGACATAAAGCGTGCCGCTCTTGTTGCTGATATACAGCTTGTTCTGGGCCTTGTCAAAATAGATGCCGCGCACCTCGTTGTCCATGTCGGACGTCGGCACCTCCACAAGTCGCTTGCGGACAATGGTCTTGTTTAGAATCTCCATCTTCTCCAGTCCGCGACGACTGGTAGATTCGAAGATGACGCCTTCCGGCAGTTCAAGCGCAGCATTGATCGTGTTTGACAGGTTCCATGGGTTGGAGGGGTCGTTGTGGAAATACTCCACTTCGTCCTTCTCCCTGTTATAATAGCCATAGCCTCCGTGGTTCATGCGAATCCACACAACGCCATTCACCTCGTTGCAGATCGCGCCCACGCCATCGACGTTGGGCACTCTGAGCTGTTGCACGAACTGTTTTTCGTTTTTCGTCTCAGGATTAAAACGGATGATACCCGTTCTGACGTCGGCAAACCAAATAATGCCGTGACTATCAACGAAAATGCTGTTAACGGCTGTCCCACCAGAATGAATGACTTCGGCTTCCTGACCATAAGAGAAAGTTAGGATTTTGCCGGACTTGGTGCCTGCATAGATGTTGTATCCATTGGAATAGAGGCAAGTGATGTTTTCATCGAGGAAATAGCCTTTTCGCTCAATGGTGAGATTGCTGACATCAAGGCGATGGATGCCTTTGTTGGTGCCCAGCCAGATGTCGTTCATATAGCCCTCGGCCATTGAGGTGATGGTCAGGTCGGCCGTCGTAATCAACTGGGCATTGAACTTGTCCTGATCTGCCCTAATCTTGTAGAGACCAACACCCTCAATGGTCACAAGGACATCACCGCTGCTGGTGACCGTGATGCGACGATTGGTGCGGTATTCCTCGCTGCCCTTGACGGCCTCAAAGGGATTGACGATGCGGTCTTTTGAACGCAGCAGGACAAACACTCTGGAATCGTACATACGCATCCAGATGTTCTGCTGGTTGTCAACGGTCATCTGCCAAATCCTGTTGTGAAGGTTGGGGATGTGACTGGCAGCACCAGTCTTGTAGTTGTTGAACTTATAGCCGTCAAAACGGGAAAGGCCGTTCCACGTACCTATCCAGATATACCCATAATCATCTTGAACAATCTGAGTGATAGCGTTACTCGTCATGCCGTCCTCCGTAGAGTAATGGTGGCGGGTGGCCTGAAGCTGCTGTGCCTGAAGACCAATGCATGCCATCATGTTTAGACTGACGGTGATGATGCCATATCTAAGGAGTTTATTCATGTTGATTAGTAGTATTAGTTGAGGAACGTTAGAATTTCTCAAAGGCCTCGTTGCTGCTCTTCTTGATGGCCATGCATTCCATTTCGATGAGCCAGGTGGGACGGCATACAGAGGCAAGTACGATGATGTAAGGCTTGTCGGGGAATCGTTCTTGGAATAGTTTGCTTACAACAGCGTAATCGCTTGAGTCTCTTAAATATACGATAATATGTGCAACGTCATCGTATGTACATTCTGCTTCGTTCAGAAGGGCCTCGACATTGTCCCACATGCGATGTGTCTGCTTGATGATGTCCTTGGGGAAAACCACCTCGCCCTTGTTGTTGATGCTGGCCGTTCCAGAGATGAAAACGTGGCTGCGGTCACCATAGTCCACACGGGTGCCTCTCTCAAAGCTAACGCCATAGTCACTGGTGCGATTCAGATGGGTGGGCGCATAAAGATAGCGTATCTGTTCGGGCTTGATGCCGGCAATGGCGTAGTTGTCCATCTGAGTCAATACGTTGGGGTCTTGCTGTCGTCCGCCAATGCCTGTTGAGGCAATGAAGTGGGTGTTGTTGGTGAGTCCCTGCGTGAAGAACACTTGGTTTCTGGCTCTGACAACGCCACCATAGTTCAGATCGACATCGTTGACAAACAGCCACGTGCGAATGCAGTTGTTGGCCAGCGTGCATCCCTCTTGGGTCAGTTGCATGATATACTCATTAAAGAGGAGACGTGTCTGGTACTCTGAATTAGCAGCCAGGTTATGAGCGCTGGCATTCCAGAGATGACGATAGGCGCCATGCTTTACTTCATAGAGTTCACTGGGAAGATAGCGCGTCTCGGCACCCTTCATGAGATATACCCACATGCCAATCTTGCTGCCATCGAGTGGTGCCTGCTGGATAAAGCTCTTGGCACAGTCGCTGGTGTCGGCAGCAGCCACGTCATCGGCTTGATTGGCAGAATCGCTCAGGAAATAGCGCTTGAAGACGGCAACCGTTCCGGGCAATTTATTGGTGATAATATCTTGATAGGCATCGAGGATGGCATCAAGTTGTTGCAGGAAAGTCGATTCTATGTTGGTCACATGTAACATGATGTGATGTTCATGAACATCACCGACTTCTGTGAATGAAAATACTTCTGCTCTTGCGTTAGGATAAGTAATATATTGTGTCATTTTCTTGCATTTTGCTGCAAAAGTACATAAATTCATTGAAATATGCAAATACTCTAGCTAAAAATCATAAATTATTATTACCTTTGCACCTGTAAAGAGATTAGAGAATTGATAAATGAGTATATTTGATATTATTTTGCTGGCTATTGCCTTGGCTATGGATTGTTTTACGGTGTCCATTGTCAGTGGTGTTATCATGGGACGATATGAGTGGCGTGTCATATTACAGATGAGTCTGCTTTTCGGTCTCTTCCAGGCTGCAATGCCTATGCTGGGTTGGCTGGGGATGGAAATCTTTGCCCATTATATTGCAGCTTACGGACACGTGATTGCCTTCCTGATGCTGGCTTTTATTGGCGGGAAAATGGTTTATGAGTCTTTCGGCTCGTCAGAAGAGCACTCTTTTAATCCAAGAAAACTGGTGACGCAGTTGTTGTTAGCTGTCGCCACCAGTATAGATGCAATGGCAGTCGGTGTGTCGTTCTCAGCCATTGGTTATCAGCATATTGATAGTCTTTGGATGCCACTAGGGTGGATTGGCCTGTTCTCTCTTCTCTTTGGCTTGGCAGGTCACTTTGTGGGCATCCGTTTTGGTTCTATCGCCCAGGGGCATGTGAAGCCAGAACTGCTGGGCGGTATCATCCTGCTGGGTATCGGCCTTAAAGTGCTACTTTTTTAGTCGCTTCATGGCTTCGTTGGCAGCGAGGACGGCTCTGCGCCAATCGGTGTCGAGCGAGAAGCGCGTCAGACTTTCCCCATTCTTGAAGAAGGCAAGAACCAACTCCTTGTCAGGGTCGTTGAAGAGTGGATTCTCGTAAGAGGCATCCATAAATGCGCTGATGATCTTCATCTGATGTGCAGGCGGCATCTGACTGCTCTCTACCAAAGCGTTGGTATAGATTGTCAGGAAGGTGTTCAGCGACAGGGCTTCCTTGTCTAACAGCGTGGCACTGGAGTCGGGCATCTCTTCTTTCATCTTGATGGCCAGATAGTTGAGCGCTTCAATCTTGAACATGCTGAACTGCTTCACCAAGGGGTTCGTTGAAGGGTCGGACACGTTGGCTTGTGCCTTGTGCTTGATTTCGTAATAGATTTCCTGTGCTGACGAAGTGGTTGTGATTGTCAGCATGGCGAACATGATTAAAACAAATCGTTTCATAATTATTGTTTTGTTAATTGTTTCTTGTGTGTAAAGCATGCGGGAAGGTCCTCTTCATAATGAGTAACCATGATGAGGGTCTTGTTGGGCCGCTGGCTAAATGTCTCGATGATATCCTTGACGAGGGTCCTGTTTTGATTGTCAAGACCATGAAGGGGTTCGTCGAGAATCAGAAGCTGAGGGTCCTTGACAAAGGCACGCGCCACCAATACCAGTCTCTGCTCTCCACTGGAGAGTGACAGGAATGGGCGCGTCTCTAAATGGTCAATGCCAAAGATGCGCATCCACCATCTGCAGGTCTCGCGCTCGGCTTCGTTGGTCCGAGTGTATAGTCCTACGGTGTCTTTCAGTCCGCTGGCCATGACCTGAATCACAGGGATGTTATGGTGATAGGAGCGATGCATCTCAGGCGATACGTAACCAATATGGCGCTTGATCTCCCAGATACTCTCGCCCGAGCCCCTTTTACGTCCAAACAGGCTGATGTCGCAGGCGTAGGCTTGCGGATTGTCGGCACAGATTAAAGAGAGTAGGGTTGACTTTCCACTGCCGTTTTGTCCGCAGAGGGCCCAGCACTCGCCTTGGCGAATGGTCCAGTTGACGTGAGAAAGGATGGTTCTGTTACCATATTTTATATGGATGTCGTTCATGAGCACCACCTCGTCAGAGCTTCTGATATCTGCCGATTGCTTTAGACTTAGGATGGCCTGACGCTTATCATCGCTCAGATGGATGGGCGCAGAATGGAAGTCGCTTTCTTCTGTCAGCCAGATAATTTCATTGGTATATTCTGGGATATCCTCTATGCGCGATACAACGAGATAAATCGTAAGATGTCTCTCCTGGCTCAGCGTGAGGAAGAGTGTCTTCAGTTGCAGTCTCGTTTCTGCGTCGAGTCCGATGAAGGGGTTGTCCAATATCAGCTTGGAAGGAGCGGAAAGTAACGTCTTGATGATTTGGTATTTCCGCAACTCGCCGCTGGACAGCGAAATGATGTATTTGTCGAGCAGGGAGTCAAACTGAAACAGTTTGTAAAGCTGCTGCTGATATTGGCGTCTCTCTGGCGTGTCTTCGCCAGTGAGGATGTATGTGCGTTCCAACAGTTCGCCAGTGATGGGCATCTCGTCATCGATGTCATGCTGGTTCCAGCGCTGTTGGAGATAATATGCCTTGTCTGTGTTTGAGCCATAGGTGTCGCAGAAGGCTATATAGCGCACCTTGTCGCTGGCCAGCTGCTTTCGCATCTGGTCAACATAGGCCGTCTTTCCGCTTCCGTTCAAGCCTGCAATGGCAATTATCTTTTCTCTTTGCATACTTTATCCTGGTTTTTGTTGACAAAGTCCTTCCATCCTCTGTAATGGGGAGCGTCTGACTCGGGGCGTCCCATCTGTAGGAAATGGCAATAGGCGGCAGCCAGGGCATCTGTGGCATCCATGAATTTTCCCATCTCGGAATCAGGGATGCGGAGCAGGCGTTGCAACATGCCGGCAACTTGCTCCTTGGAGGCTGTTCCGTTGCCCGTAAGTGCCATCTTGATTTTCATGGGCGCATATTCGTGAATGGGAACGCCGCGCTCTATGGCTGCAGCAATGGCAACGCCCTGGGCGCGTCCCAGTTTCAGCATGGATTGCACGTTCTTTCCAAAGAACGGAGCCTCGATGGCCAACTCGTCTGGCAGGTACGACTCGATGATGCCTGTCACACGTTCAAAGATGTGACCCAACTTCAAATAGGCATCCCCATATTTTCTGAGGTCAATGATGCCCATTGTCACCATCTGTGCCTTACCGTCTTTCACCTTGAGGATGCCATATCCCATGATGTTTGTTCCAGGGTCAATGCCCATGATTACTTTTTCCATTTGGATTGCAAAGTTAGCGTTTTTTCCTGTTATTCCACATTTTTACAGCATTTTTAACGAAAATATAAAAAAAATTTTGGCATAAGTTTGTGGTTTAATTTTTTTTTCATAAATTTGCACTCAAAATGGGCATTTAACCATACTAAATCGTTTATGCTGGAAACTGAGAATCTAGAATCACGTATCGTTAAAAGTGATTATAAAATTCTGATCGTTGATGATGTGATGAGTAACGTCTTGCTGCTCAAAATATTGTTGACGAATGAAAAATATCAGGTGTGTACTGCCAATTGTGGTAATATGTGTATTGAACAGGCCAAGGCTGAAAAGCCCGACCTGATTCTGTTGGACGTCATGATGCCTGATATCAGTGGATTCGATGCTGCTCAGATTCTGAAGAAAGACCCCGAAACGGCCCATATTCCCATCATCTTCCTCACAGCCTTGAACAATCCCAGTGATTTGGTGCATGGTTTCCAGGTGGGTGCCAATGACTTCTTGACGAAGCCGTTTAATAAAGAAGAATTGGTGGTGCGTGTATTCCACCAGATTAAGTTGGTGGCTGCCACGCGAATCATTGAGAGTCAGAACGCTGAGTTGCGTGCCACTATCAGTAATCGCGATAAGATGTATTCCGTTATTGCCCACGACTTGCGCTCACCAATGGCCAGCATTCGTATGGTGTTGAACCTTGTTGTCAATGCCATGTCGCCTGATGTCATCGGTCCCGAACTGTTTGAGCTTCTTGACAAGGCGAACCGTGAGAGTGAAGAGGTGCACGATCTGCTGGACAACCTGCTGAAATGGACAAAGAGTCAGACTGGTCGTCTGAACGTGGTGCGTCAGGATTTGGACTTGAACGACATCGTTCCTGGTGTGGTTGATATCTTCGAGATGATTGCCCAGACCAAGAAGATTGATTTGAAATATCAGGGAGGAAGTGATCCTATTGTGGTGACAGCTGATAATGATATGCTGAAGACCATTATCCGTAACTTCTTGTCGAACGCCATTAAGTTCTCGCCAGAGAACAGTTCGATAGATATTTCCCTTAGTGTTGATGGCGAGTTTGCCAAGGTCAGCGTGAGGGATCATGGTGTTGGTATCGCTCAGGACAGACTGGATTCTATCTTTAAGAAGGGTGAGACAACCTATGGTACAGGTGGTGAGGAAGGCTCTGGGCTTGGACTGCAGCTTTGCGCTGATTTCGCTCGAAAGATTGATGGCGACGTGATGGTGGAGTCAGTCTTAGGCGAAGGATCAACCTTTAGCGTCCTCGTGCCACTGAAGAAATAAAACATCTTTTTATTGTTGCTGTCAGAGTTTTATCGGACAGCAACAATAAAAATAATAATAAAAAGGTGATTTTTCTTTGTTAGTATAAAAAAAATGATTACCTTTGCAAGCGATTTCCGAAACAGCGTTTCATTCCTCGAATCGCTTTCTTGTAAAAATCACAATCACGTTATCATTTAAATTGTACGCAAACATATTATTGTATATATGTACACCAAGGAACAATTAGAGAAATTGGCAATCCCCGAATTGATGGAGATTGCAAACCAATTGGGAGTAAAGGTATCTCAGAATGACACGATGGAGAACGTCATTTATGAGATTCTTGATAAAGCTGCCATAGAGAGTTCATTAGGTTCTTCGACAGCAAAACGCAAACGTACTCGCATTGCCAAGAAAGACACAGACAAGGTTTATACCGTCAGTGGCAAGGAGGGTGAGAATCTTGATACTAAGAATAATCAGAAAGGTAAGGGCGTTGAGGCTCCCTCACTGTTTGCTGACCAGCCTCAGCCTGCAGAGGAAGAGGCTCCTCAGGAAGCAGCACCTGCTGAGGTGAAGGCAGAGAAACCTGCACCCAAGCGTCGTGGCAGAAAGTCGAAGGCAGAATTGGCTGCCGAGGAAGAGGCCAAGAAAAAGGCTGAGGCCGAGGCTGAAGCAGCGAAGGAAGCAGAAGCAGCTCCAGAGCCAGAACCTCAACCTCAGGCAGAAGCTGACTTAGTGCCAGAAGCAGAGATTGAAATGGTGGCAAACGACGAACCCGATGCTGAGATGCTGGAGCAGCTCCAGGAGAGAATGGCGCAGCGTCAGAATATGGAAATGGATATGGACGAGATGTCTGACGAAGATCGTGTCTGGGAGGGTGATCCTGGCGATGGTACGGATTTTATCCCTGTCGTTGACCTGCCTATTGAGGATCAGGCCGCCATTCCTACACTGGATATCTTTGACAGACCCGTTGTTCAGCAGTCAGAGCCTGTATTCCAAGCGAATGCTCCTCAACCCGCTGCTGCATCAAACTACGACTTTGCAGACCTGATTACAGGCAATGGTGTACTTGAACTGCTTCAGGACGGCTATGGCTTCCTGCGTTCAAGTGACTATAACTACCTGTCATCGCCTGACGATATCTATGTGTCACCCCAGCAGATTAAGAAATACAGTCTGAAGACCGGTGATGTGGTGGAGTGTACCGTTCGTCCGCCACACGACAATGAGAAGTATTTCGCCATGTCAACGGTGAAGTCTATCAATGGACGTGATCCCATGGAGGTGCGCGACCGTGTATCGTTTGAGCATCTGACACCTCTGTTCCCAGAGGAGAAGTTCAATCTTTGCGGTAACCCTGCAACGACAAATCCTTCTACGCGTATTGTTGATCTCTTTTCGCCAATTGGTAAAGGACAGCGCGCGCTGATTGTAGCTCAGCCCAAGACAGGTAAGACCATCCTGATGAAGGATATTGCGAATGCTATCGCAGCTAATCATCCTGAGGCATATATCATGATGCTGCTCATTGACGAGCGTCCTGAGGAGGTGACGGATATGAGTCGTACGGTGAATGCCGAGGTGATTGCCTCTACTTTCGATGAGCCTGCCGATCGTCACGTGAAGATTGCCGGTATTGTATTGGAAAAGGCAAAGCGTATGGTGGAGTGTGGACACGATGTCGTTATCTTCCTGGATTCTATCACACGTCTGGCTCGTGCCTATAATACCGTTTCGCCTGCATCTGGTAAGGTGTTGACGGGTGGTGTAGATGCTAATGCTCTTCAGAAACCTAAGCGCTTTTTCGGTGCAGCTCGTAATATTGAGAATGGTGGTTCTCTCACCATCATTGCAACTGCTCTTGTTGATACCGGTTCTAAGATGGACGAGGTTATCTTCGAGGAGTTCAAGGGTACGGGTAACTCTGAAATCCAGTTGGATCGCATGTTGTCTAACAAGCGTGTGTTCCCGGCATTGAATCTGGTACAGTCTTCTACTCGTCGCGACGACCTGCTGCAGGATCAGACCACGCTGAACCGCATGTGGATTATCCGCAAGTTCATTGCAGAGATGAATCCTATCGAAGCTATGAATACCGTTCGTGACCGCTTGGTACAAAGCAGAAACAACGAGGAGTTCCTCATGTCAATGAATGGTTAATTCTTCGAAGAATCATAAATTGAATAAAACTAGAAGTATATAAACTATCTAAAAACGAATATACAATGGCAAAAATTGTAACTTTGGGCGAGATCATGCTCCGCCTTTCGCCTCAGGGCAACGACAGATTTATTCAGAGTGAGTCTTTCCGCATCATCCCTGGTGGTGGTGAGGCTAACGTTGCTATCTCTGTGGCCAACTATGGTCACGAGGCTTACTATGTATCAAAGTTGCCAAAGCACGAGATTGGTCAGATTGCTGTTAACGCTTTGCGTCGCTATGGCGTAAACACGCAGTTTGTTGCTCGTGGTGGTGATCGTGTTGGTTTGTATTATGCTGAGACGGGTGCTTCTATGCGTCCTTCAAAGGTCATCTACGATCGTGCTCATTCTTCTATTGCCGAGGCCGATCCTTCTGACTTTGATTTTGATGCAATTATGGAGGGCGCTGCGTGGTTCCACTGGAGCGGCATAACACCTGCCATTTCTGATAAGGCTGCTGAGCTGACGAGGTTGGCTTGCGAGGCTGCTAAGCGTCACGGGGTTACAGTATCTGTTGACCTAAACTTCCGTAAGAAGCTGTGGACCAGCGAGAAAGCTATCTCTATCATGCGTCCACTGATGAAGTATGTTGATGTGTGTATCGGCAACGAAGAGGATGCAGAACTCTGTCTCGGCTTCAAGCCCGATGCAGACGTAGAGGGCGGTCAGACTGATGCTGCCGGCTATGAGGGTATCTTCAAGCAGATGATGCAGGAGTTCGGTTTCAAGTATGTGGTATCTACTCTTCGTGAAAGTTACAGTGCTACGTTCAATGGCTGGAAGGCACTTATCTATGATGGTAAGGAGTTCTATCAGTCAAAGCGTTACGAGATCAATCCTATCATCGACCGCGTTGGTGGTGGTGACTCATTCTCTGGTGGTCTGATTCACGGTTTGCTCACCAAGAAGACACAGGGTGAGGCTCTGGAGTTTGCTGTGGCTGCTTCGGCTCTGAAGCACACCATCAATGGCGACTTTAACCTGGTTTCTGTTGAGGAGGTTGAGGCTCTGGCTGGCGGTAATGCTAACGGACGCGTGCAGCGATAATTTGGAGAAACTAGAAAGACTAGTAGAACTAGTAAAACTAGAAAAAAATATTATGGCAAAGTTTGATAAGATTTCGGTACTGAAGAAGATAGGTGATACAGGTATGGTTCCTGTATTCTATCATAAGGACCTTGAGACCTGTAAGAATGTGGTGAAGGCTTGCTACGAGGGTGGTGTTCGTGCTTTCGAGTTTACCAATCGTGGTGACTTCGCTCAGGAGATCTTTGGTGAATTGGTGAAGTGGGCTGATAAGGAATGTCCTGAGTTGGCACTTGGAATCGGTTCTATCGTTGATGCTCCTACTGCAGCAATGTATATTCAGTTGGGTGCCTGCTTCGTGGTAGGCCCTCTGCTGAATCCTGATATCGCACCTGTTTGTAATCGTCGTTTGGTTCCCTATTGTCCTGGCTGTATGACCGTCTCAGAGATTGGCAAGGCACAGGAGTTGGGATGCGACCTGACAAAGGTGTTCCCTGGCGATGTTGTCGGTCCCAACATGGTTAAGGGCTTAAAGGCTCCTATGCCTTGGTCTAAGATCATGGTGACTGGTGGCGTTGCTCCCGAGGAGGAGAACCTGATGAAATGGTTCAAGGCAGGCGTGTTCTGCGTGGGCATGGGCTCGAAGTTGTTCCCCTCTGACAAGGTGAAGGCTGGCGATTGGCAGTATGTCACAGACAAGTGCCGCGAGGCTTTGGGATATGTTGCCAAGGCTCGCGCCTAATTGATATCGGACTTTTATAATAATAGGAGGCTAAGGGATGAAAAGCAGTTTTGTATCTTCATTTCTTATCCTCCTTTTGTTTTTGTGCTTTTCGTGCACAGACAAAACAATATCGGAGATAGACAGCCTGAATGATGTCGCATACGACTTTCATTACAGGAGTCTGGACTCAACAACCTATTATGCTCGCAAGGCTTATGACTTAGCTATTGAGCATAAATATAGAGATGGACAGGCCGAAGCTCTTAATCATCTGGCTTTTGTTGATATTGTCAAGATGCAGTATGATGATGCGCATCATCGTCTTGACAGTATTCCAGAGATTACTGACAACCAACTGGAACTGCTTGTTGCGTATATTCAGCAAATGAGACTCTGTCAGCGACAGTCACAGAACCGTGAGTTCTATGACTGTAGGGAACATGCTCAACAGGCTTTGAGCAGAATAAACGAAGAGCGTCATCTGCTGAACGACAGGCAGAACAAACGACTGACTTATGCAGAGAGTGAACTGGCCATCGTTACCTCAACCTATTATTATTATGTAGGTCTGGAAAGACAATCCATAGACGCCTTGGAGACGATGACTCCCGATGTGGAGAGTGATACGGCGCAATGGCTGAATTATCTATATAATGTGGGTGCAGGCGGTATTATCACCCAGGGTTCGCAATCAGAGATCAATCAGCAGGAGTTCGATTATCTGATGCGCTGCTTCCTCTTGGCAAAGCAGCATCACTATCCGTACTTCTTGGCCAATTCCCTTGAGGCGTTGGCAGAGCATCTTACAGTGCTTGAATATCGTGATCAACTGACGTCCGACAACCAGCCAGCCATGAAGTTTATCAATCCAGATAATGTGGCTTCCGATGAACTGCCCTTGTGGTTGGCAAATCATGCGCTTGCCTTGTTCCAGGAATATGGAGACACCTATCAGACCGCAGGTGCGTATCGTACACTTGCTACCTGCTGTTTGTCTGAGACTGACTATGACGGTGCCTTACATAATCTGGAGATGGCACTGAGCGATACGCTCATCTTCCAGGCTCCCGACCTGGTGGCGAGTATTCGTGAACAGATGAGTGTTGTCTATGCGGCCATAGATAGAAAGACGGAGAGTGACTATAACAGAAACATCTACTTAGACCTGCAAGAGCGTACCCGACAGGATCAGCGTCTTGAGGCGCGTGCGGCTCAGTTGGAGCAGTCAATCACCCAATTGAACCGTTTGCTCGTGGCAGTCGTTATCGCCATGTTACTCTTTGCCATCATTGTGGTTCTCTTCTATTACCATCGAAAGAAGGCATTGAGAAACGAGCATCATCCCGCTTTGGAAGAAAGGCGAGAAGAATTGGACGAAGAATTGGTGATGACCCGTCTTCATCTGGTGCAGGAAAAACGACTGAATGTGGAACAGCGAGCCAAGCTGTCGCTGGTCAACGCTATCACGCCGATGATAGACAGAATGATCCACGAAATCAAGATGCTGGATAAGTGTAGTGGTGAGGACAAAGAGAACAGAATCAATTATATCTGCGAATTGACTGACCATATCAATTCTCAGAATGAGATACTGACGCATTGGATTCAGTTGCGCAAGGGTGAACTGAGTTTGCATATTGAGTCATTCCCCCTGCAGGAACTCTATGATATCTTGCAGAAGGGAAAACGAAGCTTCAGCCTGAAAGGCATTGACCTGAAGATACAACCAACAGATGCTTGTGTCAAGGCAGACAAGGTGCTGACATTGTTTATGCTGAACACGTTGTCAGACAACGCCCGTAAGTTTACGCCAGAAGGTGGCACTGTCAGCATCGAGACCACTTCAACAGAGTCTTACGTTGAGATTTCCGTTATTGACAATGGTATCGGCATGACGGAGGAACAGGTGGAGCATGTGTTTGACCGTAAGTCCATCATCGATGGCTCATCAACCTCGCATGGCTTTGGCTTGCTGAACTGTATGGGCATCATTAACAAATACAGGAAGATCAGTCAGCTCTTCTCTGTCTGTCAGTTGGCCGTTGAGAGTGAGCAGGGGAAGGGCAGTCGTTTCTACTTCCGTCTGCCCAAGCGTGCGATGACCATCCTTGCATTTGTCTTTGCTTTGTTTTGCAGTATTCAGGCACAGAGTCCTCTTGAGAAAGCCAGTTCTTATGCCGACTCTGCCTATTTCTCGAATATCGATGGCAACTACCAGCGCACGCTTGATTATGCTGACTCATGCATCAACAGCCTGAACACGTATTATGCCACCGTCCGCCCGATGTCAACAGATACTTTGATGTTTATCGGTGAGTTGTCGAACACCCCCCCAGAGGTTGTATGGCTTCACGACGGCATAGACCTTAATTACAATATCCTGCTTGATATTCGTAACGAGAGTGCTGTGGCAGCTTTGGCCCTTCATCAATGGCAGTTGTATCATTATAATAACCGTATCTATACCCAGTTGTTTAAGGAACTGTCGGCAGATACGACACTCGACTCCTATTGCAGGACGATGCAGCAGTCACAGTCGAACAAAGAGGTGGCCATCATCCTTCTTGTTCTCCTCTTCATTGCCATTATTGTCGTTGTGGCTTGGCAGTTGTTCCTGTTGCACAACAAACGCGTGATGGCGTTCCAACGTGAACAGGTGCAACTTGACTTGATAGCAGATGAACTGCAGCGCCTGAAGATGGAGGAGGGTAGCCTGCATGTGAGCAATGCCGTGCTGGACAATACGCTCTCGACGCTGAAACACGAGACGATGTATTATCCCAGCCGTATCTCTCAGTTGGCCACGGCGGGCGATCATGATTCACTGCCTGAGGTGGTTGACTATTATCGCGAGCTGTATGGCATCCTGAGTGAACAGGCCATTCGCCAGTTGGATGACAGGAAGATGCACCTGAAGGCATTGGAGCATGAGGTGTTGGGTGATGAAATCTATATTGACTATCTGTTTGATATTATGCGCAAGCAGGCCGGTGAGAAAGAACTGGCCACAGAATGGACTGTTCGAGACGACAACTATGTGTTGGCGCGTGTGCCGATGCCATCATATCAGGCTACGGAAATGCAATTGCA
Organism: uncultured Prevotellaceae bacterium; assembly: GCA_902775605.1. GTDB lineage: Bacteria > Bacteroidota > Bacteroidia > Bacteroidales > Bacteroidaceae > Prevotella. The sequence continues at coordinate 39,581 of CACYNE010000002.1, forward strand.
ACAATTGTTTATGCCTGTTCACGAGAACAATATCCCCTTCCTGATTTGTCGTGAGATAGTGCGCCAACATGGAGAAGCAACCAATCGTCATGCCTGCGGTATCTATGCCGAACGTGACGACAATCATATTGTAAACATCAACATTATACTACCTAGAATATGCAAAACTTTAAAGTAATTATCGTAGAGGATGTTCCCTTGGAACTTAAAGGAACCTTGGGTATTATTAAGACAGATATTCCTGAAGCCGAAGTGATTGGAACTGCTGATTCCGAAACAACTTACTGGCGCCTGATAAAACAGCAGTTGCCTGATTTGGTGCTGCTTGACCTGGGACTGGGCGGCTCGACAACCGTAGGTGTAGAGCTGTGCCGTCAGACCAAAGAGATGCACCCCGACGTACGTATCCTCATCTTCACGGGTGAGATATTGAACGAGAAACTGTGGGTTGACGTGCTGGATGCAGGTGCCGATGGCATCATCCTGAAGACGGGCGAGTTGCTCACCCGCAATGATGTGCTGGCTGTGATGAACGGCAAGCAACTGGTGTTCAACGAGCCCATCCTGAAGAAGATCGTTGAGCGCTTCAAGCGTAGTGTGGGTTCAGAGCTTGCCAAGCAGGAAGCCCTGATCAACTACGAGATTGATGAATACGATGAACGTTTCCTGCGCCATCTGGCCCTGGGCTATACGAAGGAACAGATTACCCAGTTGCGTGGTATGCCCTTTGGCGTGAAGAGTCTGGAGAAGCGTCAGAACGAACTCATTCAGAAGTTGTTCCCCGATGGCCGTAGTATCAATGCCACCCGCTTGGTGGTTCGTGCCATGGAACTGCATATCCTGGATTTGGAGAACCTTGAACCCGACGAAGAATAATGATGCCAAGAAAGAATACCATCATAGCTTATATTGCCATCGTGTTTGTTTGCGCGGAAGTGCTGCTCATGCTGCTTTCATGGTCACTTGCTGCCACACAGACCGAGGGGGTACACTCTTTGCTGTCAAGCGAGGGGCTGCGATGGTTCTTTGGACAATACACCGACGTTCTTCTCCGACCGGAATTCATCTGGTTGATTCTCGCATCGATGGCAGGTGGTATGATGTGGCGCAGTGACATCCTTGGTAGGGGAGGCATCAACTATCGTCGTGCCTTCGCCCTTCGTGTGTCTTTGGCCATCTTTGTGATTCTCCTGCTCCTGTGCATGCTCCTGGTTCTGGTTCCCCATGCCGTCCTGTTATCATCTACGGGACAGCTGTGGCCCTCTCCCTTTAGCAGGGCTTTGGTACCTTTGTCATCTTTGCTCGTTATCATCACCAGCGCATTCTACGGACTTGTCTCCCGCAATTTCGTGTCTCTGGTAAATGTCTGTGAATCATTGATATGGGGAATAGAGAAGGCTGCCCCGCTCATCTTCCTCTATGTTCTTGGTTTGCATTTCTACGAGTCATTATGTTATGTGTTCTTCTAAGATTTCTATGAATAATAAGATATCAATTATCATTCTCCTGACTGGTCTTTGTGTTCAACTTGGCTTTGCCCAGTCAGCGTGGAATGCCCGCTATCAGCGTTATATTGACCAATATAAGGACTGTGCCATCGAACAGATGCTGAAGCATAAGATTCCCGCCTCTATCACCCTGGCTCAGGGCTTGCTGGAGAGTGGTGCCGGCGAGAGCACGTTGGCACGAAAAGGCAACAACCACTTTGGCATCAAGTGTCACGGATGGTCGGGCGGTACGATGTATATTGACGACGATGCCCGTAATGAGTGCTTCCGCACCTACAGCTCGCCGTTCGAGTCGTATGAGGACCATTCTCGCTTTCTGGTCTCTGGCCAGCGCTATCGCAGTCTGTTTAATCTGAAGATTACTGACTATAAGGGATGGGCACGAGGTCTGAAGGCTGCCGGCTATGCCACCAATCCCAAATACGCCGACCGCCTGATAGACATCATTCAGCTCTATAAGCTCTATGAGTATGATAAGGCCCATTCTTACGATAAGTTCATGACGCAGCATGCCAAGGACCATAATGTGGACGGCAAACCCCTACATCCCATTGGCATCTACAACAAGAACTATTTCCTTTATGCCCGCCGTGGTGATACCTTCCGTTCTATTGGCGAGGAGGTTGGCATCTCGTATCGCAAGATTGCCAAATATAATGAGCGTGATAAGAATGATGTCTTGCAGGAGGGCGAGGTCGTTTGGCTGAAGAAGAAGCAGACTAAGGCCTCGAAGGAATACAAGGGTCGCACCCATCATGTTCGTCCCGGCGAGTCGATGTATACGATTGCCCAGAAATACGGCATTCGTTTGAAGTCGCTCTATAAGATGAACAAGCTGACACCCGATTACGAGATTCAGGTGGGTGATGAGTTAAAGCTGAGGTAATAGCATTTTGACGTAGTGGCGTTCCCAGTCGGCCAAGTGATGACGCTCGTCATCAAACGCCAGTATGTCAAGATCTAATCTGACGATGCCTTCCTGACGATCTTCGGCTGTGCGCCCAATTTTCAGTTCGATGGTTTTCAACTGACTGCGCAATTCGTCGAACGACAGTTCTGTCATGGCCTTTACCAACTGGTTCAAATAAAGGTCCTTGCGCTTGCAGCCGATGGGCTCCGTCCAAACGGCATCCGTATAATGAGTAAATGCAAGAATCTGCTCGAGACACAACCGTGCTTCGGGCAGATTCTTTTCAGCATCGCAGTTAGCGGCCAGTGAAAGGATAACTTGATGCATCTTCATTTGCAACGTTCTACTATTAATATTCCACTTTCCGCTATCTACTATTATCAAACGTTATTACGATTGTTGATGCGTGTCTTCACCTTATCTACATAAGCATCGATGGTGGCCACAGCAACAATGTTGACTACATCGCGCACCGAGGCGCCGAAGTCGATGAAGTGGATAGGTTTGTTCAGACCCATCTGGATCGGGCCGATAATCTCCACGTCGGCATCCAGCATCTGCAGCATCTTGTAGCTGGCACGAGCTGAAGTCAGGTTGGGGAATACCAGTGTGTTGACATCCTTACCCTTCAGACGAGAGAACTCATACTGCTCGTCGCGCAACTCGCGATTCAGGGCGAAGTTGATATTCATCTCACCGTCGATGGCCAAGTCGGGACACATCTCCTGCATCTTCTCAACAGCTTTGCGCACCTTGTGGGCACCATCACTTTGTGAGCTACCGAAGTTTGAGTGCGAGATCATTGAGATGACAGGCTTCTCGTTGAAGAAACGAACAGCCGTTGCAGCCAGCGATGCAATATCAACCAGTGTGTCGGTATCGGGGTTCTCGTTCACCAGCGTGTCGGCGATGTAGAGTGTGCCTTTGGGTGAGTTGATGATATGCATGGTGCCGAAGTGGTTGAACTCCGGACGAATGCCAATCACCTCGTTGACTACCTTGATTGTGTTTGAATATTTGGTGTAGAGACCGGTGATGAAAGCATCGGCATCGCCTGTCTCAACCATCATCATACCGAAGTAGTTGCGTTCGAACATCTTATCGTTGGCTTCCTGGAAAGTGTAGCCGTCGCGCTGACGCTTCTCTGCCAGGATGCGAGCATAGCGCTCACGACGCTCCTGCTCATTGGGGTGACGCAGGTTGACTATTTCGATGCCTTCAAGGTTGAGGTCCATCTTACGTGCCATTTTCTCGATTACCTCATCGTTGCCCAGCAGGATGGGTTGACAGATACCTTCACTCTTGGCTTGTACGGCAGCCTTCAGCATGGTGGGGTGGATGGCTTCTGCAAATACCACACGCTGGGGGTGAGCAGCTGCTGTGGCATAGAGTTTCTGGGTGAGTTTGGTCTCCTGACCCAGCAACACAGACAGCGAATCCTTATACTGATCCCAATCCTCGATGGTCTTGCGGGCCACACCGCTCTCGATGGCAGCTTTTGCCACGGCGGCACTCACCTCAGAGATGAGGCGTGGATCAACGGGTTTTGGAATGAAATACTCACGTCCGAATTTCAGGTTGTTCACCTTATATACGTCGTTCACTACATCAGGCACAGGCTGTTTGGCCAGGTCGGCGATGGCGTGAACGGCTGCCAACTTCATCTCCTCGTTGATGGCTGTGGCGTGCACATCCAGAGCACCGCGGAAGATGTAGGGGAAACCAATCACATTGTTAATCTGGTTGGGATAGTCCGTACGACCTGTTGACATCAGCACATCGGGACGAGCCTCCATAGCGTCTTCGTAAGAAATCTCAGGCACGGGGTTGGCCAGAGCAAAAATCACAGGATCCTTGGCCATTGAGCGTACCATGTCTTGTGTCAGCACGTTACCTTTGGAAAGGCCTACGAACACGTCTGCATCCTTCACAGCCTCAGCCAATGTATGGATATCCGTACGGCTGGTGGCGAAGAACTTCTTCTGCTCGTTCAGGTCCTGACGCTCCATAGAAATAACACCCTTTGAGTCGAGCATCACGATGTTCTCCTTCTGGGCACCGATAGCCATATAGAGCTTGGTGCACGAGATGGCAGCAGCACCAGCACCGTTCACCACGATGCGCACCTTCTTGATGTCCTTGCCATTCACCTCAAGAGCGTTTTTCAGGCCAGCAGCACTGATGATGGCAGTACCGTGCTGGTCGTCGTGCATCACGGGGATGTCGAGGGTGCGCTTCAGACGCTCCTCGATATAGAAGCACTCAGGAGCCTTGATATCCTCAAGGTTGATTCCGCCGAAGGTGGGTGCAATGCGCTCTACGGCCTCGCAGAACTTCTCGGGATCCTTCTCGGCCACCTCGATGTCGAACACGTCGATGCCGCCATAAATCTTGAAGAGCAATCCCTTACCCTCCATCACGGGCTTTCCACTCAGGGCACCGATGTCGCCCAGTCCCAGAACGGCAGTACCGTTAGAGATTACGGCCACAAGGTTGCCCTTGTCTGTATATTTGTATGCATCGTCGGGCTTCTCCTGAATTTCAAGACAGGGGTAGGCGACGCCTGGCGAATAAGCAAGTGAGAGGTCTGTTTGTGTCCTGTAAGCTTTTGTGGGCTTTACTTCAATCTTTCCTGGTCTGCCACTCTGGTGATATTCGAGGGCAGCCTCTTTAGTAATTTTTACCATATAAATGAACCATATTAAAAAATGCTCCGCAAAATTACAAAAATCTCGTGAAAAAGCAACACATTATTTATCTTTTTTGTACCTTTGCATCATAAAATTAATAGATATGCAAGAAATAAAGGTTTTATCTACATATAGATTGTCATTAAAGAGCAAGATTCTTGAGTCGGCGATGAGTGCTTTTTTGGAGCGCGGCATCAAGTCGGTCAAAATGGATGATATTGCCAAAGGGCTGAATATATCGAAGCGTACGCTCTATGAGATCTATGACAACAAGGAGATTCTCCTTTATGAATGTCTGAAGAAAGCCAAGACAAAGAGTGAGCTTGATATGATGGAGATGATGTCTGAGAAGAACAATGTGATGGACATCATATTGCATATTTATAAGGTTAGGATAGAGCAGTTCCAGAAGGTTTGCCCCCAGTTCTATGCTGATCTGGAAAAATATCCCATGGTGCTGGCCTTCCTCAACGAGCAGCGTGAGCGCGACCGCGTTTCCCAGCGCAAGTTCATTCAGCGTGGCATCACCGAGGGCTATTTCCGCAAGGATATAGACCTGGACATCATCCTGAGCATGTTTGAGGCCATCGGCGAATATGTGCGTGGCCACCATCTCTACGAGAAATTCCCCATTGAGAGTATCTTTACTAATATGCTGTTTGTTTCCCTTCGCGGCATTTGCACGCAGAAGGGTATTGATGTCATCGAGCATTTCCTGAAGAATGAATGATAGTGCGCGCACCTTTGTCCTGGTTGGACTAGTGGTGGTCATCCTCCTGGCGTTGCACTTGATGCCGACGCTGCATATCAAGGATACCGAATTGCGAACCGTGAATATTCTGAGCGACATCCTTCCTGAGCATATCAGGGAGCGCGATGCCATTGACCACATCCCGACGTTGCCCGCAGAAGCTGAGGCAGAGGCCGACTCGGTGGATGAGGCTGAACAACATTCACCAATGCAGCATTTCTATCAGCAACTCTATCATATCAATGAATTGGGACGCCCCCTGCGCATTGCCTATTTCGGAGACTCGTTCATCGAGGGCGATATCCTTTCATGTGACTTGCGTGAGCAACTGCAGACGCGCTTCGGCGGCTGTGGAGTTGGGTGGGTGGACTGCGGTAGTCAGATTGCCACTTTCCGTCAGACCGTCCGTCATTCCTTCAATGGATTGGAGGAGTATGAGGTGGTGAAGCGTCCCTTTAACAAACAGGTGGAGAGCATTGCCCAGCGTTATTTCACGGTAAAAGAACAAGCTTGGTTCCACTATCGGGGCGTCACGGCCCGTCAACATCTGGATGCCTGGGACACCTCTACATTCTTCTTCCGTACCTCTGGTGGCTTCACCCTCGCCACCAGCATCAATGGCGACTCGGCTATTGCCGAGTATGTGACTCCTGCTGACCATCTACAGACCCTCAAGCAGCATCGCCACACGCGTAGCATCAGATACAATGTGTCTGACCTTACTCCTGATACCTATTTATATGGTGTGGCCCTCGAAGGGCATCGAGGCATCGTGGTCGATAACCTCAGCATGAGAGGTTCGTCGGGCGTCAGTCTGGGTGAGTTGCCAGAGCATGTGCTGCGCGAGTTTGCCGCCGTCCGTCCCTACGACCTCATCATCATTCATTTCGGACTCAATGTGGCCAATGAGAAGAGTCATGCAGCCAATTATAAGGCCTATACCCGTCAGATGGGCGAGGCCATTGAACACCTGCGCGAGGCCTTCCCAGAAGCCAGCTTCCTGGTGGTCAGCATGCCCGACCGCGACCAGCGTACGGCAGCTGGTATCCGCACTATGCTGGGTGTGGAGAGCCTGGTAGCCTATCAGCAGATTATGGCTGCTGAGCATCATGTGGCTTTCTTTAACCTGTTTCAGGCCATGGGTGGGCGCGAGAGCATGAAGGCACTCGTGGACCAGGGACTGGCCAACAAGGACTATACGCACCTCACCTTCGGTGGAGGCCGCCGTCTGGGCACGCTCCTCACGGACTATCTGACAGAGGGTTTTGAAAACTTTAAACGCACGCAGCCATGAGAGACAGAATCATCGACTTATTGACCTATCATCCCGACGAACCCCTGATTTTCTCCACGGGCCTGTTCCTTGTGCTGTTTCTCGGGTTCACCTTTATCTATATGCTGCTGCAGCGCAGGCTCTACCTCCGCTTGCTGTTTGTCACGGCCTTTTCTTATTATTTCTATTATAAGTCCAGCGGCTTCTACTTTGGCCTGCTGGCCGTAGTCACCCTGAGCGACTATTTCCTTGCCAAAGGCATAGCCCGCTGGCACTCCCGTTGGCTGGTGACCTTGTCACTGATGATAGACCTGGGACTGCTGGGCTATTTCAAATATACCAATTTTTTTGCAGGCATGTGGGCGCAGATGGTTGGCGGCAACTTCCAGCCGTGGGACATCTTCCTGCCCGTGGGTATCTCGTTCTTCACGTTCCAGAGCATGAGCTATGTCATCGATGTCTATCGGGGCGACCTCAAGCCACTGCCTTCGCTGCTCGATTATGCCTTCTATGTCTCGTTCTTCCCCCAACTGGTGGCAGGCCCCATTGTGCGTGCTCGCGACTTTGCCCCACAGATTCGCAAACCCATCGAGGTCACCTCGGCCATGTTTGCCCGTGGCTGTTATTTCATCGCCATCGGACTCTTCAAGAAAGCTGTCATCAGTGATTATATCTCCCTGAACTTCGTTGACCGCATCTTTGACAACCCCTCATTATATAGTGGTGTGGAGAATTTGTTGGGCGTCTATGGCTACACTCTCCAGATATATTGTGATTTCTCTGGCTATAGCGATATGGCCATCGGCATAGCCCTCTTGCTGGGCTTCCGCTTCCCCCTTAACTTCAACGCCCCTTATCGCTCGGAAAGCATTACCGACTTCTGGCGTCGTTGGCATATCTCCCTGTCATCGTGGATTCGCGACTATATCTATATCTCGCTGGGCGGCAACCGACGGGGCAAGGTGCGTCAGTACGTCAACCTCATCATTACCATGCTTCTTGGTGGACTGTGGCATGGTGCCAGTCTCAACTTCATTGCCTGGGGCGGCATGCATGGAGTGGCACTGGCTGTTCATAAATGGACGCGCGAGCACCTTTTTCATCACGACAAGTCCTATCGCAGTCGAGGCCTCCGTTGTTTTTTTGCTGCTCTTATCACCTTCCATTTCGTGGCCTTCTGCTGGATTTTCTTCCGCAACCACACCTTCGAAGCCTCATGGACCATGCTTTCCCAGATAGCCCTCGATTTCCATCCCGAACTATTCCTTCAGGTCGTTTCGGGTTATTGGATTGTCTTTGCCATGATGGCTTTTGGTTATCTCACGCATCTTATCCCTGACTCATGGCAGGAAGGCTGCATCAGAATATTAGAGCGCGGCAGCGTGGTGCTGTGTGCTCTCGTCATTGCCGCCGTCATCTATCTGGTCATTCAAGTCAAGAGCAGTGAGATTCAACCATTCATCTATTTCCAGTTCTGACTTTGTCTCTGTGAGAGATATGCCGTTTCTCTCATAGCGATACGGCGTTTCTCTGCGAGAGAAACGGCCTTTCTCTCATAGTGATATGCCGTATCTCTCATTTTGGTGTTATCACGGTCATTTGACATCAAACAATGATGCGAAAAGGGGAAAACTGTAGTAAAGAATAAAACAAATGGGGTAAATATTGATAGTTTTTCATTTTTCTTATAAAATTTTGTTTAAAAAGCTTGGACAGTAAGAAATTATTTATTACCTTTGCAGCTGAACTAATTTAATAGGCGTAAAAGCCTAGAAGTTTTTTCTCATTTTATGCCGTTCGTGAGAATAGCAAAAGTTATTGGTTGACTAATATCATGGGGGTTACCCTGTGATTCGTGAATTTAGTTTAGGTTTATAGTTTTAATCGCGCCTTGCATGTGAATGTGGGGCGTTTTTTTGTTTTTAACCTTTTTAACATGTTGGTGGACGAAAACACGCAAAAAAGAAGTACCTTTGCAGTCTGAAAGCACTGTCCCGGCTTGTCGCTGGCGTTTCTGAAAGGAGAGGCGAGAGGAAAGTCCGGGCGGCACAGGGCACTCCACTTCCGAAAATAGAAGCAGTTGGCGACAGCTGGTCAGGGAAGAAGAGAATGACCGCCCCCTCGCGGGGTAAGGGTGAGAAGGTGGTGTAAGAGACCACCAGCCGTCGGGTGATCGACGGGCTGTTCCCACTGGAGGCCGCAAGTTCATGTAAACCATCGCCATGTGAGGGCGGCCCGCCCGATTCCCCCGGGATGCGATGGAGGGTAGAACGCTAGAGACGCGTGGCAACATGCGTAGTAGATAAATGACAGGCACTGGCGCTTGCGTCAGCACAGAACCCGGCTTATAGGGACAATGCTTTCTTTTTTTCTTTGTGTATATTACTAATCGGAGCGATGAACTTTAATAAACTAAAGGAAATTATTCAGGAGGTGATCAGAATTGCCTATCTGGCGGTGCGTTTTTTCACCACGAAGCGGGTGCTCAACCAGGCATCGGCATTGACCTATTCCACACTGCTGGCCATAGTGCCCATCTTGGCAGTGGTGTTTGCCATTGCTCGCGGCTTCGGTTATAATAAATATATAGAGGTGTGGTTTCGCGATTCGTTCTCGTCGCAGCCTCAGGTGGCCGAGGTGATGATCGGCTTTGTGAACAGTTATCTGGTTCATACCAAGAGTGGCATCTTCCTGGGCGTCGGCCTGGTGTTTATGCTCTATACGGTGATGATGCTGGTGAGCAACATCGAGAACACCTTTAATGAGATATGGCAGGTGAAGAAGAAGCGCAGCATCTTCCGCACCATAACCGACTATTTGGCCATGTTCTTCCTCTTTCCCATCCTCATTGTGGTGTCGTCAGGTCTCAGCATCTTCCTGGCCACGATGGCCAACTCGATGACCGACTTCCTGCTGCTAGGCCACGCCATGCGCTTCTTTATCGACAGCATCCCCTATGCCCTAATGGCGCTACTCTTCATAGGGCTCTATGTCTTTATGCCTAACACCCACGTGAAGATAAAAAACGCCATCGTGCCGGGCATCCTGTCGGGCATCGCCATGCAGCTGGTGCAGTTCTTCTATATCCATTCACAGATATGGGTGACGGGCTATAACGCCATCTACGGATCGTTTGCCGCCCTCCCGCTGTTCATGCTGTGGATTCAGATATCATGGACCATCTGTCTGTTTGGAGCCGAACTGACATATACCTCGCAGAATTTGGACTATTACGACTATGAAGCTAATACGGCCGACATCAACCACCGCTACAGACTGGTGATGTCGGGCATCCTGATGGCACGCATCTGCCGAAGCTTTGCCGACGGTAAGACGGCACCTACGGCTGACGATCTGCGTGCGCAGACGGGCATTCCCATCCGCGTGGTCAACGACCTGCTGTATAAGCTCTGTGAGGCGCGCCTGGCTCTTGAGGTGTCGCCCGACGAGAAGGGCGAGGCTTCAACCTATGTACCGGCAGAGAGTTTGGATAACCTGAGTGTGGGTGTGATGATTGACCGACTGGAGGCTCAGGGCCACTGGAACCTAGAGTTGCCCGTGGGTAGATTGCTAACTAAGGAGTGGGGCAGGGCTGTCGCTCTTCGTTCGGCCTATCTGTCGCAGGCCCGCAATATCCGACTGGAGGACTTGGATGGCAGCAGCGACGAGGCATGTAGCTACGACCAGCGCGAAATATAAAGCCTTATAGTAGGTGGACTGACCCAGTCTGCCCAGAAACAAAAAAAGATGCGCTCAATTGTGAGTGCATCTCTTTTTTAGTAGTCGATAGGGGAATCGAACCCCTATGCCAAGATTGAGAATCTTGTATCCTAACCATTAGATGAATCGACCAACTTGTCCAGTTGCATTGAGTGCGGAAGCTGGGGGATTCGAACCCCCGGTACGGGAACCCGTACGGCAGTTTAGCAAACTGCTGGTTTCAGCCACTCACCCAAACTTCCTCGGTTCCCTTTCGGTGTCCGAAAAGCATTTGCTCTCAAATGCGGGTGCAAAGGTACGCATTTTTTTTCAGTCCTCCAAATTTTTCTCGTATTTTTTTTACATTAATACTAAAAAAACACTGATTTCTATTTCTTGGCCTTCTTCTTGCGCCATGTAAGGAGGTCTCTCAGGGTGTTGAAGTCTTTTTTGATAATGAATCCAATGCCCTGTGTGTTAAGCGACGAACGAGTGAAATAACGGTCGTTAGTCTGGTTGTAGGCTTTGATGGCCAGACTGCCGTTAGGGTTCAGCATGTAACTGATGTCGAAGTCGCCAATAAACGAGGGCGTGGCCTGTGTAGCGTTATCGCGATAGCCAAACTGTCCATTGATGTGAAGGCGGTTATTCAGCATGCGTCCGCTGATGAGTCCCTCGTACTCAGCGTTGTGCCAGCCTTCGTTGCCAGTCGATATGTTGGCGCCAAAGTTCCAGTCGTCTGACTTGATGACCTGCGAGAGTACTTCGTTGATCTGTGATGACACGGTGCCCGAGAGGAACGACTGCATGGCGAGCTGCGTCTGGCCGTACTCCTGAGCCTGGGCGTTGTTGGCGCCTTGCGTATAGAATCGGCCGATGCCCAGCAGATAGAGCACCTGTTGGTTCATTTCCTGCTGTCCGGCAATATATGAGCGAATCATTTGGTTCTCCTCGCTGTTGACCGTGGGCAGCTCGAAGTCGAACTCCACGCGTGGGTTTCCGGGGGTGCCCAGAATGTTCATCAGACAGTTCACGCGCACGGTATTGTTGCTGAATGAATTGCCCATGTTTAGGTCTGACAGCGACACACCATTGACCGTATATTGTGCCTGCAGGTTGAGGTTAGCATCAAAGGGGTCGCCACCAAAGATCAGCGTGCCGCCGTTCTGGAACACGAAGTTCTTCTTGATGATGTTCTGGATGGTGATACCATAGGTGCCGTGGTCCACGGTATAGGTACCAAACATGTGGAATGGTCCTTTATTATAATAGGTGGCCTTGATATTGCCCTCGCCGTTCAGGGTGATATAGTCGCCCGTATTGGCATCCATCAACACTTTCAAGGTACTGGTGGGCGTGGCGTTGATGATGAAGTTAATATAAAGGTTGGTGGCATCGGCCAGATTCTCGTCTTCATCATCTTTGCGATAGATGGGCTTGGCCTGTAGTGCCGTGTTGCGCTTTGTCCAAGTGATAAACTCCTGGTTGCTGATGGCATCGGGGTTGGTGGCATTATAGGCAAAGACGGAGTTGGCCTGTGGTGTGACATTACAGTTGATGACAATCTCACCAGGGCGTCCGTGCAGGTCGGCAGAGCCGCTGGCATAGACGGTGCCGCACACGATGTCGTCGCCAAAGTCCTTGAAGTCGTAGGCCAGCAGGTTGTCAGCCTCTACGTCAAGGTCAAAGGTAAAGTCCGACAGGTGGTCATGGTGAACGCCTCCCGAGAGGTAGCCTTGGTTGCCATACTGGTCCCTGATAATGGCGCGGTTGAAGAGAATGTCGTTGGGCACGAAGATCACGGTATCGTTGACAAACGTATAGACGGTGTTGAGGGCCTTGACGGTGGTCTGTCCGCTAGCCACGATGGTTCCCGTGAGGTCGATGTCGCTCAGCGAACCCGAGAGTTTGACGTCGCCAAAGGCTTGTCCCTTGACACCTTTAAGAAATGCGTCGGTGAAAGAGTTGCAGAACTCGATATTTGAGCCGTCGGCATGGATGTTGAGCCCGATATCGTTGCGTACGGGCGAGACGAAGCCTTTAATGACGGTCTGTGAGTCGTCAGTGTCATAGGCAAGGGCGTCGATGTCTATCTGCTTATCGATCTGGTTCCAGTCCACGCGTGCCATCAGGATGCCCATCCGTCCGTCCTGGAACTTAAACTTGTCAACGTTGAGCTCGGCCCATGCAGAGAAGTCGCCGAAGAGTTGTTTGGCTGTGACACGTCCTGTGGCCGGGCCGTCGAAGCTCACGGAATGGAAGTTGACGAGGTCGAGAATATAACCCACCTCGAGTTCGTTCATGTCGATGGTCAGCGAGTCGTTGGGCGATTCGGTGGCTAGGCCGTCGATGGCGAGGTGTTGTCTGTCATGGTTCAGTGAGAAGTGGTCCACCATCAGCCTGTTGGGTGAATAGAGGATGTCGCAGGGCTCAAGGGTCCAGGGGGTGCCGTGAACCATCATGCGCGACGGAAGTACGCGGACGTGGGCCTCTGCCTTACCCTCTTCGTTTTCATCGAGTTGGGTGATGGTGTTGATGACGCCGTGGATGGACAGCAGGGAGTCGCGCGAGGGTGCGTTGTTGTTCCAGATGAGTGAGGCTGACAAGTTGTTGTCCACAGCCTGACCCAGCAGGTTCAGGTCGAGCAGACCGCCATCGTCCATTTCTTTGGTCAGCTGTACGTCGTATTTCATCGTGTCCACATCGGTGGTGATGTTGATAGTGGCGTTGCGATAGCGTTTGCCGTCGTATGAGATAAGCGGCACGCGGCCCTGCAGGTCAATTTGGTTCTGCGCATCGTCGAGTGAGAAACGCATGGTCACGGGGCGCTCAATATCCACGGGGATGTTAAACAGGTGGTTCAGCCAGTCTGAGTCCGTCAGGCGCAGAGAGGCCGTAAAGTGATTGGCTGTGGGGTGAGTCTTCTTGGGTAGCCCGGGCAGGGTGGGTAGCTTAGATGCTGTGTAGTTGATAAAGCTCTGGTTGAGGGTGTTCCAGTCCATCTCTCCCTGGATGCGCGCCTCGCCCATATCGCCTCTGACGGTGAGGAAGTGAATACCTTCGTCATAGCCAGAGCTGACCTGCAACTCGTGTAGATGATAGGTGTCGTTGATGGAGTCGAGCTTCACCATGTCAAAGTTCCTCAGGTAGATGCTGCCTTCTGCGTCGTTCAGACTGCTGGCCACGAAATCGGCATCAATAACGCCCGAGAAACGCGTGTTGCCCCACTGGTCTGTGAGGTTCAGTGCCTTGGGGTTGATGTGGGTGATCTCGCCAGTGAGGCGGACAGCGGTTCGCTTGGCACGCTTCAATTCGCCCTCGATGTCTGTTTGGATGAAGGGGTTGTCCACCTTTAGGTGACCTGCAATGTCGCCATTGCTGTAATGGCCGTTAATCTCAATGTCCTTATAGGCGACATCCTTATATTCCAGAGTCTGCACACGACTGTCAATAGTGAAGACTGACGGTGTGCCTTCTATCTGCACGTTGGCGGTGAGCAGACCCAACTCGGGGGTGTCGAGAAGTTTGCCCAGTTGCACGTCTTCTGTGGTTACAAGACCGTTGATGTGCTGCAGGGTGTCCATGTCTATCTGCAGTGAGATGTTGCCTACATCTGAAAGGATGTTGCTCTGGGTCTGGATGGCTTTGGTGCCAATGCCATTGGCATCACCTTTAATGGTGATGTTGTTGGGTTTTGTGAGTTGGCCTGGCAGGTTGGGAAAGACCTCTTTACATTGTGAGATCAGGGCGTTGCTCACGTTGAACTGCTGAATGTGAATATGCCAATGCGGCTGATTGTTGACTTGGCGAATGGCACCCAAGGCAGCCAGTCCGATGGAATTGTCGTTTGAAGTAATGTTCAATCTCTCGCATGTGATATCCTTTGCCGTTCCTTTGATTCTGGTATCTATATTTAGCTGTTGACTGAATGAAAGCAATTCTGGAACAATAAACGATAAGTCGTTGATAGATAATGGTGTTGTGGATATTTGCGCATCATATTTGATAGTCTCCTCCAACCGGTCTTTGTCAAAGGTGGCATGGGCCTCGTTGATGAGCAGCTTAGAGTTGGGTAACTGCAACTTGAAATTCTCAAGATGGGCTTGCTTGGCATTGGCCTCCAGTCTCAAGGAGAGTCTGTTGACCTTCAGTCCCGATTGCTCGCTAAAGGTGAGACGCTTGATATTGATATTCAGTGAGTCTTCCTGCAGATTCTTTAATATAATATGTGTACTGATGTCGCCAATTTTCAGGTGCTTGGGGTTTAGCTTGCTAGGCGTCTGGGGCACGTCGCGTTGGTCGTACGACATGCTGGAGTGGCGAACGATGAGTGAATTGATGCGCAGGTTGAGTGCACTGGGACTGTCATCGTCTTCGGAGGCCAGCGAGTCGAGCACAAACTGATAGTTGGGCTTGGCCAGCGAATCGGTCTTATAGAGTAAGACGTTGGCGCTGAAGATCTGAGCCGATGAAATGGAGATTCTTCCTTCAATCAAGGGGAGGAAGTCAATCTTTGCCGTGAGTCGTCCTGCATGAAGCATCTCTTCGTTGGACTGATCGAGAATGTTCACATGGTCCAGGATGATACGGTTAGGGAATCCTATCTCAACACGTTCAAGGGATACCTGTGTGCCAAGCTTTTCGGAAAGGGCTGATGCTGCCTGCACGCCAATAAAAGATTGTACAAAAGGAATGTGGATGGCAACCAGCAAAAGGATGTGTACAGCCAGAAGGCTCCACACTAACCAATTGACGATATGCTTAACTTTCTTCACTATTCTGTCAGTTCGAGTTGGCAATTACTTGCACATTTGCTAAAAATTACCTGCAAATTTAATACAAAAGTTTCGAAATCCGTGTTTTTCCTTACTTTTTTCTTCTCTATTATCCTAAAATTTATTAATTTTGCAGCCCAAAGGATAATCAAACCAATTTATTTAATATGGCAAATGTTATTAGGCTACGCAAAGGCTTAGACATTCACCTTCAAGGAAAAGCTGAGGAAACGAAAATGAACCTCAAGTCGAACGGGCATTTCGCTTTGATGCCTGACGATTTCGAGGGCGTCGTTCCAAAGGTTATCGTCCGAGAGGGTGACGTGGTCAAGGCCGGGGATGCTTTGTTTGTAAACAAGCTCTATCCCGAAGTTCGTTTCGCCTCGCCTGTCAGCGGCAAAGTGACTGCTGTGGAGCGTGGTGAGCGCCGCAAAGTGCTCTGTGTCAAGGTGGAGGCCGATGCACAGCAACAGTATGTGGATTTTGGTAAGAAGGACGTGACGAAGATGGACGGTAAGGCCGTCGTTGACGCACTCCTTGAGGCTGGACTCTTCGGTTTTATCGACCAGCTGCCATACGCCATCTCCACTAATCCTTCGGTTATGCCGAAGGCCATCTTCGTGTCAGCTCTGCGTGACAAGCCCTTGGCTGGTAGTTTTGAATTTGAAGTGAAGGGCCAGGAAGTTGATTTCCAGACTGGTCTCACAGCACTATCAAAGATTGCCAAGACTTATCTCGGCGTGGGTGTTGATTCAAGTCTGGAAGGCGTGAAGGACGTTGAGGTGAACGTGTTCAAGGGAAAGTGTCCTGCAGGTAACGTAGGCGTTCAGGTGAACAACATCGATCCTGTCAACAAGGGCGAGGTGGTATGGACCATCGGTGATGCCTCTGTGGTACTTTTCATCGGTCGTTTGTTCAACACTGGCAAGGTGGATCTGCGTCGTACGGTGGCTCTCTGCGGCAGCGAGGTGAAGAAGCCTTGTTACGTGGATATGCTCGTGGGCGAGGAACTCTCTACGTTGCTGAGTAACAGCTATGATGCTGACCACTCTGTACGTATCATCAACGGTAACGTGCTGACGGGCCGCATCACCACTAAAGAAGGATTCCTCGGTGCTCATAGTTCTGAGATTACCGTGATTCCCGAAGGTGACGATAATAACGAGATGCTGGGTTGGATTATGCCCCGCTTCAATCAGTTCTCTGTGAACCGCAGCTACTTCTCTTGGCTCTTTGGCAAGAAGGAATATGCACTGGATGCCCGCGTGAAGGGCGGTGAGCGCCACATGATTATGAGTGGCGAGTACGACAAGGTGCTGCCTATGGACATCTTCGGCGAATACCTTATCAAGGCTATCATCGCTGGCGATATCGACAAGATGGAACAGCTGGGTATCTATGAGGTGGCTCCTGAGGACTTTGCTCTGGCTGAGTTCGTGGATTCATCTAAACTGGAACTTCAGCGCATCGTTCGCGAAGGATTGAATAATTTACGTAAAGAAAACGCATAACGACGATGAAAGCACTAAGAAATTATCTCGATAAGGTAAAGCCCGCCTTCGAAAAGGAGGGTAAACTGCACGCTTTCCGTAGTCTTTTCGATGGCTTTGAGACCTTCCTCTTCGTGCCAAATACAACGGCCAAGAAGGGTGTTCACATCCACGATGCTATTGACTCGAAGCGTATTATGAGTATGGTGGTCATCGCCTTGATGCCTGCGCTGCTCTTTGGTATGTATAATGTTGGTTATCAGAATGCTATCGCATCAGGACTGGACGCTTCCTTTACGGATATGTTCATCTTCGGCCTCTTGGCTGTGATGCCTAAGGTTCTGGTTTCCTATATCGTTGGTCTGGGTATTGAGTTTGCCTGGGCTCAGTGGAAGAACGAGGAGATTCAGGAAGGTTACCTCGTATCAGGTATCCTTATTCCCCTGATCGTTCCCGTAAATCTGCCTTTGTGGATGCTTGCCATTGCCGTGGCTTTTGCTGTGGTGATTGGTAAGGAGATCTTCGGTGGTACGGGTATGAACATCTTCAATCCCGCCTTGATGGCTCGCGCCTTCCTTTTCTTTGCTTATCCTCAGAAGATGACAGGCGACCAGGCTTGGATTGCTGACAGTCCTATCTTTGGTTTCGGTGGTCAGGTGCCCGACGGCTTCTCTGGCGCAACACCGCTGTCACACCTTGATAGCTATGCTTTCAACATGGATGCTATTTATGGTTTGATTCCTGGTTCTATTGGTGAAACCTCTGTCATTGCTATCGCTATCGGCGCCCTGATTCTGCTCTGCACAGGTATCGCTTCATGGAAGACCATGCTGAGCGTTTTCGCAGGTGGTATCCTGACGGGTCTGCTGTTCGAGAGCCTTGAGATGACTCCTATCCACTGGTATGAGCACATCGTGCTGGGTGGTTTCTGCTTCGGTGCTGTGTTTATGGCTACCGACCCTGTTACCTCGTGCCGTACTGAGTGTGGTAAGTGGATCTATGGTTTCCTGATTGGTGCTGTGGCCATTGTGGTTCGTGTAATGAACCCCGGTTTCCCCGAGGGCATGATGCTGGCCATCCTGCTGATGAATATGTTTGCTCCGACGATCGACTACTTCGTGGTTGACCGCAACATCTCGAAACGAATGAAGAGAGGAGGTACAAAATGAAACTGAATACAAATTCTAACGCGTACATTATTATATATAGCGCAATTATGGTGCTCATCGTGGCATTCTTGCTGGCATTCGTGTCGCAGACTCTGAAGCCCATGCAGGACGCCAATGTGGCTCTTGATACAGAGAAGCAGATTCTGAACTCTCTGAACCTGCGCGGCCTGAGTGACGAAGATGCACATGCTACTTATGAGAAGATTGTGAAGTTTGACGAGGCTCAGAACGTGTATGTCTGCACACTCGAGAATGGTGACGTGAAGTATGTGCTGCCCTTGAAGGGTCAGGGCATGTGGGGCGGCATCAGCGCCTTCCTGGCTATCGACAGCGATAAGAACACTGTTTATGGTGCCTACTTCAACCACGAGAGTGAGACGGCCGGTTTGGGTGCTGAGATTAAGGACAATGCTGATTGGCAGGCTAAGTTCCAGGGAAAGAAGATCTTTGCCGATGAGGCAAAGGAGACACTTGCCCTCTCTGTGGAGAAAGCTGTCAACAATGAGACTACTGTAGATGCCGTTACTGGCGCTACTGTTACTTCTACGGCTGTCAGCAAGATGCTGCACGATCAGTTGGCCAAGTATATGGACTTTTTAAAGAACTAATGAACTATGGCACTATTTAGTAAGCAAAATAAAGAGGCTTTCACCAATCCGTTGAACCTCGACCATCCAATACTGGTGCAGGTACTTGGCATCTGTTCGGCTCTCGCCGTCACCAGCCAGCTTAAGCCTGCCATTGTGATGGGTCTTGCCGTGACTGTTATTACGGCTTTCTCGAATGTGATTATCTCTATTATCCGCAACACCATTCCTAACCGCATCCGTATCGTGGTGCAGCTGGTGGTTGTGGCTGCTCTGGTGACCATCGTCAGTCAGGTGCTCAAGGCTTATGTCTATGACGTCAGCGTACAGCTCTCGGTTTATGTGGGTCTGATCATCACCAACTGTATCTTGATGGGACGTTTGGAGGCTTTCGCCATGCAGAACAAGCCCTGGCCTTCGTTCCTCGACGGCGTGGGCAACGGTATCGGCTATGCTATGATCCTGATTATCGTAGGTGCCTTCCGTGAGTTCTTTGGACGCGGCTCGTTGCTGGGCTTTCAGATTATTGATTGCAAGGACTTTAATAATGGCATGATGACGATGCCTGCTATGGCACTTATCCTCGTGGGTATTGTTATCTGGGTACACCGTGCTTATTTTTATAAGGAGAAGTAAATTATGGAACACGCATTATCATTATTCTTCCGTTCGATTTTCGTCGATAACATGATTTTCGCTTTCTTCCTGGGCATGTGTTCGTTCCTTGCCGTTTCGAAGAATGTGAAGACGTCTTTGGGACTGGGACTGGCTGTAACCTTCGTTCTGCTGGTTACTGTACCTGTTGACTATCTGCTCCAGACAAAGGTGCTCAGTGAAAATGGCATCTTCGGTATGGATCTAAGTTATCTGTCATTCATCCTCTTTATCGCCGTCATCGCAGGTATCGTGCAGTTGGTGGAGATGATTGTCGAGAAGTACTCTCCCTCGCTCTATGCAGCATTGGGAATCTTCTTGCCTCTGATTGCCGTGAACTGTGCCATCATGGGTGCTTCGCTCTTCATGCAGCAGCGCATCCTGTTGGATCCCAGCGAGACAAAGGCTATTACCAGCATCGGTGATGCTCTGGTTTACGCGCTTGGTTCTGGTATCGGCTGGACAATGGCTATCGTAGCTATGGGTGCCATCCGTGAAAAGATGCAGTATAGCGACGTGCCCAAACCCCTGCAGGGTTTAGGTATCACCTTCATCACAGTAGGTTTGATGGCAATGGCCATGATGTGTTTTAGTGGACTTAAAATCTAAGAGGAGGGCAGTATGTTTATATTAAATAGCATTATCGTTTTCTTGGTGACGATCATTGCAATCGTCATCATCCTGCTCGTTGCGAAGAAATATCTGTCTCCCTCGGGCAATGTGAATATCGAAATCAATGGCGACCGTGTCATCAACGTGCCTCAGGGAAATAATCTGATGGCAACGCTGAACCAGAACGGCATTTTCCTGCCTTCTGCCTGCGGTGGTAAGGCCTCTTGCGGACAGTGTAAAGTACAGGTGCTTGAAGGTGGTGGTGAGATTCTCGACAGTGAAAAACCTCACTTCACCCGTAAGCAGATTAAGGACCATTGGCGTCTGGGATGCCAATGCAAGGTGAAGGGTGACCTGAAGATTCATGTAGATGAGTCTATCCTTGGCGTTAAGGAGTATGAGTGTACCGTTATCTCTAACAAGAACGTGGCTACCTTCATCAAGGAGTTCAAAGTGCAGCTGCCTGCTGGTGCTCACATGGACTTCCTGCCTGGTTCGTACGCTCAGATCAAGATTCCTAAGTTTGATTGCATCGACTACGATAAGGACTTCGACAAGAGCCTGATTGGCGATGAGTACCTGCCAGCATGGGAGAAGTTCGGTCTGTTCCCACTCAAGTGTAAGAACCCCGAGGACACCATCCGTGCTTACTCAATGGCTAACTATCCTGCCGAGGGTGATGTGTTCATGCTCACCGTTCGTATCGCTACGCCTCCATTCAAGGCCGACCGCAGTGGCTTCATGGATGTGAACCCTGGTATCGCTTCATCTTACATCTTCTCGCTGAAACCTGGCGACAAGGTGATCATGAGCGGACCTTTCGGAGACTTCCACCCACACTTCGACTCAAAGAAGGAGATGATTTGGGTTGGCGGTGGTGCCGGTATGGCTCCTCTGCGTGCTCAGATCATGCACATGACCAAGACGCTGCACACCACCGATCGCGAGATGCACTATTTCTATGGTGCTCGTGCGTTGAACGAGGTGTTCTATCTCGACGACTTCCTAGGCTTGGAGAAGGAGTATCCCAACTTCCACTTCCACTTGGCTCTCGACCGTCCAGACCCCGCTGCCGATGCTGCTGGCGTAAAATATACTCCGGGCTTTGTTCATCAGGTGATGCTGAACACCTATCTGAAGGACCACGAGGCTCCCGAGGATATCGAGTACTACATGTGCGGTCCTGGCCCCATGTCAAAGGCCGTGGTATCTATGCTCGACTCTCTTGGCGTAGATCCCGAGTCAATCATGTATGATAACTTTGGCGGATAATCGTCATCGTGATGAAATAAACAAAAAGTTGCCGGTACATAGTGTATCGGCAACTTTTTTGTTTTGAATGTTAAAATTTTGTGAGCAAGTTGTTCGAAAGTGCAAATAATTTGTTACCTTTGCAGGTAAAAACAATTACTTACTATGATTAAGCTGTTTGTACCAGGCAGATTATGCCTGTTTGGAGAACATACCGACTGGGCCGGTCACTATAGGACGATGAATGCAGACATTCTGCCAGGTGCTGCTATTGTGACGGGTATTGAGCAGGGTGTCTATGCAGAAGTAGAGAAGTCACCTGTATTCGAGATGTATAGTACTGCCCCGCAGATGGAAGGCGAGTGGAGTGATTTTTCGTGTCCGATGGATGAACAGGCTTTGAAGCGTGTGGCACGTTCTGGCGACTTCTTCCGTTATTGCGCTGGTGTGGCATCCTATATGCTTGAGTGGTATAAAGTGGGCGGCGTCCGTATCACCATTACTGATATGACACTCCCTATGAAGAGCGGCTTGTCATCGTCAGCTGCTATCTGCGTCTTGGTGGCTCGTGCTTTCAACCTGATATACAAGTTGAACCTTAACACGATGGGTGAGATGAATATTGCCTATGTGGGCGAGTTGCGCACCTCTTCGCGTTGTGGTCGTCTGGACCAGGCTTGTGCTTTTGGCGTTAAACCTAACCTCATGACGTTTGATGGTGATGAGGTGGAAGTGCAGACGCTGAATGTGAAGAAATCACTTTACTGGGTATTCGCTGATTTGTGTGCCAAGAAGAATACAATCAAGATTCTGGCAGACCTGAACAAGGCCTATCCTTTCCCCTCGAATGCGCAAGAGAGAAAGTTGCACAATGCTTTGGGCGCAAAAAATACGGAGTTTATTCAGCGTGCTATACAGTATATGGCCAATGGCGAGGTGGAGCAGTTGGGGCGTCTGATGACTGAGACCGAAGAGGTGTTTAATGCCCAGGTGGCTCCCATGTGTCCTGAAGAATTGTCAGCTCCAAGACTTAAGGCAGTACTGAGTGACGAATATATCAAGACGTTGACCTATGGCGGAAAGGGTGTCGGTTCGCATGGTGATGGTGCTGTGCAGTTCTTGACGAAGGACGAAGCATGTCAGCAGCAACTTATCGACTATTTGAATGGCAAGGGGCTGCGGGCGTATGGTCTAACCATTAAGCCTGTGCACACTGTGCGTAAGGCGATTATCCCTGTGGCTGGTTTTGGTACTCGTCTTTATCCGGCAACTCGTTGTCTCAAGAAAGACTTCTTCCCGATTCCTTGTCCTGATGGTATGGTGCGCCCTGTTATTTTGATTCTGCTTGAGGAATTGGTTCAGAGCGGCATTGAGGAGATTTGTCTGGTGTTAGGCAGCGATGAAGAGCGTAAGTTGTATCGTGACTTCTTTGAGCATCCGTTAAGTTCTGAGCATTTTAACAAACTGAATGCAGAATCTCAGGAATACGAAAACCGAATTCTCGATATCGGCAAGCATCTGCATTATGTTATTCAGAAGGAGAAACGCGGATTTGGTCATGCCGTTTATCAGGCTGCTGGTTTTACAAAAGGTGAACCTGTACTGTTAATGTTGGGCGACACCTTGAGTCGTTCATATACGAACAAACCATGTGCCTTACAGTTGATAGAGGCTTATGAACGTTATAACAAACTTTTGCTCGGCTTGTATCCTGTGCCATTGTCAACGGTGAGCCATTTCGGCATTATGAGTGGCGTGTGGGAGGATAAAGATGAGCGTGTACTGCATGTGAACGCTTTCATTGAAAAGCCTAAGGCGAGCTATTCGGAAGAGTTCCTTGGTGTTAAGAATAAAAAGGGAGAGAAAGAATACTGCTCTGTTTTTGGACAATATATCCTGACGCCAGAGGTGTTCATGCAATTGGGAGAGGATATTGCTGCTGCAGATGCTTCGGGTAATACAACCAAGGAAATAGAACTGACAACAGCTCTGGAAGCCGTTCGCAGCCGTTCGGGCATGATAGGTCTGCGTTTGAAAGGATGCCGATATGATATGGGAAATCCTGCAGCATTGGTTGAAACAGTGGTTGAATATTCTAAAAAGTTATAATTACTATCCCAAAATTTTGCGTTTCCGTCATTTTGCAGTACCTTTGCACCATCATTTAATAACATATTATGGCAAAAAAACGCAGATGGCACTGCCAACCGGGACAGGAGCCTACTGAATTCGATAAGAAAATTATGTATTGGGAGTCGAAGGGAAAACTGGTTCCTACTCCCGAACTGATAAAAACGCCAGAGCAAATTGAAGGAATACGTCGCGCTGGTGTAATCAATACAGGCGTGCTGGATGCTGTCGCAGAACAGATTCATGCTGGTATGAATACGCTTGAAATCGACAAAATCTGTCGCGCCTACTGTGAAGAGCATGATGCAATACCTGCCTGCCTCAACTACGAAGGCTTTCCTATGAGTGTCTGCACCAGTATTAATGAGGTGGTCTGTCATGGTATTCCTAAGGAAGAAGATGTGCTGGAGGAAGGCGATATCATCAACGTTGATTTCACAACAATCAAGGATGGCTATTATGCCGATGCCTCGCGTATGTTCATTATTGGTAAGACAACGCCGGAAAAGGAACAGTTGGTTCGAGTGGCTAAGGAGTGTCTTGAGATTGGTATGGAAGCCGCTAAGCCTTGGGGATTTGTGGGTGATATCGGTCATGCTATCAAAAAGCATTGTAAGAAATATGGCTATGGTATCGTGAGAGACTTGGCTGGCCACGGCGTGGGCCTTCATTTCCATGAAGAGCCTGATGTGGATCACGATTCTTATCGTGGCACAGGTATGCTTTTGGTACCAGGTATGGTATTCACAATTGAGCCGATGATTAATATGGGAACTTGGCGTGTGTTTATCGATTCCGACGATCCTTATGGCTGGGAGGTGATTACAGAGGATGAAAAGCCCAGTGCCCAGTGGGAGCATACGTTGCTGATGACGGAGCATGGTGTGGAGATTCTGACATACTAGTAAGACGAGTTACTAGCTGACTAGATTTGATATAATGGATAAGGATATATATATATTAGGTATAGAGTCAAGTTGTGACGATACATCGGCTGCCGTTCTTAAGAATGGTGTCTTATTGTCAAACGTAACTGCTTCACAAGCTGTTCATGAGGCTTACGGCGGCGTGGTGCCAGAGTTGGCTTCGCGCGCTCATCAGCAGAATGTCGTACCTGTTGTTGACCAGGCGATTAAGCGTGCCGGCATCACGAAAGAGATGTTGAGTGCTGTAGCCTTTACACGTGGTCCGGGCTTGATGGGTTCATTGCTCGTGGGTGTTAGTTTCGCAAAAGGCTTTGCTCGCTCTTTGGGCATTCCTTTGATAGATGTGAACCACTTGCAAGGCCATGTGATGGCTCATTTCATCAATAGTGGTGAGGGTGACTTCAATCCTCCGCCATTGCCATTCCTCTGTCTTTTGGTTAGTGGTGGCAACTCGCAGATTGTACTGGTGCGTGCCTATAATGATATGGAGGTATTAGGTCAGACAATTGACGATGCGGCTGGCGAGGCTATTGATAAGTGTTCGAAGGTGATGGGACTTGGTTATCCCGGTGGTCCAATCATCGATCGTTTGGCACGTCAGGGCAATCCTAAGGCATATCAGTTCTCTGAGCCTCATATTCCTGGACTTGACTATAGTTTCTCAGGTCTTAAGACTTCTTTCCTTTATAATCTGCGCAAATGGGTTGAAGAGGATCCTGATTTCGTAGAGCATCATAAGGAAGATTTGGCGGCATCGCTCGAATGGACGATCGTTGACATTCTGATGAAGAAACTTCGTCTTGCTGTCAAACAAACTGGCATCAAACATGTGGCTGTTGCTGGCGGCGTAAGTGCCAATAACGGACTCCGAAACGCTTTCCAGGATCATGCGCGTCGCTATGGGTGGACTATTTATATTCCGAAGTTCAGTTATACAACCGATAATGCCGCTATGATTGGCATTGTGGGCTATCAGAAATTTCAGGATGGTGACTTCTGTGAGATAGATGCACCAGCATTTTCAAAAGTAACTTTTAAGTAAAGAGATATGGATTTAGAAGGAAAAATCATCAGTAGAGAGATAAGTCAACTGCTATGGGAAAGTGAGAAAACCGTGGGTACTGCCGAGAGTTGTACTGGTGGACGCATAGCCGAGGCTTTGATTGCTGTACCTGGCGCTTCAAAGTATTTTAAGGGTGGCATCATTTCTTATGTTAATGAGGTGAAAGAGAACCTGTTGGGCGTCTCTCACGAATTGCTCGAAGAGAAGACCGCAGTATGCGAAGAAGTTGCCATTGAGATGGTGAAAGGCGCTTGTAAAGCTCTGAATACTGATTATGCTATTGCAGCAACAGGTTTTGCCGGTCCTGGCGGCGGTACCAAGGAAATTCCTGTTGGTACTATTTGGTTGGCATGCGGCACACCTGAGAAGCAGATTACATTTAAGATCTCAGAGGATGAGGGTCGTGACGTGAACTTGATGAATGCCACGAATCGTGCCATGCATCTGTTCTGTGAATTCTTGAAGACAGAGAACCCTAAGAATGACGAAGAAAATAGCGTAGAGAGTTAAAAAACTTTAAGAGTGCAATAATTCTTAAAACTCTGTTTCCAAATCTCAAGAAAATTCAGTACCTTTGCACCCTGTTTGGAGTAAGTTACAAAAAGGAACACAATTAAAGTAGATAGAAATGTCGAAAATTTGTCAAATCACAGGAAAGAAGGCACAGATTGGTAACAATGTGTCACACTCAAAGCACCGCACAAAGCGCAGCTTTGACGTTAACCTGTTCAGCAAGAAGTTCTACTATGTAGAAGAGGGTTGCTGGATTCAGTTGAAGATTAGCGCTGCTGGCCTTCGCATGATTAATAAAGTAGGTCTTGACGCCGCACTGAAGCAGGCTGTTGCTAACGGCTTCGTGGATTGGAAGGACATTAAAGTAATAGGAGACTAATAGACCATGGCAAGCAAGAAAGCAAAAGGTAATCGTGTCCAGGTAGTTCTGGAGTGCACCGAGATGAAGAATAGTGGTCTTCCCGGCACCAGCCGTTACATTACGACTAAGAATCGTAAGAACACGCCTGAGCGCATGGAGTTGATGAAGTATAACCCCATCCTTAAGAAGATGACTCTTCACAAGGAGATTAAGTAAGAATAGTAAGACAGTATGGCAAAGAAAACCGTTGCTACCCTCCACGAAGGTTCGAAGGATGGTCGCGCTTACTCAAAGGTCATCAAGATGGTTCGTAGCCCCAAGACTGGTGCTTACATCTTCGATGAGCAGATGGTTCCCAATGAGGCCGTAAAGGACTTCTTCAAGAACTAATTTCTGAATAGACTATTTTTAAAGATATCAATAGGGAGTGTGATTTCAAAATCACGCTCTCTTTTTTTACAGAAAATGAAAAAGATTTATTTGTTAGTCCTGTTTTCTTTGATTACCAATGCTGTTAGTGCTCAGGTAAAGGATACGCTACGAGTGTTGGCAATTGGTAACTCGTTCTCAGAAGATGCTGTTGAGCAGTATCTTTGGGAGATGGGACAGGAAGTTGGCGTGAACTTTATTATCGGCAACGCTTACCGTGGCGGCTGGAGTCTGATAGGACATTGGAAGGATGCACGTTCTGTTGCAGCAGATACCGAATTTAGAAAAGTGACGGATGGCAAGCGTGTCAATTATGGAAAGCATACGCTACGTGAAATCATCACTAACGAACCCTGGGATGTAATCACCTTCCAGCAGGTGAGTCAAGATGCCGGTCGACAAGAGAGTTATGAGCCAGGATTGAGTCTGATGATTGGTTATGTCAGAGCTTTAGCAGTTGACTCTGTTCGCCTGGGCTTCCATCAGACGTGGGCCTATTCTCAGGATTCTGATCATAAGGGTTTCGCAAAATATAATCGCAACCAATTCCTGATGTACTCTTGCATTACATCGGCTGTTGACAAGGCTATGCATTATCATCAGGGTGACCTGTCGTTCTATATCCCTGCAGGAACAGCCATACAGAATGCACGTACTACGTTGCTTGCGAAGAGTCGTCCTAATGAGCCAACTGTCAATCGTGAACTGACACGTGATGGTTATCATTTGAACTATGTTGTTGGACGATATATCGTAGCATGTACGTGGTTCGAGGTTCTTACAGGCAGAAGTTCGGTAGGATTGAAAACACGTCCGAAGGGTCTTATTCCAGAATTTGCTGCCATAGCTCAACAAGCAGCTCATGCAGCAGTTATCTCCCCAATGACAGTTACACCATTATAACAAAGTGCTTCTTACATACAAACACTGTATTTCTTATATACAAACAACGTGTTTCTGATATACAAACAACCTGTTTCCTTATGAGAAACAGGTTGTTTCTTTATTTTAGATATATTGTCTCATACTGACGGGCAACCTTGAGGTAGTCGTGATGTTTAGCAACATATTCAATACTTTGCCGTTTGAGCAAAGGAATGCGTTCGGGATGAAGGATAAGTTGCTCAAGCTCGTGATATACACTTTCGTATGTTGGCTGCACGTTGATGATGGGACGAAACTCTCGTTCGTCAAGGATTTCATAGTTCTCTGGTTCTCCGCCTCCAATACAGATGATTCCCTTTGACATGGCCAGAAGGGGATTCATGGAGGGCGTATAGCTATACAGCTGGTCGAGTATGGCATCGCTATTGTCCATCAACCTTTGGTATTCATTGAAAGGTACACCCTCTACTTTGATAAGTTCCATTCTGTCGGGATATTTCTTGAGTAAATCCTCAGCAGCACAAAGCATGATGTCGGTACCTTTATAGACACTTCGCCCCTTACTGATGCCAATGAAGATCTTTACGGAAGATGGTTCATTGAAATGGGTAGTTACTTCTTCTGGCATCTTGATGGGCAGGGGTACGAAATGGAGCTTTTGGGGGAAGTAAGGCTCATAACAGACAAAATCATCATAGAGGCCTGCGATGATGTCGTCGCAGTCAGCTGCGATAAATTTGTTCAGTCGTTCCTTAGTCGTGCCCAACCAATCGCGTTGCTCCCTGACAGCAGCTTCGTCGGTACGTACTTTGTCACCAATATTGAAATCGCTATATCGCATGGGTTTACGATAGGTTGACTCGTGTACCCAATACCAGTCCATGCCCATCGCTCCCAGAATCATCTTGCCGTTGTGATGACGAAGATAATTATATATCGGAAAAATACGTTCTGCTTTGAGTTCGAGAAACATAGGGTTGATCAACTGCACCACGTCGTAGCCGCGCCAACGTGTTAGGTTGGCATAGACTTTAGCCATGAGTGCCAATCCGCCGAGTTTTCCTTCTTTTCTGCTGAGGTCAATGTCTCGTGGATAGTTTTTCCAAAAGTCGCCGTTCGAGGCTACGGTGACTTGATGACCTAGTTTACGTAGTCCCTCGGCCAATGTGTTATGAACATTACTATATTCGCCTAAAAGAAGTATTCTCATCTTTCTCGTTTCAGTAAAGGAAGTGTCCTCATCAGTATCGTACGACCAATGCTTGTGTTTGACATCCGTCGGAACCAAGTGTATTTTGTGGTGCAATTGATGTCGGGTAGGGGAAAGAGTCCCTTTTGCCGTAACACCGTGAGTTTTTTCTCCAGATAGTGTTTATTATGTGTTAGGACGATAATGTTATAGATGTAGTCCATTGTGAGCTGGGCTGTGCGTCGATGAATGGCCATCCTATCAACTAAGGGTAAGGTGTCTTCCAGTTTCTGAAGGTGCAGGATGACGCTCATGGTGTCATTTAGTCTTTGCAACTTCTTGCGAATGGTGCGGTTGTTGACTGCAGAAGAAAGTCTTCGGCGATAAAAGTATGCCTTTGCTGTGGAAACAAATACCTGTTCGGCACGTAATAACAATTGAGGAGTAAACTCTTCGTCCTCACCATACGCAATACCAGGCGTAAATCGAAGACTGCCTAATATGGTACACTTGAAAACGAAACTCCATACAGAACCATGAATATTACTCTTGCGTAGTAATTCTGATCCCGTGACAGG
Source organism: uncultured Prevotellaceae bacterium (assembly GCA_902775605.1). GTDB lineage: Bacteria > Bacteroidota > Bacteroidia > Bacteroidales > Bacteroidaceae > Prevotella. The sequence goes on from CACYNE010000002.1 coordinate 69,024, forward strand.
TCCTTTGTCTGTATAGTCAACGATGTTTTCTTTCTTGTTTGTAAAGTCAAACATCACCATGTCTGCCTTATCGAAACGCAACAGGTCGATAATGTGTTCATAAACAGGTAATAACATGTCGTCTCCATCGATGAATTGAATGTAGCGTCCTGTTGCCATTCTTAATCCAACGTTTCGAGCTGTCGAAACACCATCATTCTTCTGTCGGATATAGATAATGTCGTCAGCCATACTCCATAGGTCATAGATGGGGCTCTCATCTGAACCGTCGTCAATCACAATTATTTCACGTTCAAAGCTGCGCAAGGTGAGATTGCGAATGCTGTCTATACATTCACAAATCATCTCAGCAGGTATGTTGTGTATGGGGATGATGAAACTGATTAATGGGCTTTTATCCATCTATGAATTGTTTTATTAAGTTTGCAAATATTGTTGACACCTAAGATGTTAAGTGCCAATCCCTTTATTCTTTGTATGCATGACAGTCCGTTGCCAAAGATGTTGATATGACGATAGGGAAGTTTCGGGTGGTTGCCTGTCAGTTCGTATACATCCATTTGGATGTTAAGTACATGCATGTAATATCTGTCATCGCACCATCTTGGTATGGTCTGAAGATGTGCGTTAAGCAAATCGGTGAGTTCAGGTCCTTTTGCAGTAGCTGTGATGCCTTGCCCGTTTTGACAGTAGTAATAGAGTCCTTGGCTTGAAGTACCCACTACTGTGGCTTGTTGAAGTAATGAAGGGAAAGTAAATACGTCTTCAAAGACATGGCCTTTCGGGAAACGTATATTGCCGAAAAGTGAAGCCTTATAGATTTTGTTCCAGGCATAGGTGTGTTCGTATGCCTTCTGTTTGAGCCAATAGTCCGTTTTGTCCGTATATAATGCAGTGTCAAAAGAGAGTAAGGATTGCTTCTGAGAGCCAAAGAAGCGGTATATGGGAAACTCAACGATATCACAAGTGGCAGCCAGAGGCATCACTTGTTGATAGGTATCGCTCTGCAGATAATCATCAGAGTCAACAAATGTGATATAATCACCTGTGGCCATATCAAGTCCTGCGTTGCGTGCATCACTTAGTCCTCCGTTATTCTTGTGGATTACATGAATACGACTGTCTTTTTCAGCCCATTCATCGCATTTCTGTGGACAACTGTCAGGCGAACCGTCATCAACCAGGATAACCTCCAAATCAGTGAAGGTCTGACCAATGACACTCTCCACACAGCGGTTTAGAGTGGCCTCCACTTGATACACAGGAATGATGACACTTAGTTTCATATGCACAAAATTACAAGAAAATAACGGAAAATCAAAATATTTGTTGTACTTTTGCACAACGAATTGGAAAAAATGGTATCAAAAGACGAAAGTAGTTATGGTCATGTGCTGAAATATGTCGGCATCTTTGGTGGCGTGCAGGGGCTCAGTATTCTGGTGGGTTTGGTGCGTAACAAGGTGTTGGCGTATTTTCTTGGTCCTGATGGCATGGGACTGGTTTCGCTGTTCAATTCTACGATTAATTTCATTTCTCAGAGTACCAACCTTGGCATCTCGTTCAGCGCTGTAAGACATGTGTCGGGCTTGTTCGATGAAGGCAATGAAGCCAAGATGCAGCATTTTGTCAAGGTTGTCCGTGCATGGAGTCTGCTGACAGCATTGATAGGTATGCTCGTCTGTGTTGCAGTAGGACCGTTGATGAACTATACGTTCTCGTGGGGTGATCACACGCTGCATTTCATATTATTGGCACCAGCAGTTGGCTTGATGGCTATAACTGGAGGCGAGACAGCCATCCTAAAAGGTTGCAGAAGATTGAAAGCTCTCGCATTGATTCAGGTTGTTAATGTCTTTGTGGCCCTGGTATTGGCTTCTGTTGTCTTTAGTACATTTGGTCAAGCAGGTATCGTGCCGGTTATCGTTCTGATGGCCTTTACGATGATGGTTACCACGATTTGGTATTCCTACAAACTGTTCCCGCTGCATTTGAATGGTTGTCATGGCATCTTGGGCGAGGGAATGGGTATGGTTCGTCTGGGTGTAGCCTTTGTGTTAGCGGGTATCTTGGGTAGTGGTGCGGAGATCCTGATCAGATCATATCTCAATAAATTCGGAGACCTTGATGTGGTCGGATTCTATAATGCAGGTTTGATGATTGCCGTAACTTATTCTGGCATGGTCTTTTCTGCGATGGAAACGGATTATTTCCCACGTTTGTCTGCAGTAGGTAATAATCGCAAGCAAATGAGTGAAATGGTGAATCGTCAGATAGAGGTTTCTTTGCTGATAGCTTCGCCATTATTGGCATTACTCATCGTGTTTATGCCAGTTGTCATACCTTTACTCTTTACAGATGCCTTTATTCCTGTCGTCGCAATGGCACAGGTGGCAGTGCTCTCTATGTATTTTAAGGCCATCTCGCTCCCCATTGCCTATCTGCAATTGGCAAAAGCCAATTCCATCGGATACCTGATTCTGGAGGGAATCTTTGATGTCATCATGGTCTTGCTCGTCATACTGGGCTATCATAATTGGGATCTGATAGGAACAGGCATTGCCTTGAGTCTTGCATATTTCACAAACGTCATTATGGTGTATGCCTATGCCTATGTGAAATATGGCTATAGGGTGTCTCTTCCTGTTGTTCAGTTGATTGCCATTCAGGTTCCGTTAGGCCTCGCCGTCTATATCACTACTTGGCTCGATAATGTATGGGTGGCTTGGGGTATCGGAATCATATTGGCCTTTGTCAGCATGGCAGTATCTATCAATATTGTACATCAGAAAACGGGCCTTTGGAATGCCTTGAAAACAAGAATCAACTCAAAACTTCATGGGCATGACTAAAGTAACGGTACTGGTAGCGGTATATAATGCTTCGACATTTCTGAAAGAGTGCCTGGATTCGTTGTTGATGCAGACACTTCGGGATATTCAGATTGTCTGCGTTGATGATTGCTCTACGGATAATTCACTGGACATTCTTCGTCAATATGCTAAGCAGGATGATAGGATAGAGGTGATTCATTTGGATGAGAATCATGGACAGGCCTATGCCCGCAATGAGGGACTCAAGAATGCAAAAAGTGAGTTCGTTTGTATGCTCGATTCCGATGATACGTATGCCCCTGATGCGCTGGAATTGGCTGTTAAGGGCTTTGAACAAGAAGGTGTTGATGCTGTTCTTTTCGATGTCTCAATGGATTATCCTGACCATTCAGAGATTTATCCATTACCCGATTTTGAGTGGCTGACAGGTGAAAACGCCTTTAGGATGAGCCTTACCTGGCAGATTCATGGTATTTATATGGTGCGTACTGATATCCATCAACGGTTCCCCTATGATACCACGTGCCGACTTTATAGCGATGATAACACCACAAGGATGCATTACCTTCATTCGCGAAGGGTGGGGCGATGTCGCGGCATTTATCATTATCGCCAACATGAGGCATCTGCTACGCATCAGGTAAGCGTTCGTCGTTTTGATTATCTGAGGGCCAACGAATCGATGAAATCACAGCTTTTGCAACTGAATGCCTCGCGCGAGATTCTTGCTGAATATGAGCATCACCGTTGGCTCAATCTTGTGGGAATATATATGTTTTATTTCGTTCATGGCAAGAAACTCAAGGAGGATGAACGACGCTGGGGATTACAGGAACTGCACAGAGCATGGAAGTCGTTTGACAGGTCTCTGCTTGATAAGCAAACGGTGAAGAAGTTTGGTTATATGGTTATGCCCACTTGGACGCTTTTCCGTGTGGAGGAATGGCTGTATTTCACTATTAGAGGATTATTAGGAAAGAATTATTGATATGATAGATTTGCTCTCGCAACTCAATGACAGTCAGCGCGAAGCTGTGGAATATTGTGATGGAGCCTCGCTGGTAATTGCTGGCGCAGGTTCTGGCAAGACACGTGTGCTGACATATAAAATTGCCTATTTACTGCAAGAAAAGGGTTTGAAGCCCTGGAATATACTGGCGTTAACGTTTACGAACAAAGCCGCCCGAGAAATGAAAGACCGTATTGCCCGACTCGTAGGGCATGAGGAGGCCCGCTATTTGAATATGGGTACTTTCCACAGTGTGTTCTCGCGTATATTGAGGGTAGAAGCAGAAAAGATTGGTTTCAATGCAAACTTTACTATATACGACCAGACAGATGCACGCTCGTTGGTGAAAAGCATCATTAAGGAAATGGGGCTTGATGATAAAGTCTATAAGCCTTCTACGGTGAGCGACCAGATATCAATGGCCAAGAACCATTTAATCCTGCCTGCAGCGTTTGTCAATTGCTCACTCTATGACAACAAAAAGCCAAAGGTTGCTGACATCTATATTCGCTATGCCGAACGTTGTCATCAGGCCAACGCAATGGATTTTGATGACCTGTTGGTGAATACATGGTTGCTGTTCCAGAACCATGATGATGTCCGTCGAAAATACGTAGATCGTTTTGCATTTGTTTTGGTAGATGAGTATCAAGATACGAACTACGCTCAACAGAAAATTGTGCTTCAGCTGACCACAGATCATCAACGTGTTTGTGTGGTTGGTGACGATGCTCAGAGTATTTACAGTTTTCGTGGTGCTAATATTGATAACATTCTGAATTTCAGAGAATCATACGATAGTGCTAAACTTTTTAAATTAGAACAGAATTATCGTTCTACTCAACTCATTGTGCAGGCCGCTAATAGTTTGATTCGTAAGAATGAACGGCAGATTCCGAAAGATGTGTATAGCAAGAATGAGCATGGTGAGAAGCTGACTCTGAAGCCAGCCTATAGTGATAAGGAAGAAGCCATTATCGTCTGTAAGGATATCCTGCGCATACGCCGTCAGGAACACGTTGAATTCAGTGATTTTGCTATCTTGTATCGCACTAATGCCCAAAGCCGTTCGTTCGAGGAACAGATGCGTAAGGACGGTATTCCTTATCGCATCTTTGGAGGCTTGAGCTTCTATCAGCGTAAGGAGATTAAGGATGTAATTGCCTATTTCCGTTTGGTGTCCAACCCCAACGATGAGGAGGCACTGAAGCGCATTATCAACTATCCTGCGCGAGGCATTGGTGATACCACACTGAATAAGATTGTTGCTACGGCAACCACCTATGGTGTCTCTTTGTGGACGGTTATTCAGCAGCCCACACTCTTTCATTTGGATATTAGTGCAGGAACGGCCAAAAAGGTAGAGGCGTTCAGACAACTGGTTGAAGGCTGGGGTGAGCGAAAGGAGACACAAGACGCCTATCAATTAGGTCATGCTATCATCATGGAGAGTGGCATATCGAAAGATATCTATTCAGGCCGTAATCCAGAAGACCTTTCTCGACAGGAAAACTTGGAGGAATTCCTCGGTGGAATGCAGGATTTTGTGGAGAGTCGTCGCGAAGAAGGCCTGGGTGACCAAGTAGGATTGAGTGATTTCTTGCAAGAAGTGGCTTTGCTTACCGACTTAGATAGTGATAAGGATGAGAATCTGTCTAAGGTGTCACTTATGACCATTCACTCTGCCAAAGGACTGGAATTCCCCACGGTATTCGTTGTGGGCCTCGAGGAAAATATCTTCCCTTCACCCATGTGCATCAACTCTATGCGTGAGTTGGAAGAAGAAAGACGTCTGCTCTATGTGGCTATTACCCGTGCTGAGAAGCATTGCATCTTGACCTGTGCGCAGAATCGTTTCCGTTTTGGACATATGGAATTCAATGCTCCTTCACGATTTATTCGTGACTTTGACCCCACATTGCTTCGTGTGGAAGGAAACATAGAGGGTGGATTCCGTAGTAACGAGAGTCGTAAACCCTGGCAGCGACCTTCCGAAGGACCAGAGTGGATGCAGAACCCACGTCCTGTGGCCACGCAGTTCAGGGCTGATCCCATGCCCCGTCAGATACCTGTTCGCAAGCCCGAACCTGCTGTTGATCCCTTTAGCGATTCATTTAAGCGCCAGTTGAACGTGTCGAGCGGTGGTCGTTTCAAGCCTGTATCCAGAGTGACATCGGCTCCTACAGTCAGTCAACCGTCATCTTTGTTCGAGGGCGCAACCATTGAGCACCAGCGCTTTGGTATTGGTAAAGTTGTTAAAATTGAGGGCACGGGCGATAACGAAAAGGCCACCGTTGAGTTCAGAAATGCTGGTACCAAGCAATTACTTTTGAAATTCGCCAAGTTTCGCATTGTATAAAATACTTGTAAACTAATGTGAAAAGGCGGTAAAGAAATGTTATAACTATTGCACGGGTGAGATTTTATTCGTACTTTTGCACGTTGAAATACGTATTCGAATATGGGATTGTTTGATTTTTTTAGTAAGAAGAAAAAAGAAGAGACACTGGACAAGGGTCTGGAAAAGACCAAAACCTCAGTGTTTGACAAGCTCGCACGCGCTGTTGCCGGTAAGTCTAAGGTCGATGATGACGTACTAGACAACCTGGAGGAAGTGCTGATTACGAGTGATGTAGGTGTAGATACCACCTTGAAGATTATTGAGCGTATCGAAGAGCGCGTAGCTCGTGACAAGTATGTCTCTACCTCTGAGTTGAACGGCATCCTTCGCGATGAAATCGCTGCTTTGTTGGCAGAGAATAATTCAGATGATAATGATAATTGGGATTTGCCCAAAGACCACAAGCCATACGTCATCCTTGTCGTTGGTGTTAATGGCGTGGGCAAGACCACTACGATAGGCAAACTTGCCTGGCAGTTCAAGCAGGCAGGCAAGAGTGTGTATCTCGGTGCCGCCGATACGTTCCGTGCCGCTGCCGTTGAGCAGCTCTGCATTTGGGGCGAGCGCGTAGGTGTTCCCGTCATCAAGCAGCAGATGGGCTCAGACCCTGCTTCTGTGGCATTTGACACATTGCAGAGTGCCAAAGCCAATGGTGCTGATGTGGTGTTGATTGATACCGCAGGACGCCTTCATAACAAGGTTGGACTGATGAACGAGCTTAAGAAGATTAAGGATGTGATGAAGAAAGTGCTGCCAGAGGCTCCCGATGAGGTGATGCTGGTTCTTGACGGCTCTACCGGACAGAACGCTTTTGAGCAGGCTAAGCAGTTTGCGGCAGTCACACAAATCACCTCTTTGGCCATCACTAAGCTCGATGGAACCGCCAAGGGCGGCGTCGTTATTGGCATTTCAGACCAGTTGAAGGTGCCTGTGAAGTACATTGGACTGGGTGAAGGAATGGAAGACCTTCAGTTGTTTAACAAGCGTGATTTCGTAGATTCATTGTTTAAGGCGTGAAGACAATAGACTTTATTTCTCTTGGCTGTTCGAAGAATCTGGTTGATTCTGAGGTGCTGATGGGTCTGTTCGAGGCTAACGGCTATCAGGTGACGCACGATAGCATCGACCCTCAGGGCGATGTGATTGTTGTCAATACCTGTGGTTTCATTGCTGATGCCAAAGAAGAGAGCATTAACACCATCCTTGAACAGGTGGCTCGAAAGAATGAAGGACAGGTAGAACGTATCTACGTGATGGGTTGTTTGTCAGAACGTTACCTGGCTGATCTCGAAGCAGAAATCCCCGAGGTTGATGGCTGGTATGGTAAGTTCAACTTCAAACAGCTCTTGAACGACCTTAAGGATTCTACGGATTCCGAAAAGACTAAAGAAACAATTGTTTTCGAGGGCGTTAAGCGTCATCTTACCACGCCTCGTCATTATGCCTATATCAAAATCAGCGAAGGTTGTGACCGCCATTGTGCTTATTGTGCCATCCCCATTATTACCGGTCGTCACCAGAGTCGCCCCATGGAAGAGATTCTTGATGAGGTGCGCCAGATGGTGAAGCAAGGCACGAAAGAATTCCAGGTTATTGCCCAGGAGTTGACCTATTATGGTGTGGACCTTTATGGCGAGCAGCGTATTGCCGAACTCATAGAACGTATGGCAGATATCGAGGGCGTTGAGTGGATTAGGCTTCACTACGCCTATCCCAACCATTTCCCTTGGGATCTTCTCCGTGTGATGCGTGAGAAGAAGAATGTTTGCCGCTATATGGATATTGCATTGCAGCACATCAGTGACCACATGCTCACAAGGATGCGCCGTAACACCAGCAAACAAGAAACGATGGAACTCATAGAGCGCATGCGTCGCGAGGTGCCCGGCATCCATTTGCGCACCACGTTGATGGTAGGCTTCCCTGGCGAGACCGATGAGGACTTTCAGGAACTTATCGACTTCGTGAAGTGGGCCCGTTTCGAGCGAATGGGTGCTTTTGCTTATTCAGAAGAAGACGGTACCTATTCTGCCGAGCATTACGAGGATGATGTCCCAGAGGACGTGAAGGATCAGCGTCTGAGTCGCCTGATGCGCGTGCAGCAGAATATCAGCGCAGAGATTGAATATGAGAAGGTTGGTCAGACCCTCCCAGTGATTATTGACAGGACAGAGGGTGATTATTATATTGGTCGTACGGAGTTTTGTTCACCAGAAGTCGATCCTGAGGTGTTGATTCCCATGAACGATGCTCCAGAGTTGACTATTGGCGAGATATATCAAGTGAGGATGACAGACTCCGAGGAGTTTGACCTCTATGGCGTTGTAGAGAAAAATAATTGAGTTTATGAATAATAAGGAATTTGTTACACTACTGGCTGGACGCACAGGAATGAAGGTGTCCGAAGCCCAGAAAACTATCGATGCAATGGTATCGTTGATGGGCGAAAACTTTCAGGAAGGCAATTCTGTAGCGATGGCAAACTTCGGTACGTTTGAAGTGAAGAAGAAGCTGGAACGCATCATGGTGAACCCCACCACTGGTCAGCGTATGCTTGTTCCTCCCAAATTGGCTTTGACCTTTAAGCCCAATCCCACATGGAAAGATATGATTAAGAAAGGAGGGGCTGAATAATGGGAAAGATCTATATGAGTGAGCTTGCCGATCGTTTGGCAGAGCAGATGGGTACGAGTAAGCGCGACGCCCAGCAGTTTCTGGCTGCTGTTGTAGAGACTATTCAGGAAGGTGTCAATAACGATAAACTCGTAAAAATCAAAGGTCTTGGAACCTTCAAGGTGATTGATGTGGATGCCCGCGAGAGTGTCAATGTCAATACTGGTGAGCGTGTGACCATAGAATCACATCAGAAGCTGACCTTTATCCCCGACAATGCGATGAAAGAGTTGGTCAACAAGCCGTTCTCGCAGTTTGAAACGGTTATTCTTAATGAAGGTGTTGACTTTGATGACTTGAATAAAACAGCAGTCGAAGAAGAGGAAGCCCCCGTTGAGGAACCTGTGACAGAGGAAACACCTGTTGTCGAGACTCCCGTTGTAGAGGAAGAGGCTCCTGTCACAGAAGAGCCTGTTCCTGTTGTTGAAGAAGTTACTCCTGCAAAGGTAGAAATGCCTGCAGAAGAAACTCCAGTCGAGGAAACAACTCCAGTCGAGGAAACAACCCCTGTTGTGGATGCAGCTCCTGTCGAAGAGGAAGAAGAATCTACTCCCGAGTCATCCCATTCTTACTGGTGGCTGTGGCTCTTGATTGGCGTGATGGCATGCGTTATCAGTTTTGCAGGTGGCTATATCTTTGGTCGTCACATGGATCGATACACCCTGTTGAATTGCGAATATCTTGCGAATGATTCCGTTGTCGCTGCTCCAGCTCCCGTTGCTGCTCAAAAGGATACGCTGAAAGTCAATTCAGCAAAAACAGACGATGTTAAGCAGGAAGCCAAGAAGGCCGTAGAGCCAGAGAAGAGAGTTGAGGCAGAACAGCCTAAGAAGGTTGAGGCAGAGCAGCCTAAGAAAGTAGCGACAGAACAGCCTAAGAAGGTTGAGGCAGAGCCCGTATGGAAGAAATATGAAGATAAGGACTCGCGCGTACGCACGGGCGCCTATCATATTATAGGTCTTGATTTCACCATTAAGGTGAAGAATGGCGATACAACGAAGCGTATTGCTCGCCGTACTCTTGGTGAGGGCATGGAATGCTATATTGAGGTATTCAATAACATCACCTCGAATCAGTCGCTGAAAGAAGGTCAGGACATTAAGATACCCAAATTGGAACTCAAGAAGAAAAGTAAAAAGGAATAAATCAACAAAAATATTCATTGTGTAATTATGGCAGAAAATATTGATATCCGCGAATTAAACATGCGGATTGAACAACAAAGTGCATTCGTCACCAATCTTGTGACGGGTATGGATAAGGTAATTGTGGGCCAGAAACATCTCGTTGACTGCCTGCTTATTGGTTTGCTCAGTGATGGTAACATTCTGTTGGAAGGTGTTCCTGGCTTGGCAAAGACCTTGGCCATCAAGACCCTGTCGCAGCTCATCGACTCAAAATACAGCCGTATTCAGTTTACGCCTGACTTGCTCCCAGCCGACGTGACGGGTACCATGATTTATTCTCAGAAGGATGAGAAGTTCCTGGTGAAGCAAGGTCCCGTTTTTGCCAATTTCGTGTTGGCCGATGAGATCAACCGTGCTCCCGCCAAGGTACAGAGTGCATTGCTTGAGGCCATGCAGGAGAAGCAGGTGACCATTGGCAGTTCAACGTTCGACCTGCCCAGCCCCTTCCTCGTAATGGCTACCCAGAACCCCATTGAGCAGGAGGGAACCTATCCTCTGCCCGAGGCCCAGGTGGACCGTTTCATGCTGAAGGTAGTCATCGACTATCCCACATTAGAGGAAGAGAAGAAGATTATCCGCGAGAACATCGCTGGTGGTCTGCCCAAGGTGACCCCTGTTACCACAGCTGCTGAGATTCTGAAGGCACGCGAGGTGGTGCGTGAGGTTTATATTGACGAGAAGATTGAGCAGTATATTGCCGACATCGTTTTTGCCACTCGTTATCCCGATCGCTATGGTCTGAAGGATATGAAGGACATGATTTCGTTTGGTGGTTCTCCACGTGCATCCATTAATCTGGCCAAGGCCTCACGTGCCTATGCCTTCATCAAGCGTCGTGGCTATGTGGTGCCAGAGGACGTTCGTGCAGTGGCCCATGATGTGCTGCGCCATCGTATTGGTCTGACCTACGAGGCAGAGGCATCAAACTTTACCAGCGAGGAGATTGTTTCAAAGATTATCAATAAGGTTGAAGTGCCCTAAAACTAGAAGGACTAGTTAAACTAGTAGGACTAGATTATGGAGACATCAGAAATCATCAAGAAAGTCAGGAAGATTGAGATTAAGACGCGCGGTCTTAGTTCCAACATCTTTGCCGGTCAGTACCACTCTGCCTTCAAGGGTCGTGGTATGGCCTTCTCAGAGGTGCGCGAATATCAGTATGGCGACGATGTGCGCGATATTGACTGGAACGTGACGGCCCGTTTTAACAAGCCTTATGTCAAGGTGTTCGAGGAAGAGCGTGAGCTCACCGTGATGCTGTTGATTGACGTCAGCGGCTCACTGGACTTTGGTACGCAGAAGCAGCTGAAGCGCGACATGGTGACCGAGATTGCCGCCACCCTCGCGTTCTCGGCCATCCAGAACAACGATAAGATTGGCGTTATTTTCTTCTCTGACAAGATAGAAAAATACATCCCACCCAAGAAGGGACGCAAGCATATCCTTTACATCATCCGCGAGATGCTCGACTTCCATGCCGAGAGTCGTCGCACCGATGTGGCTCAGGCTGTGGAGTTCCTTACTGGCGTCAGCAAGCGCCGTTGCACGGCTTTCCTGCTGAGCGATTTCTTCGATCGTCGGGACTTCATGCAGCAGCTCACTATTGCCAACCGCAAACACGATGTTGTGGCCATTCAGGTCTATGACAAGCGTGCCTGCGAATTGCCCGATGTGGGTCTGATGAAGGTTGTCGATAGCGAGACTGGCTATGAGCAGTATGTCGATACCGGCAGCAAGAAGGTGCGCGAGTTTTATAAACGCTATTGGAATAAGCGCCAGACCGACCTCAAGGAGACCTTTGCCAAGAGTAATGTTGATAGCGTCAGCATTGCCACCGACGAGGATTATGTGAAGTCGTTGATGGGATTGTTTAAACAACGTGGTTAAATGAGAAGACTATTCATCACATATCTGCTGGCCTTTGTTGCCATCATCACATCGGCTCAGGTCAAGGTGGAATCCGAAATCAGTTCCGTCGAGATGCTGGTTGGTCAGCAAGTCCAGCTCACAGTATCGGCTACCGCCAGCGAGGATGCCGTTGTCGAGTTCCCCCAGGAGGCTACTCTGCCCGAGGGCATTGAATATCTGGGTACCATCAACCTGCCCGACGAGGCTGCTGCTGATGGCATGGTGAAGCGCCAGCGTGGCTATGTGCTCACCTCGTTCGAGGACACACTCTATTACCTTCCTCCCTTTCAGGTTAAGGTCAATGGCAAGGTGTATCCCACGAAGAAACTGGCCCTGAAGGTGCTTACTGTCGATGTGGATACCACGAACTACGAGCAGTACTTTGGTCCAAAGGACGTGCAGGACAATCCCTTTGACTGGGAGTTGGACGACTGGGCTCTGCCTTTCTGGCTGAGTGTTATCCTATTGGTGCTGATGGCTGCGGTTTATTACCTCTATCTCCGCCTGCGCGACAACAAGCCTGTCATTGCCCATATCCGCATTGTCAAGCGCCTGTTGCCTCATCAGAAGGCTATGAAGGCCATTGAGGAGATTAAGGCCGAGCGTATGGTGACCTCCGAAGATCCGAAGGAATATTACACCCGCCTGACCGACACCCTGCGTAAGTATATCGAAGAGCGCTATGGCTTTAGTGCCATGGAGATGACCAGTAGTGAGATTATCGATCGTCTGATGAAGACCGACGACCCGCAGACCCTGAGCGAGCTGCGCCAGTTGTTCCTGACTGCCGACCTGGTGAAGTTTGCCAAATACTCGACCCTTATCAACGAGAACGACGCCAATCTGGTCAGCGCCATCGACTTCATCAACAAGACCAAGGTTGAGGTGCCTGTCAACGAACAGGAGATGAAGCCTCAGCTCACCGCCGAGGAGCAGCGCACCAAGAATAGCCGTATCGTGCTGAAGACCTCTATCGCTGTGGCCTGCGTGGTCTGTGTGGTGCTGTTTGGTTATATCGCCTACTGCGTTTATGACTTAATTTAAGGAAAAGAAAGATGGATTTTGCAAACAGAGAATATTTGTTTTTACTTCTGCTCATCATACCTTATATAATATGGTATGTGATGTTCAGAAAGAAGAAGGAGCCGACCATCCGCATGTCCGACACCTTCGCCTTCCAGTATGCCACGCGCAGTTGGAAGGTGATACTCATGCCCGTCCAGCCCCTGCTGCACATCTTGGCTTTCACGTTCCTTGTCATTGCCTTGGCCCGTCCGCAGACGCATGACAACCTGCAGAACGAGAGCATTGAGGGCATCGACATCATGCTGGCCATGGACGTGTCAACATCTATGCTGGCCGAAGACCTGCGTGACGATACCCATCACATCCAGAACCGTATCGAGGCTGCCAAGACTGTGGCCGCTGAGTTTATCGCTGATCGTCCCAACGATAATATTGGTCTGACCATCTTTGCCGGCGAGGCCTTTACCCAGTGTCCTATGACCATTGACCACACCTCGTTGCTGTCGTTGCTTCAGAATGTGCGTACTGATATTGCCGCTCGCGGACTCATTGAGGACGGAACCGCTATTGGCATGGGCCTGGCCAATGCCGTGAGTCGCCTAAAGGACTCTAAGGCCAAGAGTAAGGTGGTTATTTTGCTCACTGACGGTAGTAACAACCGTGGCGATCTGTCGCCGATGACCTCTGCCGAGATAGCCAAGAGGCTGGGCATCCGCGTTTATACTGTGGGTGTGGGCAGCAATGGCACCGCTCGCTATCCCTTGAACGTTGGTGGTGGCGTGCAGTACATCCAGATTCCTGTTGAGATAGATACGCAGACACTGACCGATATTGCCCGTACCACTCATGGACAGTTCTATCGTGCCAAGAACGCTAACGAGTTGCGCGAAATCTATCACGAGATCGACAAGCTTGAGAAGTCAAAGATTGAGGTTCAGAAATACAGCCGCCGCTATGAGGACTACCAGCGTTATGCTCTGGCTGCCATTGTGTTCCTGCTGCTCGAGATTCTTCTCAGAATAACAATATTCAGGAGGATACCGTAAAAAGGTAAAAGAGAAAAAGGTAAAAAAGTAAAGATGTATAGATTTGAAAATCCAGAATATCTATGGTTGCTGTTGGTGGTGCTACTGTTGGGCATCATCCGCTTTGTGACCTATTTCAACCAGAAGAAACGCCTGCGCAAGTTTGGCGACCCTGAGTTGCTGCGCCAGCTGATGCCAGACGTGTCGCGTTGGCGTCCGCTGGTCAAGTTTCTCATTCTCGAACTTGCCCTTGCCCTGTTGGTTGTCATGGCTGCCCGTCCGCAGCAGGCCAATGGTGTGAGTCAGGAGAAGCGTCAGGGCATTGAGGCCATCATCGCCCTCGACGTGAGTAACTCCATGCGCGCCCAGGATGTTACCCCCAACCGTCTGGATCGTGCCAAGATGATGGTCGAGAACTTGGTTGAGGACTTTACCGATTCCAAGGTGGGACTTATCGTCTTTGCCGGCGACGCCTTTGTTCAGTTGCCTATTACCAGCGACTATGTGTCGGCCAAGATGTTCCTCAGCAGCATCGACCCCTCGATGATTGTCAACCAGGGCACCGATATTGCCGCTGCCATCAACATGGCATCGCATAGCTTTACCCAACAGGAGAATGTGGGCAAGGCCATCATTGTCATCACCGATGGTGAGGACCATGAGGGTGGGGCGTTGGAAGCTGCTAAGGAAGCTCATGATAATGGCTTCAACATCTTTATCCTTGGCATTGGCTCTACGAAGGGCGAGCCCATCCCAGACCCCTCTACCGGCAGCTTTATGACCGATAATCACGGCAACATGGTGATGTCACGCCTCAATGAGGAGATGTGCCGCGAGATAGCCCAGGCCGGTGGTGGTGCTTATATCCATGTAGATAACAGTTCCAGCGCTCAGCGCCTGCTGGACGAGGAACTCGACAAGCTGGAGAAGGGCGATACCATTATCTATAGCAACTACGACGAACTGTTTCAGTATGCCGGCCTGCTGGTCATGCTGCTGCTGATTATAGAGATATGTATCATGGATCGCAAGAATCCATTACTGAAGAAAATAAAACTGTTTAAGAGATGAACGTTTCTAAACTGATATTGATTCTCATCCTGGCGATGGTGGGTACGGGCAGTGTCTCGGCCGACAACCGCCAGTCACGCAAGTATATCCGCCACGGCAATAACCTCTATCGTGCCGGTAAGCACCGCGAGGCCTTGGTGGACTATTACAAGGCCATGCGTGCCGACACCACCAATGCGCGTGCGCTCTACAATCTCTCCACGGCTATGTTTCCCGATCAGTGGCGAGCCGTGCCCGATGCCCAGCGCGATACGATGGTGAACTATTTCCGTCAGGCCGCCCAGAACGAGACCACCCCTTATCGCAAGGCTCATGCCTATCATAACATGGGTGTGGTGCTTCAGGGCAAGCAGGACTTCCAGAATGCTATTGAGGCCTATAAGATGTCGCTGCGCTTCAATCCCAACGATGATGAGACCCGCTATAACCTGGTGATCTGTCAGCGCCAGCTGAAGAAGCAGGGCGGTGGCGGCAAGAACAACCAGCAGAACAAACAAGACGAGCAACAAGACCAGCAAAAGCAGGAGCAGGACAAACAGCAGCAACAACAGCAGCAGAAGCAGGATCAGCAGCAGAATGAGCAGGAACCGCCCATGAGCAAGGAGAATGCCGAGCAGTTGCTCAATGCCGTCATGCAGCAGGAGAAGCAGACGCAGCAGCGCATGCAGGATGCCAAGCAACAACAGTCAAAGCGTCGTCGAATAGAAAAGAATTGGTAATTCTTGAAGGTAAACAAGGAAACAAAAGGTAGAAGAGAAATAAGGTAAAAGAGTATAAAGACAATGAGACTAAATAGTATTTATAAGGTGGAAATGAACAATTGGGTAAAATGGTTTTTGCCTTTTTACCTTCTTGCCTTCTTACCTTTGTCAGTCATCGCCCAGAAACTTACGGCGCGTGCCCCGCAGCAGGTGGCTGTGGGTCAGCAGTTCCGTTTGACCTATACGGTAAACTCGCAGGACGTGTCTAACTTCCGCATCGGTCAGATACCGAGCGAGGCCTTTGAGGTGCTGATGGGCCCCAGCACGTCCACGCAGTCGAGTTTCAGCATGATCAACGGCAAGACCACCCAGTCGTCGAGTGTGACCTATACCTATATCCTCTCAGCTCTGAAGAATGGTACGTTTACCATTCCTGCAGCTTCTATTCAGGTGGATGGCAGTCAGGTGACCTCGAATGCCGTGAAGATTGAAGTCGTTGGCTCTGGCCAGGCGTCAAGTGGACGTCAGGGTAGGGGCTCGCAGCAGCAGGACGAGATGCGTGCCGCCGGTTCTGCCATCAGCGGCTCCGACCTGTTTATCAAGGTCACAGCCTCAAAGAACCGCGTCTATGAGCAGGAGCCTGTACTCCTCACCTATAAAGTCTATACCCTGGTGAGTCTCACCCAGTTGGAAGGCAAGATGCCCGACCTGAAGGGCTTCCACACACAGGAGATTGCCTTGCCTCAGGAGAAGAGTTTTAAGATAGAGCAGTTCAATGGTCGCAACTATAAGACCGTGACCTGGAGCCAGTATGTGATGTTCCCCCAGATGTCGGGCAAGCTGCAGGTTCCTCCCCTTACGTTCAATGGCGTTGTGGTTCAGCAGAACCGCAATGTTGATCCCTTCGAGGCCTTTTTCAATGGCGGCTCAGGTTACGTAGAGGTGAAGAAACAAATCAAGGCTCCTGGTGTCGATATCGATGTTATGCCCCTGCCCAAGCGCCCCGAGGGCTTCTCTGGCGGCGTGGGCAACTTCTCGATGAAGGCCCAGCTTGACAAGTCAGAACTTAAGGCCAACGAGCCCCTTACCATTCGCGTCACGGTGAGCGGTACGGGTAACCTGAAGCTCATCAAGGCCCCCGAGGTGAAGTTCCCCAAGGACTTTGATACCTATGATGTGAAGATTACCGAAAAGACCCGCCTAACCACCAGTGGTCTGGAGGGCAGCATGATTTACGAGTATCTCGCTGTGCCTCGTCATCAGGGCAAGTTCCAGGTACCTGCCGTCGAGTTCACCTATTTCGATACCGCCAGCAAGCAGTATAAGACCTTGACCTCTGAGGCCTACGACCTCACCATTGGCAAGGGCGAAGGCGGCAACAGTCAGGTGCTGAGCTATGGCGACAACCAGGAAGAGATACAGATGCTGGCCAACGATATCCGCTTCATCAAGTTGGATGACGTGGTGGCCCGCAGCAATGGTTTCCTGCTGTTTGGCACTACACGCTATTATATCACCATCGGCCTTATTCTCTTGGCGTTTATCTTCTTGGTGATTATCTTCCGCAAGCGTGCTCTTGAGAATGCCGATGTGGTGAAAGCCCGTGGCAAGCGTGCCAACAAGATTGCCACCAAGCGCCTGAAGAAGGCTGCCAAACTGATGAAGGACAACAAGCCGGGTGAGTTCTATGACGAGACCCTGCGTGCCCTGTGGGGCTATGTGGGCGACAAGCTGAATATCCCCGTTGAGCAGCTCTCGCGCGAGAATATCAGCGACCGCTTCAGTGCCCGTCAGGTCGATGCCGAGGTGATTGCCCAGTTCATCCAGGCCATTGACGAGTGTGAGTTTGAGCGCTATGCCCCTGGCGATCCCAAGGGAAATATGAGTAAGGTTTACGAGACGGCCATCACCGCCATCGAGAAAATAGAAGAAGGAATGAATCGCAAACCCAAGAAAGTTGCTGCCACAGCCGTTTTGCTGTTGCTGCTACTGATGCCATCATCAGCTTTCGCCCTGAGCAAGGCCGAAGCCGACAGCAACTATGTACACGAGAATTATCAGAAAGCCATTGAGCAGTATGAGACGCTGATCAAGCATATGGGACCGCAGGTGGTGCTGAACTATAACCTGGGCAATGCCTACTATCGCATGGACGATATGACCCACGCCATCTTGAACTATGAACGTGCCCTGCTGCTGGCTCCCGGTGATGCCGATATCCGTTTCAACCTCCAGCTGGCTCGCAGCAAGACTGTCGATAAGATTGTGCCCCAGAGCGAGCTCTTCGTGGTCACCTGGTATCGATCGGTCGTCAATCTGCTGGGTGTTGATGGTTGGACCGAGATGGCAGTCGTCTGCCTTGGCTCTGCCATCTTACTGTTCCTCGTCTATCTGTTCTGTTCGCCTGTCTGGCTGCGCAAGGTAGGTTTCTTTGGCAGCGCCCTCCTCATGGTGGCGTTTGTGCTGGCCAATATCTTTGCCTGGCAGCAGAAGCAGATTCTGGAGCGTCACGACGGAGCCATCATCATGGATGCTGCCGTGCCCGTGAAGAGCACCCCGTCGCAGAGCGGTACAGACCTGTTTATCCTGCACGAGGGCACCAAGGTGAAGGTGCTCGACAACTCCATCGGTGATTGGTGCGAGGTGGCCGTGCCCGACGGCAAGCAGGGTTGGGTAGAGACCTCACAGATAGAAATCATCTAAATCATAGCATACAGAGCGTATATGGACTGGTCTTCAATCATTGGTTTCGACAAGCAATTGCTGTTGTTCTTCAACGGTAGCGACTCGCTGTTCCTCGACGGCATGGCAAAGACGCTTACCACCGCCTCCACCTGGATTCCACTCTATGTGGCCCTGCTCTATGTGGTCCTCAAAAACAATAATAATGTTCAGAAGGTGATGCTCATCATTGCTGGCGCAGCCCTCTGTGTGCTGCTGGCCGGTTCGCTGAACGACATCTTCATCAAGCCTTGGGTGTGCCGCTGGCGCCCCTCGCGCGACCCCGAGATTGCCATGCTGGTCGATACCGTGAATGGCTATCGTGGCGGCGACTATGGGTTCTTCTCGTCGCATGCTGCCAACACGTTCAGCATCGCCATCTTCTTTTCCCTGCTCATTCGCAGCCGGGTGCTCACGGTGGCTTTGGTGCTGTGGTCGCTCACCAACTGCTGGACGCGCATGTACCTGGGTGTCCACTTCCCTGGCGACATCCTCTGCGGCCTTGTCTGGGGCGGCTGTGTGGGCACTGGCATTTGGTATCTGCACCAGCGCATCCGCAGGCGCTATGATGTGAGCGAGACATACATTTCAACAGAATACACTTCCACGGGCTATCTCCTTGGTGACGTCCATGTGGTCATCCTTGTACTCACGCTGACCCTGCTCTACGCCATCTTCCGCTCATGCCTGTATATCTATCAATAAACATTTCAAAAAAATACTATGGACACAAAGCATATTCACATTAGTGACTATAACTATCCCTTGCCCGACGAGTGCATCGCCAAGTTTCCCCTGGCCCAGCGCGACCAGTCAAAGTTGCTCATCTATAACCATGGTGAGGTGGGCGAGGACACGTTCTGCAATCTCCCTTCGCACCTGCCTCAGGGTGCGCTGATGGTCTTCAATAATACCAAGGTTATCCAGGCCCGCCTGCACTTCCGCAAGGAAACGGGTGCCCTCATCGAGGTCTTCCTGCTCGAACCCGCCGAGCCTTCCGACTATGAGTTGATGTTCCAGATGCGCGGCCATTGCTCGTGGTACTGCCTTGTGGGCAATCTCAAAAAATGGAAGGAGGGCACGCTCCATCGCCAGTTGACCATTGGCGACGTGACGTTTACCATGAGTGCCACCCGCGGACCGCTCCACGGCACCAGTCATCGCATCGACTTTACGTGGGACAACGACAGCATCTCCTTTGCCGAGATTCTCGAATCAATGGGTGAACTGCCCATTCCGCCATATCTGAACCGCGAAACGCAGGAGAGCGACAAGACCACCTATCAGACCGTCTATTCCAAGATCAAGGGCAGCGTGGCTGCTCCCACTGCTGGCCTGCATTTCACGCCTGCCGTGCTCAGCGCCATCGATGCTCATGGCATAGACCGCGAGGAACTCACCCTACATGTGGGTGCCGGCACATTCAAGCCTGTGAAGAGCGAGGAGATTGAGGGTCACGAGATGCACACCGAATATGTCAGCGTGCGCCGTCAGACGCTCGAAAAACTGTTGGCTCACCACTGTCAGGCCATCGCCGTGGGCACCACCAGCGTGCGCACCCTTGAGAGCCTTTATTTCATGGGCTGCAAGGTGCTGAATAATCCCGATATCCAGGAGGCCGACCTCCATGTGAACCAGTGGGAACCCTATGAGGATGGCGGTCCTAAGGCCGATGTCAAGAGTGCCATTGACGCCCTGCTGCAGTGGCTCGACCGCAACGGCCTGTCCACTCTGCACAGCAGCACCCAGATCATCATTGCTCCGGGTTACGACTATAAGATTGTAAAGATGCTGGTCACCAATTTCCACCAGCCGCAGTCCACGCTACTCCTCTTGGTCAGCGCCTTTGTTCATGGCGACTGGCATAAGATCTACGACTACGCCCTGGCTCACGACTTCCGTTTCCTGAGCTATGGCGACAGCTCGCTGCTCATCCCTTGATGCCTACCACGTTGCGGGGCTTTCCCTCAACGAATGCGCGCACATTGCCGATGGCCACCTCTGTGAGGCGGGCCCGGGCTTCGGTTGATGCCCAGGCAATGTGGGGCGTGATGTAGGCATTGTCGCACGCCAGCAGTGGGTTATCTGCCTTGGCGGGCTCTTCCGTCAACACATCGGCACAGAAGGCCCCCAGGCGTCCTGTGTTCAGAGCCTCGGCCACATCCTTGTCGTTCACCAGTGGGCCTCGTCCTGTGTTAATCAGGATGGCTGTCGGCTTCATCTTCTGTAGCGTCTGTGCGTTGATCAGGTGCTTTGTGTCGGGTGTCAGCGGACAGTGCAGGCTCAGCACGTCGCTCTCTGCCAACAACTCTTCCATCGTTCTTTTCCCGATATAGTCCGGCAGCATGTCGGCCGCCTTGCTCGTCTGTGCCACCACCTTCATGCCAAAAGCATGGGCGATGGCTGCCACGTGTTGACCGATGTTGCCCAGCCCCACAATGCCAAAGGTCTTGCCTGCCAACTCCGTCAGTGGCGCGTCCCAATAACAGAAGTCAGGACTCTTTGTCCATCGACCTTGTCGGTTCTCGCTGGCGTAGTGCTCCGTGTGGTTGGTCACTGTGAGCAGGTGTGAGAAAACCATCTGCGCCACGCTCTCAGTGCTGTAGGCCGGCACGTTGGTCACCACGATGCCCCGTTCGCTGGCAGCCTCCAGGTCCACCACGTTATAACCCGTGGCCAGCACGCCGATATACCTCAAACAGGGCATTTGCTCCATCTCCTTTCGTCCAAGAATCACCTTGTTCGTCAGCACAATCTCTGCGTCCTTTGCCCGCGCCACGGTCTCCTCGGCTCTGGTGCGCTCATAAACGGTCAGTTCCCCCATCTCCTCCAGCGCCTGCCATGCCTGTGCGCTCGGGTCGGCCGTATAGCCGTCAAGTATCACGATTTTATTCATATCTTTCATCTAATTTTTGGTGTGGTTGTTTTCATCATTTATTCCTTTCATCTTGAGCAACCATTCAAAATTGGTTTCTTCAAAATAGATTTTTTTCATACTGCAAAAATAATAAATTTTTAAGCGAAATCCAAATTTTCTCTCATTTTTTTCTAAGCAGGCCTTTCCCAAGTACCAATCTCTAGATAACGTATGATCAACTCCTCTTGTCCTTCGCTTGTCCTCCTCTTGTTCTTCGCTTGTTGTCCAGTTGTTGTTCAGTTGTTGTCCAGTTGTTGTCCAGTGTTTGACTGAACAACAACTGAAGAAGAACCGAACATGAATTGCACAAGAATATGAGGTACCATGGCATGGGATATGAGGAAAATTTGAGGTAGATATGAGGTTGATTGATGGGTGCCGCTGGCGGCAATTCGTTTTCAAATTATTCTTGAATCCAAAGATTTTTAAGTGACACGACAATTTTTACGGAATAACTTACTCCAATGCTTTTATGTATCAAAAATAATTCGTAACTTTGCAAGCGAAGTGGGAATGTATTGTATTATATACAATAAAAGCAATGAGCGAAGAATTATCCATTATAACGATATGACAAATAGGAGTATATTCCAACGCCCGGTGTGGGCGGCAGTGCTGGCGTTTACAGCCGCATTCCTGTGGGGATGGGCCTATCCGCTGATCAAGCTTGGCTTTGCCGAGTTTGAGATTACGACGGAGATGACGGGCAGCAAGATGCTGTTTGCCGGCATTCGCTTTTTCATATCGGGAATAATCATACTGGCCGTGGCGCGCATGACGCATAGGCAGTTTGGACTGAAAGAGGAGGCCCGAGATCGGGCATGGGGAAGTGCGCTGTTTCTGCTGGCGTTCACCCTGCTGAACACGACGCTGCACTATGCCTGCTTCTACATCGGCCTGTCGCACAGCCAGGGCAGCAGGGCGGCCATCCTGAACTCGCTGAGCGTGTTTGTGCTGGTGCTGTTGGCCTGCCTGTTCTTCAAGAGCGACAGGCTGACGCTGAGAAAGGTCATAGGCTGCAGCGTGGGCTTTGCGGGCATCATGGCGCTGAACGTGAGCGGCGAGGAGAGCGGGCGGTTTACTTGGCTGGGCGACGGCATGATTATTCTGAATGCGCTGTGCGGCGCCCTGGCAGGACTGATGACCAGGGGCGTGGGCAAGCGGGTGGACGTCTTCGTGGGCACGGGCTATAGCCTGGGCATCGGCGGCGCCCTGCTGATGATTCCCGGCGTGGTGATGGGTGGCTCGCTGCCTCATGTCACCATCGTCGGACTCATTTATCTGCTGCTGCTCATTGGCATCTCGACGATAGGCTTTACGCTGTATAACAAGTTGCTGACGTGCAATCCGGTGGGCAAGATCGCGATATGGAACTCGCTGATTCCCGTGGTGGGCGCCGTCACGTCGTGCGTGTGCCTGAACGAGGTGTTTGTGTGGAACTATGTGGTGGCCGCCACGCTGACCACTGCCGGCATTTATGTGATTAACAAAGGAAAATAGAAGAGATATGACAGAGAACAACAAATGGGTGGCCTGCTGGGGCAATGCCACTTCGATAACCAACCGCAGCGAGGCCATCTACGCCAAGGACCTGACGCTGCGCTATCCCATCAGAATGTGTTTCAGCGGGTCGATGCTGCGCTTCCGCTTCTCGAACCTTACGGGAACGGAACCGGTGACGCTGACTAAGGTGTTTGTGAATCACACGCCCATCACCTTCGGTGGTGAGACGAGTGTGGTGCTGATGCCTGGCAAGGAAACGGAGAGCGACGAGATCAGTTTTGCCATGAGTCGTGGCGACACCATCAACGTGAGCATCTATCTGGCTGGCTTTACGCAGATGAACAGCGGCACACTGATTACGGGGCCGCTGTCGAAAGGCTCGTATGCCTATGGCGACTATGCCGAGGCCGACGAGTTGCCGCTCGACCTGACACGCCACACCAACTGGTTCTACTTCCTCAACACCATCGACGTGCTGACCTCGGCAGAGAATCACGCCATCGTATGCTATGGCGACTCTATCACGGCGCAGTCGTGGCCCGACTATATGGCTCAGCAGGCCTTCGGCACGAATGCCGCCATCATCCGTCGTGCCGTGAGTGGCACGCGCATCCTGCGCCAGTATGACTGCATCACCTATCAGGCCTACGGACTGAAGGGTGCCACGCGTTTCCCCATCGAGATGAATGTGGCTGGTGCAACGGATGTCATCATACAGCATGGCATCAACGACATCATCCATCCTGTGGGAACGGATGTCAACCCCTTCCGACCCTGGAGCGACCTGCCCACGGTGGAGGAGATGGAGCGCGGGGTGGAGGATATCTATGTGAAGCCCGCCAAGGCGCAGGGGCTGAAGGTGTGGAGCGGCACCTTGCTGCCCATCTACGGATGGCGCACCTACAACGAGGACCGCGAGACGATGCGTCAACAGTTTAACGCCTGGCTGCGCACGTCGCCCATCTTCGACGGTTGCATCGACTTTGACGCAGCGGTGCGCAGCATCACCAATCCCAAGGCCTTTGCCGAGGGCTTTGACAGTGGCGACCACCTGCATCCCAGTGAGCGGGCCTATGAGGCGATGGCGCAGGCGGCTGCCCATAAGCTGATACGCTATACGCCACGATACGACCACGAGGAGTTGTACTAAAGACTATAAAAACGAAGAGGAGCATCTGGTGGGATGCTCCTCTTGCTTTTAAAAAAATCGGTTGTCTGTTGTTTTTTTGTTTTGATTACTTCAGTGCCTTGTTCAGCATGTAGTACATCTCGTTGTTCTGAAGCTGCTGCTTGAACTCATAAGTCTTGGTGTCCTTATTGATCTTGACGTACTCGATGCCAACCATCTCGGCGAAGTCTTCCCAGTACTCCTCGGTGATGTCGTAAGAGAAGGCACTGTGGTGGGTACCACCGGCCAGAATCCAGGCGCCGGCACCAATCTCGAACGTGGGCTGGGGCACCCAGAGGGCGCTGGCCACGGGCAGGTGGGGCATGGGCTTGGGCTCGATGCACTCAACCTCGGAAGAGATAAGGCGGAAGCGATTGCCGAGGTCAACAACAGTGGCCTTGATGCCACGACCGGTCTTCGAGGTGAACACCAGACGGGCGGTCTGCTGCTTGCGGATGCCGATGCCGAGGAAGTGAACCTCGAGCTTGGGCTTGTCGGTAGCAATCAGCGGGCAAACCTCGAGCATGTGGCTCTGCAGGCTGGATGACTGCGTGCCGGCGAAGTTGAGGGTGTAGTCTTCAAGGAATGAGCAACCAGTAGGCATGCCCTGCTGCATGACCCACAGGGTGCGATAGAGGCAAGAGGTCTTCCAGTCGCCCTCGGCGCCGAAGCCATAACCCTCGGCCATCAGACGCTGTGCAGCCAGACCAGGAATCTGGTCGAAGCCACAGAAAGTGGGTGAGTCGATATCAGCATCGCCCAGGTCGTCGAAGTTGGTGGTGAAGGCAGTAGCGCCCTCGTCCTTCAGTACGCGGCGCAGGGCAATCTCGGCCTTGGCAGCGTTCTTCACCTTCTCCCAGTAAACCTGCTCGCCGCTCTCGTCAATCTTGATGGTGTAGAGCTTCTTGTATTCCTCAACCAAAGCGTCAGCCTCGGCGTCGGTAACCTTCTTGAAGTAGTCCATCAGAGAAGAGACGGGGTAGTAGTCCACATGGTAACCCATGCGCTGCTCAAACTCCACGCGGTCGCCATCGGTCACGGCTACGTTGTTCATGTTCATACCGAACATCAGACAGCGGACGTTCTTGGCATCGGCCACACCGGCTGCCACACGAGCCCAAACGGCAATCTTCTTCTGAGCCTCCTGGTCCTTCCAGTAACCGCAAACCACCTTGCGAGATACACGCATGCGGGTGCAGATGTGTCCGAACTCGATGTCACCGTGAGCACTCTGGTTCAGGTTCATGAAGTCCATGTCGATGGTGTCCCAGGGAATTTCTGCGTTGTACTGGGTGTGGAAGTGGAGGAGAGGCTTCTGCAGCTTCTGCAGGCCCTTGATCCACATCTTGGCGGGTGAGAAGGTGTGCATCCAGGTGATGATACCTACGCACTTCTCGTCGCTGTTGGCAGCGAGCATCACCTGCTCAACTTCCTTCGAGCTGTTGGCTGTGCCCTTATATACAATCTTCACGGGGATATTGCCAGAGGCGTTCAGGCCCTCGACCATCTCCTTAGAGTGACTATCAACGGCAACAACGGCGTCGCCTCCGTAGAGCAACTGTGCACCAGTTACCCACCATACTTCTAAATTCTCAAATGCTTTCATGTCAAATTTGTATTTTAGTGATTAGTGTTTCTGTCCCTTCTGGCCATAATAGGCGTTGGGGCCATGTTTACGCATGTAGTGCTTCTCGACGAGCAACGGATTCATGGTGAGGGCGGGGTTCACCGAGAAGGCTACGAAAGCCATCTTGGCGCACTGCTCCATCACCTTGGCGTTGTAAACAGCGTTGTCGGGTGAGGTGCCCCACGAGAACGGACCGTGGTTCTTCACCAGCACAGCGGGGGTGTGGTCGGGATTGATCTTGCGGATGTTCAGGATCTCGTCAACAATGACGTTACCTGTCTCCAACTCGTACTGACCCTTTACCTCTGCCTCGGTCATATCGCGGGTGCAGGGGATATCCTTGTAGAAATAGTCGGCATGAGTGGTGCCGATGTTGGGGATGTCCTTGCCTGCCTGAGCGAAAGCGGTGGCGTAGGTAGAGTGGGTGTGGACCACGCCCTGAATGTTGGGGAAAGCCTTATATAAAACAAGGTGTGTGGGAGTGTCGCTCGATGGGTTCAGGTCGCCCTCAACCACCTTGCCGCTCTCCAGATCGACCACCACCATGTCCTCAGCTTTCATCTCGTCGTAGCTCACGCCTGAAGGCTTGATGACGACGAGGCCTTTTTCACGGTCGATACCTGAGACGTTGCCCCAGGTAAAGATTACCAGTCCCTGCTTTACAAGGTCCAGATTGGCCTTGAATACTTTCTGTTTGAGTTCTTCTAACATAGTGCAATTTATAATTTAAAGTTAGAGTCTTCGTGATACGCCTTGTTGTTAAAGCGGTACAGGGCGGCACCACGTTTCGATGACTTCTTATCGATGAGATCGGTCTTTTCGACGAAGTCCATATCCTTGATGCGCTTGCGGAAGTTGCGCTTGTCAACCTCCTCGCCAATCACGGCCTCGTAGAGGCGCTGCAACTGGGTGAGAGTGAAGAGACTGGGCAACAGACGGAAACTGATGGGTGCCGTCTTAATCTTCTGGCGCATGATGTGCAAAGCCTGGTCCACCATCTTGTTGTGGTCGGAATAGAGAGGGGGAACCTCATTGATGTCCACCCATTCCACCCCATGTTCCAGACGCAGCTGCTCTGAATAGTCCTTGACATTGATCAGCGCATAATAGGCAATGGAGATAACGCGCTCGCCAGGGTCTCGGTCAATGCTTCCGAAGGCTCCCACCTGGCGCATATACAGGTTGTTAAGTCCAGTTAAGGTCTCTAGTGTACGCTGGGCTGCGTCATCGATGCTCTCGTCGGCAGCGACGAAGCCTCCATAGAGGCTCCACTCGCCGCGTCCGGGATCCATCTGGCGTCGGCCGATGAGCACCTTCAGCTTCTGTTCATCGAAACCAAAGATGATGACGTCGACCGACACCCAGACTTTTGAATGTTCTTTATAGTAAGTCATATACTGATTCTTACCAGAAGTAGATGTAGAATGCTACGGTGATGCCGAGGATGATGATTGAGTTGATTACATCCCACTTGGTCCAGCTGGCACGTGTGGCAGCACGCTGCTCGGGAGTAGAGGTGCCAAATACCAGACCCTGGATCTTCTTCTCGTCGGGAGCCTCGGTAACCAGTGAAACAGCGATGACTACCAAGCAGCAGAATACCAACATCACACCGCAGAAGTACAGCCAGTTGAAGTCGAAGAATACGGCCTTGAACCAGCTGTCAGATGCGTCGGTAACATTGCTGTAGTAGATCTTGGCGCCCAGACGGGTCAGACCGATGATGATACCTGAGAGCAAGCCCCACATACCACCCTTGGCAGATGCACGCTTCCAGCAGATACCCAGCAGGAAGGCTGAGGCAATACCAGGAGCCAGCACTGACTGTACGTCCTGCAGATAAGCATAGAGCACATCACCAACAGAACGCATGATGGGAATCCACAGAATGCCGAGAATCACGATGACAACAGTGGCAATCTGACCGATGGTCACGAGCTGCTTCTCAGGAGTCTCGGGCTTCAGGCGCTTCCAGAAGTCAATCGTAAAGAGCATGGCTGAAGAGTTGAACAGTGATGCCAGTGAAGACATCAGGGCTGCGAGGATACCGCAAACAACCAGACCCTTCACACCGGCAGGCAGGATAGTGGCCACGAGGGTGGGGAAGGCAGCGTCGGGAGTTGACAGTACGAAGGTCTCACCGTTGGCCAGAGTCACACCCTTGGTGCTCATGGCATAGGCAATCATACCAGGAATCAGGAACAGGAACACGGGCAGCAACTTCAGGTAAGCACCGAAGATGGTACCACGGCGGGCTTCCTTCTCGTTCTTACCAGACAGCACACGCTGAACGATGAACTGGTCGGTACACCAGTACCAGAAACCGATAACTGCAGAACCTACGAGGGCGCCCAGCCAGGGGAAGTCGGGGTCGCGCAGGTCGCGCATCAGGTTGGTCATGTGGTCACCATACTGGTTGACGGTCTTGACAGAGCAAGCAGCCATCATCTCGTCCCAACCACCCAGGGCCTTCAAACCGAGCACCAGGATGATGAGTGAACCGAGCAGCAGGATAGGAGTCTGCAGCACTGAGGTGTAGAGCACGCTCTTCATACCACCGAAGATGGTGTAGAGGGCGGTGATGATCACCAGACCGATAGCTGCAATCCAGAAGAAGTCAATGCCCCACAGCTCGTCGATGCCGAACACCTGCTGGAACACCAGACCACCGGCATAAACGGTTACGGCCACCTTGGTGAGCACGTAAGAAATCAGTGAGATGACTGACAGGATGGTGCGGCTCTCCTTGTTGAAGCGGCGCTCCAGGAACTCAGGCATGGTGTAAACCATACTGCGTGTGTAGAAAGGTACGAACACCCAACCCAAGAGCAGGATCATCCAACCCTGAATCTCCCAGTGGGCCATAGCCATACCAGATGATGCACCGGCACCGGCAAGGCCAATGAGGTGCTCAGAACCAA
The DNA here is from genome assembly GCA_902775605.1 of uncultured Prevotellaceae bacterium. GTDB lineage: Bacteria > Bacteroidota > Bacteroidia > Bacteroidales > Bacteroidaceae > Prevotella. The sequence goes on from CACYNE010000002.1 coordinate 97,716, forward strand.
TGTTTGACGCGAAGATAGATGCACCGATAGCAATCCATGTCGCATCCTTACCACCCAAGAAATAGTCTGCAGAGTTGTTGTTCTTCTGACTAACAACCCACAGCACAATGCCAATAAGCGCAATGGTAAATACGCCAATGACAATCCAATCTAAAAATGCCATAAATAGTAGTTTTTTAAGTTATTATTGTTATTTTTTTCGGTTTTTCCACATAGCGGTCATATCCTCCAAGGTCTTGCCTTTTGTCTCGGGTACCATCTTCCATACGAAGAGGGCAGCCAGCAGACAGATGATGCCATAGAGACCGTAGGTGAACCAGTGACCAAAGTCATCGCCTTCGGTAAGGTGCATGTTGAACATGGGCACGAAGGTAGAAGAGACGATGAAGTTGAAAATCCACTGGAAGGCCACTGCAATGGCAACGGCACCACCACGGATGGTGTTGGGGAAGATCTCGGCAATGAGTACCCAGGTGATGGGTCCCCATGAGAACATGAACGAGGCAGAATAAATCAGCAATGATGCTGCGGTGACCATTGCCAGGCTGTCGTTGCCGAAGGTGATGGCCACGCCGATGGCTCCCAGAGCCATGCCCAGCGAACCAGAGATGAGCAGCGGCTTGCGGCCCCACTTCTCGACGGTGAATACGGCAACGAGGGTGAACGAGATATTGATGATACCCATGAATACGGTCAGCATCATTGGATCGTCCATGCCCATGTCACCAAAGATACGTGGTGCGTAGTACAGCACAGCGTTGATACCAACGGCCTGCTGGAATACTGACAGCATGATGCCTACGAAGATACAAACGAAACCATAGGTCATCAGCTTCTCGGTCTTCACCACCATGGTGTCCTTGATGTCCTGCAGAATCTGCTGGGCCTTGCTGCTGCCGTTGATCTTCGACAGGATGCTCAGGGCCTTCTGATCCTGGTTGATGGAAACAAGGTAACGTGGGGTCTCGGGTACGAAGCAGATCAACAGGGCAAAGAGACCTGCGGGCACTGCCTCAGAACCGAACATGTAACGCCAACCTGTGGTCACCGTCCACTGTGCCTGGGGAGTGATGGCTGCGATGCCCTTACCCATCTCCTCAACGAGGGGCTGGATATGATCGCCCAGGATGAAGAAGTTGACGAAGTAAACCACCAACTGACCGAAGATAATGGCAAACTGGTTCCAGCTCACGAGCATACCTCTAATATTTGAGGGGGCTACCTCGCCGATATACATCGGGCAGATGGCAGAAGCCAGACCTACGCCGATACCACCGATGACGCGGTAGATGTTGAACATGATAAGCAGTGAGTAGGTGGGTGTGCCATATTCAAAGAACATGAACTCGGGATCCATGCTTCCCAAAGCTGAGATGAAAAACAGGATACCTGCAATAATCAGTGACTTCTTACGGCCGAGGTTGGTTGCCAGGAAACCAGAGATGGCTGAACCGATGATACAGCCAATCAGGGCGCTGGCCGAGGTAAAGCCGTGCCAACCGTCGGTATAGTCAAAGTCGGCAGCATTCTTGAAGAATGCCTGCAGACCCTTCTCAGCACCAGAAATGACAGCAGTGTCGTAGCCGAACAGGAGTCCGCCCAACACTGCTACCATGACAATACTAATCAAGTAGCCTCTGCTACCATTTTCGTTCTGTGCCATAATGCTCTATTGTCTTTTATCAATTATTTAATAGAGAACTTATAGGCAGCGTGGCTGTAGTACTTCTCGCCGGGGTTCAGAACGGGACTTGCCCACTCGGGATGGTTGGGGCTGTCGGGGAACTTCTGGCTCTCGAGACATACGCTCACGTGCTGAGGATAGTGCTTGCCGAGCTTGCGAACGATGTTCTCCTCGCCGTCAACGCCCTGGAAGTTACCACTGTAAACCTGTACGCCAGGCTCGTTGGTGAACATCTCCATGAAGATGCCGGTCTTGGGACTATAGAGTGAAGCACAAACCTGGGTGTCGTCACCGTTGGTGTTCAGGCACCAGTTGTGGTCGTAGCCATGAGCGTTCTTAATCTGATAGTACTCAGAATGGATGCTATCACCTACAGCATGAGGTGTGCGGAAGTCCATAGGTGTGCCCTCAACAGCGAGGATCTTACCTGTGGGCATGTAGCTCTCGTCGCTCTCAGTGAAGTTGTCGGCATTGACATAGAGCACCTGGTCATAGGCAGCGTTCTCCAAATCGCCAGAGAGGTTGTAGTAGTTGTGGTTGGTCTGGTTAATGATGGTGGGCTTGTCGGTAGTAGCCTCCCATGTGATATCCAGTGTGGTACCATTCACAATCTTATAAGTAGTAGTGGCTGTCACTGTGCCGGGGAATCCGTTTTCGCCGTCCTCTGCCACGATGGTCAGCTTCAGGGTAGCGCTGTCAATCTGCTCAGCCTTATAAACCTTGTTCATCCAACCGGTATCGCCACCGCCGTGCAGACAGTGGTCGCGTCCGCCGTCGTGCTTGTCGTTCTGCTTCAGCTGGATGGTGTCGCCATTCAATACGAAACGACCCATGTTGATGCGGTTAGCATAGCGGCCAACGCTTGAACCGTAGTCGGTGGGCGAGTTCTGGGTGTCCATGTACTGGGCAATGTTGTCGAAGCCCAGAACGACGTCAACCAGCGAGTCGTTCTTGTCAGGAACCATCAGCGAAACGATACGTCCGCCGTAGTTGGTGATGCACACTTCCATGCCCTTGTCGCCTTTCAGCGTGTAGAGCTTAACAGTGTCACCATTGACGATAGTGTCAAACTTGGCTGGGTTGAGACCTGAAGCCGTCAGTTCGGTTGCTTCCTGTGCGCCTCCACACGACATCATCGTGAGGGCCATCATGGCACCGAATCCAAAGAGTGAAGCCTTAAATGCGTTCATTGTTTTTGATAGGTTTAAATTAAACAGTTTTAGTTATTATTTCAAAATTGGGTGTAAAGTTACAATTTTTATTTATTTCTTCCAAGATAATAGCTATCTATTTTGTTTTAGACACCTTCTTTTAACAATTTTTTTGTCTTAAGCGGTTGATATGTGCCATTAAATGATTAACTTTGCAGTCCATAAACAAAGAATATGAAAGAAATAAAAGTTAAAGATGCACAACTGAGCAAGGCTGCTCTCGAAGGAATGGATGCGTTCCTTCAGGTGTTTATTGATGCCATTCGTGAGGCTGTGGGCGGAGAACCAACGGCGGAGACAATGCAGGAGTTGAATGCCGACCAGATGACTCTTCTCTGTTGGGATACGCTTCACCAGGAGGTGATGGATGGCGGCTTTATTCAGTTGATACACAATGGGTATGGACCCTTTATCTTCAAGAATCCCTTTGCCAAGGCTATGAACAAGATGTGGCACATGCGTGACCTCTCGAAATTGCTCTATGAAGTGCATACGCTTTGGCTTGAGAATCGTGAGGCGTTGGAGGCTGACTGCTCGGACGAGGAGTTTATGGCTCTCTTTGAACAGTACCCGCAATTTGATGATTACGACGACATCTTCGTGGAAAACGAAGAGCAGTGGACGGAGCAGATAGCCCGTTATGTGGATGATAACATTGAAAAATTTGTAGTGATAGAATGAATAAACAGGAACAGGAGCTCCGTAAGAAGAGTCCCGTACAGATAAAAAACAGAAAGGCGTCGTTTGAATACTTCTTCATCGAGGAATTCACGGCAGGCATCGTGCTCACGGGTACGGAGATTAAGTCTATCCGTGCTGGCAAGGCTTCGCTGGTGGATACCTACTGCACGATTATTCACGGTGAACTGTGGGTGAAGGGTATGTCTATCAGTCCGTATTTCTATGGCTCGTACAACAACCATGAGCAGAAGCGCGACCGTAAGCTGTTGTTGACCCGCCGCGAGATTAATCGTCTTGAAAGTGCTACGAAGCAGACGGGCTACACCATCGTGCCTACGCTGGTGTTTATCGATGACCACGGACGTGCCAAGATGGATATTGCTCTATGTAAAGGTAAGAAGGCTTTCGACAAGCGACAGACACTGAAAGAAAAAGAAGACAGGCGGGAGATGGATCGCGCCATGAAGGTTTACAAATGATAAGAGAAGAAATACAAAAACGTGTACTCGTGTTGGATGGCGCTATGGGAACCGTCATCCAGGAGTACGGACTTCAAGAACTGGACTTTAGGAAAGGCTGTTTCGAAGAAATGCCTGGTCAGATGAAGGGTGACAATGATGCCCTCAACCTGACGCGCCCTGATGTGATTCGGGATGTCTATGAGCGCTATCTGAAGGCTGGCGCAGATATCATATCCACCAATACGTTTAATGCACAGCGCATCTCACAGGCTGATTATCATCTTCAGGATTATGCCCGTGAGATGAATTTGGCTTCTGCCCGCATGGCTCGTGAGGCGGCTGACCGCTATTCTACGCCTGACCATCCGCGCTTTGTGGCTGGATCGGTGGGACCAACCAATAAGACTTGCTCTATGTCGCCCGACGTCTCTGACCCAGCGCGCAGAGAACTCACCTACGATGAGTTGTATGATGCCTATCTGGAACAGATGGAAGGTCTGATAGAGGGTGGGGTTGATGCTATTCTGATAGAGACTATCTTCGACTCGCTGAATGCCAAGGTGGCTGTCGATGCTGCCGTTCATGCGCGTGGGGAGCGCGACATCCCAATCATGCTGAGTGTGACTATCAGCGATGCTGCTGGTCGTACGCTGAGCGGTCAGACGCTCGAGGCCTTCCTGGCCAGCGTCTCGTCGTTCCCGATTTTTAGTATTGGATTGAACTGCTCTTTTGGTGCCAGTCAGATGAAACCTTATCTCAAGGAACTGGCTCGCAGGGCGCCTTATTATATCAGTGCACACCCTAATGCAGGACTGCCAAACTCTCTGGGACTGTATGATGAGACTCCTGAGACAATGGCACCACAAATTGCCGAATTCATCGATGAAGGACTGGTGAACATCGTGGGTGGTTGCTGTGGAACAACGCCCGATTTCATCGTGAAATATGTGCCGTTGGTGGTCGGTAAGCAGCCGCATCGGCCTGCTGCAAAACTTACGGAGATGTTGTTGAGTGGCTTGGATGTGCTGAAAGTTCGCTCCACTCTTCAGTCTGCAAGCGCAGAAGCCCAACCTCTGCCTTCGTTTACCAATGTCGGCGAACGCTGTAATGTGGCAGGCTCACGCAAGTTCCTGCGACTTGTCAAGGAGCGTAATTACGAAGAGGCTCTTCAAATTGCCCGTAAACAGGTGGAAGACGGTGCTTTGGTCATAGATATCAATATGGATGATGGCCTGCTGGACGCAAAGGCTGAGATGGTGACATTCCTGAACCTCATTGCCTCAGAGCCGGAGATTGCCCGTGTGCCTGTGATGATTGACTCCAGTAAATGGGATGTTATCATGGCTGGCCTGAAGTGTGTGCAGGGTAAGAGCATCGTTAATAGTATCTCGTTGAAAGAGGGCGAAGAGGTCTTCTTGAGTCATGCTCGCGATGTGTTGCGTATGGGTGCTGCCGTGGTGGTGATGTGTTTCGATGAACAGGGCCAGGCAACAACCTATGAGCGACGTATTGAGATAGCAGGACGAGCTTATCGTCTGCTGACAGAGAAGGTGGGCTTCCCCCCTCAGGATATTATTTTTGATCCGAATGTGTTGGCCATCGCTACTGGTATGGAGGAGCATAACGCCTATGCCGTTGACTTTATCCGTGCTACGTCTTGGATTAAGAAGAACCTGCCCGGCGCTCATGTGAGTGGTGGTGTTAGCAATCTGTCATTCTCGTTCAGAGGTAACAATTATCTGCGTGAGGCCATGCATGCCGTTTTCCTGTATCATGCCATTCAGGAAGGTATGGACTTTGGTATTGTAAATCCTTCAACGAAAGTTACTTATGAGGATATACCAAAAGAACAACTTAAACTGATTGAGGATGTTGTATTGAATATTCACCCTGAGTCTGCCGACAAACTGATGGGGCTCGAAGAAACGCCGTCAAAGACCGATGAAATGGGTGAAATTAAAGTCCTCAGTTTGGAGGAACGACTACAGGAGGCTCTTATTAAAGGAATAGGTACAAATCTGGAGGCTGACCTTCAGGAAGCTCTCTCCAAATACCCCCGTCCTGTCGATATCATCGAGGGTCCGCTGATGGCTGGCATGAATGAAGTTGGACGCCGTTTTGGTGAAGGCAAGATGTTTTTGCCTCAGGTGGTAAAGACGGCTCGCACTATGAAACAGGCCGTTGAGATTTTACAGCCAGCCCTGACTGCTGGTAATTCCGGGAAATCAGGATCGTCTGGAAAGAAAATTCTCCTTGCCACCGTTAAAGGTGACGTTCATGATATCGGTAAGAATATTGTGGGAGTCATTATGGCTTGTAACGGTTACGAGGTTATTGACCTGGGTGTGATGGTGCCCGCCGAACAGATTGTGCAGCGGGCAAAGGAAGAACAGGTGGATATGATTGGCCTCTCGGGACTGATTACGCCCAGTTTGGAGGAAATGGTCAATGTGGCCAAGGAACTGAGAAAGGCACACCTTGAGATTCCTATTATGATTGGCGGTGCCACAACCAGTGAACTGCATGTGGCATTGAAGATAGCGCCTGTTTATGACGGTCCTGTGGTGTGGTTGAAGGATGCCTCGCAGAATCCGCTTGTGGCCCAGCGCCTAATGACGGATGCGGAAGGCTATTCGGATATGCTTAACAAAGAATATATCGCCATGCGTGAGCATTATCATGAGGAGCAACGACAGTTACTCTCATTGGAAGAGGCTCGTAAGAGAAGTATGGCAAACAAGGATAAATAGAATGCTTTTGCTTTGATTTAGAAAAGAATGATACACAATATTATATTTGATCTCGGTGGTGTGGTTATCACGTTAGACCAGTCGCAGTCTGTCCACCGTTTTGAAGCCTTAGGTGTGAAGGATGCCGAACAGCGACTGAACGCCTATACCCAAGAGGGTATCTTTGGAGATTTGGAAGGCGGTAAGATTGATGCTGAGACTTTCCGTCAGGAACTCAGTAAGTTGATGGGACGTGAGGCTACTCATGAAGAATGTGCTTATGCTTGGCAGGGATATGCCAAAGAGGTGCCTGCACGCAATCTTGATGCGCTGATGCGACTGCGTCAGGAAGGTTATCGCCTGATTCTGCTGTCAAACACCAATCCATATATGATGGAATGGGTGAATTCTTCAGCTTTTGATGGTCGCGGCCATAGCATTGACTACTATTTTGATGCGATGTATCTGAGTTATCAGATGAAACTGATGAAGCCCTCGGAAGAGATTTTCCGTCGCGTACTGATGAGTGAGCAGATTGCCCCATCAGAATGTCTCTTTATTGACGATGGTCCTCGTAATGTGGCCGCCGCCAGTCAGATTGGTATTCGCACGTTCTGTCCTGAGAATGGGGCAGACTGGACACAAGAAATATACGATTATCTAATATGAAAAACCTTTTATTGCTTTTAGCTTTGCTGTTGACTACGAGTGTCAGCGCACAACAGAAGAGAGAGTTCCGTGGTGCATGGATTCAGTGCGTTAACGGACAATTTCAAGGGATGGGTACTGAGAAAATGCAGCAGACCCTGCTTTATCAGCTCGATGAGTTGCGGAAGGATGGAGTCAATGCCATCATCTTTCAGGTACGCCCTGAGTGTGACGCTCTATACCAGAGTAGTCTTGAGCCTTGGAGCCGTTTCCTGACGGGACAGCAAGGCAAGGTGCCGTCACCCTATTGGGATCCCCTGCAATGGATGATTGAGCAGTGTCACCAGCGCGGCATGGAACTGCATGCATGGATTAATCCCTATCGTGCCAAGACCAAGGGTACCACGATGCTGGCTTCTAACCATGTTGGCGTGGCTCATCCCGAGCGTTGTTTCTCGTATGATGATTTGCTGATTCTTAATCCTGGTATTCCCGAGAACCGCGATTATATCTGTCAGGTGGCTAAGGATATCGTGTCACGCTATGACATCGACGGCATCCACATGGATGACTATTTCTATCCTTATCCTGTGGCAGGACAGGTCATTCCCGATGATCAGCAGTATCGCATGTATAGCAACGGCATCAAGGATCGTGGCGATTGGCGTCGCTATAATGTGAACCTCTTTATCAAGCAGTTCTATGAGACTGTTCATGCCACCAAACCTTGGGTGAAGGTGGGAATTTCTCCCTTCGGTATCTATCGCAACAAGAAAAGCTCAGATATTGGCAGTAATACCAACGGTCTGCAGAACTACGATGACCTCTATGCTGATGTGCTGCTGTGGATTAATAATGGTTGGCTGGACTACTGTGTGCCCCAGATATATTGGGAGATAGGCAATAAGGCTGCCGACTACGATACCCTGATTCGTTGGTGGAACCAGCATGCAAGCGGTCGTCCGTTGTATATTGGTGAGGATATTGAGCGTACGGTGAAGTATGCTGACCCGCAGAACCCCAATCAGAATCAGCAGTCCGCTAAGCAACGCCTGCACCAACTGATGAACAAGGTGAAGGGTACCGTTCTTTGGTATGCTAAGGCTGCTGTCGATAATACCGGCAATTATGCCACCATGCTACGTAATAACTATTGGTGTTATCCCGCCATGCAGCCTCAGATGTCTTTCATCAGCAACAAGGCTCCTAAGAAACCTCGTAAGGTGAAGCCGGTATGGACCAGCGATGGCTATATCTTGTTTTGGACGGCTCCTAAGGGAAAGCAGTGGGACGAGGTGGCTACCCAGTATGCTGTCTATCGTTTTGAGAAGGGAGAGAAGGTCAATACCAACGATCCTTCGAAACTCATGGCGATAACCTCGAATACTTATCTGAAGCTGCCCTATAAGGGTGGACATCAGAAATATACCTATGTAGTCACAGCCTTGAACCGTCTGCATACAGAGAGTAAGATGGTGAAGAAGACTGTGAAGTTATAACCTTATTTATATATACATCATACTATGAAAGAACCGTTGTTAGATAAAGTGCTGACCAAGATGGGTATCAACGAACTCAACGCCATGCAGCAGGATGCTATGAGTCATATCCTGCGTGGCCGTAATGATGTTGTTGTCCTGTCGCCAACGGGTACGGGTAAGACACTTGCGTACCTCTTGCCATTGGTTCAGATGCTCGATGCTCAGAGTGATGCTGTTCAGGCATTGGTCATTGTTCCTGGTCGTGAGCTGGCTCTTCAGTCGGCCACTGTTCAGTCGTCTATGGGTTCAGGCATCCGTTCGCAGGCCTGTTATGGCGGTCGTACGGCAATGGATGAGCATAAGTTGCTTAAGAAGAACCGTCCGCAGTTGGTCTTTGGCACGCCCGGTCGCCTGAACGACCATCTGGACAAGGGAAATATCGATGCACACATTATTAAATATATAGTCATCGATGAATTCGATAAATGTCTAGAGATGGGTTTCCAGGATGAGATGTCTCGTTTGCTGGGTAAACTGCCTATGCTGGAGCGCCGTTTCCTGCTGTCGGCCACCGATACCGATATCATCCCCCGCTTTGTGGAGATGGGACGTACCGATCGTCTTGATTATCTAGTCGAGGATGAGCCGTTGAACGATAGGGTGGAGGTTTATAGTGTTCAGAGTCCTGCGAAGGATAAGCTCGAGACTTTGGCCCAGTTGCTGATGTCGCTGGGCGAGACGCAGAGCATCGTCTTTCTGAACTATCGTGACTCTGTGGAACGCACCGATGAGTTCCTGCGTAAGCAAGGCTTTGTGACCAGTGCCTTTCATGGTGGTCTGGAGCAGCGTCAGCGTGAGGATGCGCTCTATAAGTTCTCCAACGGTTCGGCTACTGTTCTTATTTCTACCGATCTGGCCTCTCGCGGTCTTGATATTCCCCATATCGATAATATCATCCATCATCATCTGCCAGCCAATGAAGAGTCGATGGTTCACCGCATCGGCCGTACGGCTCGCTGGGATCAGATGGGACGTACCTTCTTCCTCGTAGGTCCGGAGGAGCATGTGCCTGAGTTCATCAACAATCCTCTTTCCACTTTTGACTTTCCTCCTTCCACCAAGATTCCCCAGCCCCGCATGGCGACGCTGTATATCGGCAAGGGTAAGAAAGACAAGATATCGAAGGGTGATATCGTGGGCTTCCTCTGCAAGAAAGGCGGACTTGAGACAAGCGAGATTGGACGCATTGACGTGTCCGATCGCTATGCCTATGCTGCCGTGAAGCGCGAGAGGCTGCAACAGGTCATCCGTTTGACCCGTGGAGAGAAGATAAAAGGCATTCGTACGGTGGTTGAACCAGTACGCTGACGATAGGAATTTGCCACGTTGACTTGACATATTGAAAGGAAAAGCATCCTTTTTCATTAATTTTTGCCAAAATATTTGTCCAATTCAAATAAAAAGTGTAATTTCGCACGCAAATTTAGGAATCAGTATAAAACCAATAAACAATTCTAAAAAAATTATGAAGAAGTACAACTTTAATGCAGGTCCCTCAATGCTTCCCCGCGAGGTGATTGAGGCAACCGCCAAACAGTGTCTTGATTTCAATGGTTCTGGTCTTTCTCTGATGGAGATCAGCCATCGTGCAAAGGACTTTCAGCCTGTGGTTGACGAGGCTGTAGCACTCGTAAAGGAATTACTCGATGTTCCCGAGGGTTACTCCGTAATCTTCCTTGGTGGCGGCGCCTCACTGGAGTTCTGTATGATTCCCTATAACTTCCTCGTTAAGAAGGCTGCTTACCTGAACACTGGTGTGTGGGCAAAGAAGGCTATGAAGGAAGCAAAGCTTTTTGGTGAGGTCGTAGAGGTGGCTTCTTCTGCTGATGCCAACTACACCTTCATCCCCAAAGACTTTACGGTTCCCGCTGATGCTGACTATCTGCACATCACCACTAACAACACCATTTATGGTACCGAGCTCCGCAAGGACCTCGACGTTAACGTGCCCCTGATTGCTGATATGTCTTCAGATATCTTCAGCCGTCCCGTTGACGTTAAGAAGTACAATGCCATTTATGCTGGTGCTCAGAAGAACCTGGCTATGGCTGGTGTGACTATCGTTATCGTGAAGGACGACGCACTGGGCAAGGCTCCCCGTGAGATTCCTACGATGCTTGACTATCGTACACACGTGTCTAAAGGTTCTATGTTCAATACGCCTCCTGTGGTGCCCATCTACTGCGCTTTGGAGAACCTGCGCTGGATTAAGAAGCAGGGTGGTGTTGAAGCTATGGACAAACTGGCTAAGCAGCGTGCAGAGATCGTCTATGGTGAGATTGACCGCAACAAGATGTTCGTAGGTACTGCTCAGGCTCAGGATCGTTCGCTGATGAACCTCTGCTTCGTGATGGCTCCCGAGTACAAGGAGCTGGAGAAGGAGTTCCTCGACTTCGCAGTGTCTAAGGGTATGGTAGGTGTGAAGGGTCACCGCGACGTTGGTGGTTTCCGTGCATCTTGCTACAACGCTCAGACCATCGAAGGCGTTAATGCTCTCGTAGCTTGCATGAAGGAGTTTGAGGCAAATCATTAATTGATAATACATCATACATCATTTATCATGAAAGTATTAGTTGCAACAGAGAAGCCATTTGCAGCAGCTGCTGTTAATGGTATCAAGGCAGAGATTGAGGCAGCCGGCAATGAACTGGTATTGCTCGAGAAATATACAGAGAAGGCTCAGTTCCTGGATGCTGTTAAGGATGCTGATGCGCTGATTATCCGTTCAGACAAGGTTGACGCCGAGGTGCTCGACGCAGCCAAGCAGTTGAAGATTGTGGTTCGTGCCGGTGCAGGTTACGATAATATCGACCTCGCTGCTGCTACCGCTCACAATGTGGTAGCAGAGAATACCCCTGGCCAGAACTCTAACGCTGTGGCAGAGCTCGTGTTCGGTCTGCTTGTGATGGCTGTTCGTGGTTTCTACAACGGCAAGAGCGGTTCTGAGTTGCAGGGTAAGAAGCTCGGTATCCTTGCCTTCGGTAACGTGGGTCGCAACGTGGCTCGCATCGCCAAGGGCTTTGGCATGGAGGTTTATGCTTACGATGCTTTCTGTCCTGCAGAGGTTATCGAGGCTGCTGGCGTTCACGCTGTTTGCTGTCAGGAAAAGCTGTTCGAGACCTGCGATGTAGTGTCACTCCATATCCCCGCTACTCCTGAGACCAAGCAGAGCATCAATGCTGCTCTGGTAGGTAAGATGAAGAAGGGTGGCGTGCTGGTTAACACAGCCCGCAAGGAAGTTATCAACGAGCCTGAACTCATCAAGTTGATGGCTGAGCGTGAGGACCTGAAGTTCGTGACCGACATCATGCCCGATGCCAACGACGAGTTCGCTAAGTTCGAGGGTCGTTACTTCTCTACACCTAAGAAGATGGGTGCTCAGACAGCCGAGGCCAACATCAACGCTGGTATCGCTGCTGCCAAGCAGATCAACGCTTTCTTCAAGGATGGTGACACCAAGTTCCAGGTCAACAAGTAAGTTATGGCAATTGTAAAACCATTCAAAGGCATCCGTCCGCCGAAGGAGTTGGTGGAGCAGGTAGAGAGTCGTCCCTACGATGTTCTCGACTCAGAAGAGGCGAGGGCAGAGGCAGGTGACAACGAGAAGAGTCTCTATCATATCATCAAGCCCGAGATTGATTTTCCTGTTGGCACCTCTGAGTACGATCCACGCGTCTATGAGAAGGCTGCCGAGAACTTCCAGAAGTTCCAGGATAAGGGTTGGCTGGTTCAGGATGAGCAGGAGCATTACTATATCTATGCTCAGACGATGAACGGTAAGACCCAGTATGGTCTTGTGGTGTGTGCTCATACCGACGACTATATGGCTGGTCGCATCAAGAAGCATGAATTGACCCGTCGTGACAAAGAAGAGGATCGTATGAAGCATGTTCGTGTGAACAATGCCAATATCGAGCCTGTGTTCTTTGCCTATCCCGACAATGCTGTGCTCAATGAGCTCATCATGCGCTATGCTGCTACCGCTCCCGAGTACGATTTCATCGCTCCTATTGATGGCTTCCGTCATCAGTTCTGGGTGATTAACGATGCCAAGGATACCGAGACTATCACGGCCGAGTTTGCCAAGATGCCGTCAATGTATATCGCCGATGGTCATCATCGTAGTGCTGCTGCAGCCCTCGTTGGTGCCGAGAAACAGAAGCAGAACCCCAATCACAAGGGCGATGAGGAATATAATTTCTTCATGGCTGTGTGCTTCCAGGCTTCTCAGCTCACCATTCTCGATTACAACCGCGTGGTGAAGGATCTCAATGGCCTCACCTCTGAGCAGTTCCTTGCTGCCCTGCAGAAGAACTTCGTTGTCGAGGACAAGGGAACAGAGATCTACAAGCCAGCCCAGCTGCATGAGTTCTCGCTCTATCTGGATCAGCATTGGTTCAGTCTGAAGGCCAAGGAAGGTACCTATGACAACAACGACCCCATCGGTGTTCTCGATGTTGATATCTCCAGCCGTCTGATTCTCGACGAGATTCTGAATATCGGTTGGCGAGATGCGTGTCGCCCTGGCACTCTATCCTGTGTCGATGCAGCAGATTATGGACATTGCCGACAGTGGAAAGATTATGCCTCCGAAGGCTACTTGGTTCGAGCCTAAACTGCGCTCAGGACTTGTGATTCATAAGCTCTCTTAATGGAACAAGACGAGTTTAAGACAATAACAACTATCAGCGAGGGATTTTACTCTGAGAAGCGGAGTAAATTCCTCGCTTTTGCACATCATGTAGAGACCACTGACGAGGTGAAGGAACTTCTTGCGCAGTATCGCAAGAAGTATTATGACGCCCGCCATGTGTGCTATGCCTACATGTTGGGGGCAGCCCGAGAGAAGTTCCGTGCCAATGATGATGGCGAGCCTTCAAGTACCGCAGGAAAGCCCATTTTGGGACAAATCAACAGCAACGAATTGACAGATGTTCTCATCGTCGTGGTGCGTTATTATGGTGGCGTCAACCTGGGCACCAGCGGACTCATCGTGGCTTATCGCGAGGCTGCTGCCGACGCCATAGCCCACGCCACCATCGAAACACGACAGGTGGAGGAGCACATCGTTTACAAGTTTCCTTATGTGATGATGAACGATGTGATGCGTGTTGTAAAAGACATGAGTCCCCGTATTGTCAACCAGACCTATGACAATCTCTGCGAGATAACACTTGCTATCCGCCAGAGTGAAGCTGAGCAACTACGTTCGCGACTCAGCAAACTGCGCCAATAATCTTATTAGTTTTTTTTCGTTACTGGGTGCATTACCACAGCAGTTCTCCCTTATAGAAATACGCCAGAGTTATGCGATAAGGTGAGTCGTTATATGCCGGCGCTTCCACCTGCTCATACTTGGCATCATAGCACAGCGGCTTCTTCATGATGAGAAGATGTTTCTCTGTCTCGCTCACCCAGAACTTGGTCTGCAGGTTGATGTGCATCGAGGCTTCCCTGAAGCTATCCATGAGTTCGGGATGACTGTTGATGATGTCAAGAACCTCCTGCACCTCTGTTGTGGTGGGGAAGGGAAAAGTCAGATAGCTGTTGCTCTCAAACAGGTCGTCGTGGTCGTCCGTGCAGAAAGGCTTACCGTCAACAATCTTGATATGCTCGCGTGGAAACCTTCCCAGAACCTTGACAAGGACGCCGCGCTCCGTATCAGTGGCTTCGCGCACACAGACGTAGCGTGAGATGTGGAGCATACCGTAGGAGGTAACTCCATTTTTGATTGTCTTTGTAGTTCTTGGCAGGGTGACAACCTCACCAAATTTCCAGTTGTTTTCTTCCGAAACCATAGTCTCTTTGTTGCGTTAAGTCGTATTATTTACTTAAGTTTGTTGCAAAGGTACAAAAAATTCTTCTAAAACCGTACAAAAAAATAGAAAAACTGAAAAAATACCTTGGACATGGTATCAATAATGAATATTTCTTTGTCCTAAATGTAGTATCTTTGCAGACAGAAACGTAGAAATAAATTGTTCAAACGGGATAACCGTCATAAAGAGAAAGTAATCATGAATAACCTATATTCAATTCGTCTGTTCTGTTTCACGATACTTGCGGTTGTGTTGGTGGCTTGCTCTAATCAGCAGGATGAAGACACGACTGATGCCGCATCAGCACGCTATGAGGAGCTGCGCCGCAATGTGGCGGAGATATTGGGTGAGGAGCCTGACAGCGCTTTTGTCGTTCTGGACAGCATAGAGACGGCGGGCAGTTATCCCCAGTGTGTTGTCAACTTGATCAGAGGCAACATGTACGGCCAGATGATGAACCTGCGCTTTGCCGAGTTCTATTTGAGAAAGGCCATTGGCGAGGAACTGCACGAGGAATGGCCCCGTGGCTATTACATAGACATTTATAACCTAGGGCTGTCGCTGCAGGAACGGAGCAACCTGGAAGAGGCGCTGAAGGTGGCGAAAAGGGGCTATGAGGAGGTGGAGAAAGAGACCGACCCGTCGCTGAAGATCTGGGAGACGTCGCTGCAATATGTCATTGGTGGCTGTCAGTTGAAGTTGAAGCAACTGGACGAAGGCGACAAGACGATGCAGCAATGTTACGACCAACTGATGACGAGGGCGGCTGCCGACACCACGCATGCGTCGATAGAGCAGATGGGCACCATGTGTACGAACATCGCCCTGGATTATTATAACCACTATCCCATGGAGGCGATGCCGTGGATAGAACGTGCGGAGAAGGCTCTCGACATGCTGACCGAGCATAACAAGACATCGCAGCAGCCATCGAACGAGCCCATCATGCGTGTCATGTTGATGATGATCAAAGCCATTATTTATGCCGCCGACGGACAGACAGAGGAGGCGCGAAGAGCCTATGACAAGGTGATGGCGTCGCCCTTTGCCGACCATCCCATCCTGATATCTGATAAGATGACCTATCTGGAGAAGAATGGGCAGTGGGATGCCGCTGCCGACCTGGTGTCAGACTTTGCCGACTTCAACGAAGAGATGGACTTAGTGGACTATACGATGGAGAATCTGAGCGGACTGGCTGAGAGTTACCTGGTATATGAAAAGGCGGGCCGAAAGGCAGAGGCAGCGAAGATGGCGGCGAAGATGGCACATATCGTGGATAGCGTGAGGCTGTATCACGATAAGAGTGATGCCGCCGAACTGGCCGTTATCTATGATACTCAGGGCAAGGAGCGAAAGATTGCCGAGCAGGAGATGCGCCTGCAGCGGGCACGCATCTTGGCTCTTCTTGTGTCAATCGTTGCCCTCGTCGTGTTCTTTGTTACCATGGACCTCTTTCGCCGCAGGTCGGCCAAGCGCCTGGCCAAGGTGAATGCCGCGAAGGAGCGCATGGAGGGCGAGCTGAGCATTGCGCGAAACATACAGATGTCGATGGTGCCCAGCATGTTCCCTGAATACGAAGGGCTTGACATGTATGCCACGATGACGCCTGCCAAGGAGGTGGGTGGCGACTTGTACGGCTATCTGGTGCAGGACGACCAACTCTATTTCTGCATAGGCGACGTCAGCGGAAAGGGTGTACCCGCCTCGCTGTTTATGGCACAGGCCATCCGTCTGTTTCATGCGCTGGCCTTGCAGGGCTTCCCTCCTGCCAAGATTTGCAACATCATGAATGCCGAACTGTCGGGCGAGAACAATGAGCAGGGCATGTTCGTCACCATGTTTATCTGCCGACTCAACATGAAACTTAATCGACTTGAGTATTGCAATGCGGGACACAACCCGCCTGTGATGGGCAATGTGGATGGGCAGTTCTCGTTCCTCGACATGGAGTCCAACGCTCCCATCGGCCTTTGGCCAGGATTGGAATATGTGGGTGAGTCGATAGACCTCTTTAAAAATCGTCTGCTGTTCCTTTATACCGACGGACTGAACGAAGCCGAGGACACCGAACAGAAACAGTTTGGCGAAGAACGCCTGTTGGACATTCTTCGCCAAATACAAATCAATTCCGCTAGGCAGGTGATTGAGACCATGACTCAGGAAGTGGAACGTCACCGCAACGGAGCGGCCCCTAACGACGACCTGACGATGCTCTGCCTGCGCATCAGCTAATTCTTTTTGTAGACATCAGTTAAAGAAGTTCCACGAAATGCCAAAGTGAAGTACAGAGGCATTCATGGGATAGTGGGGCGTCAGGAAATACTGACGACGGAACGAGTCGGCACCTACGTTCTGCATCAGCAGGAAAAAGCGGGCATGCTTCAGGTGCAGATTGGCATAGATGTCGATGAAGGGGAAGTTGCCTATCTCGACACTTGTGGCGCCATTCTCCTGTACGGCAAACTGATTCAAAGGTGCACAGAACTCAGGGGCCTTATACGTGGTGAACCATGTGGCAGAACCGCCCAGCTCCACCTTGAGCACCTTGGCAATCATGAAATCCAGATAGAGATTTGAGAAGACGTTGAGTGTGGGCAGGGGCAGTACATCCTTGTTTGATGACGACTGATAGGTCAGGATGTTGTCCCAATGCAGTATGCCCAGACGCGCTTTCTGATCCAGCTGGGCCGTCATTAGGTGGATGTTGCCGCCATGCTGACGAACGCCTGCCGTGAGCAACGTGTTCTGATTGTTGGCACGAGTGTATGACATGCCGTAGTAAGTATAGTTCTGAATCTCCTCGACAGCCACGCGCAGACTAGTGTTGGTCTTCTCATAGGCAAAGGTACCTTCGATGCGCGTGCGTGTCTCCTTGTCTAGGTTGTTATCCCACCAGAAGTGCTTCGAGTGATAGCGACGCTCATAGAACGTGGGATTCAGGCGGTGCATATAGCCTTTAGCCATCAGGCGCACGGTGTCATTGAACAGGGGGAAGTTTAGGTCGGCATTGACATCGAGACACATCTGTCCGGCATCCTCGCCGATGAGCCATGTCTCGGCCATCAGGTTATAGTGCAGGGTGTGGCCCTGCGCCTTGCGTATCTGTCCACCGATGCTGACGGTGTACTCGTTATAGCGCTGCATGGTGGCCACTCCGTTGCTCTCAACGGTGGGCAGACGGAAACGCCTTGTCTCGTGCGAGGCAAAGACCTTCAGGCCAGCAGGGACATATTTGTTGAAGCCTTCCAGCAGGGCGATGGCCAGCGTGTTCTTCATGGAGAAGTGGCTGGTCAGGTCGCAGATGGAGTCACCAAAGTAGTGGTCGTATGCGTCGTAATAGGTGTCCAAATAATAGCTGGCTGGCACGTCGTAAGCCAAGTAGCTACGCTCATAGTCGCCCAGGTCCAGTGTGTGGATGAAACTCGTCACGGGTACGAACTCCATCTTCATATATTCCTCGGTACTGTCTTTCAGCAGAGCGGCCTCGGCAGCCATCAGACTGTCGGCCATTGCTTGCGACGTCACCTTGATACGTGGACCATTAGGCACGCTGGGTGCGGGCTGTGGCTCGTCTTCCTTGTTGGCCTCATCGGTCTTGGGCGCATTATCCTTGGCAGACTGCTCGGCAAACTTCCTGGCCTTGATCTCGTCCTCGGTCATCTTCACCTTCTTATAGAATCCCAGGGCATAGCGGTGGGTCAGGAATATTTGTTTGTTGTCGTTGCGGTTCCAGTTGCTCTGCAGAATGACGGGAATTTCGTTGGCCTGGAACGACTGGCTGGTCAGCTCTGGATGGGTGATGTAGTTGTCGTCGTTGATACCGCCGTTCTCCGTAGCCTTCTCGTGGAAGGTCGAGAACTTGGCATGAAGCTGATACTGGTCGCCCAGATACGAGGTCCATAACGTGGCACCGAAGTGGCTCACGCTCTGGTTTTGATAATAGCCGCGGGCATAGGCGTAGTCAAGGTCGAAGCCGAAGCCCAGACGCTTGCCGGCATTGACGGCAAACTTGGCATCCAGGTGGTCTTCACCGTTCTGCTTGTCGCCGCAGTTGTCGTATGTCAGATTTGTGATGGGCGACAGCGTATTGGTGAAATGCCACTCGTCGTGCTGCTTGTGTATCTGTTCATAGACGTCGAGAAACATGAACTGCGACTTCTCCTTGCGGTCCATGAAGATGCGGTTTTGGCGGGCCGTATAGTTAGAGCCAATGGTGTTGAACTGTCCGTAGCGCCCCATAGACAACGTGGATTGGGGAAAGAGGTGTGGCATGGTATCTACCTCGGCCTGGATGATGTCACCAAACTTACGGTCAACCGTCCATACCTTCAGTCCGATGGGAATCTCTTTGTGTTGATTCGTAGTATCGTTTCTGTGGGGATTAAACGTCTGGTTCATCGGGTCGTTCTCATCCATCACATTGAATGCGTCGGTTTGGATCTGACCAAAAATGTTTAAGCCGCCCACAAAAAGTAAGGCGGCAGTAAAGAAGATACGATATGGGGTTATACTCATATTTTCAGGATTCGCAGTGCCAATTCAATGAACTTGAACACAGAGGCCACAATCAGGATGTAGATGGCCACTTGTTGGCTGGCGTAGAAATAAACAATTAATCCTGCTATGGCACCTATCATAAAGATGATGTTCAGCCAAAGGCGCAGGGTGCGTGTCTTGCTTGAGTCGCGAAAGGGTTCCAGGTTGTGACGCTTGGGATGTGCCACCTTGTCACGCTCCTCAGGACTCAACAGCGATTCGTTCTGTTCGGCCATGGCTATTTCTGAAGCAGTTTGGTGAAACGAGAGAAGATATAATCCTTGCGATCGATGGTCTTCTGGCGGAACTTGCCGCTGACGCGAGCCAGCTTGGTCTGACTGCGGTTCAAGCCGTAGCGATCGGTAATCCATTCTTCTGCCTTATAGGTGGTGGCGTCGCGCTCCTCATCATAGAGGTAATGAATGCGGGTCAGCTCTACCTTAGTTTCGCCATCCTTACAGTTCACGATGAGTGTGTAGAACAGACGGGTGCGGTCCAGCACGAGGGGCTTGTTCTTGAATACCAGCCACTCCTGATACTGACCAACAATCTCGCCCTTGTCAGCATCCTCCAAAGAGATGCGTGACTGTTCAATCTGGTTGGGTTCCTTGGTCATCTTCTGCATATCCTCGCGCAGAAGGGCATAAATTTGAGCGGCGGTCTTGCCGGGTGCGCTGATGGTGGTTTGGAATGTGACACGTCCGTCAACTTCGGGCACGGCACCAACCAAGTATTTTGAAGTATTGTCCACTACCTGAGCCTGCTCCCATGTGTTGTCCTGGGCAAACGATGTCATGGGGAGGAACATCATTGCTGCAATAAAGAATTTTTTCATGTTCATTTCTTTTAATTGACGTGCAAAGATACGAAGTTTTTCCATTCCCCGCAAACCCTTTTATAGGGTTTAACTCCATTTAACAGCATGAGGATGTATTTTAAAATATTGTGACAAAGAAAAAAGGAACACTCGCTGGTGCGGGTGTTCCTTATTTGTATCAGTCAAAAAGACTAGAGCTTCAAATCATTCTTCAGAGCCTCAATCTTGGCCTCTGCAGCCTTGGTGCAACGTTCGTAATCGGCTGCGCCAGAGAAGCTTGCGTCCTTAACCTCGATGTAGAACTTAATCTTAGGTTCTGTGCCAGAAGGACGAACAGATACCTTGGTGCCGTCCTCGCAGAACCACTGCAGCACGTTTGAGGTGTCGGGCATGTTGAGCTTGGTTACATTGCCCTGAGCATCCTTGGCCTCAAGACTCTTGTAATCCTTGCAGATAACCACCTTTGAACCACCCAGCGTCTGAGGCGGGTTGTTGCGGAAGTTGGTCATCATCTGCTTGATCTCGTCGGCGCCAGTCTTACCGGGACGAACCACGTTGATGGTGTGCTCCTTAGAGAAGCCATACTCCTTATAGATGTTCATCAGCAGGTCGTAGAGGGTCATGCCGTTGTCGCGAGCCCAAGAGGCAATCTCGCAGATCAGGCAGATAGATGCGGGAGAGTCCTTATCGCGCACCTTGTCAAACGGCAGGAAGCCGAATGACTCCTCGCCACCACCAATGTACTTCTTCTTACCCTCGTTGATGCGAATCTCGTTGGCAATCCACTTGAAGCCAGTATAGCAGTCCATCAGTTCTACGCCGTTCTTCTTGGCAATCTCGGCGATAACCTCTGTGGTCACGATAGTCTTCACAAGGAACTCGTTGCCTTTGAGCTGGCCGAGCTTCTTCTTGTTGGCGATGATATACCAGCAGAACATCATGCAGGTCTGGTTGCCGTTGAGGATTTCCCATTCGCCCTTGGCGTTGCGGCAAACAATAGCCAGACGGTCGGCGTCGGGGTCGGAGGCAATCACTAGGTCGGCATTGAGCTTGGTGCCGAGCTTCATACCCAGGGTCATAGCCTCGGCATTCTCGGGGTTAGGACTTACCACAGTGGGGAAGTTGCCATCGATTACCATCTGCTCGGGCACCACGTGGATGTTCTGGAATCCCCATGAGCGCAGAGCCATAGGAATGATAACGCGACCAGTGCCGTGCATGGGTGAATAAACGATGTTCAGGTCCTTCTGGCGCATGATAACGTCCTGATCTACCATGGCCTCCTTCACTGCTGCGATGTAGTCCCAGTCCATCTCACCACCGATGATGTCAATGAGTTCCTTATTGCCCTCGAACTTCACATCCTCAATCTTTACCTTGTTCACCTCGTCGATGATACCCTTGTCGTGGGGAGCCAATACCTGAGCACCGTCGTCCCAGTATGCCTTGTAGCCATTATACTCGCGGGGATTGTGTGAAGCGGTGACGTTGACACCAGCCTGACACTTCAGCTGACGGATGGCGAATGAAATCTCTGGAGTGGGGCGCAGGCTCTCGAAGAGATAAACCTTGATGCCGTTAGCTGAGAAAATATCGGCAACGGTCTCAGCGAACATGCGTCCGTTGTTACGGCAGTCGTGACCAACAACCACAGCGGGCTGGATGTTGGGGAAAGCCTTATTGATGTAGTTGGCAAAGCCCTGAGTGGCCATACCTACGATATACTTATTCATGCGGTTGGTACCGGCACCCATGATGCCGCGCAGACCACCTGTACCGAATTCCAGGTTCTGATAGAAGGCGTCGATGAGGGCTGTCTTGTCCTCGTTGTCGAGCATAGCCTGAACTTCCTTACGTGTCTCTTCGTCGAACGACGGTGAGAGCCATACCTTTGCCTGTGCCTCGCACTGGGCAATGAGTTGAGCGTTATTTTCCATAATTCCTATGATTTAGTACTAAATTAGATTGCGGCAAAGTTAATAAACTTTTCGGATATACGCAACAATTAGTACAATATTTTTGTTACTTTTTTGATTTGTCGAGCGATTTGACGTATTTCATGTTGGCTCGAATCTGACGTTGGCGCTTCTTCATATATTTGCTGGGCGTCAGACTGCTGAAGCGTCTGGGGTTTGGCAATGTGGCTGCAATTAGCGCACACTGGTTGGCTGTCAAGTCCTTGGCGTCGCAACCAAAATGCTCCTCGGCCACCGCCTGTACGCCATAGATGCCAGGGCCCATCTCGATAGAGTTGAGATAGACCTCCATGATACGTTCCTTAGACCAAAATACCTCTATTAATACGGTGAAATACGCCTCCAGTCCTTTTCTGACCCACGAGCGTCCGGGCCACAGGAACACGTTCTTGGCTGTTTGCTGCGAGATGGTCGAGGCGCCCAGTTTGTTTTTCTCTGGATGCTTGGCATTGCGCTCGGCAGCCTTCTCGATGGCTTCAAAGTCGAAGCCCCAATGGTCTGGAAACTTGGCATCTTCGCTGGCCATCACAGCGATGGGCATGCTGGGCGACATCTCTTCAAGCGGCACCCATGTGTGACTAAGTTTGGCCTCGTCGAGCTGGAACAGGCGGATGAACATCAGCGGCGTATAATAGACGGGTAAAAACTTCAGCACTACCACTGCAAGAATGGTAGTGCCGAAGAATAATGCTGTAGCCCACTGGGCTATCTTGCGAATACGTTTTAAAATGTCTTTCATTTACTTCAGGTTACCAGCCTCAGCAGCCTGGATCATGGCCTGAGAAGCATACATGTAAACCTCCACGCGACGGTTCTGCTTCTTACCCTCTGCGGTAGAATTGTCGGCAACGGGGTTCTTTGAGCCCTGACCCTCAACACGCTTGATGTTAGAAACGCCCTGGTTCTTCAGGCTCTTCTCAACAGACTGTGCACGCTTCAGTGAGAGGGGATCGTTGATGGCATCAGTACCAGTGTTGTCGGTGTGGCCGAAGATGGCTACATCCACATCGCTGTTCGACTTCAGCACGTCAGCAATCTGCTTAATGGTGTTCTGAGAAGCGCTATTCAGTGTAGAAGAGTTAGTGGCAAACAGGATACCAGAATCGAAGGTCACCTTTACGCCCTGCAGACCATTAGCGTCGGTGATAGTCTCTACCTGTGCGTTCTTCACGGCCTCAGCTTCAGCCTTAACCTTATCCATGTGCTTGCCGATGAGGGCACCAGTACCAGCACCTACAGCGGTACCTACTGCAGCGCCAACAATAGTGTTGCCAGCCAGCTTACCTACAACAGCACCCAGTACTGCACCGCCGGCAGCACCAATAGCAGTTCCCTTGGCCAAGTTGTTACAACCGGCCATCACGATTCCTGCGCACAAAGTCAGGATTACAACTTTCATTTTTTTCATAATGGTAGTTAGTTATATTAATTAAAAATGTTAAAACGTTCATTATTTCGGGTGCAAAGATAGAAAAAAATCTGTATTCGCAATTCACAATTCTCAATTATTTTGTACCTTTGCACCAAAATTTTGAATTTATTGTATAAATCATGGCAAAAGAATTAAAAGAATTAACAAAGAGGGCTGATAATTATAGCCAGTGGTTTAACGATTTGGTCGTTAAGGCTGATTTGGCAGAGCAGAGCGCTGTGCGTGGCTGCATGGTTATCAAACCTTACGGCTATGCCATCTGGGAGAAGATGCAGCAGCAGTTGGACAAGATGTTTAAGGAAACCGGTGCTCAGAATGCCTATTTCCCCCTGCTGATTCCGAAGTCGTTCTTGAGTCGCGAGGCCGAGCATGTAGAGGGCTTTGCTAAGGAGTGTGCTGTGGTGACCCATTATCGCCTGAAGGCAGCTGACGGTGGTGTGGTTGTTGACCCTGCAGCCAAGTTGGAGGAAGAACTGATTGTTCGTCCCACATCAGAGACTATTATCTGGAATACTTATAAGAACTGGATTCACTCATGGCGCGATCTGCCCCTGATGTGCAACCAGTGGTGTAACGTGATGCGCTGGGAGATGCGCACGCGTCCTTTCCTCCGCACCTCAGAGTTCCTGTGGCAGGAGGGTCATACGGCTCATGCCACTCGTGAGGAGGCCGAAGAGGAGGCACAGAAGATGCTGAAGGTCTATGCCAAGTTTGCCGAGGAATGGATGGCTGTGCCTGTGGTACAGGGTGTGAAGAGTGAGACCGAGCGTTTCGCCGGTGCTTTGGATACCTATACCATTGAGGCCATGATGCAGGACGGTAAGGCCCTGCAGAGCGGAACCTCTCACTTCCTGGGTCAGAACTTCGCCAAGGCTTTCGAGGTGACCTATCTTAATAAGGAGAACAAGCCTGAGTATGTATGGGCTACTTCATGGGGTGTTTCTACCCGTCTGATTGGTGCGCTCATCATGACTCACTCTGACGACAACGGTCTGGTATTGCCTCCGAAGTTGGCTCCTATCCAGGTAGTGATTATTCCTATTGCCACTAAGCCCGAGCAGATGGAGCTGGTGAACAAGGAGGTGACGCCTATCATTGAGGCTCTGCGTGCCAAGGGTATCACCGTGAAGTTTGACGATGCCGATAACAAGCGTCCCGGCTTCAAGTTCGCCGACTATGAGTTGAAGGGTGTTCCCGTGCGTCTGGTTCTGGGTGCTCGTGATCTGGAGAACGGCACTATTGAGGTGATGCGCCGTGATACTCTCGAGAAGGAGACTCGTCCTCTGGAAGGTATTACCGAATATGTGGAGCAGTTGCTCGAGGATATCCAGCAGAACATCTTCAAGAAGGCTAAGGACTATCGTGATGCTCACATCTATGAGTGTGAGAACTACGAGGAGTTCAAGGAGAAGGTGAAGGACGGTGGATTCTTCCTCTGCCACTGGGACGGTACTGCCGAGACCGAGGCTAAGATCAAGGAAGAGACACAGGCTACCATCCGTTGCGTGCCTTTCGGCGTAGAGCAGACACCTGGTGTGGATATGGTAACCGGCAAGCCCGCTAAGGCTCGCGTGATTATTGCACGAAGCTATTAAAAGGTAAAAAAGGAAAAAAGGAAAAAAATTGCTTCTGTGGTTTACAGAAGCAATCCTATACTGACAAGCAGCCCGTACATGAAAATGTTACGGGCTGTTTCGCCTAAACACTTGTTCAACTCTCGTCCCTTCCAGATGCTTTTCATCTTGAGGAAGGTCAGCGTGTGGAGTAGGAGATAGGCCAAGGGCAAGACGAAGGCCCACCAACTGCCGTTGAAGCCGAAGACCAGTCCCATGAGGCAGGCCACGATGCCCACACCCATATACAGTTGCATGGTGGCTTTCTCGCCGATGCGCACCACCAGTGTGTTCTTTCCTGCTGCCTTGTCTGTGTCGCGATCGCGGAAATTGTTGACCAGCAGCAGGGCGTCAATCACAATGCCGCAGGCCACAGCTGCAACAATCACTTCGAGGGTGGTCGCATGCAGTTGCACATAATACGTCATGCTGACAGGCACCAGTCCGAAGAAAGCCAGGACCAATACGTCGCCCATTCCTATATAAGAAAGGTGTGTGGTATAGAGGAAGCAGAACACCACGCAGAGCATGCCGATGAGAATCATCTCCATGCCGCCATAGAGTACCAAGGGTAACCCTACGAGGCAGGCCAGTATGGTGGTCAGGGCGATGGCATGCTTCATGGCCTCGATGCTCACCCATCCCTGTGCACAAGCACGCTCGGGGCCAAGTCGTGTCTCCCTGTCATCGGTTCCTTTGGCATAGTCCACAAAGTCGTTAATCAGGTTGGCGTCAATCTGCATGATAAAGGCAAAGAGCAGACACAGGACGGCTGCAGTCCAGGAGAAAGGATGACCGATATATTGTGCTGAGTCCTTCCACGCCAACGCTAATCCTATCATGACTGGCACAGCGGCACCCGTCAACGTCTTCGGACGTGTGGCCAGTATCCATGCCTTAAAAGAGTTCTTCTTTACTTCCATTTCGTATTTTTTTTCTGAAAACGCTTGCAAAAGTAAATAAATTCCCGTATATTTGCAAAATAATCCTTGAAAAATAATGCTTAACAAGACCGCAAGCCTCGATTTGGTAGAGTTTATCGAAACTCAGATTCTGCCGCAGTATGCCAATTTTGACAAGGCACACAACCTGGAGCATGTCACCCGAGTGATACGCCGTTCGATGGAGTTGGCTCAGCGTACAGGTGCCGACAGGGATATGGTTTATACCATTGCAGCCTATCACGATGTGGGCATGTCGGGACCGAGAGCTGTCCATCATATTACTGGTGCCAAGATATTGGCGAGCGATGCGCGTCTGAAGAAATGGTTCTCTGCCGAGCAGATCAAGATTATGAAGGAAGCCGTTGAGGATCATCGCGCTTCTGCTTCTCGTGCCCCTCGCAGTCTCTATGGCAAGATTGTGGCCGAGGCCGACCGTGACATCGTGCCCGAGGTGGTCTTTCAGCGCACCGTTCAGTTTGGTTTGGCCAACTATCCTGAGTTCGACAAGGAACAACAATGGCAGCGCTTTGTGAAGCATATGGACGAGAAGTACTCGGCCAATGGCTATATTCGCCTGTGGATACCAGGCTCACCAAATGAGGAGAAATTGAATGAGTTGCGCAATATCATAGCCAATCCACGCTTGTTGCGCGAACATTTCGAGAAATATTTTAATCAAGAGAACGTATGACAAATAAAGAATTGATGCGACGCGCCATAGAACTCTCTAAACAGAGTGTGCGCAACGGCGGTGGCCCCTTCGGAGCCGTCATAGCCCGCAACGGTGAGATTATTGCCGAGGGTTCCAACTGTGTAACTATCGATTGCGACCCCACAGCTCATGCCGAGGTTTCCACCATTCGCAAGGCCTGTAAGTCGCTGGGCACCTTCGACCTCTCCGGCTGTGAGATCTTCACTTCGTGTGAGCCTTGTCCGATGTGCTTCGGTGCCATCTACTGGGCTCATCTCGATAAGATCTATATGGGTAATGATCGCAAGGATGCTGCCAAGATTGGCTTCGATGACGACTTCATCTATCAGGAGATAGCCCTCAATGCTGCCGACCGCAAGAAACCCTCAGAGGTTCTTCTGCGCGATGAGGCCCTTGAGGCTTTCCGTATGTGGGACGAGAAAACCGACAAGACGGAGTATTGATATGACATTGCATATTTTTAATCCGGAACACGATATTGCTCTCGCTGCCAACCTCAGTAACTTTACGGCACCACATGCAGGACGTCAACTGCGCCATGACCTTGGATTCCTTCCTGCCTTATGGGCAGCGGAGGGTGATAGTGTGTTGGTAGAAAATCCCGCACGGGCAGACTATGACTATATGCGCCTGACGCAATCGCTGAAGCGCCATTTTGGTAAGGCGATTGACGCCCATACTGGGAAGAAAACGGTGCCTAACTGGGAAAAGAAAGTGCCCGCGTTAGGAACCGCTGAGATTCAGCCTTGGGGATGGGACAAAGCATTAAGGGCCCAGTTGAAAAGACTGGGGGCCGACGATGCGTTACTGCCTTCTGACGACCAATTGGAGGATGTGCGCCTATTGTCGCATCGCCGTACGTCAGCCAAACTTCTGCCTCAGCTTCAGAGTGAGGGCACGCTGGGCGAGTCGTTCGAATGTACTACAGCCAATGAGGTGGAGCAGTTGCTGCAGCGCTATCAGCGACTGGTACTGAAGGCCCCTTGGTCATCGAGTGGGCGCGGCCTTCGTTTCCTGGATGCAGAGCGCACGCCGTTGTCTATGCAGGCGGGATGGCTGAAGAATCTTTTATCAGCCCAAGGTTCGGTGATGGCAGAGCCGTTCTACAACAAAGCAAAGGATTTTGGTATGGAGTTTTCGTGCCGTGCCGATGGCACCATCAGTTACGAAGGACTCTCTCTGTTTCATACCACCAATGGCGCCTATACGGGCAACATCCTGGCAACTGAGAATGCAAAGCGCGAAATGATAAGTCGCTTTGTATCATTAGATTTGCTTGATTCAACAAAAGAAAAGATTTGCGCGTTGCTTCCCACCATATTAAAAGGTAAATACGTGGGACCCTTTGGCGTCGATATGATGATTGCTGAGGGAAAGCTGCATCCTTGTGTAGAGATAAACCTGCGTCGCACGATGGGACATGTGGCATTAGCCATCTCTCCAACCGATGATGACTTGGTGCGTGTGATGCGTATAGAATATGTGGACGGTGCCTATAAACTCAAGATTCAGAGGCCCTGAAAGCGCACACGGAAAAATTATTTGCATTTTCTCTTGCACAGATGTAAAATAATGCTTATCTTTGCCCCAAGAACTTAAAACTTATAAAATAATACAACTTAAAGAATTATGGCAAACAAAGAGAAACTCTTTACCGAGTTCACCGCGCCAACCAAACAAGAATGGTTGGACAAGATTGAAGTGGACCTGAAAGGTGCCGACTTCCAGAAGCGCTTGGTATGGAGAACAAACGAAGGTTTTAATGTACAGCCCTTCTATCGCCGTGAAGATTTGGCCAACCTGAAAACACCCGATGCTCTCCCCGGAGAATTCCCGTTCGTGCGTGGTAACAAGAAGGACTCTAACGAGTGGTACATCCGCCAGAACATCATCGTGGATGACCCCAAAGCAGCCAATGCCAAGGCCCTCGATATCCTGAACAAAGGTATCGATTCCATTGGCTTCAAGGTGCCCGGCAAACTGGTCTCGATGAATACTATTGAGACGTTGCTCGAAGGAATCTACTGCGAATGTATAGAGGTGAACTTCAAGACTTGTCAACGTCACTCGCTTGAATTGGCTGAGATTCTGAAGTCATACTGGCAGAAGAAGGGCTACGACAAGGAAAAGATAGTGGGCTCTATCGAATGGGACCCCATGAAGAAAATGTTGCTGAAGGGCAAGGACGTCACCGGCGTGCTGGCCTTCGCTCCCAAACTGGCCGAGTCGTTTAAGGATTATCCCCACTTCCGCGGCATCGTGGTTCATAGCGATGCGTTGAACAATGCCGGTGCTTATATCGTTCAGGAACTGGGCTATGCGCTGGCTTGGGGTAATGAATACCTGCAGCAGCTCACCGATGCTGGCGTGGATACAGACCTCGCCGCCAAGAGCATCAAGTTCAACATGGGCGTTAGCGAGAACTATTTCATGGAGATTGCCAAGTTCCGCGCAGCCCGTCTGCTCTGGGCTCAGATTGTGAAGCAGTATGAGCCTAAGTGCGACTGCGCCTGCAAGATGATTATCAATGCCACCACTTCTACGTACAACCAAACATTGTTTGATTCCTATGTTAACCTGCTGCGTTCGCAGACCGAGGCTATGAGTGCTGCGCTGGGTAGTGTTCACTCAATGGTGGTGACGCCGTTTGATGCTCCTTACGAGGAAGCTACTGATTTCTCTGAGCGTATTGCCCGCAACCAGCAGCTCATCATCAAGGAAGAGAGTCATTTCGACCGTATCGTCGATCCCGGTGCAGGTTCATATTATATCGAGCATCTCACCGATGCGCTGGCTCAGGAGGCTTGGAAGATCTTCCTGAAGATAGAGGAGGAAGGCGGCTTCCTGGCTGCTATTAAGGCCGGAACCGTTCAGGACGACATTAATGCCACCAACGTGAAGCGTCATGGTGATGCTGCCAAGCGCAAAGAGTTCCTGCTTGGTACCAACCAGTTCCCCAACTTCACCGAGAAGAGCGAGGGCAAGCGTGCCTACAAGCAGAATTGCGGTTGCGGTGGTGTGCACCATCAGGGCGAGGAGACGGTGGCCTTCAAGGCTATTGAAAGTACCCGTCTGGCTGCCGACTTTGAGGATCTGCGCATCCATACCGAGGAGAAGAAGGTGCCTGTGGCATTCATGTTGACCATTGGTAATCTGGCTATGCGTCAGGCTCGTGCACAGTTCTCGTGCAACTTCCTGGCTTGCGCTGGCTATAAGGTGATTGACAACCTTGGCTTCAAGACTGTTGAAGAGGGTGTTGATGCCGCACTTGAGGCCAAGGCCGACATCGTGGTTATTTGCTCTTCCGACGATGAATATGCTGAGTATGCCATCCCTGCCTTCAAGTATCTGAATGGTCGCGCCATGTTTGTTGTGGCTGGTGCGCCTGCCTGCATGGAGGACCTGAAGGCTGCCGGCATTGAGAACTATGTTCACGTGAAGTGCAACGTGCTTGAGACTTTGAAAGAATATAATCAGAAACTTGGTATTTAATGTAAAACGGCAGTTAGTATTTAGCTAACAGCTAATAGCCAATAGCCAAAAGCAAAATTTATTATGCGTAAACAGTTTAAAGATATTGATATCTATGCTGGCATCAAGGCTCAGGATGGTGCCAAGTGGATTAAAGACAATAATATAGAGGCTAACTGGAAGACCCCAGAGCATATTGAGGTGCGTCCGGTATATACTAAGGAAGACCTCGAAGGAATGGAGCACCTCGACTTTACAGCTGGTATTCCTCCCTATCTGCGTGGTCCTTACTCTATGATGTATCCCTTCAAGCCTTGGACCATCCGTCAGTACGCCGGATTCTCTACCGCTGAGGAGTCAAACGCTTTCTATCGCCGTAACCTGGCTTCAGGTCAGAAGGGTCTTTCTGTAGCCTTCGACCTGCCTACACACCGTGGTTACGACCCTGATAACGCTCGCGTTGTGGGCGATGTGGGTAAGGCTGGTGTAAGTATCTGTAATGAGGAGAACATGAAGGTGCTCTTCTCTGGTATCCCCTTGAACAAGATGTCTGTCTCTATGACGATGAACGGTGCCGTGTTGCCCATTCTGGCGTTCTATATTGTGGCTGGTCTGGAGCAGGGCGCTCTGTTGGAAGAGATGGCAGGAACCATTCAGAACGATATCCTGAAAGAGTTTATGGTGCGCAACACCTATATCTATCCTCCCGCATTCTCAATGAAGATCATCGCCGATATCTTTGAGTACACCTCACAGAAGATGCCTAAGTTCAATAGTATTTCTATCTCAGGCTATCACATGCAGGAGGCTGGTGCTACCGCCGATATTGAGTTGGCTTACACTCTGGCCGATGGTATGGACTATCTGCGTACGGGTGTGAACGCCGGTATCGACGTGGATGCCTTTGCTCCACGACTCTCATTCTTCTGGGCCATCGGTATGAATCATTTCATGGAGATTGCCAAGATGCGTGCTGGCCGACTGCTGTGGGCTAAGATTGTGAAGAGCTTTGGTGCCAAGAATCCTAAGTCGCTGGCTCTGCGTACCCACTCACAGACCTCTGGCTGGAGTCTTACCGAGCAGGATCCCTTCAACAATGTAGGTCGTACCTGTATCGAGGCTATGGCTGCTGTGCTGGGTCACACCCAGAGTTTGCACACCAACGCCCTCGACGAGGCCATCGCCCTGCCTACCGACTTCTCGGCCCGTATCGCTCGTAACACCCAGATCTATATTCAGAATGAGACGAAGGTGTGTAAGCAGATTGACCCATGGGCTGGTTCTTACTATGTGGAGACGCTGACTAACGAGTTGGTTCACAAGGCTTGGGAGCACATTCAGGAGATTGAGAAACTGGGCGGTATGGCCAAGGCTATCGAGACTGGTCTGCCCAAGATGCGTATCGAAGAGGCTGCAGCCCGCACGCAGGCTCGTATCGACTCAGGCTCGCAGACCATCGTGGGTATCAACAAGTATCGTTTGGACCACGAGGATCCTATCGATATCCTTGAGGTGGACAACACCGCTGTACGCAAACAGCAAGAAGAATGCCTGAAGGAGGTGCGTGCCGCTCGCGACGAGGCCGCTTGCAAGGAGGCCCTTAAGGCTATTACCGAATGTGTGCGCGACTTCAAGGAAGGCCGCAAGAGCGAGAACAACCTGCTGGATTTGGCTGTCAAGGCCGCACAGTTGCGTTGTACGCTGGGTGAGATTTCAGATGCCTGCGAAGAGATCGTAGGTCGTTATAAAGCAGTAATCAGAACAATTTCAGGCGTGTATAGTTCAGAATCTAAGAACGACAAGGACTTTGAGTTGGCATGCAAGCTGACCGACGAGTTCGCTGAGAAGGAAGGTCGTCGTCCTCGTATCTTCATCGCCAAGATGGGTCAGGATGGTCACGACCGCGGTGCAAAGGTAGTGGCAACAGGTTATGCCGATTGTGGTTTCGACGTGGATATGGGACCGCTGTTCCAGACTCCTGCCGAGGCTGCTCGCGAGGCTGTCGAGAACGATGTGCACATTGTCGGTGCCTCTTCTCTGGCTGCAGGTCACAAGACGCTTATCCCTCAGCTCATTGAAGAATTGCACAAGCTGGGCCGCGATGACATCATGGTGACAGCCGGCGGTGTAATTCCTGCCCAGGATTATGACTTCCTTTACAAGGCAGGTGTGGCATGTATCTTTGGTCCCGGTACAAGAATTCCGTACTCAGCCATTGAGATGATGAAGATCCTGCTCGATAAAGAATAATTTCCTACGTAGGAGAAATATAAAAATCACGTCGTGATTAATTAAAATCACGGCGTGATTTTATTTTTTCACGCCGTGAAAATAAATAATCACGGCGTGAAAATAATAAAAGAATGGCGTATCACTATATTTTATATGCCTTATCTTATTGTTCTACACCACGCATGGTGAGAGAAATACGCTTGCGATGGTGGTCTATCTCCAATACTTTCACACGAACATGCTGGTGCAGTTTGACCACATCGTTCGGGTCTTTCACAAACTTGTTTGCCAGTTGTGAGACGTGTACCAGTCCATCCTGATGAACGCCAATATCAACGAAGGCACCAAAGGCCGTAATGTTGGTGACGATACCAGGCAACTCCATTCCTTCGATAAGGTCGTCCACAGTCTCAATACCTTCGGCAAAATGAAACTCCTCCAGTTGCATGCGCGGATCGCGACCGGGCTTCTCCAGTTCTTTCATAATGTCGGTCAGGGTGGGCAGTCCCACTTCGCTTGTGACATAATGCTGAATATCGATATGGGCCCTAAGGTCTTTCTGCTCAATAAGGTCCTGCACCGTGCAATGCTGATCCTTGGCCATACGCTCTACGATGGCATAACTCTCGGGATGCACCGCGCTGTTGTCGAGCGGGTTCTTGGCATCGGGTATTCGCAGGAAGCCGGCACATTGCTCAAAGGCTGATGGTCCTAAGCGGGGAACCTTCTTGAGTTGCGCACGACTGGTGAAAGCTCCGTTCTCCCGACGATAATCTACAATGTTCTTGGCCAACGCCGGACCCAGTCCGCTGACATATTGTAGCAGATGCTGCGAGGCCGTATTGACGTTGACGCCTACTGCATTAACGCAGAGAATCACCGTCTGGTCGAGTTGCTGCTTCAGTTTGGTTTGGTCCACATCATGCTGATATTGTCCTACGCCGATGCTTTTGGGGTCTATCTTGACAAGTTCCGCCAGCGGGTCCATCAGTCGTCGGCCTATGGAAACGGCACCACGCACCGTCACATCCTCGTCGGGGAATTCCTCGCGAGCCACCTTTGAAGCCGAATAGACCGAAGCACCGTCTTCGCTGACAACGAATATGGTTGGGGCGGCATTCGATGCTGCGTTGGTATTCATCTCAGAGAGACATTCCTCCACAAAGGTACGCGTCTCGCGACTGGCCGTACCATTGCCGATGGCGATAGCCTCTATGCGGTATTGCTTGATTAACTGCTGCACGTGTGCATTAGCTTGCATGCGCTTGTTGATGGGTGGATGGGGGAAGATGGCCTCATGATGAAGCAAGGTACCTTGGGCATCAAGACACACCACCTTACAGCCTGTGCGGAATCCCGGGTCGATTCCCATCACGCGTTTCTGGCCCAAGGGTGCTTCAAGCAGCAGTTGGCGCAGGTTCTCGGCAAACACGCGGATGGCCTCGGCATCGGCTTGCTCCTTGCTCAGGTTGCTAAACTCCGTTTCGATGGCAGGCTTCAACAATCGTTTGTAGCCGTCTTCTATAGCCTCAGCCACGAGTTTTCCGCAAGGCGTGTTGCCATAGACATAGTGTCGCTGCAGGCGTTCGATACACTCGTCATCATCGATAGGGTCGATGCTGATGCGCAGGATGCCCTCGTTTTCGCCGCGACGCATGGCCAGCAGACGATGACTCGAACAGCGCTTCAGGGGTTCGTGCCAATCAAAATAGTCGCTGTATTTGGCAGCCTCTTCGCTGTTGGCCTTTGCCTTGACAACCTTCGAGGTGATGCTGGCTGTGCGACGGAAGGCGCCACGCACCTGCTGGCGACTCCGCTCGTCCTCACTCACCTGCTCGGCAATGATGTCCTGAGCACCCTTGATGGCAGATGTGACATCGGCCACATCACCCGTCACAAAGCGGCGGGCTGCCGATTCCGGGTCGCGTTCCCGCTGAAGCAGGAGAATCTTTGCCAATGGCTCCAATCCCTGTTCGCGAGCCACCTGGGCTCGTGTGCGGCGGCGGGGTTTGAAGGGCAGATAGATATCCTCGAGCTCGGTAGCGTCCCAACAATCGTTGATACGTTTTTCGAGTTCTGGCGTCAGCTTGTCCTGTTCGCCAATGGTCTTCAGAACTGTCTCCTTACGTTTCTCAATCTCTTTCAGTCGTTCGTATTGATCGCTGATAGCAGCTATCTGCACCTCGTCCAGTCCGCCGGTGCGCTCCTTGCGATAACGCGAGATGAACGGAATGGTGCAGCCCTCATTGAGCAGCGTCAATGTATTAATTACAGCCTCGGTGCCTAATTGCAGGCTTTGGGCTATGAGTTTGGCAATGATGTTCTGTTGCATATATAAAAGATGTTGTTTCGTTATTTGATGCTACACAACTGCTTGTAGGGACAGTTGCGGCAGCGGTTGCGATCGTCGGTAGGCACGAAGGCTATCTGCGGATTGAATATCTCGTCAATCTTCTCTGTGACCAGTTCCATAAACCGTTTGCTGAAATCGGCCACATCGTTGATAGGTGTTCGGCCAAAGCAAATAGTAGGATCATAGTCAGAGCCGCCTGAGTGCTGGATGAACAATAGGGCGGGTGAGACCGGTGTCGCTGGGTGCTGAGAGCGGACGATGCTAGAATAGATGAAGGCTTGCAGATAGTAGTCGCTATGGTTCTGCAGACTCTCTTGTGCAAAAATGGCATCAACATCAGCCAACGGACGAGGCTGTCGGCTACCCGTCTTATAGTCAATGACGCGAATCAATTCAACGCCGTCTTTCGTGATGCGGTCAAGACGGTCAATGCGCCCGCCAATCATCGTTGAGATATGTGGTGTTGTGATAGGAGCCTTCACATCAATCTCCAATCCTTCAATATAGAAGGGTGCTAAGTCACGGTCAATCTCAAGAAGTCGCATGATATAGTGGATGATCACCTCGCGGTTGATGAGTTGCAAGCCGTTGAGTTCCAGCCGCTCGGAGGGCTTGCATTGGAATAGTTCCTTGCTGATAGCCTCATCGACAGCCCGCTCTATATCTACACGGGTCTTCAGCAACTGCTCTATGTCGCCCTTCATAATCTGCTGACTCTTGTCCATGAGTCGTGTGTAGATCTGTTCTGACGCCTCGTGGAAGATGTTACCGAAGATGCGGTTGTCGATGGTCTCGTCAACAGGCGCATCAGGCTCGCGCAGTCCGCAGGCATAGTTATAGTAGAACATCAGCGGACAGCGCATATAGCGGTTGATGGCAGTAGGGGTGAGCAGCGCCTGAGGATGGAAATGGCCTAAGATGGTCTGCATCACTTCGGGCGTCTTCTCTACGGCAGCAGGTTGGAACGGCGTGAACTGCTGACCCGCCTGTAGTGTCTTGTATGTAATGGTGTGGCTGTGATCCTCCACCATCAGTTGCAGCATAAACCGACTCATCTCGCCCTTGCCGCTGTCGGTTGTGGCGTTGCTATAGAGGATGGTTACGTCGGAAGCACGCTGGAGCAGGCGATGGAAATAGTAACTGAAGATAGCCACCTTGTGATCGACTGTGGTCAGGCCGTAAGCCTTTCGGAGGTTATAGGGAATAAACGAGGTGTCGTTGATGCCGCGCGGCAGGTTGCCTTCATTGCAGGAAAGGAGGAGGACGTGATCAAAATCGAGGTTACGCGTTTCGAGCACGCCCATAATCTGAATACCTTCTGCGGGTTCTCCGTGAAAGGGTATAGACGTGGATTGGATAATCTGACTGATGAGTCGCTGCAGGGTGGCCACATTGACCAGCAGGTCGCCGCTCTTGATAAGTGTCAGCAGGCGGTTCAACAGGGTATAGGCTTTGAAGACGGCTTCTTGGAATAGCGGCGTGTCGTCGCTCGAATGACGGGCTATGGCGGTGAGGATATCGCACATCCATTCCACCAGCGGCGCATTGTCGTCGGTAGTCTGCAGAGGATGAATCAGTTCCTCAGGCACGTTGGCGATGTAAGGATGACGCATCAGGTTGTTGAGCAAACGAGGTCTGAAGCGTTTGCGATGCTGGTCATATCCCATCGTCTGCAGGTTGATAAGCATATTGATGAGCGAAGCCACAGGCGACTGCGACAGAGGGAAGCCCGTTGTGATGTTCAACTTGTCGGCCTCGTTGGGGATGCAATGAACCACCGTTTGCAACAGGTTCTCATTACACAGAACGATAGCCGTGCGCCTACCGTCATTCAGTCGCTGGTTCTCGCGGAGCCACGTGCTGATATAGCGCGCCTGGATATTCTCTGTCGGTGCCGACATGAAAGTAATCTCTTTCGGCTTGTTGAAGTTGCGATAAATCTCGTCTCGGTTGATGTCGAGCTCGTTGGGGAAGTCGGCCAGATGTTGACCAATGTAATGACCAGCCTCATTGTCCTTCATGTAGTAGTGGTCGAAGTCCCAATAGAAATAGGTGTGTCGCTCGCGCTTGAGTTTTGTGAAGAGCTGGCGCTCCACTTCCTGCAAGAGGTTGAATCCTATAAATATATAGGTGTCGTAGGCAAAGTCAATATCATCACTTGTGGCCACCTCGCGATAGAGTGCACCTTCATAGGCCAGTTGCTGTTCTGCGAGTCGGTGGTTGAAGTCGCGATAGATATCATACATGCGAGACCATAGGCGCAGGAAACGCTCCTTCAATTGCGAGTTGTTGTCTTCAGAGAAATTGCTGAAGAACTTGGCCAGAATCTCTTTCTGATGAGGAGTCAGATAACTGGCATCGTCGAGTTCGTGGAGGTCACGCAGATTGGCAAACACCTTCTCGGCGTCGGCCATATTCTTGTCAAGGTCGTCGAAGTCGGCCAGCAGGAGTTGTCCCCAACTGTAGAAATGATCAAGTGTCTCTTCAATGCCCGTTTGTGAAATAAACGACTTGTGGAGGTCGCACACCTGTTTGATGGGGTCGGCCACCATGCGAGAGGAATGATGACGGAAGAGGTCGCTGATGGTGATATAGGCAGGACTCCAGATGGGTTTACCAGCCAACTTGGCCAGATGGGTGTTCATAAACAGCGAGGCACGCTTGTTGGGAAACACGATGGCCACTTTGCTCAGGTCGCTGCCATGCTTGGCGAGTATATCTTCTGCTACGTATTCTAAGAATGATTTCATGTTACTTCACTTCGATAAT
This sequence comes from uncultured Prevotellaceae bacterium, assembly GCA_902775605.1. Classification (GTDB taxonomy): domain Bacteria; phylum Bacteroidota; class Bacteroidia; order Bacteroidales; family Bacteroidaceae; genus Prevotella. The sequence goes on from CACYNE010000002.1 coordinate 135,348, forward strand.
CTTGTTACTATAGACAAACCACAAATATCCTTTCACATGTGGCATCCCCATCTGTTGGAGCAGGTCCATATACTCATGCACCTGATCGTGGTATTCCTTGTGCTCGCGTCCGAACTTAAAATCAACGACAATGGTCTCTTTGCCATCGGTCATCACACGGTCGGGGCGACGCTCCTGAGAGTCTGGCGTCAGGATGGTGCACTCGTTGAACAACTGCCAGCGCGGAGAGAACCATTGTGACACGCAGGGGTGGGAGAGACGTTTGCGAATCATTTCCTCCAGGCGCTGGGGGGTGATGCCCTGATTATAGAGTATTCCCTCTAACTCAAGGTCTTTCAAAGCCTGATCCACATCATCGGTGGTGCGGATGTTTGAGAAGACTTGGTGCAACACGCTGCCCAATTGGATATAGTCGGTGGTATGTGATTCGTCGTCATCGCCCGTGACGGTGGCAAACTCCTTACTCTTATTACTCTGTCGGAACTCCACTTGCTGCTTGAACGGCTCTATCTGAATGTTGACAGGTGTGGCTGTCTGAAGGAAAGGATTATCGCTCTCCTTTTCCTTTCGAGCCATCTGCTGGTTGGCAGACAGTTGTCCGAAGACAAAATGAAGTGGTGCATCGGTATCGGCATCGCCCTCCAGAACAGCGTTGGGCAGTTCTTCCGCCACCAGCGGCAAGACACTCTCTATCAGTATGGAGCGTGTTGCACCCGCATTCCTGCGGCCCAGAACAAAGAGACTCTTTGAGGCTCGGGTGAAGGCTACATAGAGCAGATTAAGGTTGTCGATAACAATCTGCTGGTGCTCCTCCTCATAGTCTTTTTGATAGATGGTACCGTTCATGCCTTTCATGCTGTAGTCGATAGGCGCAATGGGCAGCTGGTTGAAGGGAGCCTGTTGGGGAATACACCAAAGAAGGTCGGAATGCTCCATGCGCCAGTCGCAGAACGGCAGGATGACATGCGAGAATTCCAGACCCTTGGACTTATGAATACTGATGATGCGGATGCCATTTACCTCTGGACTCTGAATAGGCTTTGAACAGATGGTCTCGTCCCATTCGGTCAGAAACGTGGGCAGGTCGGATGTCTCTTCGTTGATGAAACTGGCCAACTGATCGTAGAAGGCGCAGAGATAGGCCGTCTGTCCAGTTGTCTCTTCCAGATGGAATATGACATACAACTGCTCGGCCAGTTCATAGAGCGGCAGTCTCATCAACTGGTCCGTATTGTCGGTATAGTCTGTGGGAAGTGCGCCGTTGAGTTGTCCCGTGGTGAACTTCGCCAGATAGGCACGGGCGATAGTATCGTCGGGATTAACCAAAAGACGCATGGCCTGAATGATGGCGATGACTGCCGGTGAGGCATCCAATCGGAAAGCCTCGTCGCTGACCACATTGATGTCGGGCAGCGTCTCCATCAGGTAGTTGGCTATCGTTGGAATGATGCCATTTGTTCTGACGAGGATGGCTATCTCCGTCACAGGTATCTGCTGACTGCGTAGCGTGTTTATCTGGCTAACGATAGCATCCAGAGTCACCTGCTGATAGTCTTCTGCAGGCAGAAGTGTCACCTCCACCATGCCTGTTGCAGCCTTAGCGTCGGGATATTGCTGCCTGACATCATCATAGGCTTCAACACCTTCTACCATAGCTGCATGGGTGAAGAAGGCGTTGTTGAAATCGATGATGTTTCTTTCTGAGCGGTAGTTGGTGTTCAGCGGCTTTTCCTCAATCAATTGGTCGGCATGCGAGAACTCACCTTTGATGCCTGCCAGCAATCGCCAGTCGCCGTTGCGCCATCGGTAGATGCTTTGCTTAACGTCGCCAACGATAAGGCTTGATGAGCCCTCATGACTCATGGCCTCCTCAAGCAGCACCTTGAAGTTCTTCCACTGAATGGTTGAGGTGTCCTGAAACTCATCAATCATGATATGCTCAAGATGGGTGCCAATCTTCTCAAAGATAAAGGGCGAGTCGCTGCCGTCAATCAGTTCGTGCAGCAACTGCTGGGTGTCGCTAAGCAGAAATCTGTTGGCATTCTCATTGAGTTCGTGCACCTTGGCTTCGATACTGCTCAGCAGGCGCAACTGACTGAGGTGGCGCAGGGTGAGTTCGGCACTCTTATAGAGCAGCCATTGGCGCGGTTGTTCCTCTACGGCGAGGCGCAGAAGTGCGTCCAACTTGCTTTCTGCCAATGCGTGGATAAATTCGGAGCGATCGCTGGTTTTGGTGTACCATTTCGATGGATCGCCAATCGTGTCGGCCACCGTCTTGTTGATGATACTCTCGTCAAACTGTCCGCGCTTCATCTTCATGAAGATAGAACAAACACCTTTGCTCTTCCTTGAGAAATCGTCAACGGTGAGGCCTTCTTCCTTGATGGTGTCGAAGAACGAATCGGCAATATCCTGGATGCGGTTGCTGGCATCCTCGCGTATCTGGCGCAGCTGCTGGGTATAGTCATCGAAGAAGTTCTTCTGACTAATCACATGATTGAGTTCCTTGCTCTGCTGCTTGTAGTAGTCGCGGAAGATGGTACGGCCAAATTGCTTAATCTGTGAGATGACATTCCACGAACGGTCGTCGCTGATGTTGTCCATGATGTATCGCAACAGCCATTGCAGCATCTGGTCGGTGGCTTTCAGACTGTCGATGAGTTGGTCCACGGCCACTTCCTCCACCTGCACATCATTCAGGCCAACGCGAAGATTGGCAGTCAGATCGAGCTCGCGAGCCAGGTTGCGCAGCACGCTCTGGAAGAACGAGTCGATGGTCTCTACACGGAAATAGTTGTAATTGTGGAGCAGCAGGTGCAAGGCTGTACCCGCCTGGCGACTGACAAACTCAGGAGAGGCATCCAACTCCCGGCATATCTTGTCTTGATATGCCTTGGAACTGTCTAAGCCGCGCCAGATGCCATACAGCTGACTCAATATGCGCATCTTCATCTCTTCCGTTGCCTTGTTGGTGAAGGTAACGGCCAGCGTCTGCTTATAGGCCAGAGGATTCTGGACAAGCAACTTGATATATTCTACTGCCAGCGTGAAAGTCTTTCCACTGCCGGCACTTGCTTTATAAACGATAAGTGGTTTTACCATCTGCGGAATAATTCGAATGTAAATTTGCAACCCATGTCCTGGTATTGGGTGTTGAGGAAACTGGCAAAGACACCCATCGAGAAGAAACGACAGGAGAAGCCATAGCCGATTTCCGAGTATTGACGGGTATGGTCAAGCGACAGGGTGCTGAAATAAGTTCGTTCGCGCTCTACATAACGACCAATGGCGGGAGTCAGGAAGGCACCCAGGAGTGGAGCCTCGTAGGACAGGTGACCGCGGATGTAGTATCTGGATTCGTTATACAGTCTTGAACTCAACAGTTGGAAGTCGCCCGACCAGTCGTCATCCCAGCCATCAGGCAGGTTGTTGGCACGGAAGTTGGCGAAGTCGAGGAAGTAGTTATTCTTCTTGTCGGTATAGAGACCTCCGCCAATGCGGGTGTTGATCTGCTCGGTGCGCCTCATCTTGTATTTAAACGAGGCATCGGCCTCAATACGCTCATATCTGACATAGTTGCTCTTCATCTTAAAGCCGCGCTCGTAGTTCAGCGTGAAGAAAGGCGCATTCTCCCAAGGATTCAGCCTGAGGGTGATAGAAGGAGCCATCGAATAGTATCTGCGATACTTGCCATATTGCGCCATAGCATCAGGATTCAGGGCGCAGCGCTGGTGCAGCACCAATCCGGAATGGATGTTGAGCCATTTGTTGGGACGAATGTGATGAATGATGCTCCACGAATAGTCATCAAAGAGATCCAGGTCCATTCCTTCCAGGTTGACATCGCTGCCATATTCCTTTTTAATTTCTTCGAGCACGCTGGCATTACCAATACGGTTGTCCTTGCTGAAGCAGGCATCAATGCCGGCGTCCAGGTCGGCATTATACACATATTGCAGGGGAGCATCGAAATAGAACTCGCGCAACTTGAAGTTGTAACCTATGCGAGGATGGAAATCAATCCACGACTTCTTGCTGTACTTATAGCCTGCATAGAGCTTCATCTTATATGAGAAACCTTTACTGCGACTATAGCTGACATACTGCGGGTCAAGGATAGGTGAAAGACGAATATAGCTTTTCTCAGAACTTGAACTGAGACTGCTGAACAGGTTGTCTTCAATCAGGTCCCAACTCTCCTTCAGATAATTATGGTGTGGCTTGGTGGTCTCTTCCTGGTCGTCACCTTCTTCATCCAGCTTTTTCTTACCAATCAGCGTGGCAGTAATAGCCAGCGAGTCAATCTCTTCTTCCATGATGGTATCTTCTTCCACCTCGGGGGTGTGCTTACGGATGAAGTCCTCAAAGATATCCAGTTCTTGCTGAGAGAGACTCATGGGGCGGATAGAGTCCATCAGGTTATAGTCACCTTTCACGTCAACGGTATCAGGCAGGGTGATAGGGCAGTCGAATACGGCCTCGAAGTGCGACGTGATATGATTGCCGGCAAACTTGAACGCGATATCGGTGATGCAGTATTTGGGAAGCAGCGCGTGCAAGCCGTCCTCGCCCTGCATGGTCAGCGTCTGGAAGTGAATCATGTCATATTCACCTTCTATCTCAGCTTGCTCAATGCGTCCAGTCGAGCGATCCACGGTGGCTCGGCCTTGTACCAACTGGGTGTTGGGCACAATTTTCGGACGGAAATAGATACGCACCTTGTTGTTTGACAAGGGAACAGACGAGTAGTGATAGTAGATTCGGTTCTCGCGACAGAAAGGCGAAAGGATATGATTCCCGAAGAGTGTCGTGCCGTAAAGGTCGGGCGTCACGTAGGACATCAATACGGGCATCGTGTGACGTTGTCTTGGAATGGTGGTGTTATAGACCTGTTGAATGTTATCATAGTCACCCACCGTCCGGAAGTTGAACCGGCTGTATTGTTCGCTCACAAAGGCTCTCTCACCTTCGGCAATGGTGTACATGTGGGGTATCGCCCATAGAGCAACGTTGCGCCTGTGGGTTTGGTAGATATGCTTCATGTACACATTCGTTGAGAAGCCGTTAACGTCCTGAGTGTAATTACGTTGGAAAGTGAACACGCGATTCATGACCAGCGAGTCGAGATTCTCGCCAGAGGCCACAGAGATCATCACCGTTAACACGGCTAAGGTTAGTAATACGCGTTTCATTGCCACAAAGGTAAGCAAAAAGTATGAAACGACAAATAATTAAGACAGAAAAAAAACGAGAGTTGCAATTATTTTTTGCAGCTCTCATTGTTATGTTTATATCCTTGCGATGTCTTATCCCAGATATTTCATCAGAATCTTGGCATTACCAGAGTCGCGAAGTTTGGCAATACTCTTCTCACGAATCTGGCGCACACGCTCGCGTGTCAGACCCAGCTCGTCGCCAATCTCTTCGAGTCCTTTCTCGTGGCATCCAATACCAAAGCACTCGCGGATGATGATAATCTCACGGTCCTTCAGAACCTTAGACAGTACTGAGTTCAGCTCCTGTGCCATTGACTCGTGATCCACGTGGCGGTCTGTGCGGCTGTCATCGCCCGAAGCCATCACGTCGAGCATACAGTTGTCCTCACCATCCTGGAAAGGCGCATCAATTGACACGTGGTGACTGTCAGCCTGCATAGACTGTCCAATCTTCTCCTCGTCAATATCGGTCATCTCTGCCAACTCGCTTACTGACGGGTGGCGCTGATTCTCCTGCTCAAACTTGTTGATTTCGTGGTTAATCTTATTCAGAGAACCTACCTGGTTGAGGGGGAGGCGCACGATACGACTCTGCTCAGCGATAGCCTGCAGGATGCTCTGACGGATCCACCATACTGCATAAGAGATGAATTTAAAGCCGCGAGTCTCATCAAACTTCTGGGCAGCTTTAATCAAACCGATGTTACCTTCGTCAATCAAATCAGTAAGGGTAAGACCTTGATGCTGATATTGTTTTGCTACAGAAACGACAAAGCGAAGATTTGCTGTAACCAATTTATCCTTAGCACGCTCACCTTCCAGTCCGCCCTTGCGAATCTTCTGCGCCAGCTCAATCTCTTCGTCAATACTGATAAGAGGGGCACGTCCAATTTCTACAAGATACTTATCAAGTGCTTCACTCGAACGGTTGGTGATACTCTTCTGAATTTTTAGTTGTCTCATTCCCTATACCTCAAATTTAAACTAACTGCCTGATATTTAGGCTTATACATGTATTACACTTTGTTTTGCGGCTGCAAAGTTACAAAAAATATCAATACGTTGTTCTCGAAAGGGCTACTTTTTTATGTTAAAAAAAGAAAATGATAGCGTTTCTTGAGTTAAATCATTTATACAGAACCTGGCATCGGGCCGATGGTTCACCAACCACAGAATCTCTCCGTTGCTATCGCAGAGCACCAATGTGCGACGCTTTTCGAAGACGTTGATATGCCTGTCCGTCAGATAATCGCTGACCAGTTTGGTGCCTTTCATGCCATAGGGCATAAAGCGATCGCCGGCTTTCACGGGGCGCAGGGTCAGGGGAAAGCTTACCTTTGCCATATCGAGCGAGGCCTTCGATGCGTCTTTCTCAATCTGTTTGCCATGAATCTGCTCAATGCGCAACTTGGCCGTATCATGATAAATATAGATGCCAGTCTCAGGAATGCGCAGGGTGGGGAGGTCGGCCATGATGGGCTCTGCCAGCAGGCGCCCTTGACTGTAGGTTAACTGGTGGGTTTCCGACTTCCATTCCCGCCCGGCCTGGATGGTAGGCAGCAACGGGATGATACTCTCAATCGTCTTCGGATTGAATCCCATTGGGGCGAGCCATTCGTAAAGGATGCTTTCTGGCGATGACTCCCTCAACAGTTCTTCAACACCGATGGAATCGCCATGAATGAGCCTTGAGAGCTTGTCTTGAACAGCCTCGTCATAGACGCATGCTGCCTCACGAAGACGTTGTGCCGTATGGAGGATTTGCTGGCATGCGCCGGGGTTGATGGCTTTCAGTTGAGGAATGACGTTCAGTCGGATCTTGTTTCTGATGACATCGGTTTCCAGGTTGCTTGAATCAGTTACGAATGTCTGGTGCTGATGGTCAAGCCATTCTGTAATCTCGCTTCTGCTGACGCAAAGCAGCGGGCGCAGAATGTAGCCGTTGCGTGCCTTGATGCCCGTCATGCCATGAATGCCCGTTCCGCGAAGCAGGTTCAATAATACCGTTTCAACGGAGTCGTCCTGATGATGAGCCACGCAGATGCCATCGGCCCCCATGTCCTGACGCAACTGCTCAAAGTATCGGTATCTGAGTTCACGCGCCGCCATCTCAATACTGATCTGATGGGTCTTGGCGAATGTCGTCGTGTCGAAATGAATCCTATGCAATTCTATTTGCTGTTGCTGACATAAATCGACAACAAAAGCCTCGTCGCGATTACTCTCTTCGCCCCTCAGGTGGAAATTGCAATGAACGGCGTCAACCTGATAACCCAGTTGGCGCAATACGAGTAACAGACAAACGCTGTCGGCACCACCACTTAGGGCTACCAGATAGCGTTTGTCTTTATCCAGCAAATGCTCTTGCTCTATAAACTGTATTATCGTTTCAAGAAACCTCAAATCTCAAACCTGAATCCTGAATCTTGAATCCTGAATCCTGAATCTTGAATCCTGAATCCTGAATCATTCCACATAAAGAACCAATCCCTTCAGATACTCACCTTCAGGATGGTAAATATTGATGGGGTGATCGGCAGGCTGGTGCAACTGGTGCAGGATGCGCACCTTTCGCTTGGCGAGTGCTGCTGCCGTGAAGACCGCATTGCGGAAATGCTCCTTGGTGACAACCTGCGAGCAGGAGAAGGTGAACAAGATGCCACCCTTTTCAATCTTCTCGAATGCCTTCTGGTTCAGGCGCGTATATCCCTTGAGGGCGTTGTGAAGAGCGCCTCTGTGCTTGGCGAAGGCAGGCGGGTCGAGGATAATCAGGTCGTAACCGCTAATCTTATCCAGATATTTGAATGCGTCTTCACAGAAAGCCTCGTGGCGCGGGTCGTTGGGGAAGTTGAGTTCCACATTTCGGCGAGTCAGTTCGATGGCTTTGGCAGAACTGTCAACCGAATGAACGGACTTGGCGCCGCCTCTCATGGCGTAGAACGAGAAGCCGCCGGTATAGCAGAACATATTCAATACGTTCTTGTCCTTGGCATATTTCTCCAGTAGCGAGCGGTTCTCACGCTGATCCACAAAGAAGCCCGTCTTCTGGCCACGCAGCCAATCCACATAGAATTTCAATCCGTTCTCTATGGCAATATTGTTGTCCGTTTCGCCCAGCAGGAATCCGTTCTCAGGTTCCATGAACGACAGAGTCGTCTCGCTCTTATAATAGATGTTCGAGATGTGGTCCTTCATCACCTTTGCCAGTGCCGAGGCAATGGTATGGCGGGCCAGGTGCATGCCGATGCTGTGTGCCTGCATGACGGCGGTGTCTCCATATACATCGATGATGAGACCAGGCAAGAGGTCGCCTTCACCGTGTACCAAACGATAGGCATTGGTCTGGGGATTGTTGGCCAATCCAATGGCCAGGCGCATCTGAAGGGCCGACTGAAGACGCGAGGTCCAGAAATCGTCGTCAATCTCCACGTCGTTGAAGGTCAGCACGCGCACGGCAATAGACCCCTGCTGGAAATGTCCAACAGCGATAAAATCGCCCTTTTCTGTGACCACTCTTACCACCTCTCCTTCCTCAATGTTGTTGTCCAGATGGTGGATGGCACCAGAGAATATCCAAGGGTGGAAACGGAGTAGGCTTTCTTCTTTGCCTCGTTTGAGATATACTTTATTCATTTTCTTTAATTATTAATTCATAATCCTTTGACTCCTTGAGTCTTATGATTTCGTTATAAATCATAATGCAGGCCCATGCGTCGGTGGCTGCATACATTTTCTGCTTGTCGCTCAGGATGTCTGCCTCCCAGTTGCTCAGTTGCTGTCTCTTGCTGATTTTCTGGCCAAACAGGTTGGCATAGAGCTTCTGGAGACTCAAGTCCTCGATGCCCAGTTCGCGCACCATGTCTTGAATGTCGGTGAAACTGCCTGTTTTGAATTTGCCAATCTTGCTGAGGGCGTTGATGTCATCATGCCATGAGAGGCCAATCTTGGGGATGGTTCTGTCTTCCAGCAACTTGATGAGCGATGGCGTCAGACCGGTGTGGTTCAGCCTAAACAGGAAACACGTGTCAGGGGTGGACACCTGAAGCAGCGACACTTTGTACTGATGGCCACGCTTGAACGAGGGGCGCGTCTCGGTGTCAAAGCCCAGGATGGGTTGCGACAATAGATAACGCACCGCCTTTTCGGTTTCACCTGGCGTTAATATGACGATGATCCTCCCCGGAAACTGGACGACGGGAAGCGATGAAATCAAGGTCTTATCGTACTTATTATATATTGTTTTTAGCATGCTATTATCTTTTCGTGGTGCAAAAATACAAAAAAAATGTGATTTTATGATGATAACTGATTTTTTTCCGCTAATTTTGCAGAATAATTTAATGAAATCGACATTTAATGGCTAAGAAAAAGAATAAGAAAACGATATCGCAATCATCCAGTCCTTCGGTATTAGAGTCTCTGGGATTGCATCACACATTGCAGATATTTCAGAACGAGCGGTTGCATTTCTTCTTGGGAATGCTTCTTTTCGCTTTCTCCATCTGTCTGACGTGGGCCTTCGTCTCGTATTTCACGACGGGGGCTGCCGACCTGAGTATTATTGAGAACCTGCAGGAGGACGATTTGGCTAACGAACCACAGAAATTCGGGAATACGGTTGGCAGTTTAGGTGCCTATGCCGCCTATTTCTTCCTGAACAAGTGCTTTGGCGTTGCCTCTTTTGGCGTCTCCCTGTTGCTGTTCTTGCTCTCTTTGGTTTTGATGAAGGCCTACAGACCGCCATTGCTCAAGTGGTTTATCGCTGTGTCATTGGTGATGGAATGGCTTTCCGTGACGTTGGCCAAGTTTGCTACCCCATTTTTCCCAACATTGCACTTCTGCCCGGGCGGTGAGCACGGCCTGTTTGTGTGCAATTACCTGGAGCGTTATGTGGGAAGCCCGGGCTTGGTGGCCATATTGATTGTGGTGGCCATCCTCTTCTTGATGTATGTGAGCTCTGAGACGATAGTGATGATTCGTAAGATGCTGAATCCCATGCGTTTTGTCGAGAAGGTGAAGTTTACGATTACCAATTCCGACAAGTCGGATGCTGACACCACGTCGTCTTATGATTCCCTGATTAAGACGCAAGAGGACCCCGAGGTCTTTGATGATCCCATGACGCAAACGGTGGATTTCGACAATAATTCGACCGTGAATAATCAGGTGGTTAATGATGAGAAGGAGACAAAGGACCGTCCTGCTCGTCAGGACAACGCTGCCGACCCAGGCATGACTATCGAGGTGGCCAACGAAGAGGAGAAGGCCGACTCCAGCGATGTCAGTCAGGTGGCTTTGGAGGATATGGAGCCCTATGACCCCAAGCGCGATTTGGAGAACTACCACTATCCGACGCTCGATTTGCTGAAGGCCTATGAGTCTGACGGAAAGCCGTATATTGATATGGAGGAGCAGACGGCCAACAAGAACCGAATTATCGAGGTGCTCCGCACGTTTGGCATCGAGATCAGCAGCATCAAGGCCACCGTTGGTCCCACCATTACGCTTTACGAGATTACGCCTGCCCAGGGAGTGCGCATCTCTAAGATTCGCGGATTGGAGGATGATATTGCTCTGAGCCTGAAGGCGCTGGGCATTCGTATCATCGCGCCCATTCCCGGCAAGGGCACCATTGGTATTGAGGTGCCGAATGCTAAGGCAAACATTGTGTCGATGGAATCTATCCTGAACTCGAAGAAGTTTCAGGAGACCACCATGGATCTGCCTTGCGCCATGGGTAAGACCATCACCAACGAGGTCTTTATGTTCGACCTCGCCAAGGCTCCTCACCTCTTGGTGGCTGGTGCCACAGGTCAGGGTAAGTCTGTCGGTTTGAATGCCATCCTCACATCTTTATTATATAAGAAGCATCCTGCCGAGATGAAGATTGTGCTGGTTGACCCCAAGATGGTTGAGTTTAGCATCTATGCGAAGATTGCCAATCACTTTCTGGCAAAGGTGCCCGATGACAATGCCTCGCCGATTATCACCGACACGACGAAGGTTATCCGCACGCTGCAGTCTCTTTGCGTGGAGATGGATGCCCGCTACGAGTTGCTGATGGCTGCCGGCGAACGTAATATCAAGGACTATAACCGCAAGTTCATCGCCCGCAAACTGAATCCTGAGAAGGGACACAAGTATATGCCTTATATCGTTGTTGTTATCGACGAGTATGGTGATCTGATTATGACGGCGGGCAGAGAGATTGAGCTGCCCATAGCACGTATCGCCCAGAAGGCCCGCGCCGTGGGCATCCACATGATTATTGCCACCCAGCGTCCTACGACGAACATCATTACTGGTACGATTAAGGCCAACTTCCCCGCCCGTATCGCCTTCAAGGTGTCGCAGGGCATCGACTCGAAGACTATTCTCGACCGCATGGGTGCTCAGCAACTCATTGGTCGTGGTGACATGCTCTATCTGCAGGGCACCGACCCTGTGCGTGTGCAATGTGCCTTTGTCGATACGCCCGAGGTGGATGATATCAACCAGTTCATCGCTCAGCAGCAGGGCTATCTGGAGCCTTACGAATTGCCCGAACCGCCGGTGGGCGAGTCGGATGGTGTCAGCTCTGGCAGCAACGAGGTCGACATGAGTCATCTGGATCCCATGTTCGATGATGCAGCCCGTCTCATCGTTCGCGAACAGAGTGGTTCTACGAGCTTGATTCAGCGCAAGTTTGCCATCGGTTACAACCGTGCCGGCCGACTGATGGACCAGTTGGAGAAGGCGGGCATCGTGGGTCAGGCTCACGGCTCAAAGCCACGCGAGGTGCTGATTCAGGACGATATGAGTCTGGAGAATTTGTTGAATTCATTAAAATAATGTAGGATATATGAAAAGATTGTTTTTGACTTTCACGCTGCTCGTGGGCAGTTGTTTGCTTGGTTATGCACAGGATGCAAAGACTGTTTTGGACAAATGTGCAGCCTCCATCAGTTCAAAGAATGGTGTTCAAGCGGATTTTTCCATGAACAGCGCCCAGTATGGCAACTCGTCTGGCATGATTTCTGTGAAGGGAAAGATGTTCACAGCCACCACTTCTATGGCTACATTATGGTTCGACGGAAAGACGTTGTGGACATATATGACAAACAATGACGAGGTGAATGTGACCAATCCCTCTGAGTCTCAGTTGCAGGTGATGAATCCCTACAACTTCATTAACATGTATAAGAAGGGCTATCGCTACACGATGACCCAGTCGGCCAATGCCTATCAGGTGCATCTCACCGCCACTGATGCCTCAAAGCGCGTCAGCGAGATGTTTATTACTGTTGACAAGAAGACCTATCATCCCACAGAGGTGAAGCTGCTGCAGAAGCAGAAGTGGACCACCTTTACGATTAAGAACCTGAAGGTTGCCAATCTGAGCGATGCCACCTTTAGATTTAATTCCAAAGATTTCCCTTCAGCAGAAGTCATAGACCTTAGATAACAATGAACCGCTGGAAATTACTCCTTTTGCTGCGCAAACAAGGCAACCTGGCCTTGCGTCGCAGTCCTGCCTTTGAGCAGAGTGTCGTAGCTCGTGTCATGATGGTGATTGGTGCGGGCTTTATGATTATCTATCTGATTTTCCTTGGCACCATGATGGCCATGCCTGCCTCAGAGTCACACTCCTACACGTTGCTCTTGGCCATGATGCCCTTGTGGCTCGCCATCGATTTCGGCTCGCGTTTTGCCGTCCAGCAAACGCCGGCCATGATGGTAAAGCCATTCCTATTGCAGCCCATGCCTTTCCATTCAGTCATCGAGACCTTCCTGCTGAACACCCTTCTGGCTGGCTTCAACTGGGTTTGGCTTGCGCTCTATCTGCCTTATGCCGTTATCGTGTTCTTCGGAGGCGCATCGCTGTCGGTGGCTCTGCTCATTGTCTTCTGTGGATTGGTAATGACCATGGCCAACAGTCAGTTCTACCTGATTGTTCGCACCTTGGCCGCCCGCTTCGTCCTGTGGTGGGCTCTTCCCTTCTTGGTCTTCGGCGCGTTCTGGTTGCCGCTGGTTGTCAATGAAGACCTGTTTGACCATCAGATGGACTTTATCTGCGACTTTACCTCCACCTGGTTCTTTGCGCTCTTCAGCGTGGCGCTCCTTGCTGGTCTGTTCTGGCTGAATCGCTGGCTGCAGTTCCGTTTTGTGCGTGAGGAGATTATGAAGCAGGAAAAGAAAGAGGCAGCCATGAAGAAAGTCTATCAATACACCTTCCTGGAGCGCTTCGGACAGACGGGCGAATACCTGAAGCTCGAGCTGAAATCCATTTTCCGCAACAAGGCCATCAGGTCGCGCGTCATCATGAGTCTCACGCTGATAACGGTTCTCACGCTGATGATTTCCTACACATCGGCCTATGACAACCGAATGATGCTCAACTTCTGGTGCCTCTATTGCTTCGGCTTGTATGGCATGACTACGCTTGTCAAGATTATTTGTCCGGAGGGAAACTATATCGACCTCTTGATGACGCACAAGGAGAATATCCTGTCGCTGCTCAAGGCCAAGTATTATTTCCATGTGGCCATTCTGATAGTGCCGCTGTTGCTGATGCTGCCCGCCGTTATTGCCGGCAAGTTCTCATTGCTCATGATGGCAGCCTATCTGTTCTTGTGCAGCGGACTTCTCTATTTCATGCTGTTCCAGTTGGCTGTCTATAACAAGCAGACCCTTCCCCTTAATCAGAAGATTACAGGAAAGAACAATGCAGAGAATGGCGTGCAGTTGATTATCGTAATGGTTGGAATGTTCTCTCCGCTGGTCTTGGTGGCGCTGTTCATCATCCTGTTCGACGAGAACACCGCCTATATCCTCTTGGCCATCATCGGCCTCGTCATCACGCTGTTGCATCCCATCTGGCTGCGTCATATCTATAAGCGCATGATGCTTAGAAAATATGACAACCTGGAAGGTTTCCACGCTTCACGTTAATTACGCAATCAATAAGACTGATGGAGCAAGAACAAGAAATTGGCCGCAAGGTGGCCATAGATATTGTCAAGGCGAATCAATTTTCCTTGACCATTATGGTGGTATTAGTCGTTGTTTTGTTTGTGCCCTTCTTTCTGATATGGTGGGACAGTAAGCCGCTGGATCAACTGTTTGATGGTTCTTGGGACTGGGTTTCCTCCTTCGTTTATGTCATGATTGGTATCGTGCTTCACGAGCTGATTCATGGCCTCACCTGGGCTTGCTATACAAAGAGTGGCTGGAAGAGCATCAGTTTCGGCGTGATGTGGAAAATGCTGACTCCCTATTGTCATTGCAACGAGCCTATGCACATCCACAGCTATATGATGGGTGCCATGATGCCCTGCATCGTCCTGGGCGTCATCCCCGCCATAGTCTCCTTCTTCATCGGCAGCTTTCTCATGCTGGCCTGGGGTGCATTCTTCATAGCCTCGGCGGCAGGTGACATCTGGATGACGTGGCTGCTGACCAAGGAGAATTCCAATAGCATGGTTCTCGATCATCCTTCTGAAGCAGGATTCTATATCATTGATGAGGATGAGAAATCGTAACCCACAGGCTATGGCTTTTTCTCGATTGATTTAAAAGAGCACGAATGCCGGCTTCTCAACGTTCTTTTTCGTCCTTTTTTGCTGCCTCCGGAGTCTGCACGTGTTAGGTCCCAGGAGTCTGCACGTGTAGGCTCGGAGAGGCTGCAAATGCAGGCCCGAATCGCCCATCAGATTGGCCATTATGGCCATCGGTTCCTTCCAAATGAGGTCGAGATACTGAAATTCTGCACCGCTGATGTGTGCGCCAAATACAGGGAAAAGTATCGGAAAAAGGGGTTCACGCATAGCTTTTGAGGCCTGTTAGAGCAGTAATTTGATACATTCTGTGCCTTTTGAAGGCTTTGGCATAGCTAGAGCGGTTATATTGAAAATATTGTAAGTCATTGCTTTTTAGATAATTACATTGTTATTAATACTGATAAATTGTACTTAGCTATCTCAAATCTCAAATCTCAGTTGTTTTTTTAAGGTACCCCCACATCTCATCCTTATATATATAATATATATCTATATATTTAATAATCAATAAGTTACGAAGACTATAAGAGCTGAATTCGATGTTGATGGTCCCTTTTTTTTGAACTGAGATTTGAGATAACTGAGATTTTCACATAGGCATCCATGAAACATGCAAAAAAAATAAACGCTCACGGTCGGTGAGCGTCTATTAAAATATTGGTGTAAGATAGATAATTAGCGGCTGAAGGGAGTTTTTTATGTTGATAGATAAATCACTTGTGCCTGTGAAATCAGTCTGCCGACTGGAATTCCTCTAAGAAGCGTGTGTCGTTCTCAGAGAACATGCGGAGGTCGCTGACACGATACTTCAGGTTGGTGATGCGCTCAACGCCCATACCGAAGGCATAGCCGCTATAGATGCTTGAGTCAATGCCACACTGCTCGAGCACGTTGGGGTCAACCATACCGCAACCCAGAATCTCTACCCAGCCGGTGTGCTTGCAGAAGCCGCAGCCCTCGCCACCACAGATGAAGCAAGAGATGTCCATCTCGGCACTGGGCTCGGTGAAGGGGAAGTAAGAGGGACGCAGACGAATCTTGGTGTCGGCACCGAACATCTCGCGGGCAAATGACAGCAGCACTTGCTTCAGGTCGGTAAACGAAACGTTCTTGTCGATATAAAGTCCCTCAACCTGATGGAAGAAGCAATGTGCACGGGCTGTGATAGCCTCGTTGCGGTACACACGTCCCGGGCAGATGACGCGGATAGGACCGGTCAGCTTTCCGTCCTCGGTGTGCATCTGTTCCATCACGCGAGCCTGAACGCTGGATGTGTGAGAGCGCAGCAGGATATTCTTGGTGACATCGTTGGGATGCTGGCTTACGAAGAAGGTGTCCTGCATGTCGCGGGCAGGATGATCGGCAGCGAAGTTCATGCGTGTGAACACGTGCAGGTCGTCCTCGACCTCGGGACCGTCAGCCAGGACAAAGCCCATGCGGCTGAAGATATCGATAATCTCGTTGGTCACAATGGTCAGCGGGTGACGTGTGCCAAGTTCGATGGGATAGGGGGTACGCGTCAGGTCAACAGTTTCATCGCTGCTTTCCTGTGATGTGGACTCCTCGCGAAGCTGGTTGATGCGTTCGGTGAAACGCTGTTTCAGTTCGTTGATCTTTATACCAATCTCTTTTTTCTGGTCAGCAGCCACTGAACGGAAATCGTTCATCAGCTCCGAAATCTCGCCTTTTTTGCTCAGATATTTCAGGCGGAGCTGTTCTACCTCTTCTGCGTTACTTGCCTTCAGCGTATCTACTTGCTGAAGAAGTTCGTTGATTTTATCAAGTATCATTTTTTTATAAATTGCAATTTCGAATGCAAAGGTAGTGCAAATAAAGCGAAAATCCAAAGAAAAGAACATTTTTCTTTGGATTTATCTTCGCTTTACAGAATGGTCTTGACTGCTTCGAGCATGCCTTTTTCCTGAATCAAATCGAGGAAGAGTTTTACCATTTGATTCAATCCGGCGATCTTGTTGAGGTCTTCCTGCCAGATAAACTCGGCACCGAGAACACCATTGGCGACCTTCTGTGTGTCTCCTGTGGCCCACAACTGCTTCAGCAGGTCCATGATCTTCTGATCGTCGTTGGGCACAATCTCCACACCATCGGCACGCTGGCCACCCTTATAATAGGTGATGATGGCTGAAAGTCCGAATACCAAGCCCTTGGGCAGTTCGCCCTTGCGTTCCAGATAGGTCTTCACGCCGGGAAGGTCGCGAGCCTGGAACTTGGGGAAGGAGTTCAGCATGATGCTGGTTACCTGGTGGTCGACGAAGGGATTGTCGAAGCGCTCCAGCACGTCGCCGGCAAATTTCTCCAGCTCGTTCATGGGCAGGTCGAGGGTCTGCATCAGTTCTTCAAACTGCACCTTGTGGATATACTTGCCAATGACTTCGTGGTTGCAGGCGTCGCGAACGATGTTCACGCCGCTGAGGAAGGCAACGGGCGACAGTACGGTGTGAGGGCCATTCAGCAGCGTCACCTTACGCTTGTGATAGGGCTCTTCTGAGGGTACAAACAATACGTGCAGGCCAGCCTTGTCGGCGGGGAACTCGTTGGCCACTTCTTTTGGTGCCTCGATAACCCACAGGTGGAAGTTTTCGGCCTGGACAACGAGGTTGTCGCGATAGCCAACCTTCTCCTGAATTTCGGCAATCTCTTTGCGGGGGAAGCCAGGAACGATGCGGTCCACGAGGGTGGCATAGACGCCGCAACTCTCTTCGAACCACTTCTTGAAGTCGCTGCCAAGGTTCCATAAATCGATATATTTCTCAATGCAGTCTTTCAGTACGTGACCATTGAGGAAGATAAGTTCACAGGGGAAGATGATAAGGCCCTTGGTGGGATCGCCATTGAAGGTCTGATAGCGGCGATACAGCAGCTGAACCAACTTGCCGGGATATGAACTGGCGGGTTTGTCGTCAAGCTTGCAGGCAGGGTCGAAAGCGATGCCTGCTTCGGTGGTGTTTGAGATGACAAAACGAATCTCTGGCTGGTCGGCCAATGCCATGAAGGCATCGTTCTGTGAATAGGGATTCAGCGCACGACTGATGACATCGATACGCTCAAGGGTGTTAACGGGCTGTCCGTTCTCACGGCCTTGTAAGTTTACGTGATACAAACAATCCTGGCCATTGAGCCAGTCAACCATACCTTTTTCAATTGGCTGGACAACAACTACCGAACCATTGAAGTTCGTTTTCTGGTCCATGTTCCAGATGATCCAATCTACGAATGCACGAAGGAAGTTGCCCTCGCCAAACTGAATGACCTTCTCGGGCATCACACTTTTTGGGGCAAAGTGTTTGTTTAATGGTTTCATTTCCATTGTTAGTTTTGTTTTATAGATATTGTTCTGTCTTTTTGGCATGCAAAAGTACTAAACTTTTTCTGATTGACCAAAGAATTAGCAAATAATAGGGTTGATTAATCATTTATTGTCAATAGGCTACTCTGACTTGGTTCATATAGTCCTATACAAAAGAATCGAGCGAGTCAAAATTCTGACCCGCTCGATTTATGAATAACATTAAAATAGTGTTCTACTATCGTCGAGCTTATACGATGCCCTGAGCCATCATGGCCTTGGCAACCTTCATGAAGCCGGCAACGTTAGCACCCTTTACATAGTTGATGTAGCCATCAGCCTGAGTACCATACTTCACGCAGTTCTCGTGAATGTCGTTCATGATGCGCTTCAGATAGTCGTCAACCTCCTTAGCAGTCCAGCTCAGACGCTCAGAGTTCTGTGACATCTCAAGACCAGATACTGATACACCACCAGCGTTAGAAGCCTTACCAGGAGCGTAGAGGATCTTGGCGTCCTGGAAGATCTTGATAGCCTCGGGCAGTGAAGGCATGTTAGCACCCTCAGCAACAGCGATTACACCGTTGTTAACCAGAGCCTGAGCCTCCTCGCCGTTGATCTCGTTCTGAGTAGCGCAGGGGAGAGCGATGTCGGCCTTCTCGAACCAAGGACGCTTGCCCTCATAGTACTTAGCTGTGGGATACTCCTCAACATACTCCTTAATACGTCCGCGCTCAACGTTCTTCAGCTCCATGATGTAGTCGAGCTTAGCGCGATCGATGCCATCGGGATCGTAGATGTAACCGTCAGAGTCTGACATGGTCATGGGGATAGCACCCAACTGCAGACACTTCTCAGCAGCATACTGAGCCACGTTACCTGCACCAGAGATCAGAACCTTCTTACCTGCGAGTTCGATGCCACGAGTCTGGAGCATAGAGGTCAGGAAGTAAACAGTACCGTAACCGGTTGCCTCAGGACGGATGAGTGAACCACCGAACTGGATGCCCTTACCGGTGAGCACACCCTGGAACTGGTGAGTGAGCTTCTTGTACTGACCGAACATGTAACCTACCTCACGGCCACCTACGCCAATATCACCTGCGGGAACGTCCTCATCGGGACCAATGTGACGATAGAGCTCGTTCATGAAGGCCTGGCAGAAACGCATCACCTCAGCGTCGCTCTTGCCACGGGGAGAGAAGTCAGAACCACCCTTTGCACCACCCATGGGGAGTGTGGTCAATGAGTTCTTGAAGGTCTGCTCGAAAGCCAAGAACTTCAGGATACCCAGGTTTACAGACTTGTGATAACGGATACCGCCTTTGTATGGGCCAATGGCGTTATTGTGCTGAATGCGGTAACCCATGTTTGTCTGAACATTGCCCTTATCATCAACCCATGTGACACGGAACTCAATCACGCGATCGGGGATACACAGACGCTCGATGAGGTTTGACTTTTCAAACTCGGGGTGCTTGTTGTACTCTTCCTCGATGGTGGGAAGTACCTGACTTACGGCCTGAATATACTCGGGCTCGTTAGGAAAGCGCTGTTTCAGCTGCTCTACAACTTGTGCTGCATTCATAATCTTTTACCTGATAATTAAAATTGAACTAAAGTTTGTTTATTTTGTATTTGCGGTTGCAAAGTTATAGCAAATTTTCGAATTTGCAAACGTTTTATCAACTTTTTTGTGAAATTAGTGACGTTTTGACACTTTGATATTGATATTCTTGATTCATATCAAGTATTTGTTATTGTTTTTACGCTCAAAAATAACAAAAAGGCACCCGAATTACTTCGAATGCCTTCATATTGTCACAAAGATAGCCTTATTTTAACCAACGTGCTAACCAATCGAAGTAAGTACGTTGCCAAAGGATACCGTTCTGCGGTTTCAATACCCAGTGGTTTTCATCGGGGAAGATGAGGAGCTCTGCCTCAATGCCACGCATACGTGCTGCATTGAAAGCACTCATGCCCTGAGTGGCGTTGATGCGGTAGTCCTTTTCGCCGTGAATGCAGAGGATGGGCGTATCCCATTTGTCCACGAAGCGATGAGGTGAGTTGTCGTAGGTCTTCTTGGCGCGTGCTGTCTGGTCCTTGTTCCAGTAAGCATCGTCGTACTCCCAGTTAGAGAACCAGTTCTCTTCTGTCTCTGTGTACATGGCCTCGAGGTTGAAAGCACCATCGTGAGCAATGAAGCACTTGAAGCGCTTGTCGTGATGACCAGCCAGATAGTAAACTGAGAAGCCGCCGAACGATGCACCTACGGCAGCGAGCTTGTCGCGGTTAACGTAGGGCAACTCGTCGCAAGCGAAGTCGATGGCAGCCAGATAGTCGTCCATGCATTGACCTGTCCAGTCGCCAGAGATTTCCTCCAGCCATTCCTGGCCGAAGCCTGGCAATCCACGACGGTTTGGAGCGACGACAACATAACCCTGTGAGGCCATGATGAAGAAGTTCCAACGATAGCTCCAGAACTGAGAAACGGGACTCTGAGGACCGCCTTCGCAGAAGAGCAGGGTGGGGTAATGCTTGTTTCTGTCAAAGTGAGGAGGCAGAATGACCCACGTCAGCATTTCTTTGCCGTCGGTGGTCTTCACCCAGTATTGCTCAACAGAAGGCTTGCCCAACTGATCGAGAATCTCCTTGTTGACCTCTGTCACCTGAGTCACCTTGGTATCTGCGATGCTGTCGCCGGGATTCACAACGTAGAGGTCGGCGGGGGCCACAAACGAATGGCGCTCAGCCAGAATATGCTTGTCGTTCAGCATCTTCAGCGAGCCGAAGTCTGCCCAGTCGTTGGTGAGCTGTTTTACTTCACCCTGAAGATTGGTCTTATAGAGGTTTTCTGTGGCATGCCATACACCTATATAATATATAGTCTTTGAATCGGGTGCCCAGCAATAGTCATCCACATTAGAGTCGAAGCTCTCAGTAACGTAGGTCTTGGTGTTCTCCTTGAGGTCATAGACACAGAGACGGTTGCGGTCAGCCTCATAGCCATCACGCTCCATAGAGAGCCATGCCACATAGCGTCCGTCGGGCGAGAACTTTGGATTGGTGTCGTAGCCAACATTACGATCTTTTATATCCTCGTGTTGGTTGACATACTGATTCTTTAGTGTCTTTGTAGGATCCATGAGGTTGTTGGTCTCATTAGGAACGGTACCGTCAGGCACCACGCCATATTCACAACCCTTGCAAAGGTTCTTGGTTGTATCCAAACTCTTGCTCTCTACATCATAAAGGAAAATGTCCGAGTCTGTGCTGATGCTATAGGCAAGGCCTGTCTTGCAACGACAAGTAAAGGCAATGAACTTAGAGTCTGTGCTCCAAGCCAACTGCTCCATGCCGCCGAAGGGCTCCATGGGACATTCGAAGGGCTCGCCCTCGAGGATATCAAAACCTTCAGCTTTCAACTTGCCATCTTCCACTTCATAAACGAAGGGATGCTGGATGCTCTCCACATAATGGTCCCAATGGCGATACATCAGGTCGGTCACCACGCGGCCAGTTGACTTTGGCAGGTCGGCAGGCTTTTCCTTGATAATCTCGTTGAAGGGGATGCTCTGCAGCACAATGACCTTTGATTGGTCGGGCGAGAACATAAAGCCCTCAACCTTTCCCTCGGTATCGGACATTTGCACGCGATTGTCGCCATTGAGGTTCATCTTCCACACCTCGCCACCTTTGATGAAGGCGATGGTCTCGTTGTCGAGCCACTGTGCGTCGGTTTCGTTGTCGGCATCCGTAGTCAACTGCTTCTGCTCAGAGCCATCGGCGTTCATCATCCAGAGTACCTGGTGACTACTGTTCTCCTCGACGCTATAGTAGCCCATCTGGAATACGATGTGCTGTCCGTCGGGCGAGGCTTCATAACCAGAAATGCGACTCATGGCCCAGAGTGCCTCGGGCGTCATCTGGTCATTCTTCAATTCAACGGTTTGCTTCTGAATATTCACCTTGTCATTTCCGTTTTGCGTGCTACATGCTGTGAGCATGAGGGCACAGGCTGTCATTGCAAATAACTTATTCATAGTAATGATTTATTTTTTCTTAACGGGGTCGCATGTCAGTCCGCATCCCAGTTTCTTGAATATCTTGCGGTCAACCTCAGACAGCATAACGGTGGAGTGAACCTGACAGCCGTGCAGCTTTGGCAGTTGCTCCAATGCGCGGCGACACAGCTCATCGTCTTTCGACAGCACACTAAGTGCCACCAATACCTCGTCGGTATGCAGACGGGGATTCTTGCCTCCCAGGTATTCAATCTTGGTTTTCTGAACGGGTTCAATCAGACTCTGCGGAATCAGTTTGGCCTGATGGTCGATGCCAGCCAGATGCTTGGTGGCATTGAGCAGGAGAGCTGCCGAGCAACCCAGCAGGGGTGATGACTTGGAAGTGATGATGGTACCATCCTCAAGTTCCATTGCGGCCGAAGTCTGCTCAGTGAGTTCCTGCTTGGCCTGTGCGGCAACGGTGACACGACGATAAGCGGTAGAAATCTTTGCCTGATTGAAGAGCATCAGGATTTTGTTGATCTCCTTGTCGTTGTCTTTGCCTTCGGCCATCTTGTTGGTGGCATCGTAATAACGACGGATAATCTCGTCGCGGCTAGCCTGACAGCACACCTCGTCGTCGCTGATGCAGAAACCAACCATATTGACACCCATATCTGTGGGACTCTTATACGGATTCTCGCCATAGATGCCCTCGAACAATGCGTTGAGCACGGGGAAAATCTCGATGTCGCGGTTGTAGTTGATGGCAATCTTATCGTAGGCCTCCAGATGGAACGGGTCAATCATGTTCACATCGTTCAGGTCGGCAGTAGCGGCCTCGTAGGCGATGTTGACAGGATGCTTCAAAGGCAGATTCCATACAGGGAAGGTCTCGAACTTGGCATAGCCGGCACGGATGCCGCGTTTGTTCTCGTTATAGAGCTGTGAGAGGCAAACAGCCATCTTGCCAGAGCCAGGACCGGGAGCGGTGACGATGACCAACTCGCGCGATGTCTCTACATAGTCATTCTTGCCGAAGCCTTCGTCGCTGGCAATAAGTTCCACGTTGTGGGGATAGCCATCAATAAGATAGTGTACATACGACTTGATGCCCATACGCTCCAGGCGATGACGGAACTGGTCGGCTGCCTTCTGGCCATTATAGTGGGTAATGACCACCGAGCCCACCATAAATTCGCGGTTCATGAATTCTTCACGAAAGCGAAGCACGTCCTCGTCATAGGTGATGCCCAGGTCGGCACGCACCTTGTTCTTCTCGATATCTTCTGCGCTGACCACGATGACGATTTCCAACTGGTCACGCAGCTGGGCAAACATGCGCAACTTAGAATCGGGCTTGAAACCAGGCAGCACGCGAGAAGCGTGGTGGTCGTCAAAGAGTTTTCCTCCTAACTCCAGATACAGTTTTCCGTCAAATTGTGCAATGCGCTCCTTGATGTGTTCAGACTGTATCTTGAGATATTTGTCGTTGTCAAATCCTATTTTCATAATTTATTTTATGTGATGGTAGTTTTCTTGTTTCTTACTTACGGTTCTGCTGTTGCTGCATCTTCTGTATTTCTGCGGCACGCTTCTGCATCTCCTCCAAGCGAGCAGCCAAGCCGCTCATCTTCTTGGGATTGTTCTGGTTCTCCTTGTACTTTTCCTCCAAAATGGCAAGCAACTTCTCGTCATCGGTAGTCTTGCGGAGCGTCCACATGATGGCTGCTGAGAAGAACAATGAGATGAAGTAGTAGAAGTTAAGACCACTTGAATAGTCGTTGAACATGAAGAAGAACATCAGAGGCATGATGTACATCATCCACTGCATCATCTTCATCTGCTCGGCCTGCTGGCCAACCATCTGGTCGCGCTGCTGGCGCATGGTCATATATGAGTAGAGCAGGTTGCTCACGCAGAAGAGAATACAGGTCAATGACAGGTGGTCGCCGATACCCCAGATGTGGAAGCCCCATTCAAAGATGGGATCATAGGTTGACAGGTCGTCCATCCACAGGAATGACTCGCGGCGCAGCTGAATGGCGTTAGGCACGAAGTTGAACATCGCAATCCAGATAGGCATCTGAATCAGCATGGGCAGACAGCCACCCAGAGGCGAAACTCCATACTTAGAATATAGCGCCATCATGGCCTGCTGCTTCTGCATCTGGTCTTCTGGCTTGTTATACTGCTTGGTAGCCTCGTCGAGTTTGGGTTTCAACACGCGCATCTTGGCACTTGACATATAACTCTTCTTTACCATGGGGAAGGTGATGCCCTTCAACAGCAGGGTGATGAGAATGAGCACAATACCCATAGGCAGTCCCAGCTTGGTGAGCCAGTCGAACACATAGAGTGTGAACCAACGGTTGATGAAACGGAACAAAGGCCATCCCAGATATACCAACTTCTCGAGCTCCAGTTCTTTGCCAAACTGGCTCTGCTCCTCTACGTCCTGAATCAGACGGAAGTCGTTGGGACCGATGAACATCTCAAACTCAGAGGGCTGCTGACCTGTGGGGTCGAACTTGGTGGTCAGGCGGGCCTCATAGTTCTTCAGGATACGTGTGCTCTTATCCTGTGGTGTGCTTGTCAGTTCGGCACCAGCATTGAAGGCGTCCTTAGAAATAAGAACTGCTGAGAAGTACTGGTTCTTGAAGGCCACCCAGTCGATGGGCTCCTCTATGGTTTCCTGCTTGTCGGATGTCTCGTTCAGATAGTCGGTACCACCGTCGTGGAATTTGTAAGTCAGAGCCGAACGATAGTTCTCAAATGTGAATCCTTTCTCCTGCTGACGACATGAGTCCTGCCACTGAATAACCAGTTCCTTGCTGGTGGGATCCAGCTGGTCGGCCAGTCCGTTGGCCTGAACTGAGAAGTGGAGCATGTAGTCGGGGCCCAGGGTGTATTTGAATACCAGGGTGCCGCCATTCTGAGCCACGGCAGTCATCACGAGAGAACCATCAGCGGCAGTTGAATCGGTGAATACTAAGTCCTTGGTATTGATATACTTGTTAAGGCTCTTCAGTACGAAATTCATCTGCTGACTCTGGGCGTCAAACAATGTAATGCCAGGCTGGTTCAGCGTATCCTTGTGGGCAAGGATGCGTGCGCTGGAAATGGTTCCGCCCTTGGTGTTGAACTTCAGCTCCAAAGAGTCGTTCTTGAGTGTGGCTACGCGGTTAAGACTGGCCAGTGAATCATTCTTTGCTGAGAAGAACAGGGCGGTAGAATCGACCTCGACAATGGTTTTTGCTTGCGCCTCGTTCTTCTGGCTGGCTGCGATTTGTTGTTTTACAGCTTCGATGCTGTCTTTCTGATGGTTGTAGGCTTCGATTTGCTCTTGTGATGGCGTGTTCAAATAACTGAAAAGAATAAGAACTACGGCAATCAGGCTAAAGCCAATAAGGGTGTTTCTGTTCATTATTATAGAATATTTTTATTACTTTTTCTCAAACAAGGTGCAAAGTTACAAAAAAAAATCATAACTTTGCACGCAGATATGAGAAAATTAGCATTATTTATGGTGGCAATTATTACGCTCAGCGTAAGTGCTACTGCACAAAGTAATAATTCGAGAGGGCAATACTTTCGATTGTTTGCGCCTCTCACGTTTTATCACAACGTTGCAACCAATCAGTTGTCTATCGCCTCTTCTGATCCCGACGAAGTGAGCCAGGCTATTGATCAGGCCTTGATGCATGTGTATCTGACGCGTCCGGACTTGATTCAGGTGACGCAGACGGAGCAGGAGAAATCGGGTGCCCTTCGCCAAGATATCATCGAGAAAACTGTGGTTCGTCAGGAGGTTGAGATGGTGAAGCAGGCAGAACCGTTGCCCGATATGCCTGAGGCGGAGCCTGTAGAGGTGGTCATCGAGAAACCAAACTTCTGGAAATACAAGTGCGACACTTATCTGCAGTTCATGCAGAACTATGTGTCGGACAACTGGTATAAGGGTGGTGAGAATAATTATGCTGCTGTGGGAAGTATCACTTTGGAGGCTAACTACGACAACAAATCAAAGTTTAAGTGGGACAACAAACTGGAGATGAAGCTGGGTTTCCAGACATCGCCTTCTGATACGGTTCATCGTCTAAAGGCCAATGAGGACCTGCTTCGTTACACAGGTAAGGTCGGTCTGCAGGCTGCCAACAGATGGTACTACACGCTTCAGCTCTTGGCCTACACCCAGTTTACACGTGGTTTCAGAGCCAACAACGAGAATACCTTCTCTGACTTCATGTCACCATTTAACCTGAGTGTCGGTCTCGGTATGGATTACAAGGTGGAGGCGTTTAATAAGAAGCTGACGGGTACTATCAACATGTCGCCGCTGGCCATCAACTATCGCTATGTGGACCGTGCTGACTTGGCTGGCAGTTTTGGCGTGAAACTGGATCGTCACACGCATTCGCTAACTGACTTCGGTTCGCAGTTGACAGCATCGTTGAACTGGAAGTTGAACGAGACCGTACAATGGAAGTCGCGTATCTATGGATTCACCAGTTATCACCGTACTGAGATAGAATGGGAAAACACTTTCTCGTTGCGTGTATCAAAGTATATCACAGCAAACTTGTTCTTGTTCCCACGCTTCGACGATGCCAACAACTGGGATGAAAACCTGGGCTATTGGCAATTTAAAGAGTATTCTTCGCTGGGATTTTCTTATTCGTTCTAATCTTTTGTGGGCAGGTGCTTGAAATGGCTGTCAATATCATGCAGGGCCTTTTCAAGCACCTGATCCATTTTTATCTTTTCATAAGCATCCCGTAAATTGATTAGGTAGGCACCATCTTGTGCCAATCTGCTTATGGTGGTTATCAGGCCCTCAGTATCTATCTTACTCCAAAGCTCGGTGGAAGCGGCAAAAGCCACGTTAGATGTGGATGCCAAAAGGTTCGACAGCATCAATATCTTTCGGGTGCGGGCTTCATAAAACTCCCAAGGCCCGTCTTTTTCTGGGTCGTACATGGAGGTGTGAAGTTGTTCTATTGCCATATTGACTTTGGTTGGCAAATTCCCTATTGTTGCAAGGCTTTTTGTGGGCAATGTTTTTCCTGTTGTCGTCCAACGGGCCGTTTGTAAATAGGTTGCCACAGGAAGGAATGCCATATCGCGTTTGGTCAAACCTGTCAGTTGAGCAAACTCTTCTTCAATTCTTTTTGTATCTTCCTGATATTTAGTAATTTCAGCTTCGTTCAGTAAATCTTCTATGCTAGTATTGGAAGATACGTTTTTCTCTTTGGCTTGTTGGATGAGAGAGGCCCATGAAGGAATCTCCTCCAGGTTCATTCTGTCAGGTTCTTGCTGAGCAGTAGGGTAGTGGTGCTCCTTGCTCACATCAACACCTTCCGCTTGTGCCAAATGCCTGGCACGCTCTTTCAATGCTTCCAGACGTTGTCCCATTTCGTTGAGATGCTGATGATGGGCCTCGTTTTCAATCTGAAGTTGCTCAAGCTCACCCTCCTGCATTTTCATTACGCGTAGGGTCTCCTTTTCCTCAGGCGTCAAATGATGATTACCCATAGGCACAATTAATTCCTCGTCTGGTTCCTGCTGTCCTCAATGCGTTTCAGCGTCTCCTCCAAGAAATCAATGGTTTCCTGTAGGTTCTGTCGTTGTGCCTCGTTTAGACGGCTTTCTTCTTCCATGCGTTTGATGATGGCCTGCTGCTTGGCAATGATATTTCGCTTCATCATTTCAAGTTCCATGCGCTGGCGCTGTTTGATTCGCATGTATCGGTAAAGCACGCGTCCACCTAGCAACAGCGGATTGCCAAAGAAAAGCAGGTTCCACGGGTCTGTAAAGAAGCCTTTGAGTCCTCTTTCGTATCCCAAGTGTTTTTTCAGCACTTCGTTAACGTTGTTCTGAGGATCATTTAGCATCTGGTCAGCCACCTTGATGGCCATCTGGTAGTAATCCTTTACAGACATGTTGGAAGACGAAAAACTGACTTATTATTCCTTTGTGATGGCTTTCAGCAGCTGTACAAGACTCTCGTTGTTGGTCCATGAGAATCCTTTCATGCCAATAACGGTGCGATATTTTCTGTCGATTTCTTTGTCTTTCTTGGGCAGACGACGAGAAATCTCGCGCTCGTGGGCCTTGATGATTTCACCATTATACATATAGTAGAAATGGGGATAAACGGGCAACTTATAGTCACCTTCGTTGTTCAGGTCCATAGTAGTCGTGCTGATCATATCGCCTGTAAACGATGGGATTGCCGTGATGTTTACGTTGTTGCGTATCTGTTGATTGTAGGCCTCCAGGTCAAAGATATCGACACGATACAGGATGTTGTTGCCAACGGAGTCAATCATATAGGCCAGTTGGTTGTTGATGTTCGTAAATGTACGGTCATCAAACTCCACTCGAGCAATATTGGCCATGTTGGCCTCCATGGTGTTGTCGCCCTGCATGTAAACCAAAGAACTGTTCTTTAGAAAGACGTTTGTGAATTCCTGCTTAATCTTGTGACCATTCTTAAGCGTGATGACAGACGGCTTGAACTCCTTATACAGAGTAAGCTGTGTTGTACGTTGCTGAGCAAATGTGCCCAACGAAAAAACAACCAGTAATGTGGTTAAGATAAGTTTTTTGTTCATAGTTTCAGTATTGATAGTTAAAAAGCCCATCGATTTTGTAATCAATGAGCTTCAATTTTTCTGCGGTGCGTACGAGATTCGAACTCGTGACCTCCTGCGTGACAGGCAGGCATTCTAACCTACTGAACTAACGCACCTTACCGTGATTTGTTCTTTTCTTTGCTATCCAGATTGAGAAGCGGTGCGTACGAGATTCGAACTCGTGACCTCCTGCGTGACAGGCAGGCATTCTAACCTACTGAACTAACGCACCAGTTTGTGTCTCTTTCTGTTTTGCGGGTGCAAAGGTACGAATTTTTTGCGAATAAAAAAAACAATTTCAAAGAAACTTTCTGTCTATAACATCCTTTAACAAATTGCTAGCTATTGTTATATGCTTATATTTACCTTTTCACCTTATTATTATAATAGGGGCACTTCACAAATTTTAGGGGTCTATTTCAAATTTGAGAGAAAAGATTCTGAGTTTTCTTCTTTTTTTTACTATCTTTGCATCAAATTTTTTAAATATTACAATCAATGGAGCCACAAAATGTTATTTATGATGCCCGTCAATTGGGCGCACCACGCATGCTGATACTTGGCGTACAACATCTGTTTGCCATGTTTGGAGCTACGGTTCTTGTACCGCTTCTTACTGGATTAGATGTGTCTATTACTTTACTTTTTGCAGGTATTGGAACTCTTCTTTTTCATTTCATCTCGAAGTGGAACGTACCTGCCTTCCTCGGTTCTTCATTTGCTTTCCTTGGTGGTTATGCCTCAGTAAAGGAAATGGGTATGTCGCAGGGACTTTCTGAGTCGCTTGCCCTTGACTATGCTTGTCTTGGTGTCGCCTGTGCTGGACTGATGTATTTCGTAATGGCTGCGTTGATTAGGGCGTTTGGCGTCAAGAAGATTCTGCAGTTTTTCCCACCTGTGGTAACTGGTCCTATTGTTATTGCTATTGGATTGGTTTTGTCTGGTTCTGCTATCGCTAACTGTCAGACAAATTGGCTGTTGGCTATCATTTCTATCATAACCGTCATTACATCGTCAATCTGGGGTAGGGGTATCATCAAAATTATTCCTGTATTGCTGGGCGTCGTTGTATCATATATTATTGCTGCTTGTCTGGGCGAGGTAAACTTTGCACCTCTTGCAGACGCTTCTTGGGTAGGTTTTCCCATCAGTAAAGAGCACACAATACTTGCTGTGTTTGAGGACGGCAATACAACGCTGATGCTGTCAACGATACTTGCTGTTATGCCGATTGCCTTTGCTACCATCATGGAACATATTGGTGATATGTTTGCAATCAGTTCAACGGTAGGCAAAGATTTCCTGAGTAATCCGGGCCTGCATCGTACTCTTACAGGTGATGGCGTGGCTACGGCTGTTGCGTCTGTTTTTGGCGCACCAGCAAACACCACATATGGCGAGAATACGGGAGTTCTGAACCTTACCAAGGTGTTCGATCCTAAAGTTATCAGAATTGCAGCATGCCTGGCCATCATCCTTGCTTTTTGTCCAAAGTTTGCTTGTCTTGTGCAGTTGATGCCTGCAGCTACAATTGGTGGCGTCAGCTTGATTCTATATGGCATGATTTCGGCAGTTGGTGTACGTAATCTTGTTGAAGAGAAAGTTGATTTGAAGAGCTCACGCAATGTTTTTGTGGCTGCTCTGATTCTTGTACTTGCCATCGGTGTGAAATACGGAGCAAATGATGATATTGCTATCGGCCCAATTCATTTGTCCGGTCTCGCTATCGCAGCTATTGTCGGCATCTTCCTCAATGCAATTATGCCAAGCAAGTTGGGCATGAAAGTTAAATCTTTCAAAGGCAAGGAAAAGTCATAAGATATCAAATGGAAAATGACTTAATATTATATTTTATTCTTATTTGTTAGAATCGGCATTATGATAAATAAGAATAAAATTAGGAAAGGACTCAAGGTTTTCCCTGAGTCCTTTTTTTAGAAGTTATAGCTAACTGTAAACAGCAACTGATGTCGTTTGAAATCAACATTTGTTGGCGTGCATACGTTCGTCTCAGATAGTAACTGATTACTGTCAGGATCAGGTACAATATCTTTGAACTCAACATTTGGCTGATACGGATAGAAAGTTCCTTTCGTGATATTGTATTGGTAAGCTACGTCGAAGTTCCAATTCTGGTAACGATAACCTAATCCACAAGTGATACGCTGTGTGGCCTCCCAGTTGGTATAATCTGGTGTTGAAGAATACCAGTTTCCTACGCTGTTGAGACGTGTGTCACGGAATCCGCTCTTGCGATACATGGGTGTTAAATAGTTATATCCCATGCGAACTGCAAATTCTGGAATAGGCTTTATTTCTGCACCAACCTTGTAAGTCATAGATCCCTTCAGGGTTTGTTCCGTGTGACGATTCATCACATCATCGCTATAGGAATCAGGATTGCCATACTCGTCGTAACCATCATTAATACGATTGTCAGCAGTACTATAGTCGGTGTAGTCCATGCCGGCTCCAAGTGCCAAGAAATCGCCAATGGTATGACCCAAACTCAGACCAAACTTCCAAGGTGTATAGTAACGGAATTCATAAGTCTCGCCACTTGATATTTCATCCCTACCCCAGTTTTTAAAGCCTGGATTCTTAGCTGCATAGTCGGTTGCATTAATCAACAGCGTGGCATTCCTTGATTTAAGAGTATACCATGTGGGTGTCTCAATGCTCAGACCTACGCGGAATGGTGAGCTTTCAAAGGGGCGTACAATGGCACCTACCTTAACATTAATACCACTACCGGTAATGCGACGTTCGTCAGCCAAGACGGTATTTCCAATTGATTGATTTTTGCGGTCAATCAAAAACTCCTGATACTCAGAATAGCCCTTATAGTCAACTGCACGAACACCGATAGTAGCGCCCAAATAAAGACGGTTGTTAATATTGCCGCTGACATTGAAGTCGAAATCTGTTATGAAACCGCTGTGTGCACGGTCGAAACTATAGTCGGAGGCATCGAAAAAGATATTATTAAAGTATATTGATTTGGGGTCATAATATGGTGACGAGGGATCATCGGGAGTAGGTGTATTTTGGTTGTCCCACATCAATCCATTGGTGTAAACTAAATCCCACTGAGTGTAAGGATAAGCACGTTCGTTGCTCGTACGGTTTCTCCATCCATCTACGAAGCCATTTCCATTTTCCTCTAGATAATAACCGCCCTTGTAGTCGCTGCCCTGAACACTCTTGGCATAGGCCAGTTTAGAAAGGGAAGAAGCCGTCAGACTGTTAGCTGCAGAGAGAATCTGGTCAAAGTTACGACTTTTATGAATATTGAAACCAAAGTTGATGTACGTATCTTCGTAATCTTCACGGAAGGAATATACGAAGCCAATCTGGTCTAAGCTAAGATTGGTCTTGCCCACCTGGTCGAAACGCTTGGCATTCTCTTGGTTAATCACACTAAGTGAACCACTAACGACACTATGACGAAATAATCCGATACCAGCAGGATTGGTGTTCATCACTGAGATGTCAGCGCCAAGAGCATCCATTGCTCCGCCCATGCCCACATAACGAGCTGTGCCGTTGAGATCACTGCCTAAGAAGCGTGCATTCTCGTATGTATCTTGTGCAGCTACTGGCAATATGGCCAGTGAAAGAACTGCGAGGGAAACAATCTTTTTCATATCCTTATATATTTTATTTTTCACAATGTAATTTTGTTATCTACGTCCGCCACTACGACTACCACCGCCGCCACCAACGGAACCTCCTCCTCGGCTGCTTCCTCCGCCACCGAAGCTACCTCCACTACTGTAACTGCCTCCACGAGAACCGCTACTGCCAAAGGTTGATGAGCTGCGGCTTGCTCCGCCTGTTGAGGTGTTTATATTCGAACGAACAGGTGTCGTGTTCACCGTTGTGGTGCGTTGATTCACCGTGTTATTACGCGTAGTTGTGCGGGTATTGCTATTGTCGCGCCCCGTAGTACGTGATGTGCCGTAAGTAGTACCGGAGCTTGAACGTCCACTATTACCATTTGCTGCACGCTGACGAGCTCCATCAAATCGACTACCACTTGTGTAGTTAGATACACGATTACGATTACCAGAACTGGTGCGATCGTAGTTGCCATTTCGTCGCAATGTGCCAGTATTGCCGTTTCCATAATAACGGCCAGTACCTCCCGCTACATAGACGTAGGGACGATAACCATAATATCCACCATACCATCCATAGTGGTGCCAGCCATAGTCATAATACCAAGGATCATACCATCCGTATCGCCAAGACCAGGAGGAGTAATACCAGGGATCATAATACCAAGGATCGTACCAGGGATAGAGTGACGAATAGTACCAAGGAGAATGCCATCCCCATGCATCACGTTGACCAGCAGAATAGCCTTCCCAATAAGCGACAGAAGGAACGTAGTCGTCGAAGCGAGTCATCTGCTGTGTCAACTGAAAATCACTGACGGAGTCAGGATAAACACCTTCGACAGCTGAGAATGAAATAATGTCACCAGTATCAGCTGGCAGCGTCTCGTAAGAACTGCCGCCCATACGATTATAGTCGTCTACGTTCCGATTGGAGCCACTATAATAGGTGTTTTGATTGGCCTCTCTCTCGGCTATAAGTCTAGCTTGGCGCTTTGCATATCTCTTCTCTAACTCAGCACGACGCTCTGCTTCCTTGGCCTGCTGCTTCTTCGATGAGGCGAAGTACATGTCGTCCTGACCTGCTGCTGTGAGTGAAGTCAGAAACACTGCCATTGAAAGAAAAATCCATTTTTTCATATGCTCATATACGTTTAGTTATTCTTTTACGATGCAAAAATACTGATAAAATACATGCAAAGATACGGAAAAACCCTAAAACGTGATAGGATTTTCCCTATTTTTAGTAATTTTGCACATATAATTAACACTGAAGATGAAGTATTACGAAGTAAAATTCAACATCCAGGCACCAATGGAAATGATGCAGGACGCACGAGATATCCTCTCCGCACTTGCAGGAGAGGCTGGTTTTGAAACGTTTGAGGACACCACAGAGGGCATTACGGGTTATGTGCAGCAGGCGTTGTATGATGAGATGATTCTCAAAACATTACTCGAAGGCTTTCCTCTACCCTCTTGCAAAATTTCTTTTACGATTTGTGAGGCTGAGGATAAAGACTGGAACGAACAATGGGAAAAGGAAGGTTTTGAACCAATTATTATAGATGATCGTATTATGATTCATGACGGACGGCATTTGTCGGACTGTCAGCCCCAAATCTCAATTGAGATTGATGCACACCTTGCATTTGGAACAGGAACACATGAGACAACCAGAATGATGGTCGGACAGTTGCTGAACACTCCTCTTAAAGGTAAACGTGTGCTGGATTGTGGAACAGGAACAGGTATTCTTGCTATCGCTGCATTAAAACTTGGTGCAAGCGATACGGTGGGTTATGACATTGATGAATGGAGTACAGACAATGCTCGTCATAATGCAGTAATTAATATGGTGGATAGTCATTTTACCTCACTATTAGGTGATGCCTCTATTTTGAATGATATTGAAGATGAATTCGACGTTGTTGTCGCTAACATTAATAGGAATATTCTGCTTAATGATATGCCAATGTTCGTCAGTAAGATGGCTCCCCACTCCACCCTATTACTTAGCGGATTCTATTCTCAGGACATCCCGCTATTAGAAGAAAAGGCAATATCATTAGGGCTTAAAAAACAAGCCCAGCAACATGACGGTGACTGGGCTTGTTTGAGGTTTGAACGCTGAAAACATCTGCAGACTAATTGTTTACGGAGCCTCCCACAATATCGAGCAATTCGCTCGTGATGGCTTGCTGGCGACTCTTGTTGTATTGCAGGTTTAACTGGCGTAAGAGTTCGTCGGCATTGTCAGTTGCGGTCTGCATAGCTACCATGCGGGCAGCATGTTCTGAGGCAATACTGTCAAGCAGAGCGGTATAGACCATCAGATGCCCCATCTTCGGAATCAGATGTTTTAAGACGGTGTACGTATCAGGCTCAACGATGAAGTTGTCGTTCAGAGGAACGACTTCATCGCCTTCAGCCTTTTTCTTCTTGCGCTCTTTCTTTTTAAGGTAGTCCTGAACTTTCTGCGTGGCAACATTTGATGTGAGGTCACGTTCGTGATCACGTTGCAACTCAGTCTCAATATCGATAGGCAGAAGAGTCTTATGGGTTAATATCTGCGAACCAGCACTCTTGAAATGATGATAAATGAGCTCAACCTTATCTATCTCACCATTCGCGAAGCGTTCGCCTAACTCCATTGTCAAATCAATACATTGCTTAGCGTTAGGATGATCAACCAGGCTCGCCAAGTCGCACTTCACGTTATAGCCTAACTTTTGTGCTTTTTCGGCCACCTTGCGACCAATAGGATAAACTTCCACATTCTCTTTGCCTAACTCGGCAGAAAGGGCATCAACAGCTTTCATCATTACTTTAATAATGTTTGCGTTGAATCCACCACAGAGCGATGAGTTGCTGCTGAAGACAACCAAAGCCACACGTTTGATGGGGCGCTCCTGGTCATATATCGTCTGGGCGCCAGGTTCGGCAGCTAAGAACGACTTGAGGATATGCTCCAAAAGGGTTTCATAGGGCAACATGTTTTGAATGGCTACCTGAGCATGGTGTAACTTTGAACTGGCCACCATTTTCATGGCAGACGTGATCTTCCGTGTGGAATTAACGGAAGCAATGCGCCCTTTAATCTCTTTCAAACTTGGCATAAGCTATCAGGCATTATACGTTCCTGCAATATCTGCCATCACTTGTTCTATGACATCAATGGTGGCATCGTCAATCTTACCACTAGCCAGTGTTGCAATAACTTCTGGGTGTGAAGAACGGAGTTTGTCAAGGAACTGATCCTGGCATTGGCGTACCTTATCAATGGGCACCTGACGCATCAGACCGTTTACACCGCAATATAGGATAGCAACTTGCTCACCTACGGGCATAGGACTGTATTGCGGCTGAATTAACAACTGGTTGTTCTTACGACCGCGATCCAATGTCATTGCTGTTACGGCATCCATATCACTCGAGAATTTGGAGAAAGCCTCCAACTCACGATACTGAGCCTGGTCAATCTTCAATGTACCAGCCACCTTCTTCATTGACTTGATTTGTGCAGAGCCACCCACACGAGAGACCGAGATACCTACGTTGATGGCAGGACGGAAACCCTGATTGAAGAGGTCTGACTCCAGGAATATCTGACCATCGGTGATAGAAATCACAT
The DNA here is from genome assembly GCA_902775605.1 of uncultured Prevotellaceae bacterium. Lineage (GTDB taxonomy): Bacteria > Bacteroidota > Bacteroidia > Bacteroidales > Bacteroidaceae > Prevotella. The sequence continues at coordinate 171,309 of CACYNE010000002.1, forward strand.
TGGTCGGGATGTAAGCTGACACGTCACCAGCCTGCGTCTCGATGATAGGCAGAGCTGTGAGCGAACCACCACCCTTCACATGACCCTTCATGCATTCTGGTAAGTCGTTCATCTGCTCAGCTACTTCCTGCTGCTCGTTCATCTTAGCCGCACGTTCAAGTAAGCGTGAGTGCAGATAGAACACATCACCAGGGTATGCCTCACGTCCAGAAGGACGGCGCAGAATCAACGATACCTCACGATAGGCTACAGCCTGCTTCGAGAGATCATCGTAAACAACCAATGCTGGCAGACCACGATCGCGGAAGTACTCACCAATTGCAGCTCCTGCAAATGGTGCATAGTACTGCATAGCAGCAGGATCAGCAGCTGTTGCGGCAACTACAATAGTGTAAGGCATAGCGCCGTGCTCCTGCAGGGTAGAAACCAATGCTGCAACAGTACTGGCCTTCTGGCCAATGGCTACATAGATACAGTAAACAGGTTTGCCAGCCTCATAGAAACTCTTTTGATTGATGATGGTATCAACAGCGATGGCAGTCTTACCGGTCTGACGGTCGCCGATGATAAGTTCTCGCTGTCCACGACCAATGGGAATCATTGAGTCGACAGCTTTCAGACCTGTCTGAAGAGGCTCTTTTACTGGCTGACGATAAATCACGCCAGGAGCCTTACGGTCGAGAGGCATTTCGAACGAGTCCTTCAGGTCGATATCGCCTTTACCATCAATGGCCTGACCTAATGGATTGATAACACGTCCAAGCATATTGTCGTTCACACGGATAGAAGCAATGCGCTTTGTACGCTTCACCACCATACCTTCTTTAATGCCCGACGTTGTACCCAGAAGCACACAACCCACGTTGTCCTCTTCGAGGTTCATTACGATGGCCATCGTGCCATTCTCAAACTCCAGCAGCTCGTTAGCCTCGGCATTACGCAAGCCATAGATACGAGCCACACCGTCAGAGACCTGAAGCACGGTACCAACCTCGTCGAATTGAGCATTATTTGAAATGCCATTCAATTGTTCGAGAAGCACCTGAGAGACTTCGCTTGGTTTAATTTTATCTGACATTGTTTTTTTCTTTTCGTTATTACGTTATTCCGATAATACGGTTATAGCGTCATTTCTTTAGTGTATTAAGAATTGTGTTGAGTCTTGTCTTGACGCTGGCATCCATGCGATAGGTGTCGTACTCGAGCACAAAACCTCCAATAATATCGGGATCTACCTGCGTCTCAAACTCCACAGCACCTTGAGTCTTGGCTTCCACAACAGTACGCATTTTCTGCTCCATATCAGCAGATACTCGCGTTGCTGTGGTGAGCTTTCCCAGGATGATGTTCTTCTGCTGTCGATAGAGCGTGACGTACGAATTGGCCATGAATTGTATCATGTTCTCGCGACCTTCCTTCAGCACAAGAGCAACGAAGGCTTTAGAGATTTCAGATGCCTGCTCTCCACCAATGGCAGTATTGAGTAACATCTGCTTCTTCTCTTTTGCGAGCATCGGGTTGTCTATCGTGTGACGAAGAGCAGGTACATCAATGTAACACTTGGCTAAAAGCAGCATTTCCTGATAGACCTGCGCATCGAGGTTAGCCGTAGTAGCACTCTTTAATAGCGCTCGAGCATAACGAACCGATATAACTCCTATATCCATACGCAACCTCCTTTATTCGTTTGTTGTAACATCATCCAGCATACGGTCAATAAGGGCCATCTGCTTGGCATCGTCCTTGAGATTGGAACGCAAAACCTTCTCAGCAATTTCAACGCTGAGGGTAGCTACTTGCTTTCGGATATCAGCAATGGCTGCCTTCTTCTCCTGTTCGATGGCCACACGGGCATCTTCCATAAGACGGGCACCCTCCTGACGGGCCTTCTCCTGAGCTTGTTCTACAATGGCCTCACGCGTCTCAGCTGCTTCTTTCAGTATTTGCGCCTGCTTCTCACGAGCCTCTTGCAAGATGGATTCGCCTTCCTTCTGTATATTGGCCAGTCGTTCGTTTGCCTCATGTGCCTTGCGCAATGATTCATCGATGAAAGCCTTGCGTTCCTGAACCATTGTGGTGATAACAGGAAAACCAAACTTCCATAAAATGAACAGCACTACGAAGAACGTTAGTGACATCCAAAACAAAAGACCAGTACTTGGAATCAATAAATCCATACGCTGATTTTTTTTCTATGTTTACCTTTGATTAGAGGCACATGAAGGCAATAACGGCAGCAAAAAGAGCAACACCCTCAATCAGAGCAGCTGCAATAATCATGTTGGTCATTAACTTGCTGATAACCTCTGGCTGACGAGCCATAGCGTCCATTGCAGAACCACCAATCTTACCGATTCCAATACCTGCACCAATAGCTGCGAGACCAGCACCAATTGCTGCACCAAACTTTGCAACACCTTCGATTGCTAATAATGTCGTAATCATAATTTAAAATGTTTTTTAGTTATTTGTTATTATTGTTAATTGCTTAATGTTCGTGTCCCTCAGGAACGGCACGAGCCATTCCAATGAACACAGATGAGAGAAGAGTGAACACCATTGCTTGGATAAAGCAAACAAGACATTCAAGACACATCATGAAAATGGCCATCAGCACGCTTACTGCACTCATGCTATAGAACACACCTACTGACATCGAAGCCACAAGGAATATGATACACGGCATAGCTACAGCAATAGCATGACCTGCCATCATGTTTGCAAAAAGTCGAATCATCAAGGCAAAGGGTTTCGTGAAGATACCCACAAATTCAATCACAGGCATCAAGGGAACAGGACACTTCAGAAGGAAAGGCACATCGGGCCAAAAGATATCCTTCCAATAGTGTTTGCTGCCCGAGAATTGCACAACAACGAAGGTACACAATGCCAAAACAAACGTTACAGCAATATTACCTGTTACATTGCCAGAGCCAGGGGGAAATGGTATAAGTCCCATTACATTACAAGTGAAGATGAAGAAGAAGCAGGTAAGCAAGTAGGGAACATACTTCTCGTAACCTTTACCAACGCCTGGCTTAATGATATCATCAACAACATACATCACTAGCATCTCAATGAAACCAACGAATCCATCGGGAGCATTATCAGAGGCTTTGTGACGTTTGTACCATCGGGCACTAAAAAGAATGCAGAAAAGTAACAGGGCAACATTGATGAACATCACGGCAACCGTCTTTGTAATCGAAAAATCTAATACCGGCTCACCATTTTCAACAATCTTACCTGCATTCTCTCCCTCTACATCGATGGCTAGCGACTGGATATTGTATGGAGCATCAATTTTCATATGACGCAGACCATCGTGAGCATGATGTTCAAATCGCGAGGAAAGAAACATGTGCCAACCTGTAGAACTCTTCACAATAACAGGAAGAGGAATAGCTAACGGCACTTTCTCGCCATCGCTGTTTACAAGGTCTGTGATATGCCAATCGTGAGAATCCTGAATATGCTCAAGCACAACATCCTTAGCGCTGAAATCCTCTGCTTTTACAGAAGGGGTCAGCGCAATAAATAGTAATGCAAGAGTTATAAGTCGTTTGATGTGATACATATTAATTGTCTAATTATCAAGGTAATCAGTGGACTTTATTCAGTCTTTTCTATACATAGAGAAACCTCGTTCTTTTGTACTTCCACAAAGCCGCCAAGTATCTCAAGACGCTGCCCATCATACTCAATTACGCCCTTTTGGAGTGTCGAGATAATAGGAGCATGGTCTTTGAGAATCTCAAATTGTCCACAAGTTCCTGGCACCTTAACACTTGATACCTCACCAGTGAACTCTATTCTCTCAGGAGATACAATCTTCAGTTTAAGCATACACCTTATTATATATATAGGAATTAAGCTTTAGCTGCTTCCAGCAACTTCTTGGCCTTGGCTTTAGCATCTTCAATAGTTCCAACACTTAAGAAGGCCTGTTCGGGTAAGTCATCAACTTCACCATCAAGAATGGCATTGAAACCTTTGATGGTATCCTCTATGCTGACCATTACACCAGGAAGGCCAGTGAACTGCTCAGCTACAGAGAATGGTTGTGAGAGGAAACGTTGAACGCGGCGAGCACGATTCACTGTGAGTTTATCTTCATCAGACAGCTCATCCATACCCAGAATAGCAATGATATCCTGCAGTTCCTTATAACGCTGAAGTATTTCCTTCACACGCTGAGCACACTCGTAGTGTTCTTTACCAACAATCAGCGGATCAAGGATTCGTGAGGTACTACCAAGAGGATCTACGGCGGGATAGATACCCAGCTCAGCAATCTTACGATCAAGCACTGTCGTTGCATCCAAGTGAGTAAACGTTGTTGCAGGAGCAGGGTCAGTCAAGTCGTCGGCTGGCACATACACTGCCTGTACAGATGTGATAGAACCGGACTTCGTAGAGGTGATTCTCTCCTGCATGGTACCCATCTCTGAAGCCAACGTAGGCTGGTAACCTACAGCACTCGGCATACGACCAAGAAGTGCTGATACTTCTGATCCGGCTTGGGTGAATCGGAAAATATTGTCAATGAAGAACAATATATCGGCAGCACCGCCGTCCTTACCGCCTGCATCACGGAACTCTTCAGCAACTGTCAATCCACTCAAAGCTACAGAAGCACGGGCACCTGGTGGCTCGTTCATCTGTCCGTACACCAGAGTTGCCTGACTCTTTTTAAGTTCTTCAGGATCAACAAGACTCAAGTCCCACTTGCCTTCTTCCATAGCCTTGCGGAACTTGTCGCCATAGCGAATAACGCCTGATTCTATCATCTCGCGAATCAAGTCGTTACCCTCACGGGTGCGCTCTCCTACTCCAGCGAACACAGAGAATCCGTTGTGTCCTTTAGCAATGTTGTTGATGAGCTCCATAATAAGCACGGTCTTACCTACTCCAGCACCGCCAAAGAGACCAATCTTACCACCTTTCATATAAGGTTCCAACAAGTCAATGACCTTAATACCAGTGGAAAGAATCTCTTTCTTAGTTGAAAGCTCTTCGAAAGTTGGGGCTTCTCGATGAATTGGGTAAGCTCCTTCCATATCGAGGTCTTTCATTCCATCGATAGGTTTGCCTATCACGTTGAGCATTCGCCCTTTGATTTGTTCACCTGCAGGCATCAAAATTGGTGAGCCAACAGGGATTGCCTCCAATCCACGCTGTAGTCCATCGGTGTTGTCCATAGCCACACAACGAACGGTGTCTTCGCCGATATGCTGCTGCACCTCAACAATAAGTTCCTGTCCGTTGCCACGCTTAATACGAAGGGCTTCATGGATTTTAGGCAGCACTTTCTCAGCATCCATCCCTTTAGTGTCGAAGAATACATCAATAACGGGACCGATTATTTGGGAAATGCTTCCTGTAATCTGTGACATAGTTGTAATATTTTTAAAGTTTGTTTCTTTAATTTATCGGTTGTGCAAAGGTACAAAAAAAAGCATAAACCACAAAATGCTTTTGAACTTTTTTTGTATATCAATAAAAAAGGATGGATTTATATGAAATCCATCCCTATGCTATGTACTGCAGAATGAGCAACACGTTGATACATTAATCCTAACTCAGAGAACCGCAAAACGGATTGCATAGCAGCCTTTCTAAGCGAGAGATTAGGACTTTGTAAAGCGACAAGGGCTTGATCAACAAACTCATTAATGCCTCGTTCGTTGGGCTCTTTCTTATTCATAAACAAACGAGTGAGGACATGATAGCCACACATCTGAGTCAAGTCTTCTGGCGAAGCTAACCACTGATAGGCTTTTTCTGCTGCAAACGGCAGATGCTGGAAAAGATTGAAAGCTGCCTGTTCTGCAATCTCGACAGCATCAATTTGTTCCACCCAAATATCAATTACTTCTGGCAAAACTTCATTAGGTGGCATAATCATTGTGGCGAGAATCTTGCATTCACGCACATTCTCCTTCCATAGAGCGATTGCCAAATCGTAGTTTTTTCCTATCTCTGCAGCTTTCTCTTGTAATCTAGGCAATGTTGCGCCCCAATTCAGATGGTAGTTCACGCCTTTGTCACGCATGGACTGGGCTATAGTACCATCCATCATAAGACGGAAAGACTGCTTGATTTCTTTAACTTGTTCGTTGATGTTCATATCAATGTGGCATATTCAGAACTATATCGGAGCATCTGATGCTCATAAGTCTCTGAATAATTAATTTGTATATCTGTTATTTCTCCATTCTCGTCGTACACTGGCAACATCCAGGGGTTGATAAAGCCTTTATATGGTGCCAAATTCAACTTCTTGTAACGCTCCAAGACTTCATTATGCAGTTCTGGATCAATCTTTACGGCATAAGTCTCAACCAATTTACGGGCAGACAAGAAGTCACCTTCACTCTTGATTCGTTGAATTTCTGTAAGCAACTCAGCAAACAATATTCTTAGCTCTTCAAAATCATATATTTCCAGTTCGTAAATGCCATGTTTACGAGTCAAAAACATATTGTTTGCATGCTCTAAACACCATCTCGCAATGAGTGCACGATTACGCATGTGGGCTTCTTCTATCTGGCATCCTGGCTCTATACGCACCAATTGGGTCATTAACCCATTTAATAAGTAAGTATAGTAGTGAGCCTTATATGCATCTTTATTTGGAAGAAGACCTAACTCAACCAGTTTCTCGTCAGCCATATAGTAAAGCCCAAATAAATCGGCTCTGGCCTCCTCAATGGTATTGCCATATGCCAACAGTGCATCGGGGTCTGTACCAGGCAACAGCTGTCCACTTCCGTGACCCAAGCACTCATGCAGGTCTGTATGCAAGTCATCACACACGTCGGCATACATATCAATGAGGCTGAGAATCTCCTTGTCTTTGATGAATTCTTCGCGGAATCCACTGCCGTGCGATGCTTTGTTATATGCATCAGTGATATTACTGATAGTAATACTCTTGGAACCATATTGGGCGCGAATCCAGTCTGCATTGGGGAGGTTGATGCCTATAGCCGTTGATGGATACTCATCGCCACCAAGCATAGCCGCACAAATCACATTGGCAGATACGCCCTTAACCTCCTTCTTCTTGAAACGAGGATCTACGGGAGAATGGTCCTCAAACCACTGAGCATTGCGACTGATAATCTGTGTGCGATGTGTAGCTTCCTCGTCAATATATTCTACAAGACCTTCCCAAGAACCTTTCAGTCCGAGGGGGTCACCATAAACTTCAATAAAACCATTAATAAAATCTATTCTGGTGTCTAGGCATTTCAGCCATTTTATGCAATAATCGTTAAATGTGCAAAGGTCGCCTGTCTCATAATACGAAATAAGTGAGGCAATAACCTCTTTCTGAGAATCATTCTCTGCTACAGATTTCGCTTTCTCTAACCAATAGATAATATGTTTTATTGCATTAGAATAGCGTCCTTTTGCTGACCATACAATTTCCTTGACGACACCATCTTCTTTAACTAATGTCGAATTCAACCCATATGATGGCGGATTGGTCTCACCACGGCTTTTTATTTGGGCATAAAAATCCTCAGCCTCCTGCTGAGTAACCCCCTGATAGAAGTTACATGCAGAAGTCTGAATCAGATCTTCTCCATCTGCCTTGTTGACCCGTTTGGGTAATACATTAGGGTTAAAAATCACAGGACAAACTTCATCCAGAAGTTCATCAACCGTCTGTCCATCCTCCAAAGGTAACTGTTTTGCATCTATCTGATGGAGGATTATTCTGAAGTACGATTCATCGAAACCAGGATTGAACTTGTCGCAACCATAATGATGATAAATGCCGTTAGAGAACCATACACGTTTGAGGTATATCTCTAATGCTCTAAATTCATCGCAGTCACGATCTATATCCTGATTTCGATAAACAGTTTCTAATATCTTCCTTATACGGAGATTGTGTTTTCCAAACTGGTCAAATGTGATATCTCGCCCGAAAAGGGTAGCTTGAGACAGATAATAGACGAGTTTTTTTTGCATCAACGTCAAGCTATCAAAACCATTTAGTCGATAGCGTAACATCTGAATATCCGCAAAATGCTCGTCTTTATATCCAAAAGACTCACATTCCATCATTTAGATCTTTTTGATCTGTCTGGCAGCATCGTAGTGTGCTTAATTCTATATTCGCGAGGAGTAATACCTATGAGTCTATAGAACGAAGCATAGAACGACTGACGGTTTGAAAATCCCACCATATCGCTAACTTCTTCGATGCGCAAGTCCTGATAACGCTTGTCAACGAGGATTGACATTGCTTCTTCAATACGATACTTGTTTACGAATGATGTGTAGTTCATGTGGAACTTAACGTTAACAACTGCTGAAATGTAACGTGTGTTGGTACCAAGATCCAAGGCGAGTTTCTTAGCAGAATAATCTTTGTCCTTGTACTTCTTTTCCATCACAATGACTCTGAGAATTCTCTCTTTCAAATCGTCCATCAGCGTAGGACTAATCAGGCTGCGATAGGCAGCGTCCTTTTCTTTTTTGTCTGTAATGTTATACTTTGCCATGATTCAAATTACCATTTAGATGATTGACAACTCGAATATTTTTTGCAAATGTAGTAATTTTTTTTCATATTACGAACAACTTTGAGGAAAAATTTAATAAAAAAGTGAGAAAAAGGCTAATAATAATATTTTTTTTGTAACTTTGCACGTCAAATGACGCATTTTTAGTATGGAAATGAAACCAACAGCTATTTTACTTCTGCATTGCCCCGATCAACAGGGTATTATTTCTGAAGTGACGAAGTTTATCACGGACAATAAGGGAAATATTGTGGACCTAGACCAATATGTGGATCATCAGGACGGAATGTTCTTTATGCGTGTCCAATGGGAACTTGACTCATTTTTAATTCCGAGAGAAAAGATAAAAGAGTATATTGAGACGCTCTATACGCAGCGCTATCAGATAGAATTCAGCTTGTATTTTAGTGACCAACGTCCTCGCATGGCAATCTTTGTATCAAAGATGAGTCACTGTTTATATGATTTGCTGGCCCGCTGGAAAGCCGGTGAATTTGCCTGTGACATCCCATGTATTATCAGCAACCATGAAGATCTTCGCTATGTAGCAGAACAATTTGATATCCCATATTATGTATGGTCGATTAAGAAGGATCACAGCAATAAAGCTGAAGTTGAAGAAGCGGAGATGAAACTGCTTAAAGAGAACGGAATCACCTTTATTGTGTTGGCTCGTTACATGCAAATCATCAGTGACGAGATGATTGCCGCCTATCCGCATCATATCATCAACATTCATCATTCTTTCTTGCCTGCTTTTGTTGGTGCAAAGCCATATCACCAGGCGTGGGAGCGTGGTGTGAAGATTATCGGCGCTACCAGTCACTATGTTACTGCAGAACTGGATGCAGGCCCGATTATCGAACAGGATGTGGCACGTATTACTCATAAGGACACTCCTGAAAGTCTTGTATTGAAAGGCAAAGACCTTGAGAAGATTGTGCTGTCACGTGCTGTTAGCAAGCACATCCAGCGCAAGATTCTGACTTACAAGAACAAGACCATCATCTTTAGTTAAGGTTTGACTTAATTGATTTTATTATGCAGGTAGCAGTAGTCAAATACAATGCAGGAAACATTTACTCAGTGATGAATGCGCTGAGACGATTGGGGGTTGACCCTCTTCTAACAGATGATGCTAATCAACTGCGTCAGGCAGACCGCGTATTGTTTCCTGGACAAGGGGAGGCTTTGGGAGCAATGACCTATCTACGCGAACATGGACTTGATGAAGTGATTCGTTCTCTGACACAACCTGTTTTAGGCATTTGTATCGGACAGCAATTGCTTTGTAAGCATTCAGAGGAAGGTGATGTTGACTGTCTGGGAATTTTTGATGTGCCTGTTAAACGTTTCGTTCCCACCCTACACGAAGACAAGGTACCATGCATGGGATGGAACAAGTTGTATGACACGAAATCTGCATTGATGGAAGGCGTGGAGTCGCAATATGTCTTTTTTGTACACAGCTACTATGTTCCTCTTTGTCAAGAGACAATAGCAGTGGCTGACTATATTCAACCCTATAGTGCTGGGCTTCACAAAGATAATTTCTATGCCACCCAGTTCCATCCAGAGAAAAGTGGAGGCGTAGGAGAAAGAATCATTAAGAACTTTTTGGAACTATGATAGAACTGATTCCTGCTATTGATATTATCGACGGACACTGTGTCAGACTGACAAAAGGTGACTATGACCAAAAGACTGTTTATGGTGACCCGTTAGAGATGGCTCGCCAGTTTGAGGCTGTTGGATACAAGCGTTTACACGTCGTAGACCTCGATGGTGCCAAGTCAAAACATATCGTTAATGATGATGTGCTGAGACGAATCACCACCCAGACCTCACTCATTGTTGACTTTGGAGGTGGTATCAAGACAGACGATGATTTGAAGAAAGCCTTTGATGCAGGTGCCAGCATGGTGACAATCGGTTCTGTTGCAGTCTCTAATCCTGAACTCTTTGAGAAGTGGCTTCAACAATATGGACCAGAGCACATTATCCTTGGAGCTGATGTGAGAAATGGCTATATCAGTATCAATGGATGGAAAGAAGACTCAAAGGAACAGTTGCTGCCTTTCTTGAAGCGCTATATTGAAATGGGAGTCAAAAACGTGCTCTGTACAGAGATATCTAAGGATGGCACTCTTTCTGGGCCTGCCACCTTATTATATAAAGAGGTGATGGCAGCCTATCCTCAACTGCATCTTATTGCCAGCGGTGGCGTAAGTAGTATGGATGACATTAAGGCTCTTCATGCCACCGGCATTCCGTCTGTGGTATTTGGAAAGGCTATTTACGAAGGAAAAATCAACTTGAAAGAATTATGGGACTGGCAAAACGAATCATACCCTGCTTAGACGTTAAAGACGGAGAAACTGTAAAGGGCGTCAACTTTGTAGATCTTCGGAGTGCAGGCGACCCTGTAGAACTAGGCAAAGCCTATAGTGAGGCAGGTGCCGACGAATTGGTATTTCTTGACATCACAGCCAGTTTTGAAGGTCGAAAGACATTTACTGATATGGTTACCAAGGTGGCTCAGCAACTGAGTATTCCCTTCACTGTTGGTGGAGGTATCAATGAACTGGCCGATGTAGAACGTATGCTCTATGCTGGAGCCGACAAGGTGAGCATTAATAGTGCAGCCATTCGTCGTCCGGAACTTATTGAAGAGGTGACAACACGTTTTGGTAGTCAAGTATGTGTCGTAGCCATTGACGCTCGTCTGGACGAAGATGGTTGGCATTGCTATTTAAAGGGTGGACGTGAACGAACGGAGCGTGGGCTCTTTGAGTGGGCTCACGAGGTACAGGAGCGTGGTGCCGGAGAGATTCTCTTCACCAGTATGAACCATGATGGCGTCAAGGCTGGCTATGCTAACGAAGCATTGGCCCAGTTGGCAGATAATTTGCAGATTCCCATTATCGCCAGCGGTGGAGCCGGTTGCAAAGAACATTTTCGCGATGTCTTTACTGAAGGACATGCAGATGCTGCTTTGGCAGCAAGTGTTTTTCACTTTGGCGAGATACCCATCATGGAATTAAAGGAATATTTAAAATCAGAAGGAATAAACGTTAGACTATGACAATAGATTTCGAGAAAATGGGAGGACTGGTGCCTGCTATCATACAAGATGCAGACACACGTAATGTGCTGATGCTGGGCTTTATGAATGAAGAGGCCTATCAGAAAACATTGGAAACAGGCAAAGTGACATTTTGGAGTAGAACACGAAAGACACTTTGGACTAAAGGTGAAACCAGCGGGAATTTTCTGAATCTGGTCAGTATGGATATCGATTGTGATCAAGATACCCTACTAGTAAAGGTACATCCCATTGGACCTACCTGTCATAAAGGAACTGATACGTGTTGGGGCGAAACCAATGAAAAGCCCGCCATTGCTTTCTTGTCGGAGCTTCAGGATTTTATCGAGAAGCGTCATCAGGAAATGCCAGAAGGCAGTTATACCACAAAACTTTTCCGTGACGGTGTTAACAAGATGGCACAGAAAGTTGGAGAAGAAGCGCTGGAAACCGTCATTGAAGCCACCAATGGCACAGATGAACACTTGGTTTATGAAGCATCGGATATGTTATATCATCTCTTGGTGCTGCTAACCAGCAAGGGGCTGAGAATTGAGAATGTCGTGGAAGAGTTGCACAAACGTCACGATCCTAATTGGGATGCTCAGCGCAGAAAAGCCAAGGCTGCTGGTACTATGGACTAAAAAGAAAAGGGTATGCTGGTAGAATATAAGAACGCAACGATTTGTCAGAAGGATGGAATCACGGTGCTTAGCAACGTGGATTTCCGTGTTGACAATGGTGAGTTTATATATATAATAGGTAAGGTAGGCTCAGGCAAGAGTACGCTTCTGAAGACTATCTACAATGAACTCGATATTGATGAAGCTGAAACGGCACAAGTACTTGATAGTGACTTGTTGACGTTGAAACGCAATCAGATACCAGCCCAGCGTCGACAAATGGGAATTGTCTTTCAGAATTTTCAGTTGCTGAGTGACCGTACGGTTTACAAAAACCTGCATTTTGTCTTGAAAGCAACAGGATGGAAGGACAAGAAAGAGATAGAAGAGCGTATTGACAAAGTTCTGGGCGATGTGGACTTGCTGGACAAAAAAGACAAGATGCCACATGAATTGTCTGGTGGAGAACAACAGCGTATTGCTATTGCACGCGCCATATTGAATTCTCCCAAATTGATTGTTGCCGACGAGCCAACTGGAAATTTGGATCCTGAGACTGCAGACGGCATCATGCAATTACTGCGACGTATTTCTCAAACAGGAACAGCAGTTATCATGACTACCCACAATATGCCATTACTTGATAAGTATCCTGGTATCGTATATCACTGTCATGAAGGACGCTTAGAGGAAGTTACTGGTGATTACAACAAAATTTGTATCACTGTTGATGAAGAAAAAGAAACTAATAACATTATAGAATCATGAAAGTAATGAAATTCGGCGGAACCTCTGTAGGCACGCCACAGCGAATGAAAGAAGTGACCGCTCTGGTCACCAAGTCAGGAGAACCCGTTTTTGTTGTTCTGTCGGCTATGTCAGGAACGACAAACTCACTCGTGGAAATTTCGGATTATCTCTATAAGAAGAATCCTGATGGTGCCAATGAGGTTATCAATGGTCTGGAGCGCAAATACATGAAGCATCTTGATGAGCTTTATGCGAAAGATGAATATCGTGCACAGACTACAGAATTCCTTCGTGATGAATTCAATTATCTTCGTTCTTTCACCAAGGAACTCTTTACCTCATTTGAAGAAAAGACTATTGTTGCTCAGGGCGAAATGATGTCTACGAACATGGTTGTAAACTACATGAAGGAGATTGGTATCAAAGCTGTCCTGCTGAATGCACTTGACTTCATGCGTACCGATAAGAATGCCGAGCCTGATCCTGTATATATCAAAGAAAAATTGGCTGCCCAGATGGAACAGAATCCAGATGCTCAGGTATATATCACTCAGGGCTTCATCTGTCGCAATGCTTATGGAGAGATTGATAACCTGCAGCGTGGTGGTTCTGATTATACAGCTTCATTGATTGGTGCTGCTCTGAATGCCGAAGAGATTCAAATCTGGACAGATATTGACGGCATGCATAATAATGACCCCCGTGTGGTAGATCATACACAGCCCGTGCATCAGTTGCAATTTGAAGAGGCTGCTGAGTTGGCTTATTTCGGTGCCAAGATTCTCCACCCCACCTGTGTGCAGCCTGCTAAGTATGCAGGTATTCCCGTACGTCTGCTGAACACCATGGATCCTGACGCAGAAGGTACAACCATCTCCAACGCTACAGAGTATGGAAAGATTAAGGCTGTTGCCGCAAAAGACAATATCACAGCTATTAAGATTAAATCTTCTCGCATGCTGTTGGCAACAGGATTCCTGCGTAAAGTTTTCGAGATTTTCGAAAGTTATCAAACACCTATTGACATGGTGTGTACATCTGAGGTTGGTGTATCAATGAGTATTGACAATTCATCTCACCTGGGAGAGATTATGGATGAGTTGAAGAAATACGGAACTGTCACTGTTGACACAGGTATGTGTATTATTTGTGTGGTAGGTGACTTGGATTGGCAGAATGTAGGATTTGAGAGTAAGGTGATGGATGCCATGAAGGATATTCCTGTTCGCATGATTTCCTATGGTGGTTCTAACTACAACATCTCATTCCTGATTCGCGAGGAAGACAAGAAACGCGCTCTTCAAAGTTTGAGCGACAACCTGTTCAAATAATATAAAGACAAAAACTAGACAATGAAAGGTCAATTTCCCATAGAAAAGTTCGCATCCATACGGACTCCATTCTATTATTATGACATGGACCTGCTGCGTCAAACGTTGCAGGCCATAACAAGTGAAGCGAATAAGCACGAAGGATTCTGTGTGCATTATGCCATTAAGGCAAATGCTAATCTGAATGTGCTGAAAACGATACGCCAGGCAGGACTGGGTGCCGACTGTGTTAGTGGTGGTGAGATAGAAGCCTCACTGAAAGCAGGTTTTCCGGCATCTAAGATTGTCTATGCCGGTGTGGGTAAGAGTGACTGGGAAATTAATCTTGGTCTGGAAGCGGGCATTCAATGCTTCAATGTGGAGAGTGTGCCCGAGTTGGAGGTAATCAATCAGTTGGCAGAAGCCAAGAATGTTGTTGCCAATGTGGCATTCCGTATCAATCCTGATGTGGGTGCTCACACACATGCAAACATCACAACGGGCCTTGCTGAAAACAAGTTTGGCATTGCCATGCGTGATATGGAAGACATTATTGATCAGGCCAACCAAATGCAGCATGTCAACTTCGTTGGCCTGCATTTCCATATTGGTTCTCAAATTCTTGATATGGGTGACTTCCAGGCACTTTGTAATCGTATTAACGATTTGCAGGACCAGTTGGAACGTCACCATATTGTGGTGAAGAGTATCAATGTCGGTGGTGGATTAGGAGTTGACTATCAGCATCCCAACCGTGTGTCTATTCCTGATTTCAAGGCATACTTTGACACCTATGCTAAACGATTGAAGTTACGTCCTGGTCAGACCCTTCATTTTGAATTGGGTCGTGCTGTTGTTGCTCAGATGGGTTCTCTCATCACGCGTACCTTATATATTAAGAAAGGTGCAGCTAAGCAGTTCTGTATTGTCGATGCAGGTATGACAGACCTGATTCGTCCTGCTTTATATCAGGCCTATCACAAGATTGAAAACATTTCGAGTGAAGCGCCTCTTGAAGCATATGACGTAGTAGGTCCCATCTGTGAGTCAAGCGATGTCTTTGCCAAGCAAGTAGATCTGAATGCTGCCAAAAGAGGTGATTTGATTGCCATCCGCAGCGCAGGTGCTTATGGTGAGATTATGGCATCACAATACAACTGCCGTCCGCTTCCTGTTGGATATACTAGTGACGAGTTATAATACGCTCATGAATACAGATTTACGATATCTTCATTTACTATCAAACACCTACCCCACTGTTGCCGATGCAGCCAGTGAGATTATTAATCTGGAGGCTATACTTAACCTCCCCAAAGGTACAGAACACTTCCTTGCCGACATCCACGGAGAGCATGAAGCATTCATTCATATTCTGAAGAATGCATCAGGCAACATCAAACGCAAGGTTTCTGAGATATTCGGAAACACTATCCGTGAGAGTGAAAAGAAAGAACTTTGTACCTTGATATACTATCCAGAGCAAAAACTGGAACTCATCAAGGCAGGTGAAGAAGATTTAGATGATTGGTATCGTATCACTATTCATCAGTTGGTACGCGTGTGCCGTGATGTTTCAAGTAAGTACACGCGTTCCAAAGTGCGTAAGAATCTCCCAGAGGAATTCTCGTATATCATCGAGGAACTTCTGCATGAAAGCACTGAGGATCAAGACAAGGCTGCCTATGTTGCTGTTATAGTAAATACGATTATATCAACAGGTCGTGCTGATGATTTCATTGTAGCCATTTGCAATGTCATCCAACGCTTAGCGATTGATCAACTGCATATTCTTGGAGATATCTTTGACCGTGGACCAGGTGCTCATATCATTCTTGACACCCTGCGTCAATATCATTCCTGGGATATTCAGTGGGGAAATCATGATATCCTTTGGATGGGTGCAGCAGCTGGTAATGACGCTTGTATCTGCAATGTACTTCGACTTTCACTTCGTTATGCCAATATGGCTACGCTCGAAGAAGGTTATGGCATTAATCTTGTTCCTTTAGCCACGTTTGCATTGGAAACATACGGTGATGATCCCTGTGAAGAGTTTGAACCAAAATTGCTGAAGGATGAAGGTAAATTTGACGATAAGACGCGCCATCTCATTGCAAAGATGCACAAAGCCATTTCTATTCTTCAGTTCAAGGCAGAGGCACAGATTTTCCATCGACGTCCTGAGTGGCAGATGGAAGACCGCAGTCTGATTGAGAACATAGACTTTGAAGCCCAGACGTGCATCGTCGATGGTGTGAAATATTCGATGAAGTCGTGTCAATTCCCCACCATCTCTGCCGACAATCCTTCTCAGTTTACCCCAGAGGAAGCTGACTTGATGCGAAAGCTTCATCACTCGTTCCGTGTAAGTGAGAAGTTACGCAAGCATATTCGTACCATCTTGAGTCACGGTTGTATGTACACGATTTGCAATCAGAATCTCCTGTTCCATGCCTCCATTCCTCTTAATGAAGATGGTACCCTCAAAGAGGTAGCTATTATGGGGCAGCAATATAGTGGTCGTGAATTGTTGGAAGTGATAGGACAGACCATCCGTTCTGCTTTCCAAAACGATACACCCGCAGACCAGAAGGCTTATGCCAAGGACTATTTCCTCTATCTGTGGTGTGGTAAGGACTCTCCCCTATTCGATAAGTCGAAGATGGCCACCTTTGAGCGTTATTTCCTTACGGACAAGGAAACTTATCATGAGGAAAAAGGCAACTACTTCAAACTTCGTGATTCTGCTGAGGTGTGCGATCGAATACTTGATGCATTTGAGGTGAAAGGTCCCAATCGTCATATTATCAATGGCCATGTACCTATTCATGTGTCCAAAGGCGAGAATCCTATCAAAGCTGGTGGACGTTTGATGGTGATTGATGGCGGTTTCTCTGAGGCATATCACAAGGAGACAGGTATTGCTGGTTACACCCTTGTATATCATAGCCGTGGATTTCAGCTTGTTCAGCATGAACCTTTTACGAGTGCAAGGGATGCCATCATGAGAGGAACAGACATTAAATCCACTACTCAGATTGTAGAAATGTCAGCTCATCGCATGCTGGTAGCCGATACCGACAAGGGAGGAGAGTTAAGAACTCAGATATGTGAGTTGAAGGATTTGCTTTATGCTTATCGTCATGGCATTATCAAGGAAAAGAGAATCTAATTGAAATAAGAAAGGAGGCCTTTAAGAGGTCTCCTTTTTATGTTATCCGAATAATAACTAATTCTTAAATTTTCAACTCTCTCATCAATTCGCTCATGCGTTGGAGCGTAGAGATACGAGTGGGAACAAGAGGAAGACGAAGCACGTTCTCGATGAAACCCATTTCGTGAAGCATCGCTTTTACGCCGGCAGGATTGCCGTCAACGAAAAGCAGAGAGAACAGGTCTGTGAAGCGATGGTGAATGATGCGGGCAGGATCATATTCACCTTTCATCTGCAGGCGAATCATCTTTGAAAACTCTTTAGGCAGAGCATTACCAATCACAGAGATAACGCCTACAGCGCCACATGAAATCATGGGGAATGTCAGTGAGTCATCACCTGAGATAACATCAAAGTCACGAGGCTTATTCTTGATAATCTCATCAACTTGCTCCAGATTACCACTGGCCTCTTTGATGGCAACGATGTTCTGACAATCGCGAGCCAGGCGAACGGTCGTCTCTGCTTTCAGGTTAACACCAGTACGTCCTGGAACATTATAGAGAACCACAGGCAGTGAAGTAGCGGCAGCGATAGCCTTAAAATGCTGATATAATCCCTCTTGAGATGGTTTGTTGTAATAAGGACAAACACTCAGAATGCCGTCAATACCTTTAAAGTCACCCGTTTTCAGTTCCTCAACAACAGCAGCGGTATTATTTCCTCCGCAACCCATCAGAATAGGAACACGCGCCTGAACCTTGTCAACAATGAGATCCTTGATACGTTTTTTCTCCTCAGCTGTTAATGTAGGAGTTTCACCAGTGGTAGCCAAAATACAGAAGAAATCAGCACCATTCTCTAACTGATAGTCAAGCAGACGCAGCAATGCGTCGTAATCTACAGATCCATCTTCCTTGAAAGGTGTTACGAGTGCAATACCTAACCCCTTAAAGATATTATATACCATATACTACACAGAGTCTAATTTGAATGCAAAGGTACAAAAAAGATTGCAAACTAGCGAATAGTTTGCAATCTTTTTTTATTGACCAATTTTATTCTCCTTTAAACAACTCCTTAATACCGCCGATACTACCCATCAGGTTGGTTGCTTCATAGGGCAGATAAACGGTCTTCGTCTTGTCACCCTGTGCCAGTTCTTGCAGCATCTGGATATACTTCTGAGCCAAGAGATAATTGGCAGGATTCGTACTCTTGCCTACAGCCTCAGTAATCAGTTCAATGGCCTTTGCTTCAGCTTCAGCCTTGCGGATGCGAGCCTGTGCTTCACCTTCTGCCTGAAGGATGGCTTGCTGCTTAGCAGCTTCAGCACGGTTAATTGTTGCAGTCTTCTCACCCTCAGATGCCAGAATCTCTGCAGCCTTCTCACCTTCAGAGGTCAGAATCTGTGCACGCTTGTTTCGCTCTGCCTGCATCTGCTTCTCCATGGCGGTCAGCACAGAAGAAGGAGGAGTGATATCCTGCAGCTCTACACGATTCACTTTTACGCCCCACTTGTCAGTAGCATCATCAAGCACAGCACGCAGTTTGGTATTGATGGTATCGCGTGAAGTCAGTGTTTCATCCAGTTCCAACTCACCAATGATGTTACGCAGAGTGGTCTGTGTCAACTTCTCGATAGCATTGGGCAGGTTATTGATTTCGTAGGTTGCCTTGAAGGGGTCCATAATCTGGAAATAGAGCAAAGCATTGATCTCCATCTGGATATTATCCTTCGTAATCACGTTCTGCTTAGGGAAGTCATAGACCTGCTCACGAAGGTCAATGTTGTTTGAATAAACATAACGTCCGTATTTGAGTACCACTACATTCTTTGCCCTATCGACAAATGGAATGATAAGATTGATACCAGGTTTCAGCGTAGCATGATAACGTCCGAGTCGCTCAATGATTTTTGTTTCCGACTGCGGAATGATGACCAATGCCATCTTAGCAAAGAACAGAACCAGAATGGCTGCTGCAATCAAAAAATACAATGATAGTTCCATAATTATTGATAATTTAGTTATTTATAAATAATTTATACTCTTTCTACTGAAATAATAATGCTCTCACGTCCTACGACCTTTACGCGAGTTCCCACAGGGATATCCGCTGTTTCAGAAGACACCGCTTTCCAGTCGTCACCGCCAATGGCCACACGTCCATAGCCACCAGCTTTAATCACCTCACTCACCAGACCCATTTGTCCAATCAATGCATCGCCATTGCTGACACGCTCCTCATCAGCCTTGTGCAGATATCTCAAGGCGAAGGGGCGAATCTGGAAGATACTCAATGCTGTGACAACAATGAACACGGCCAATTGCACATAGATATTGGCAAAAGGCGATACGACAGCAGCACCACATGCTCCGATGGCGAAGCAGATGATAAAGAAGTCACCTGAGGACAACTCAAGAATCAGTCCCAATACGGCTACGACAGCCCAAACTTGCCACATATTGGCAGCTAAATACTCAATCATATCCTTTCCTTTCTTATTTTTAGTTATAATGATAATATGAATTCATCCCAATCGCGTGTAGAACCTTTCTTGCCGAATATCTTCTGATACAAACGGCTACGGGTCGATGCCACGCTTTCTTTCGAGTGAGTTGTCAGGGTGGCAATATCTTTGGGTTGCACGCGTACCTTTATTAATAAGCACACCCTGTAGTCCTGTTCACTCATCTTATATAGACTGTAAAGCTTTTCCGTAAAACCAGTATATACATGGTTCACAATTGCCGACAGCTGCTGCCAGTCCTCCTCACCCAGGCTGCGACCTTCTGCCATCAGACGTTTCATTCTCAGATAAACATCCGACTCGAAGATGGCTGTCTCTGCCTGACTGCGCTTCTCATTATCTATGATAGCCATTTTGTTGGCATAGTCCAGCTTAGCTTTCTTTTCTTCCAGTTCCAGTCGCAACATGGAGTTTTCGTCACCCAGTTTCTTGATGAGTTCCTCCAACTCAGCAATCTTGACCTTGTTCTGTTCTATACTTTGCAGACTCTTGGTCTCATTCTCTTCTTGTATCGCGTGTACCTTATCTAAACGCTGGCGCAACAACAATATCTTTCGTCTACTGTTCTGAACAGTGACAATGAAGAGTACTATATAGGTTATCGAACCTATGATTAGTAGGAATACTTCACGTTGCGTCAATATGGTCATCAGTTGGTTCATGTCGCAAAGGTAAAACAAAAATGCGAATTACGCAAACTTTTTGATTCGCAATAATTCGCATTTCATTTTTCAGTTTGCAAAAGTTTGCAAACGGCTTGTTTATCGGCTTCCGATGTATAGGAAAATCATTCCGAGCAGTACTAATGCCAGGTCAACAGCCTTTGCCTTCAGGTTCTTTTCATGGAAAAGCATCGCACCGCAAAGGAACGATACAATGACGCTTCCTCGACGAATCATCGACACAATACTGATCATGGCGGCAGGGATACTTAAAGCATAGAAATACATAAAATCAGCCGTTGACAGGAACACGCTCACGCCAATGATAGCCCAGTCCCAATGGAATGGAGTTGTTTCCTTGTGCTTAGGCCACCACAGCAACATCAGCATGGCAAGCATCATGAAGCACTGATAGATGTTATACCACGACTGCACCATCATACGGTCTAGTCCTACCCCACCCTCACTCTCAGGTGCCATTAGGAATTTGTCATAGAGTCCACTGATAGCTCCCATCACAGCAGCACCGATAATCATATATATCCAGTTGTTGTGCTTGAAGTCGATGCCCTCTTTCTTACCACTTCTGCTGAGAAGCAAGAATGAGATAACAGCCAGCGACACACCTATCCACTGCCACACATTCAGTCGTTCGCCAAAGAACAACAATGCGCCAATGAGTACCATCACGGGACGTGTGGCATTGATGGGACCAACGATGGTCAGAGGCAGATGCTTCATGCCAAAATAACCCAGCACCCACGATGAGAGTACGATGAGAGCCTTCAGTACAATATATTTATGGACCTCCCATCCACCACTGCCAACATGAAAGATGCTACCATCGAGTACATCTGTTGAAGCACTGAGAATGATAAAAGGCAGGAATATTAGCGATGAGAACAGCGTATTCAGGAAAAGAATAGGTATCACCGCATTGTCTTTCAGTGCCTTTTTCTTCAGCGAATCATAAATACCCAGGAAGGCAGCAGATAAGAATGCAAGAATGAGCCACATAGAGAGTGTCTGTTATTTGAGTTTAATACGTGATATTAACGAGGAACAGCGCATTACCAGGCATCGATTCTCCAGCCTCTGTGCGTCGTTTGCCCTCAATCACCTTTCTGAAATCATCAATAGACATTCTGCCTCGTCCCACTTCAATCAGTGTTCCCACCACCGCTCTTACCATGTTTCTCAGAAAGCGGTTGGCCGTTATTTCAAAATACCATGTAGAGGGAGAATTCTGGTGCCACTCAGCCTTCGTTACATGACAGAGAGTGGTCTTCACGTCAGCGTGACTTTTGCAGAAAGCCCCAAAATCCTCATATTCCATCAGGATGCGAGCAGCCTCGTTCATCTTCGAGAAATCCAGCGGATAATGCAACTCGCACGAATAATGGCGCTCGAAAGGTGACTTTTCTGTATGAATATAATAATAATAGGTACGCGAGGTAGCCGAGAATCGAGCATGCAAATCATCACTCACCTGCTCCACCTTCTGTATGGCAATGTCCTGCGGCAGCAGCTTATTCAATTTATAAGCCAACTGCCTGCAGTCCAATTCGCCCTCATAGTCAAAGTGAGCCACCATCATGCTGGCATGCACACCGGCATCAGTTCTTCCTGCACCAGTCACCACAATTTCCTGACGTAGAAGCAGCGAAAGTCCTCGCTGCAACTCGCCTTGCACAGAGATTCCGTTTGGCTGAATCTGCCAGCCGTGGAACCGTGTGCCATCGTAACTTAGTGTGATGAAGAACCGCATACCCTGATATGATTACTTAATGATTTTCTTTCCGTCGATGACATAGATGCCATGCTTCAGCGCACCCTTATCTGTACCCATGAAGCGTCCATCCAATGTATAGATGCGACCTGTGGGACGAGTAGTCGTCACAGTCTCAATGGCAGTTGCCACAGGCATCACCATCACCTCGTCAAGGAAGAAGCGAGACTTCGAGCCAGTCAGGCTCTGGAAAGTCACCGTTACATCACCTTCGCCCGTCAGTGTCAACTCAAAGTCTTTGAAAGCACCCTGTTGCATCGTTACAATGGTATCGCTTAACTCTGCACCAGTAGCAGAAACCGTGAGTTGGGTGCCTTCGTCCCTAGAATTCCAAGCACCAGCACGGAAAGTCAGTTTGGCTTCGCCAGTCATGTTAAAGGCAGGTGTGGTGACATCACCCTTGGCACTGCTATTACCAAAGCGTGCGCACTGATTTGCACCATAGCCCCTTCCGTTATTAGTAGAGATGACCCATCCCTCGTTGTCGGTGATTAGTTCGCTAGATGCAATAGTGTTACTCCACAGGCCATCATTACCGCCAGTACCCTGACATTTGTCAAATGACTCATAGAACAGCGCCTCCTCGACACCAGGTTTGTCATTTCCGCCGTTGTCATCATTGAAGACGGCAACGAAATTGAATGAAATCGTTTTATCTGCATTCTGGGTAATACTATCTACAGAAGATGTAATCCAAGGGTCGCCATTGAAAAACTGAGCAGCTTTCTTGGCTCTACTGTCATTCGTCTTGAAGTTCTTGTTATAGGCATTTATATCACCCTGAGGAAAAACATCACCTTCCTCAGTATAATAGGTATTGCCTGCATATTTATAACTCTGACAAATGCCATCAGCAGGAACAACAACCATGCGCTGGTGGCTAGGATCTCCGTTAGGTGTATTATTGACCCATGCATCTTTATTGTAGTCGCAGTGAACAATCAGCAATCCAGAATCAGGAAGAGCGCTGTCCCACCCTTCGAGTTGGCGGTTTTCCAGCATCAGGAACTCGTTCTTATTGCTCTTATTATAAATAATGTAGCTCTCGCCACCATTCTGCAGAGACTTCATGTTTGTCACTTTGACATCCACACTATCCAGTTCGATGGGCGTAAGCCAACCAGACATCCATCTCTCATAACTAGTATATCCCGCAGGCTGATATCCGTCACCATTATAGCTGCCGCTGTCCATCAGATCCCATGAGCCCATGCCCTGTCCACCACTATAATTAATATCGTAGAAGTCAGGTAAACCCAGACAATGAGAGAACTCATGGCAAATTGTACCAATACCACAAATTTTATTATAGCCATTCAGTTCAGAACCACAAGCGTAGGTATTGACTTTCAGATTCTGATCCACCGTCACAGGTCCGCTTCCGTCACCATAGCAATTTGCAGAATACAAATCATAAGCATGTGGCCAGATAGTATTCGAAGCACCTCCTTCAGCTTCGCCATTTCCAGCATAGATCACATAAACCTGATCCACCTCACCATCATTATTCCAGTCGTACTGGTACCAGTCAGTTACCATAAGCTTTGCCGAGTTAACAGCTTCAATGATCATCTCTGCAGCATATTTGTCACCGCCATCAGTGTTATTTGCGCCATAGTAAGAGGCCTTTTTACTGACAGTCACAGGTCCCACAACATCAAAGTCGAGTTCAAACTGCCCATTGCTTTGAGCCTTGAAATAGTCTGTTATAGACCCCTTGAACTTTCCTTCAGAATAACCCTCTTCATTGGCTATTCTCTGAAACATTTCATTGGTGTGCTGTTCATCGAACTTGACATCGCTGAAATTTACCAGAATAATCAGGCCTTTCTTCTGACCGTAATATTGTTTTGGATTTAGATCCAAATTCCTTTTCGAACGTCTGGCATTGGTCTGTTCGCGCATAACCCTTGCCTTCTTGACAATAGCATTGCCATCAACTTCCTCAAAGAATTCACCTTTTTGGATGTATGATTTTCCATTCTCAGACCTCCAGATATGTCCGAATTCATCACCTACGAGCATGGCTCTCACTTCAGATCCATTGGCCAGTGTTAAATTTTTCCATTGGCCACGCTTGGCAGGAATGGCGATGGCTGATAAGATAGCCATCGACAAAAACATGGTTAAAATAGATACTTTTTTCATAAATATATTAGATTAGATTGTTTATCGTCAGAATTCACTCGTGAAATGGAACTGGATGTGCTCAAAATCCTGCTGAGCCATCGACAGCACATAACCCGAATCGGCCAGGAAAACATCCCTGCCTTCCTTGTCTTTGGCCATATACTGATACTTACGCTTCTTGAAGTTCTCAAGTTCTTTTTCATCATCGCTCGAAATCCAGCAAGCCTTATACAGGTGTACCGGCTCCCAACGACACTTGGCGTTGTATTCGTTCTCCAGGCGATACTGGATAACCTCAAACTGCAGCTGACCCACGGTGCCGATAATCTTGCGACCATTGAACTGGTTGACAAATAACTGAGCCACACCCTCGTCCATCAACTGGTCGATACCCTTCTGCAACTGCTTTGACTTCATGGGGTCATCGTTCTCAATATACTTAAAGAGCTCAGGCGAGAAAGAAGGCAGTCCACGGAAATGCAACTGCTCACCTTCGGTGATGGTATCGCCAATCTTGAAGATGCCACCCGTATCAGGCAGACCTACGATATCGCCTGGCCAAGCCTCGTCGATGGTACTCTTACGCTGAGCCATGAACTGTGTAGGCGAGGTGAAACGCATCGTCTTGCCCTGACGCACATGCAGGTAAGGCACATTGCGCTGGAACCTGCCAGAGCACACCTTACAGAAGGCGATACAAGAACGGTGATTGGGGTCGATATTGGCTGTAATCTTAAAGATGAAACCAGTGAATTTCTGCTCCTCGGGCTGCACCTCGCGTTCCTCAGCCTTGGTAGGACGAGGGCTGGGGGCAATCTCAACGAAGCAGTTCAACAGCTCCTGCACACCGAAGTTATTCAGTGCTGAGCCAAAGAATACCGGGGCCACCTCAGCCGAACGATAAGTCTCGACATCAAACTCAGGATAGACACCATCCACCAGTTCTAGGTCCTCACGCAACTTGGCGGCATCCTGCTCACCAATGCGCGTATCCAGTTCATCGCTGTCGATGCTCACCTCCACCTTTTCCGTCACACGCTGCTTATCAGGCGTGAAAAGGTCGAGTTTCTGTTCATAGATGTTATAGACGCCCTTGAATTTGGCACCCTGGTTGATAGGCCACGACAAGGGACGCACCTTGATCTCCAGTTCCTGCTCCAATTCATCGAGCAAGTCAAAGGGATCGCGACCCTCGCGGTCCATCTTGTTTACAAAGATAATCACAGGTGTTTTGCGCATGCGGCACACCGTCATCAGTTTTCTGGTCTGTGTCTCCACACCCTTGGCACCATCAACGACGATAATTGCCGAATCCACCGCTGTTAAGGTGCGGAACGTATCCTCAGCAAAGTCCTGGTGACCTGGGGTGTCCAGGATGTTCACCTTGTATTCAATATCCTTGCCGTCGGGAGTGTAGTCAAACTCCATCACAGAGGTTGACACCGAGATACCACGCTGCTTCTCGATCTCCATCCAGTCACTCGTGGCAGTCTTTTTAATCTTGTTGCTTTTCACTGCGCCAGCCACCTGAATCTGTCCGCCAAAGAGCAGAAACTTCTCAGTCAGTGTGGTTTTACCGGCATCAGGGTGCGAAATAATCGCAAATGTTCTTCTTCTTTCTATTTCTTCACGCATAATTATCTTTTATATGTGTTCAGGCGAGCAAGCTCGGAACTTGATTCATAACTTCTCAATACATTCTTTCAATGAGGTTTCCCAATAAGGTACTTCTATTCCGAAGGTCTGCTTGATTTTTGTCTTATCGAGCACAGAATAATGAGGACGGGCAGCAGGCGTAGGATATTCCTCGGTATGCAGCGGACGCACCTTGCAAGTGTCGATGCCAGCAATGCGATGGATGGCTTTTGTAAAGTCGTACCACGATATAACGCCCTCATTGCTAAAGTGATATATACCTGATACGACACCTTTACTAATGGCTGCAAAGATAGCCACAGCCAAGTCTCGTGCATAGGTCGGTGTGCCTATCTGATCAAAAATGACACCCAGTTCCTGCTTCTCTTTTCCCAGGCGAATCATCGTCTTCACGAAGTTGTTGCCAAAGGTGCTGTATAGCCACGCCGTGCGAATCACCATGGCGTTCTTGCAGTTCAACATCACTGCCTGTTCTCCTGCCAACTTGGTGCGTCCATACGTGCTATTAGGACACACGGGGTCCGTCTCGACGTAAGGCTTGTGATTCGTTCCGTCAAACACATAGTCTGTTGAAATCTGAATCATCCATCCACCACGTTTCTCGATGGCAGCAGCCAGATAACCAGGCGCATCGGCATTCAGCACCTGGCAGAAGTCCTGATTCTCCTCTGCCTTGTCCACAGCCGTATAAGCAGCGCAGTTCACGATGCCGTCAATGGCATTGTCGGTTACAAAACGCTCAATGGCTTCGCTGTTTGTAATGTCCAGCTCAGCCACATCCGTATTAAAATAGCGATATTCTGGATGCAGCTTTTCCAGCAACTGCATCTCATTTCCCAACTGACCATTGCAACCAGTAATCAGAATATTCATCATGTTTCTAAAATTCCAAAGGTTCTTCCTTGTCTTTCTTATAATAGTCCGTCAGCATGCCGATGAAGGTCGATACCTCCTTGACAGCGTGCTCCGTATTCGTTGTAATCTCCTTTTTCTGCAGGCGCAGCATCATCACGCCATAGAGCAGGTTTAAACAGGTCTCAATCTCGCCCACCTCTTTGTTGTCACCACGGTTTCGCAGTTCCACAATGAAGGGCAACACCTTATAATAAGCTGAGTTATAGAACGGATACTTGGGTGAGCTGAGCAACTGCTGATGAAGTTCGGTGAGCAACTGTAGCGTCACCTTATTAATCTGCAGATGTCCCTTCTCTCGACATCCCTCCTCATTCATCATCTTGATGAGGTTACCAAACCAGTCAGCCTCCTCTTCCTTCTGCTCGTCGTCATAGTCGAAGCGGTCAATATACTCGCGACGGATGCGTGACAGCGAACAGCCGAAGGCACGAATCGTATCCTCTACCTGCCACATATAGAGCAGGTATTCCGCAATGTTGTTCTTACGTAATTCCTGTGCAATAAACATACCTAAAAAGTTGCTAGAAGATGTTGTATAGATGCAGGCTGGTCAACGTAGAAAGCAGAATAACCACACTGCCCAAGATGACCACCATACCAATAATCTGATTGATAATACGGATACCGTTGTTGTCAAATTTGGTGCGAATCTTATCCACAAGCCAAGTCAGGCCCCACCACCACACCAGGGCTCCAGCCACTATGCTCACAAAGCCCACCACCATTTCAATGGGGCGTTCTGGCAGAAGACCAAAAGCAAACTGGGCATAAAGCGCCATAAAGAGGAAAATAATCAGCGGATTACTCAATGTCACCAAGAAGGCCGTAAAGGCATTGTGGGTCAGCGTACCCTTGTTTTGACCAGGCTTACGGATGTTCTTCGTTGGATCGGTACGATAGGTGTACAAGCCAAACAACAGCAGCATCACGCTACCCGCAATCTGCAGATAAAAGCGGTTGGTATCGTTGCTCACAAAATCCACCACTAGGCCCATACCTAGTCCCGTGATGCCTGCATAGATAATATCGCTCATTGCCGCGCCGCATCCTGTCACGAAACCATACCATCGTCCTTTGTTCAACGTGCGTTGCACGCAGAGCACTCCTACAGGTCCCATTGGTGCAGATGCGATGATACCAATGAGCATCCCTTTAAAGACAATATCCAGAATATTGGGTATGGTATTGAGCATAGTGGTTGCAAAGGTACGATTTTTTGAGCAGTAAATGGACCTCATACGAGTTAAAAGGAGTTAAAGACCTTGAGTTTTACAAAGATTATTGTAACTTTGCAGCAAACAATCATTATAAATACTGTCAAATCTACACCGATTATGAATGAACAAGCACTTTTAAAGCCATACGTCATTGGCTTGGACCTGGGAGGAACGAACTCCGTTTTCGGCATTGTTGATGCCCGTGGCGAAATCAAGGCCACCACCGCTATCAAGACCGGTGGATACAATAGCGCAGAAGATTATGTGAACGCCTGTGTTACTGCCCTTCAGCCCGTTATCGAGCAGGTGGGCGGTATCGATAAGATTAAAGCAATGGGAATCGGCGCCCCTAATGCTAACTATTACAGCGGCACTATTGAGTTTGCCCCCAACCTACCCTGGGCACACAATGGCGTGGTGCCTCTGGCAAAGATGTTCAGCGAGCGCCTTAACAACATTCCCGTTGGCATGACCAACGATGCCAATGCGGCTGCCATCGGCGAGATGGTCTATGGTGTGGCTCGTGGCATGAAGAACTTCATCGTCATCACCCTGGGAACGGGTGTGGGCTCAGGCATCGTAGTCAACGGACAACTGCTCTATGGTCACGACGGCTTTGCAGGCGAATTAGGCCATGTCACCATGGTTCGTGGCGAGGCAGGCCGTCTTTGCGGTTGCGGACGCACCGGCTGTTTAGAGGCCTACTGCTCTGCCACTGGTGTGGCACGCACGGCTCGAGAATTGCTCTCCACCACAGACCGTCCCTCAATTCTTCGTGACATGAATCCTGAAGAAATCACCTCTCTCGATGTGAGCATTGCTGCCGGCAAAGGCGACGAGTTGGCTAAAGAGATTTATGAGTTCACGGGAAAGATGCTGGGCGAGGCTTGCGCTGACTTTGCTGCCTTCTCATCACCCGAGGCCTTCATCTTCTTCGGAGGCATGGTTAAGGCTGGTGACCTCATCATGGAACCCATCCGTCGCGCCTACGAGGCACATGTCATGGACGTGTTCAAAGGCAAGGCCAAGTTCCTCATCAGCGGTCTTGACGGCGCTTCTGCCGCAGTCCTTGGCGCATCAGCCATTGGTTGGGAGATTCAGTAAAACCGATATTGATATTCAAAAGAAAGGGGCGAACGCTTTTATCAAGCGTTCGCCCCATATATTTTGTTTGAATCAATTCATCTTTGTCATGTGATACCCCATCCGGTTCAGTTGCATGGCTGCCCCCATCAGGTACAACTGGTGCAAACAAGCCACATAACCATTGAAAGCATCCTTTGTGCCTGGTTCTATGTTCTGGCGACGCAGGGCGTTGTAAACGCGTGAGGCACACTCGCCCGTCAGTTTCTCAAGAGCGGTGTAGTCATCGCCCTGAAGCAGCAGGATCTCCTCACGAATATATTCATCCATGCTGTCATAGCCGCGCTTGTCGCGCATATAGCCATACAAATCTTCTATCTTGGCATAGATCTCCCATTCCGTGTCCCACATCTTGGCTACAGCCATGCCAATATACATCATCCAGCCGAGCGATGCCGAAGGATAGTCCTGAAACTCCCTGATGCCGTCAGGGATATAGGCCTTGGCTATTTCTTCCCATTTCTCTTCCACGTCAGGACACTCAGGCAGTCGCTCATCCACCTCCTTTAACGACAGGAGAAACTGGTGCAGGTCCTTGCTTAATATCTCTTCAAAATTTTCCATCAATCAAATAGTTTCTTCCATATCCACAAGACAGTCACGGCACCTATCACACAAAACACGAAGTTTGTAAGGTAGCCTTTTCCAAATAATTCTATGTTCAGCAGGTGACTGATAAACGTACCTGCATAACTGCCGACAATACCCACTATCAGGTTCATGCAGCATCCCTTGCCCTCGCCGCTCATTATGCGGTTGGCCACATAGCCTATGCAAATACCTGTCAGTATAGGCCACGCTGTAAAATCTGCAATATGCTCCAACATACCGTTTGTCCTCTTTTCGTTTAAATACGATGCAAAGTTACGAAAAAAGCTTGTAAAAGCGAAGCGATTTTGGAAGATTAACGCAATTCAGCCTTAAATAAAGGCAAGACGGGGAAGAACGGGGAAGTTCAATTTGGGTCAAAAAGCAAATTAGGGAGGAATGGTGAAGGAGTTAGGTTGCCAAATCGTAACCCAGAAAACGGGTTCTGAAGTAGGTTGATCGACTAAGCAAATTGGGGAAGAATGGCGCACCTTTCACCGCTTTTTCGCCAACCGTTTCTTATTCCGCAAACTGCAATATTTTGCATAGTGATGGATGCCAAAAGAAATAGTAGTTTTGCAGCCAAAATTTAAAAAGGAGTAAGAAACATGAGAAGTACTTTTAACATTCTGTTCTATGTGAACAAGAGTAAGGAGAAGAATGGTGTGGTGCCAGTAATGGGTAGAGTGACGATTAACGGCACTCAGAGCCAGTTCAGTTGTAAGAAGACAATCCCGCTTGACATGTGGGATGTGAAGGGCAATTGCGCCAAAGGTCGTAGTAAGGAGGCATTGCAGATCAACCGCGAACTGGATAATATCAAAGCGCAGATCATCAAGCACTATCAGCATTTGTCGGATCGTGAGGCTTTCGTAACGGCAGAGATGGTACGCAACTCCTATCAGGGTTTGGGCAGCGAGTATGAAACGCTGCTGAGTGCTTTCGACAAGGACATTGCCAATCAGAAAAAGCGTGTGGGCAAGGACAGATCAGCGAGCACACTTTGGGCTATGGAACGTTCGCGCAAAGACGTGGCAGACTTCATCCAATCGCACTATCGTCGCACGGATATGTCGATGCTGGAACTGACGCCAGAGTTTATCAAGGACTTCGCTGCTTACCTCAGTACAGACCGAGGATTGGCCAATGGCACTATCTGGCAGCGGTGTATGTGGTTGAAAGGTGTCGTGATGAGGGCGCACTACAACGGCAAGATTCCCCGTAACCCGTTCGCGCAGTTCCATATCAGCCCCAACTGCAAGGAAAGGGAGTTCCTGACCGAAGAAGAACTGAAGGCTGTCGTAACCCATGAGTTCGACGACGACAATCTGGCCTTCGTTCGTGACATTTTTGTATTTGTGTGCTTCACCGCCCTCTCGTTCATCGACGTGAAGAACCTGACGACAGATAACATCGTGGACATCAACGGCGACAAGTGGATCATCAGCAAACGTCACAAGACGAATATCCCCTTCCAAGTGAAGCTGATGGACGTACCCTTGCAGATTATCGACCGCTACAAGCACTTACAGGAAGACAAGT
The DNA here is from genome assembly GCA_902775605.1 of uncultured Prevotellaceae bacterium. Taxonomy (GTDB): domain Bacteria; phylum Bacteroidota; class Bacteroidia; order Bacteroidales; family Bacteroidaceae; genus Prevotella. The sequence continues at coordinate 202,949 of CACYNE010000002.1, forward strand.
TAGTGTTCGGCAAGATGAACTACTGGTCGATGTGCAAGAAGCTGAAAACGGTGATGACAGCCTGTGGCATTGAGAAAGCCATATCTTACCATTGTGGCCGGCACTCATTCGCAACCTTGGCGCTTTCAAAGGGTATGCCCATCGAGAGCGTGAGCCGTGTATTGGGACACACCAATATCGTGACCACGCAGATTTACGCCCGCATCACAAGCCAGAAACTCGACAACGACCTGACGATGCTTGGCAATAAGCTCAATGCATCATTCAAGAATCTTAAGATGGCATAGAGTACAGCGGCACAAAAATTTCAAAGCAGAAAGACGAATGATTAGCGAAGTCTGTCAACCGTCTTTCTGCGTTATATTTCCTCAGCACTTGAACCACTGACGGCTCTTTCTTTTTCCCTATCGTTTATAAGCCGGATGATAGCAACTTTCCAGAACCCACTCCAAATCACTCTCACGATAGAGCACCTTACCACCTAACAATATGTAAGGTAGCACACCATCATTGCGGTATCCCTGTAGCGTTCGTCTGCTGACTTTCAGAATCTGTGCCACCTCTTTGTCTGTCAAATAGCGTTCACTATCAAGCAATGGACGATAATTGCCTATTACCTTCTTGTATAAGGCTAACACCTCCTTCATGTTCTCCAACGCATTCTTTACACCAACATTATGCGGCATTATCAATTCGTTCATAGGCGGCTCGTTTTGGGATTACACATCTTGCCTTTCTTATCTCTACCTGCCACAACATGAAGAATACTCTCCACATCCTCAGGTTTATAGTACACCTTGCGGTTGATTTGAGAATAGGCCAGCGTCCCGTTATCCCGTAAAGTCTGTAATGTTCTTGGACTGATGTTCAGTATTTGGCACACGTCCTGGTTGTCGAGCCAATCACCCAAACCTTTGTCATTGCCTCTACTGGCCATCGCCTTCATCTTTGTGACGAAGCTATTGAAGCTCGTCAGCAGTTCCTCGTAGGTACTGCGCTCAATTGTTATTACTTCCATGTCTTGTTTCGTTTTTATAATCTGCGGACAAAGGTACATCATGATTTCCGGATAAGATCACTCTGAAAATTTCTTGTTGTGAAATAACAATTCAGGGAAACAAAAGCCTAATGTCTGCTGAGCTTGCTCATCAGAAAGCAGACACGCATCTTTGTGTGGCACTCCACAGAAAAGTGCGTATTAGGCTACACCCTTCTGCTGTATTCGTATGTGGAATTATTATGTGCACAATTTCCCAACTTAAGGTTCTTGATACTTCCGTTCACATAGTTCTCTCCGCGACGAGAGTAGTACGCAATCAATGTCTTTCCCATATTCTTCGTTATTGTTTAATTCACGCCGCAAAGATGCGAATAAGCGAGTGCAGAGCCCGCTCGACCTTTGGTCGCTTGTTCCCGGAGGGTCTCAAGAAACTTGTTTGAGCTATGCCGAGCAGAAAGGCTACGGGTAGGCGAGCTCTGCTCGGGAATGCATCTTCGCACGAGTTTACGAGTGCAAAGGTACGACAATCCCCCGAAACTGCATTAACACAATTTTCGGGGGATTTTACAAAATTCGGAAAAAACAATCACGCTAGTCTCGTTGGCGTTAGGCCCTACTCACCGACGGTAGCTTATTGGTATTGCCTACAAAGTCACAAACGAGAATGGCGGAGAGCATCCATAGTCTGGATGGTTTCATATTTTTATCGGGTGCTTTAGTACTTATGTTACATTCACTTGAGCGGGCCACCGCCGTCGCTTGTGGGATTGCCCCAAAGCTGTTGCTGGTTGGTACGCAGCCAGTTGCCCCATCCCGTCAGTTTGTGGAAGGTGGTCTGCTCGTAGCCTTGGTCGAAATTGCACAGGGCATTAGGATGAAAACTGATAAAATTTGCCGTGTAGATAATGTTGTCAGTCAGGCAGACGCTCAGCGTGTAGTGGTCCAGATGCTGTTCGTTCGTGCTGACGTCGGCATAGTGGACGAAGGCTTCGCTGAAGGCCTTGTCCAGACTGGCTGAGATGGCTGTCATTTCTGCGTCGCCAGTCTCCTTTGTCAACAAATGGGCATAGTCAGCCAAATCGAAAAAGGGAGTCATGTAGGAGTTTCCCTTACTCTTATCGGGGAACTGTTTATTTTCAATATAGGTGTGGAACCGATACACCTCCTTGGTGGCTTTGTCGATGGCATCCTTCTGTGTGGGGTAGAGTGCAAGGAGCCTGTCTGCGAGGCGCTTGGTGGCACTGATGATGGCATCGAGTTTGGCAGTGCGGATGAGCTTGTAGTCGCCGTTGTTCCAGTACTCTGTCTTACTCCCAGCGTCTTCGTCATTAAAACCGTGATAGGACTGTTCCCATTTCGGATGCACGCGCTCAAACATCTGTGCGATGGCATCCTCGGTATTCCCCTTCTCCAGCAGTCCGCGGACGTATTCCGTGAGCAACTCGCCCTCGCTCTCAAGCAAGTGGGCCGAGGCCACGATGTAGTCGGACAGGCCGCGCAGTTCGGTCAGCGTCTCCATGTTGCCCATCAGGCAGTTGTGGAAGAAGATGGTGTTCAGCCGGCTCAAGCCTGCGTTACGGATGGCGGCACTCAGTTCATACATATCCAGTTCTTCACCCTTATTCCACTCATCGCCGATGACCCCTCGGGTGGCAGGTGCAGCGGCGGGGTCTTCGTATTTGCCGGGGACATCGTTCATGGGGTCCAGTCCGTTGCCATGTCCCCAGATGCTGAACACATACTGCTCGGCAGGACATTGCAGGCTGCTTATCTGGATGAACATGTTGAGGGTCGTGGGGTCGCACAGTTTCATGGCCTTGGCCTCTTCGACAAATCCATGCGCCTGAAATCCGTCGCTGCGAATCTCCTTCAGGTCGGTCGTGTCGCTCAGCTCGAACCATACGATGTCGCCCGGGTCGGCATACTTACCTGCATAGGAGTTGTTCTCATCAGACGGTTTCTTGCCATATTTGTAGAAGCAGACCACGCGGACGTTGCCCGGATCCTTGAGCAGCGGCTGTATCTTCTCCCAGAAGCCGTACTCAATAATTGCGTCCATGGTGCCTCCCGCATTGCCATAGACAAAGACGGTGTAGCGGGCAGGCCGTGGCACATTGACCAGGTTGGCCTTGCGGCTCCACGCATCAAAGTCCTTAGCCTTCGCGTCGTCCATCTTCTGCATGGCCAGTTGGTGGTCACCCTCCGTCATCGTCAGCTTGCCGTTGCTCACGGCATATCTGGCAGTGGTCTTGGTGTTCCTCTCCGCGATGTCCATCGTCAGCACGCCGTCCGTAGCTGTATAGGTGAACGAATAGTGCTCACGCGCCACGGCGTTGTCACCGCTGAGGTAATAGATGTTGGTTACACCTGTGCCGTCGG
>CACYNE010000003.1 GCA_902775605.1 uncultured Prevotellaceae bacterium
TGTTTGCGCGTACATTAAAGTACTCAGCATCAGAGTCAGGAAACTCAAAAACACTCGTTTCGATTGTTTCATTTGCTTTACGTTTTTAGTTAATACTCTTGTTTCAAGATTCTACCGCAAAAGTACGCACTAAAAGCACAAAAGCCTTTCAATTATCGTTCCATCGCTAAAAAAAATGATTCATGAAACAATCGTTGACTATAAAGTTCGTTTCGTTTACTGCTCTCTCAGCTCCATTGGCAGCTTACCATACTGTTCCTTGAAACATTTAGAGAAGTAGCCAGGGGTATTGAAACCCACCTCGAAGGCAATCTCAGAGATGGTCTTAGTGGTGCTGCCCAGCAGAGCGTAGGCCCGTTGCAGGCGTATCTGGCGAAGCAACTCGACAGGCGTCTGCCCCGTGATGGCCTTCACCTTTCTATATAATTGCACGCGACCGAGGCCCAGTTCTTCACCCAGGTCTTCCATCTTGAGGTTAGGATTCGACATATTTTTACGGATAGCCTCGTTCAGTTGCTCGGCAAAGAGCACGTCCTGTGAGCGAGGCGGTGACAAATCGTCCTCAGGTTTGTCGAAGATGTCGTGTAGCCTGCGGGTACTCGGGTCGGTATAGAAGAGCGTCTGCTCCTCGTTCATTGCCTGTCGCTGCCTAATGGCTTTCTTTCTGGCCCAATAGGCCAGCAACATCATTACTATTGCCACGACAAGCACGACAATGGTCACCATACTACCTATCAACACCTTGTGCTGGGTATCGTAGAGCGCGAGCGAGTCTTCCAACTTGTCCTGCACGGTTATCAGATCCCTTTGTTGCTTCATCAACTCTTTAGTCGTGGTAGAGATGGGCCACACATTCTCGCGAACCACCAATATGCCCTGCAGCGTGTTCTCCTGCTTATAAGGTTTTCCTGTCAATATGTCCAAAGCCAGTCTGACTATCTCGGCACCTCCCGTAGGATAGACATAACTGGCTATCTGATGACCGAACTCCACATATTCAAGTCCTTCGTCAGGCATACCGTCGATACCCATAATCTTAACTTTCCCCTCTGTATGGGTCTCAACAACAGCTTTATAGACACCTGTGGCCATTCCGTCATTGTGACAGAACACGATGTCGGGCAGGTGCCCCGTCTCTATCTGTTCCTTGGCAATACGATAGGCTCCTTCTGAACTCCAGTCGCTTGACCGCCATATATAGTCCAGTTCGGGATGTCCCTTCATAGCTTCTGAAAATCCCTGATGACGCTCCTTGGCCGGCGAACTGCTCATCGTGGCCGTTATCTCGAGCACCAGCGGCCTGTAGCCGTGAGCGACCATTCCCTTGGCCACGTCAACGGCATTAATCCCCATCGCATGACCAGCCTCTACATTGCTGCCTCCAATGAAGGCTGTATAGTTGTCATCTTCCACCTTACGGTCAAAGCATATCACTGGAATACCACGCTTCCTAATGCGTGAGATGGCATCTGAGACGGGGGCTTCTTCATTAGGAGCCACTACTAGCAAGTCGATGCCACTATTAGCCAGACTATCTATCTGCCGTATCTGTCGCTCTGTATCGTCGTATGCACACGTAATCACCACATCAACATCCTGCTCGTACAGGTGCTGGGCTGCAAGCATCTCATTGTTCACCTTCTCGCGCCATTGTCCGGCACTGCACTGCGAAACACCTATCTTATAAACCTTCTCCTCAGCACAGGCAGTCAATAGCACCACTGCCGTCAATAAGTAAAATAAAGAATGCACACTTTGTCTCATAGGTTAATGCTGTTAGCTTATACAATACAAAAGTATAAAAAAACTGGAACACCACCAAACAATGCTCCAGTTTTTTTAATACTAACTAAAAAACTAACTTATCAATCCATACTATCTAATCAGAATCTTTTTCCCATGACAGATGAACAGACCCTTTGTGGGCTTGCTGCTGAGTTTGCGGCCATCGAGGGTGTAAAAGTCACCTCTGACATCTTCCTTCTGACCTCTTACCTCATCAATACCCGTACTCTCTTTCTTGACGAGCACGATGGCTGTGAAGTTGAAGGGATTGCCACTTTCCTTGTTGCACTGAATCATGAGTCTGTCAACGTCAGCAAGTTTGGCAGCCATATCAATGTCCTCAAGACTGAGTTCGGCATACTCCGTTGTCATTGTCATCGTGGTCTGATCGCCCAACTTTCCGTCATCGCCCCATTTGGTGAGCACATTGATAACATAATCGGTGCGGTTAGCCTCTGAATAGAAGCGGATAGACTTGTAGTCGCTCCAGTTGATGCCGTCGAACGAAGTCTTAGCTATCTCTAAGGTGCTCCACTCGTCCATCCAGAAATAGCCTGTCCATACCGTGTGATCATCTACATTGTCCTTGCCGTCACCATACCATAGTTTGGTGGCTGTGAAACCAGTACCGCAAACCTCCATGCCATACTCCTTCAGAGAGGCAAGCATGCCTGAAGTGATGAACACTTCCATTTCGTGTTGGTCGGCATAGAGGAAGTGGGCGTAGCGTGTGCCAGGCAGCATACCACCATTCGAGTGAAGTTCGATGACCTCGCCCGTGGCATTGGTAAATTCAACAACGATTCTCTGGCCTACCTGAGCTTCTGCAAACTTAGCTGCCTCAATAGTCAGCGTGTTGTCCCATGCTACTGCGTGCGTACCTTCCCAAAGATCAGTAGCCATCATGATGTTGGTTGTTGCCAAAAGGCACAGGAGTAAAAATACTTTCTTCATAATACTTTTGCTTTTAGTTACATGATTGTTTTGTCGCTGCAAAAGTACTTCAAACTGGCAACGAACAATAGAAATTATCGTTCATTGCCTGCTAAAAATTGTTCAGTGCAACAATTGTCGAACAAAAAGTATGAAATGTTGAATGGGTAAAACGAAACTACTTAAGACCCCGTGATTGATTGACTTTTGATGGCTAACTCATTGACTTTTGATAGCTAACTCATTGAGTTATAATGACTAATTCAGTGAGTTATGAGTGATATTCTCACGAGTGTCCCTGATTTTATCGGTGTTTCAAGTCACTGCAGTGTCATCCGTCTGAGGACATACACATAGTGACAGATTCTGTCAGAAACATGACAAATTGCTAGTACACGTAGAAAAACTTCCTCCTACGTGTACTAGTAATATTTTCTACGTGTACCAGTAAAAACGTGTTCGTGTACTTTTGGTGATAAAAAAGGGCGATTCCATCGGTGGAGTCGACATTTTGTTTAGTGTTTGTTTAATCGTTGTTTAATCGTTGTTTACTTTTTTATGCCTCTGAGATTTGTCTGAACAGCGGAAAAGGGTTACCTTTGCAGCACGAATATCAACTAAAAACTTGAAAACAGGTATGTCAAGAGGAAAATCAATTTGCAGCATGCTGAAGACCATCCGCAAACAGGTGGCCGATGCCAACGATATTCAATATGAACCGCGTGAGTGTGGGTATCAGGGCGAGTGTCGCGGCACCTGTCCGGCATGCGAGGCAGAGGTGCGCTATCTGGAGCGTCAGTTGGACTTGCGTCGCCAGTTGGGCAAGGCGGTGGCTATCGTGGGCATCTCGGCGGGACTGTCGGCGTTGACGGGCTGTGGCGACAAGGCTAAACAGGTGGACAACCTCAGCGAGGACCAGAGCAAACTCACGGATGGCAAGGCTGCCATCGATACCATCGACAGGATAGACGGCGACGTGGAGTATCGGTCGCCTGTGGATTGTGTGATTATTGAAAAGGATCCTGCCACCATCAAGAAGCGTACGGCACCGTTTGAGGCTCCTACCACAAGTCAAACAAAGAAGGACTCGGCTACTTGCGAAGAGGAGGAACATGTGCTAAGAATTGGTGAGGTGGTTGTTGATGAGGTGGTTGTCGACGAAGTGCCGGCTCCTGACCCCGAAACTAATGAGGTGTTTGGCGTGGTGGAGCAGATGCCAGCCTTCCGTGGTGGTGATGCTGCGCTGATGAAGTATCTGGCGGAGAATATCCACTATCCGGAGGAAGCCAAAGAGAAGGGTGTGCAAGGTCGTGTCGTCGTCACCTTCGTGGTAGAGAAGGACGGCAGCATCACCGACGTGAAGGTGGTAAGGGGCATTGATCCGCTACTGGACAAGGAGGCGGTGCGCGTGGTGAAGACGATGCCGAAATGGATTCCTGGAAAGCAATCGCTTGTGCCGGTCAGGGTGGGGTATGTCCTTCCTGTATCTTTTAAACTGCCATGAGTGTTCCGTTGATAGGCATCTGTCGCCATCGTCTTGTGACCGACGGACAGGGTGTCACCACGCTGGTGGCCTTTCATGGCTGTCCGCTGCACTGCCAGTACTGTCTGAATGCTCAGTGTCTGCAGGCATCTGGCGTATGGCGCGAGATGGAGGTGGAGGATATTCTCAACGAGGTGATGGTCGATGACCTCTATTTCAAGGCGACCAATGGCGGCATTACCTTTGGCGGGGGCGAGCCTCTGCTGAGGTATGAGACCATCGCGGCGTTCTGCGAGTTGTGTCCCGAGGAGTGGCGCATCTACATCGAGACGTCGCTCAATGTGGAGCAGCGCGCCCTGGAGGCAGTGGCTCCCCACGTGGACCATTATTATATTGATGTGAAGGACATGAATGCAGACATCTACCGCCGCTATAGTGGTATCGGCAACAGTAGAGTGATGGGCAACCTCCGCTGGCTGTCGGAGCATGTCGACCCGCAGAGGGTGACTATCCGTTTGCCTCACATCCCTGACTACAATACGCAGGACGACATCCGGAAGAGTCAGGCGCAACTCGAGGCGATGGGCTTCACATCGTTCGATGTGTTCAAGTATGTGAGAAAGTCGGGCTGTTAAACTTTTTTATATGAAAATAATTTGGAGGTGTGAGAAATGTTTGTATCTTTGCCCCGTGATTTTAATCATTAAAGCGTATGAAAGAGAATAAGATTGTATGTGCCGTGATTCTGGCACTGGGACTGGCCTGCATGGGCCTGCTGATAAAGGGGGGCATTGACAACTTTGCCACCAAGGACAGAAAAGTGACGGTGAAGGGACTGGCCGAGCGCGAGGTGCCTGCCGACAAGGTGACATGGAGCATCGGAACGAAGGTGACGGGCAACGACCTGCCTCTGCTCTATGACAACATCAGCGTGCAGACGCAGAAGATTAAGCAGTTCTTGCTGAAGCATGGTCTGCCTGAGAATGAGATTACGGTGAACCCACCTGCCATCACTGACCTGGAGGCGCGCGAATGGGGCGACAACCAGAAGAACTTCCGCTATATCGTGAACACCACCATCACCGTGGCAACGGGTAAGGTGGAGCAGGTGAACAAGGCCATCTCGGACCAGGCAGAGCTCTTGAAGCAGGGCGTGGCATTGGGGGAGAACTATCCGCAGTATGAATATGCGTCGTTCCAGCAGATGAAGCCCGAGATGATGGCTGAGGCTATCAAGAATGCGCAGAAGACGGCGGCACAGTTTGCCGAGGCCAGCGAGGCCGCGCTGGGCGACATCGTGACGGCCGATCAGGGTCAGTTCTCTATCGACAACCGCGACGAGAACACGCCCTATATCAAAAAGTTGCGTGTGGTAACCACAATGACATATTCGCTGAAATAGGTTTGAAAAGGTTTGAAAATTATTTTTGAACATTCACAAGGTCGAGTATTTGCTCGACCTTTTTTTCTGTAGGTAGGGTGGCATCAATCCAATGGATGGTGAAGCCGCGACGCTCCATGCCGCGGAACCAAGTCATCTGGCGCTTGGCAAACTGATGGATGGCGATTTCGAGTTGACGGAACATCTCATCGAAGGTGAGGCGGCCGATGATGTGCTCGGTGAGGAACTTATACTCCAAACCATAATAAATCAGGTCGTCGGCAGGAATGCCGCTGTCCAGCAGTTGGCGCACCTCGTCTATCATGCCCTCGTCGAGGCGGGCCTTGAGGCGGCGGGTAATCTTCTCGCGGCGCAACTCGCGGTCGATATTCACACCAATAATCGTTGAAGGAATGGGGGGCAACTCGCGCAGGGGCATGGGATGCTCCAGGTTGTAGGTCTCTATCTCGATGGCGCGGATGGCACGCTGACAGGAGTCCACATCGGTGGTGTTGTGCATCACCGATCCACTCTTGGCCTTCAACTCGCGCAGCATCTCAGTGAGCTCGTCCAGCGAACGGCCCTCGAGACTGTCGCGCAGGGGCTGGTTCTGGGGCACGGGCGAGAGATGATAGCCCTTCAGCACGGCCTCGATATACAGACCTGTGCCACCGCAGAGGATGGGTTGCACGCCGCGCCGACGGATGTCCTCGTAGGCATCGAAGAAGTCCTGCTGATACTGAAAGAGGTTGTACTTGGTGCCCGGCTCGCAGATGTCGATGAGGTGATAGGGCACCTCGCCATAGTCGCTCAGGTCCTTGCCTGTGCCGATGTCCATGCGGCGATACACCTGGCGCGAGTCGGCCGAGAGAATCTCGCCGCCGATGCGGCGCGCCAAAGCCGCTGCCAACGGCGTCTTGCCGCTGGCGGTGGGGCCAAGAATAGTGATGAGGTCTGTCATTGCTTTATTTCTCGCTCAGAGGATTCCAGCCCTGGGCCTTGAGTTCAAACTCCTGATTGTCGCGGGTGACGAGCAACTGACCGTATTTGGCCTCGGTGATGTGGCCAATGAGGCGCACGTCGCTGAGTTCCTTCACCTTCTCGAGGTCGCCGATGGGCACGGTGAACAGTAGTTCATAGTCCTCGCCGCCATTGAGGGCGCAGGTGGTGACGTTCATGTTCATCTCCTCGGCCATCACAGCGGTCTGGTAGTCGATGGGCAACTCCTTCTCGTAGATGCGGCAACCCACACCGCTTTGCTTGCAGATGTGCATGAGCTCGGAAGAGAGACCGTCGGAGACGTCCATCATCGCTGTGGGTCGGATGCTGGCCTCGCGCAGACGCTGGATGATGTCGCCGCGGGCCTCGGTCTGCAACTGGCGCTGCAGAAGGTATTCCTTGCCGGCGAAGTCGGGATTGAAATGTGCCAACTCCTCGAGGGCTTTCTTGTCGCCCTTCTTCTTGGCGTCGTTCACCTGACCATAGTACACGCTCTTCTCGCGCTCCAGGAGTTGCAAGCCCATATAGGCTGCACCCAGGTCGCCACTGACGCAGATGAGGTCGGTGTTCTTGGCACCGTTGCGATAGACGATATCCTCCTTGCGGGCCTCACCAATGCAGGTGATGCTGATGGCCAGGCCGGTGTAGCTCGATGTGGTGTCGCCGCCCACGATATCGACGCCCCACTTTTCGCAGGCCAGGCGCAGACCGGCATAGAATTCCTCCATATCCTCTACGGAGAAACGCTTGCTAAGGGCCAGCGAGACGGTTATCTGACGGGGTGTGCCGTTCATGGCGAAGATGTCACTGATGTTGACCATCGCCGACTTATAGCCCAGATGCTTCAGGTCGATATAGGTGAGGTCGAAGTGGACGCCCTCCATCAAGAGGTCGGTGGTGACGAGTACCTCGCTATCAGGGTAGTGAAGTACGGCGCAGTCATCGCCCACGCCGTACTTTGTTGATTCGTTCTTGTTTTCTAAGTCTTTTGTCAGTCGGTCGATAAGACCGAACTCTCCTAATTGTGCTATTTCCATAAAAGGGATTTAGGTGTTACTTGTCGCTGGGGGAGAAACGGCGTTTCGCTCGTAGCGACATTACTTCTTGAATGTCTCAGTAGGATGGTCCGTGTTGAACTTCTCAGTCTTGTTGTGCTCAATGGCCTCAGAGCGGACAATCATCTCGCGCATAATCTCGGTCATGATGGGCTGAGCCTTGTCGGCAGCCTCCTGCACCTCCTCGTGAGACACCTCGACAGGGATGTCGAAGCCACCCAGGTCGGTGACCACCGAGATGCCGAAGGTGCGGATGCCGCAGTGGTGGGCCACGATGACCTCGGGCACGGTGCTCATGCCAACGGTGTCGCCACCAAGGATGCGATACATCTTGTATTCAGCAGGGGTCTCGAAGGTGGGACCCTGAACGCCCATATAGACACCATACTGCAGGCGAATCTTCTTTTCGCGGGCAATCTGGCTGGCTAACTTGATGAGCGAGGTGTCGTAGGTCTCGTGCATATCAGGGAAGCGAGGACCCGTGGGGAAGTTCTTGCCGCGCAACGGATGCTCTGGGAAGAAATTGATATGGTCGGTGATGACCATCAGGTCGCCAATCTTAAAGCCAGGGTTCATGCCACCGGCAGCGTTGGAGACGAAGAGGGTCTTGATGCCCAACTCATACATCACGCGAACGGGGAAGGTGACCTCCTTCATCGAGTATCCCTCGTAGAAGTGGAAACGGCCCTTCATGGCCATGATGTCCACACCGCCCAACTTGCCAAAGATGAGTTTGCCGCTGTGGCCTTCCACCGTAGAGACGGGGAAGTTAGGGATGTCTGAATAGGGTATCTCCAGTGCGTCAGTTATTTCTGAAGCTAATTGTCCGAGGCCTGTCCCCAGAATGATTGCTGTCTTGGGACTTGTTGTCATCCTTTCTTTTAACCAGGATGCTGTTTCTTGAATTTTTGCGTACATAGCCTATAATGTTTTCGTTAAACTTATCTTCCTGATCCAGCATGAAGTTGATGTGCACAGGAAGTGAATAGATGTTTTTCTTGACGTCTTTGCTAAGCCCCTTGAGCGTCACGATGCGGGCAGCATCCTTCTCGGTGGTGACGATGCGCTTGGGCGAGGGGAGGGTAGCAAAGGTTTCGTTAATAAGTTCCACGTCCTTAGGACGGAAGTCGTGGTGGTCAGCAAAGGTAAGGGGTTCGAGGTGCGACACCAATGGTGTAAGGTCCTCGATGAGTTGACGGGGGGAGGCGATGCCCGAGAGCAGCAGGACGTTCATTGATGCCAGCTCCTGCGTGTTTTTGGGAACCTTTACGTCATTGAAGACGGGTTGCAGCTTGCCGTACTTCAGTGTGGTGAAGAACAGCTGCTGATAGGGGTAGAGGTCCAATGCTTTCGTGATGACACGATACTCCATGGGCTTCAGCTCCTGAGGGCACTTGGTCACGATGACGATGTCGGCCCTGTTCTTGCCATTCAACGGCTCGCGCATGCGGCCTGCGGGCAACAGCTTGTCGTAGATAATCAGGCGATGATAGTCCACCAAGAGGATGTTGATGCCTGGCTTCACATAGCGGTGCTGATAGGCATCATCGAGCAGGATGACATCAATGTCGGGGTTGTCTTTGGTGAGTTGATCGATGCCGTTCACGCGATTCTTGTCCACGGCAACGGTGGTCTTGGGGTATTTCTTCTTCATCTGGAAGGGCTCGTCGCCAATGTCGCGGGCGGTGGTGGAGTCGTCGGCAATCAGGAAGCCACGCGACTTGCGCTTATAGCCTCGGCTGAGCACAGCCACCTGGAAGCGGTCTTGCAACAGGCGGATGAGATACTCCACATGGGGCGTCTTGCCTGTGCCGCCCACGGTGATGTTGCCCACAGAGATGATGGGCAGGTCGAAGGCGCGGCTCTTCAGGATGCCCATTTCAAAAAGGGCATTCCTGAAGCTCACCACCAAGCCGTAGAGCCAACTGAGTGGTAAAAGCCATCTGTTTACTTTGATGAAGTCGCCTTCCAAATTCTTTTTCTTTTGTCGTTATGACGATGCTTGGATTATCTGATGGTGGTCGAGAAGGGCAGGCGGGCCTGCAGGCGGTTGCGCTGCATGTCCTTGCGCATCTCCATGATGGGCTCGTACATCTCGCCCAATGTCTCGCGCATCTGCTCGTCAAGGTAGGTGCCCTTCGACTCAGAGGCTGCTGAGAGGAGTGACTCAAACCAACTGGCTTGGGCGGGATAGCTGTTGGTGGCGTATTCCGTGATCTTTGCCAACTCAGCGGCTTTCTTCACGGCATCGTCGAGTGAACCAATCTTATCAACCAACTTGATGGGCAGGGCATCGATGGCCAGCCACACACGACCCTGGGCAATCTCGTGAACATCTTCCTTCTTCATCTTGCGACCATCGGCCACAATGCCCAGGAAGGTGTCGTAACCACGATCTACATAAGTCTGCATGAAGCGGAGCTCTTCCTCGTTGTTCTTGCCAAAGATGAGGTTGGTCTCATAGTCGGTGTGCTTGTTGGTCTGCACGCCGTCCCAGGTAACACCCAGTTTGTCGGTCACCAGCTCACTGGCGTTGGGGATGAGACCGAAGATGCCGATAGAACCAGTGATGGTGGTAGGCTCGGCAAAGATATAGTTGGCGGGAGCGCTGATCATATAGCCACCAGAGGCTGCATAGCCACCCATTGATACTACTACGGGTTTCTTCTCCTTGAGTTGCTTGATGGCGTGCCAGATTTGCTCGGAAGCAACAGCGCTGCCACCAGGTGAGTTGACGCGAATAACCACTGCCTTGATGTCGTCATCGTCAGCCAGGTCGTTGAGGTCCTTCACCATCTCGCTGCCCACGATGGCGTGGTCAGAAGAGAAGCCAGAGAGAGGCTCGTCAACAATCTCGCCATAGGCATAATAGACGGCTACCTTGGCGTCGGCCTCGTCGTCATCCTTCTGGGCAATCATCTCCTTGACAGAAACCTGATTGATTTCGTCATCGTTGTCAAGACCCAGCTTGTTCTTGATCACCTTCTTGATGGCGTCGGGATACATGGCGCCGTCGATGAGCTTGGCTTTCTGATAGTCTGCCACGCTGGCAAAGATCATGATGCTGTCGTCGGCCAACTGGTTCAGATGCTCGGGAGTCACCTTACGACTCTTTGCCATATCCTTCACCCAGTAGTCCCAGATGCCCTGATACATGGTCAGGCGCTGCTCACGGTCGTTCTCACTCATATCCTTGCGGGTGACGCTCTCCACGGCACTCTTATATTTTCCAACACGGGTGCACTGATATCTCACGCCTACCTTCTCATAGAGACCTGTCAGGTAGTAACTCTTGCCACCCATACCCTTGAAGTCAATCATACCGGTCTGGTTCAGGAAGATGCTGTCGGCAGCAGAAGCCACATAATAGCTGGCCTGCAGATACTGGTCGGCATAGGCGATGACCCACTTGCCGCTCTCCTTGAAGCTCTCCAGGGCATCACGAATCTGCTGGGCAGTAGCGGGCGTGTCGAACGTGGCAGCACCACCCTCGATATAGATACCCTTGATGTGGTCGTTGTCCTTGGCCTCCTTGATGGCAGCCACGATGTCGTCCAATCCCATGGCCTCCATGTCGGCAGCACCCAGCAGGGCGTCGAAGGGAGTTCCCTCGGCCGACTGTTCGCTCACAGTGCCGTTCAGTTTCAATACTAGCACAGAGTTGTCTTTTACCTCTGGCACAGCGCTACCGCTGGCAATCATACTGGCAAATGAAATCATGAAAAAAATGCCAGCAACAATACCTAATGCAATGATGCCACAAACGGTGGCAAGCACGTACTTGAAAAAATCTTTCATTTCTTCTTACCTTTCATTTTTGGTTATTTCAGCAGCAAAGGTACATATTTTTTTTTGTTTCTTCGTCATAAAAGGAAAAAAAATTGTATCTTTGCACCCAGAAGAACTAATCAAGAAGCAAAAAAAGACAATGAAGGCGAAATTTTCGATCATATTTCTGATGGTCATGGTTTGTGTTGTGGTCATGGGAAAGAAGAAGGTTAATACCCCTGAACTATGGCCTGACGGAACCCCCATTGCCGCATGGTTTAGTGATACGTCGAGGGTTGATGTGTCAACGCTGGGCAAGCGTTATGTGGTCACCGACTATGGCGTCAGAAACTACTCGGAACAGGTACAGACTCGCGAGTTGCAGGCGGTCATCGACCGTTGTGCCCAGGAGGGTGGTGGCGTCATCGTCATCCCTCGTGGCTTTGTGGTCAGCGGTTCGCTGTTCTTCAAGCCCGGCACTCATCTGCTGATTGAGGAACACGGCGAACTGAGAGGTAGTGACCGTATTCGCGACTTCCAGTTGGTGAAGACCCGTATGGAGGGTCAGACACTGAACTATTTTGCTGCACTGGTCAATGCCGACGGATGTGACGGTTTCACGATAACGGGCCCTGGCACCATCAATGGTAACGGACAGGCCTATTGGGAGGAATTCTGGATTCGTCGCAAGTTCAATAAGGACTGCACCAACCTTGAGGCAATGCGCCCAAGAAATGTGTATATCTCTCATTCTAAGAATGTTACGGTTCAGGATGTGCGCATTATTAACTCGCCCTTCTGGACAAATCACTTGTATAAATGTGAGAAGGTGCGCTATCTGGGATGTTTCATCTTTGCACCTACTGACAACGTGACACCTATCGACCCCAAGCAGGGTGCGCCATCGAGCGATGCCATCGACCTGGATGCCTGTCAGGATGTGCTGGTCAGTGGCTGCTATATGCATGTGTGCGATGATGCCGTGGTGCTGAAAGGCGGCAAGGGCACCTGGGCTGACAAGAATCCGGACAACGGTCCCTGCGAGCGCATCATGGTGAGTGACTGCACCTATGGTCGCGTGCATGGCTGTCTGACTTTGGGCTCGGAGAGTATCCACGACAGAAACGTCATTTTGCGTCGTTGTCATGTGCACAATGCCAATCGCGTGCTGTGGCTGAAGATGCGTCCTGATACACCGCAACACTATGAGTATGTGAGAGTTGAGGAAATGACGGGCGACTGCTCTTCGTTCCTCGTGGTACGTCCCTGGACGCAGTTCTTCAAGCCCGAGGATCGTGAGGATATGCCTCAGTCGCGCTGCAACAATATCACCATTCGCAACATTCAGATGGACTGCAAGAACTTCTTTGATGTGGGTAAGTCGGACAAGTTTAAGATGACCGACTTTACTTTTGAGGATGTCAAGGTGACTGACCGCAAACAGGCCTTTAACCCTGCATTGATAGACAACTGTGTGGTGAAGAATGTTGTCATCAACGAGAAGCAACAGAAATAGTACACCTATTTATAATATAATAAGAGCGTGCCAAATTGTCAGTGAGGACAGTTTGGCACGCTTTTGGCATAGTCGATGGCAGAACATTCAATTAAACAAATAAAAATACTTAGAGTTATGAACATCAAACCATTGGCAGACCGCGTGCTCGTAGTACCTGCACCGGCTGAAGAGAAAATCGGTGGAATCATTATTCCAGACACAGCAAAAGAAAAGCCCCTGCGTGGCATCGTTAAGGCCGTAGGTAAGGGCACCAAGGACGAGGAAATGATCCTGAAAGCTGGCGACGAAGTGCTCTACGGCAAGTATAGCGGAACAGAAATCGAACTTGAGGGCGAGAAGTTCCTGATGATGCGCCAGAGCGACGTGCTCGCAGTCATCGAAAAGTAATTATTAATATGCTGTTAGCTATTAGCAATTAGCTTTTAGCTAAATGCCAATAGCCAATGGCCAAAAGCAATAAAAAAACTATGGCAAAAGAAATCAAATTCAATATTGACGCCCGCGATGCTATGAAGCAGGGCGTTGACCAGTTGGCTAACGCAGTCAAGGTGACCCTCGGTCCTAAGGGTCGTAATGTAGTGATTGAGAAGAAGTTCGGTGCTCCCCAGATTACCAAGGACGGTGTTACCGTTGCTAAGGAAATCGAGCTCGAGGACCACTTCGAGAACACTGGCGCACAGCTCGTGAAGAGTGTGGCCTCAAAGACTGGCGATGATGCTGGTGATGGTACAACAACGGCTACTATCCTGGCTCAGGCTATCGTTTCTGAGGGTCTGAAGAACGTTACCGCAGGTGCCAACCCCATGGACCTGAAGCGTGGTATCGACAAGGCTGTGAAGGTTGTTACCGAGTTCATCGCTAAGAACGCTGAGCAGGTGGGCGACAACTACGACAAGATTGAGCAGGTGGCTACTGTTTCTGCCAACAACGACAAGGAGATTGGTGAATTGCTGGCTGAGGCTATGCGCAAGGTGTCTAAGGACGGTGTGATTACCATCGAGGAGAGCAAGAGCCGCGACACCCACATCGGCGTGGTCGAGGGTATGCAGTTCGATCGTGGTTACCTGTCAGCTTACTTCGTGACCGATTCTGAGAAGATGGAGTGTGCTATGGAGAACCCTTACATCCTCATCTACGACAAGAAGATTTCTAATATCAAGGAGTTCCTGCCCATCCTGCAGCCTGCTGCTGAGAGTGGACGTCCCCTGCTGATCATCGCTGAGGATGTGGACTCTGAGGCTCTGACCACTCTGGTTGTAAACCGTCTGCGTGGTGGCCTGAAGATCTGCGCTGTCAAGGCTCCTGGCTTCGGCGATCGTCGCAAGGCTATGCTGGAGGATATCGCCGTACTGACTGGCGGTACCGTGATCAGCGAGGAGAAGGGCTTGAAGCTGGAGCAGGCTACCCTCGAGATGCTGGGTACTTGTGAGAAGCTCACCGTTTCTAAGGACAATACCACTATCGTGAATGGTGCTGGTGACTCACAGGCCATCAAAGACCGCATCAATCAGATTAAGGCTGAAATTGAAAATACCACCTCTTCATATGATAAGGAGAAGCTGCAGGAGCGTCTGGCCAAGTTGTCAGGTGGCGTAGCAGTGCTCTACGTTGGTGCCAACAGCGAGGTTGAGATGAAGGAGAAGAAGGATCGCGTGGACGATGCTCTCTGTGCTACTCGCGCCGCCATCGAGGAAGGCGTTGTGGCTGGTGGCGGTACCACCTATATCCGCGCTCTCGATGCCCTGGCCGACGTGAAGGGCGACAATGCCGACGAGCAGACTGGTATCAACATCATCAAGCGTGCCATCGAGGAGCCTCTGCGCCAGATTGTCACCAACGCTGGTGGCGAGGGTGCTGTGGTTGTCCAGAAGGTTCGCGAGGGCAAGGGTGACTTCGGTTACAATGCTCGCAAGGATGTTTACGAGGATATGCGTGCCGCTGGTGTCATCGACCCCGCTAAGGTGTCTCGTGTGGCACTCGAGAATGCTGCTTCTATCGCAGGAATGTTCCTCACCACGGAATGTCTCATCTGCGACAAGCCTGAGAAGGAGCCTGCAATGCCTATGGGCGGCGCACCAGGCATGGGTGGCATGATGTAATAACTAGTTAAAACGTTTTCGTGTATGTCTCATTTTCTTTGATGTATGTTGAAACACTGCATTTCCGCCATGTTTCTTTTTGGCTGTATAGAAAATGTTGACTACCTTTGCAAACAGAAAAGATATTTTTTTGATTTGTTTTAGTAGATTAGTTTTTAAGTAGTTTGTTTTTGAAGCCGGTTGTCGCGAGACTTTGTAGTCGTTATGAATTGGAAGTTTATTTTGAGTTGGGCCATTAAGTTTGCATTGAGCACACTGGTCTTTGATTTTGCGCTGGCTTGGACGGAGAGTGCCTGGCTTGCCTTTCCTATGGCGTTGGGTTTCCTGATATTTATTGCCATCTTTGAGAGTTATGCCATCGGTTGGATAGAGAATTGGAAGGCAAGGAATAAATAAGGAGGCAATATTGCTTATAATAATAAGGTATGCAACAACTCTTAGAATTATATAAAGAATGGAAGGGTAGTGAGCCTGCTGCCGTGCAGCAATTGCCAGGTGCAGGCAGTAATCGTGTGTATTACCGAATGACGGACAAAGAGGGGCAATCGGTGGTGGGATGTATCGGCACCAGCCGTGATGAGAACCACGCCTTTATCTATCTGTCGCGCCATTTTACTCTGCGTCAGTTGCCTGTTCCTCAGGTGTTGGCTGTGAGCAGCGATGAGACACGTTATCTGCAGACCGACCTGGGCTCTGTGTCCTTGTTCGATGCCATCCGAGGAGGACGTGAGGCGGGCGGACGCTACACCTTGAAGGAACAGCAGTTGCTGAAGCGCACCATCCGCGAGTTGCCCAACATCCAGTTGCGAGGTGCCCGCGGGCTCGACTTCTCGCATTGCTATCCCCAACCTGAGTTTGATACCAACTCTGTGCTTTTCGACTTGAACTATTTCAAGTATTGTTTCCTGAAGGCTACGGAGCTTGATTTCCACGAGTTGAAACTCGAGGCAGACTTCCGTTTGCTGGCCAAGGACCTCACCGCTGGTGGTGATGAACAGTGTTTCCTCTATCGTGACTTCCAGGCACGGAATGTGATGGTGACCTCCCCCACGGAGAGTTCGGGAGAGGTTTATTTCATCGACTTCCAGGGCGGTCGCAAGGGACCATATTATTATGATCTGGCCTCGTTCCTATGGCAGGCCTCTGCCAAGTATCCCCACAAGCTGCGTCGTGAGTTGGTGTATGAGTATTATAACGCCCTGAAGCAATATACCGAAGTGCCCACGCCCCATCATTTCGTGGCTCGCCTGAGTCTGTTTGTTCTCTTCCGCACACTACAGGTGCTGGGTGCCTATGGCTTCCGCGGCTATTTCGAGCGCAAGCAGCACTTCATCGACAGCATTCCCCCTGCTATGCAGAACCTGCGCGAGTTGCTCAGCGCGAGCGACTTCCCTTATCCTTATCTCGTATCGCTGCTGAAGCGACTCACCGAGATGCCGCAGTTTCAGCAGGTCACAGCCACAGCCACTCGTGCCGATGGCTATAAGATAACAGAGAATAATCCCTATAAGGCTCATCCGCAGGACGGTCCTGCCACTTTCTCGAAGTACGACGCCCAGGGTCCGCTGGTGGTCAAGGTCTTCAGCTTCTCCTATCGCAAGGGCATCCCAGAGGACGAGAGTGGTAATGGTGGCGGCTATGTGTTTGACTGTCGCTCTACCCACAACCCAGGACGCTATGAGCCCTATAAGCAGTTGACAGGTCTTGAGGAGCCCGTTATCCGTTTCCTTGAGAACGATGGCGAGATTCTGACCTTCCTCGACAGCGTCTATAAGTTGGCCGATGCCCATGTGCGCCGCTATATTCAGCGTGGCTTCACCTCGCTGATGTTCTCGTTTGGTTGTACGGGTGGTCAGCACCGTTCTGTCTATAGTGCCCAGCATCTGGCCGAACACCTGCATGAGAAGTTTGGCATCGAGGTACATATCTGCCACCGCGAGCAGAATATCACTCAGGTGCTCAAGAGAAAAGAGTAATAGACAAAGGAGACGTTTTTTCGTCTCCTTTCTTTGTTGTTTGCGAAAAAAGCAGTAACTTTGCAGCATGAAACAGGCGATGATATTCGCAGCGGGTTTGGGAACCCGACTGAAACCACTTACTGACACGATGCCGAAGGCATTGGTGAGGGTGGGTGGACAGTCCCTTATTGACACTGTGATGTCAAGGCTGTTGGCAGCCGACTACGACCATTTCGTGGTGAATGTGCATCATTTTGCACAGCAGATTATCGACCACGTGGCCACCCGCGACTATGCTTCCCTGGTTCAGTTCAGTGACGAGACGGCCGGCCTCCTTGAGACTGGTGGCGGATTGAAGAAAGCCGCTCCCCTGTTCGCTGACGATTCTCCCATCTTGATTCATAACGTCGATATCCTGGATAATGTGGATTACGATTGGTTCTCACGTCAGCACATGCCTGACGAGGATGCCGTGTTGCTGGTCAGCAAGCGCCAGACAAAGCGCTATCTGCTTTTCGACAACGCCATGCGACTGATGGGTTGGAAGAATATTGAGACGGGCGAAATCAAGAGTCCCTACGAGTATGTGCGCCGTACAGGCCTCTCGCAGCATGGTGAGCCCTTCAATATGTATGCCTTCAGTGGCATCCATTCCTTCTCGCCCCGTCTTTTTGCGCTGATGGATCAGTTTCCTGAGCGTTTTAGTATCATTGACTTCTATCTCAGTGTCTGCCATCGTGCCCAGATTGTAGGTTGTGTCAAAGATGACCTCCAACTGATGGACGTGGGTAAGATTGAGACATTGGACCAAGCAGAACATTTTATTAATCAGATTTAAATAATGACACAGAAGATTATTATTTTGGATTTCGGTTCGCAAACCACGCAGCTCATTGGCCGCAGAGTGCGCGAACTGGACACCTTCTGCGAGATTTTGCCCTACAACAAATTCCCTGTGGGCGATGACTCCGTGATTGGCGTCATCCTGAGTGGCTCGCCCTACAGCGTCCACGATCCTGAGGCCTTCAAAGTGGACCTCTCGCAGTTTGTAGGCAAGGTGCCTGTGTTGGGCATCTGTTATGGCGCTCAGTTCATCTCAAACACTCTGGGTGGCAAGGTCGAGAAGGCCGACTCACGCGAGTACGGACGTGCCAACCTTGAGACCATCAATCTCGACAACCCTCTGTTCAAGGGCTTCGAGAAGGGTTCACAAGTATGGATGAGTCATGGCGACACTATCACAGCCATCCCTTCTGACTTTGAGGTGATTGGTTCTACGAAGGATGTGAAGAACGCAGCCTTCGCTTCTACCAAGCAGCCCGTTTGGGCCGTGCAGTTCCACCCCGAAGTGTTCCACACTCTTCAGGGCAAGACGCTGCTCGAGAACTTCGTGGTGAACATCTGTGGTTCAAAGCAGGAATGGAGTGCTGCCTCGTTTGTTGACAGCACCGTTGCCGAGTTGAAAGCGCAGCTGGGTGACGACCGCGTCATCCTTGGTCTTTCTGGCGGTGTTGACTCGAGTGTCGCAGCTGTTCTGCTGAACAAGGCCATTGGTAATCGTCTCACCTGTATCTTCGTTGATCACGGCATGCTCCGCAAGAACGAGTTCCAGCAGGTGATGGAAGACTACAAGGTGCTGGGCCTGAACGTGATTGGCGTCGATGCCAGCGAGAAGTTCTTCTCTGACCTCGCAGGTGTTACCGATCCTGAGCAGAAGCGTAAGATTATCGGTCGCGACTTTGTTGAGGTGTTCAATGCTGAGGCAAAGAAGATCACTGATGCCAAGTGGCTGGCACAGGGTACTATCTATCCTGACCGCATCGAGTCGCTGAACATCACAGGTAAGGTTATCAAGAGCCATCACAACGTGGGTGGACTGCCAAAGGAGATGCATCTCCAGCTCTGCGAGCCTTTGAAGTGGCTCTTCAAGGATGAGGTGCGCCGTGTAGGTCGTCAGATGGGTATGCCCGAGCACTTGATTACCCGTCATCCCTTCCCTGGTCCTGGTTTGGCTGTGCGTATTTTGGGTGACATCACTCGCGAGAAAGTCGAGATTCTGCAGAACGCTGACGATATCTATATCCGTGGTCTGCGCGACTATAAGGTGAAACTTAGTGGCGAAGAGGCTCGCAAGGTGCTCGCTGCTGGTATTCCTGCTGACATGAAGGACGGCACCATTGAGGTATCGCTTTATGACCAGATCTGGCAGGCAGGCGCCATTCTCCTTTCTACTGTTCGCTCTGTGGGCGTCATGGGCGATGAGCGTACCTACGAACACCCCGTTGCTCTGCGTGCCGTCACCTCTACCGATGCCATGACAGCCGACTGGGCTCATCTGCCTTACGATTTCATGGCGAAGGTGTCGAACGAAATTATTAATAAGGTGCGTGGCGTCAACCGCGTTTGCTATGACATCTCGTCAAAGCCACCTGCAACAATAGAATGGGAGTAATTTTCTGACAAGAACATGAAATTACAGATATTTAATCCACAGGCCATCTACGAACTGGGAAAACGAGAAAACCAGGAGGATGCCATCTATCCGTCGAAGGACGCCGCAAACACAGACAGTCGTGTCTTTGTGGTGTGCGACGGCATGGGTGGAATGGATAAGGGAGAAGTGGCGAGCGATGCCGTATGCAAGACGCTGGGCAGGGTGGCTGAGACCATCCTACAAACTACGGGCACCTTTTCCGACGAGGACTTCGAGCACTGTATAACAGCAGCCTTCGATGCCCTCGATGCTGCTGATGTGGATAATGAAGCTACTATGGGCACCACGATGACCTTCCTCTGTATCCATGAGGGAGGTTGTCTGGTGTCGCATATCGGCGACAGCCGTATTTATCACCTGCGTCCCTCTATGGGACCTCAGCGCGGCGTGCTCTTCCGTTCGCGCGATCACTCCTTGGTGCAACAGATGTACGAGGCGGGTGATATCTGTTATAACGACATGGCCAAGTCTTCCAAGAAAAACGTCATCCTCAAGGCCATGCAGCCCCATCAGGTAGAGCGTACCAGACCATCCATGGCGCATATCGGCACCGTGTGGCCAGGCGATTATTTCCTGCTCTGCACCGATGGTATGTTAGAGAAAATGGATGACGAGCAAATCATGGCTCTGCTGGGCGACAACACCCTGACGCTGGAGCAGAAGGCCCAGAAACTCGTTGAGATGACGAGTGACAATTCCGATAACCACTCTGCCTACCTTATTCAGGTAGAGAAAGTGCAGCGTAACGCCATTGAAGACGCCAACATCGTTGACGACGAAATAGCCCATCGCATCCGCAACAAGGTTCTTAACGATAATCATCGCGATACCATTTGGCATTTCGATGATGCTATTCCTATGCCAGAACTATAGTTCAAAGCATCTTTTGAACTCGCTTTCGAAGTTAGGGGTCAGAATATGGTGACCCATAGCTTCGCGAAGTTCTGCCATTGTCCAAAAGCGACCGCCGTCCAATTCTTCTGCTGAGGGGCGGATTGGGCCATCATAGGTTGTTCGGTTTACATAGACCAGTTCACGTTCCCTCTGGCTGTCAAATACATATTTGTCAACGAAAACAGGCGTGAAGTCGGTGATGCCCAGTTCCTCGCGAACCTCACGCTGTAAGGCATCCTCTGGCGTCTCTCCAAAGTCCATGTGTCCACCAACGGCAGTATCCCATTTTCCAGGCTGTATGTCCTTCCAATCAGGTCGCTTCTGTAGGTAAATGTCTCCAGCAGAGTTGAATACATGCAGATGTACCACAGGGTGGAGTAGGCGAGAGCCATTGTGACACTCGCCTCGTGTAGCAGAGCCCATGACGTTCCCCTCTTCATCGACGATAGGAAATAATTCTTTTAAATTATCCATGATTCGTTTTTGAGATTTAGATGTTTACGCATTTCAGATTCTTTTCTAGCTGGGCAGTGCTGCTGGCACCTACGAGAACTGAGGTGACACCTGGCTGCTGAAGAATCCATGCGAGAGCTCTCTCTGCCAATGTCTGACCTTGACGCTCAGCCTCACTATTAAAGGCCTGAAGTTTTGCCAGAAGTTCGGGTGTTAGCATTTCTTTCTTCAGGAACTTGCCCTTCGACATGCGCGAGTCCTCGGGAATCCCCTTTAGATAACGGTCGGTGAGCAGTCCTTGAGCCAGTGGTGAGAAAGAGATGAAACCAATACCAGCCTCAACACAAAAGTCAAGGATGCCCTCTTCCTGAGGCTCGCGGTCGAGCATGTTCAAGCGTCCCTGATAGATAAGCAGGGGCACGTCTCGCTCCTTCAGATACTGATAGGCAAAGCGGGTGGCTTCCAATGGCCAGCGACTGATGCCGACATAGAGCGCCTTGCCCTGACGCACAATGTCCACCAGTGCCTGGAGCGTCTCTTCAAGAGGCGTATCGGGGTCGTAGCGATGGCTATAGAACAAATCTACATAATCCAAGTGCATGCGCTGAAGACTCTGATTGAGTGATGCCATCAGATACTTGCGGCTGCCCCAGTTCCCATAAGGGCCAGGCCACATATCATAGCCTGCTTTGGTAGAGATGAACAGTTCGTCACGATAGGGACGGAAGTCCTCATCCATCAGTCGTCCAAGAGTCTCCTCAGCAGAGCCATATACAGGCCCGTAGTTGTTGGCCAGGTCGAAGTGTGTGATGCCATGATCGAAGGCATAGCGGGTAATCTCCCTGCTACGCTCAAATGGGTCAATACTTCCAAAGTTGTGCCAGAAACCTAAGCTTACCTTTGGCAATAAAACGCCTGAACGCCCACAGCGTTCGTACTTCATGACGCCTTCATAGCGATTCTTGTCAGCAATGTAATTCATATACGCCTAATTATTTGTGCACAAAGATACGTATTTTCCTTCGATTTCCAATCCTAAAAAAAGTTATTTTTTGGAAAAACAGAAATATGGCTCGTATTATTTTCGTACCTTTGCGCCTATGAAACTGACGACGAAGCGATATCTTTTTACATGGATGCTGTTGGCAACGCTATTGCCAATGCTTTTGATGTCGTCATTGCATATCCATGAGCAGGGTGAAACCTCTGATGCCGCATGCATCGAGTGTTTGCATGGTCATTGTGGTGGCCACCTCACTCAGATGACCACGACGATGCACCAATGTGTGCTCTGTCAGTTTCTGACCTTGACATTTGTTTCCTTTGGCGTTGTCACCCTTATTATTATAAATAAGGTTGTCAGCGTCCGCACCGATGCCCGGCATCGCCGCGTGTGTGTTGCCTATAGTGGCATCGTAGGTCTGCGAGCACCTCCTGTGGTCTCCATATAAATTGTTAGGAGGCTGACATTCGTTGGGATGTCAGTAGTAGTTTCGTTAAAAAAAGAATGGAGACCAAAACATGATAACATCCATTTTGGCTGTAGTGCTGATGGCTTCACCCGTGGCCCATGACGATAGTACCGTCGTGGAGTTGAAGGGTGTTACCGTGAGCGGACAGCGACAGCGTGACTTCCAGATGCGTACATCGCAATCTGCGGTGCAGGTGAGTCACGACTACTTGCAGCAACACTTCTCAGGGTCGCTCATGCAGACTCTTGAGGGTATTCCTGGCGTCAAGGCCATGTCTATCGGCTCAGGACAATCGAAACCCACCATCCGTGGCTTGGGCTTCAACCGTATGGTGGTCAGTGAGGACGGCATCAAGCACGAAGGACAGCAGTGGGGCGATGACCACGGATTGGAAA
This sequence comes from uncultured Prevotellaceae bacterium, assembly GCA_902775605.1. GTDB lineage: Bacteria > Bacteroidota > Bacteroidia > Bacteroidales > Bacteroidaceae > Prevotella. The sequence continues at coordinate 22,689 of CACYNE010000003.1, forward strand.
TAGACCAGTTTGCGGTTGATCGCGCCGAGGTCATTAAAGGTCCTGCAGCTCTGCTCTATGGCTCTGATGCCATCGGTGGCGTGCTGAGTCTTTATACCAACCATGTGCCCACGGAGACGTTGAGTGGCAGTGTGCAACTCTTCGGACGTTCGAACAATGAGCAGATAGGTGTGACGGCAAAAGTTGGTGGCAGACTGGGCAATTGGTTCTATCGTGTGGGAGCCACGTTGATAGACTATGCCGACTATCGCGTACCTACAGACAGTATTCAATATTATTCATATTGGATTCGACTGAAGGATCGTCGTCTGCGCAACACTGCAGGTTGCGAGCGTGATGGTAGTGTGGTGTTGGGTTATGCCGGCTATCGTTTCCATACCGACCTGCGTATCTCAGACAGCTATTCAAAGAGTGGCTTCTTTGCCAATGCGCATGGTTTGGAGGTGCGTCTCTCTGATATTGACTACGACCACTCGCGACGCGACGTGGACCTGCCCTATCAGTGGGTGAACCATTTCAAGGTGCTCAGCCATACCTCGTGGCAGGGCGAACGTTTGCGCCTGGAAGCTAATCTTGCCTGGCAGAACAACCATCGCGAGGAGTTGAGCGAACCTGTGAGCCACGGCTATATGCCACGTCCTGATGGTTCCTTGGAGCGTCGCTTCGTGAAGAACACGCTGACAGCCAATATGGGACTGACCCTGAATCTGGGCGAGCGCCATGAGTTGAGCACAGGTGTGAATGCTGAGTATCAGCACAACCGTCGTGGTGGCTGGGGCTTTATCATTCCCGACTTCGAGACGGCAAGTATCGGTGGCTATGTGATGGATCGCTATACGGTCAATGACCGCCTGAAGTTGAATGCCGGCATCCGTCTGGATCACGCCCATACCCACATCAGCAGTTATCATGACTGGTATATGACTCCCACCACGAATGGCGATTCCACCTATATGGAACGCTCGTCGGATGTGGATCGTCGTTTCACCAGCCTCACCTGGTCAACGGGCATTAACTACGCCGTGGGCCATTGGGTGCTCAAGGCAAATGTTGGCAAGAGTTTCCGTGTGCCTATTCCCAAGGAACTGGGTGCCGACGGTGTGAACTACCATATCTTCCGCTATGAGCGAGGCAATGCCAATCTTGACCCCGAGGAGAGCTATCAGGTGGACCTGGGCATCCATTGGGACAACGACGTGGTGTGTGTGCAGGTGGATCCCTACTTGAACTACTTCCCCAACTATATCTACCTGAATCCCACGGCTCAGTATGTGGAGGGTTTGCAGCTGTACCATTACACGCAGGCCCATGTGCTGCGCTATGGCGTCGAGGCACAGGCCACCTGGGTCATCAATCAGCATTGGGAGACCGAATTGAAGGGCGAGTATCTCCATGCTCGTCAAGAGTCGGGTCAGAAGAAGGGTTTTACGTTGCCCTTCAGCACCCCTTGGTCGGTGGATGTAGGCGTCAAATATTCGTTCCAGTGGATGGGCGATACTTTCGTAGGACTGAATGCTCATGTCGTAGGAGCACAGCATGAGATTGTACCTCCAGAGAAGCCCACTGATGGATACTGGACATTAAACCTTTCGGCAGGCAAGCAGTTGCTTTTGGGCAATAGTAAGATGAACATCGCCCTGCATGCAGATAATCTGCTCGACCGCCGATATTACGATCACACCAGCTATTACCGCCTGATCGATGTGCCCGAGCCTGGGCGCAACGTGTCGCTGATGGTGGGGCTGGAGTTTTAAAAGTAAAAGTGAATAGTGAAAAATTCGCTACCGCTCGATTAAAAACATAAAGAATAATAAAAAAAAAGAATTATGAAAAAGATTATTAATATGAGCCTGATGATGGCTCTCATGACCATATTTACACTGAGTTTCACCGCTTGCGGCAATGATGATGACGATACCTCCGCACCTCAAATCACCCTTCACGAGGCCAATATCGAGGGCGATATCCTTTGTGTTCAGGCCGATGTCATTGCCCAGGGACGTACAGCAGCCATCCTGCTGACCGTTACCAATCAGGAAGGCAAAGAAAAACTGACCTATTCTGTTACAGATAGCAAATACATTGGGAAACTCAATCTTGACGGCTTCCACGTGCATGTAGATATCGCTGATAAGGATATTGAGGAGGGCGACCTGCTCAAGCTCACTGTCACCGATGCTGAAGGTCAGACAACCTCTGTGAAGAAAGAGATTACTGCCGAGGAGGACGATGATGATGAGGCAGAAGAGCATCATCATGATGAGTAAACAAAAGAATAATTTGAAAGAAATGAAAAGATATTCAATCTTTGCTATCCTGCTGCTGTGCGCATTCTATGCGTGCAGCGGCAGCGATGACGACGCGCAGAAAGACATGGAGCGCCCCGTCATCAGCGACTGGAACATCGTCGCCAATCCTATCGATTGCCAGCAGTATCATCGGGGCGACACCATTCCCGTTAACTATGTGCTGATGGACAATTGCGAGCTGGGTGCCTATAACATCGAGATTCATAACAATTTCGACCACCACACCCACAGCACCACTGCTGCAGAGTGTCCCATGGATGCACAGAAGGCTCCTCAGAAGCCGTGGATTTATAATCAGGACTTCGACATCGATCCCGGTCAGCGCATCTGGGATGCTCGTCAGGACATCGCTATTCCTGAAGACATCGATACGGGCGACTATCATTTCATGATACGTTTGACCGATGCAGCCGGCTGGCAGCAGTTGCATGCTGTCGCCATCAAGATTGTGGAGTAATCACAAATAATATATGACGAACAACTCTTTTGAGACAAACAATGAGATGCTCACCGCGTGGGACTTCGTAGAAAACACGGGGCGAAGCATCTTTTTGACCGGTAAGGCAGGAACGGGAAAGACCACATTCCTGAAGACTGTTTTTGAGGGTTCACGCAAGCGTCCCATTGTGGTGGCACCAACGGGTGTGGCTGCCATCAATGCCGGCGGCGTCACCATCCACTCGTTCTTCCAGTTGCCCTTCTCGCCCTATGTGCCTGGGGCCAAGATGGAGAGCAAGTTCGACTTCAGTCGTGAGAAACGAAAGATTCTTGCTTCTATCGACCTGCTCATTATCGACGAGATTTCGATGGTGCGTGCCGACCTGCTCGATGCCATTGATGTCGTGCTAAGGCGTTTTCGCGACCATAGCTTGCCCTTTGGCGGTGTGCAGCTGCTGATGATTGGCGACTTGGCACAGCTGACGCCAGTGGTGACGCCCGAGGATGAGCGCATGCTGAAGCCCTATTACGACACGCCTTACTTCTTTGGCTCAAAAGCCTTGCAGCAGATTGACTATGTCACCATCCAGCTAGACCATGTCTATCGTCAGCAGGATGCGTCGTTTGTTGATCTCCTGAACCAGGTGCGCGAGGGTCATCCCTCCGAAGCCGCGTTGGCCAGCTTGAACACCCGTTGCAAACCGGCGTTTATTCCTCGTCCCGAGGAGCAGTATATCCGTCTGACCACCCATAATAATCTGGCCAATTTCTATAATGAGTCCGAGCTCCAGAAGTTGCCGGGCCGCTCCTACAGCTATCGTGCCGAGATAAAGGGCACCTTTCCTGATTATTCTTACCCCACTGCCGAGTCGCTGATGCTGAAGGAGGGGGCGCAGGTCATGTTTGTCAAGAACGACCCGTCAACCGAACACCGTTATTATAATGGACGTATCGGTAGGGTGGTGGAGGCTTCCGACGACAAGCTCTCCGTCTATTGCGAGGGCGATGGCGAGGCCATTGAAGTGGAACCGCTGGAATGGGAGAACACCCGTTATACGCTGAACGAGAAGACGCGCGAGATTGAGGCCGAGGTACAGGGCACCTTCAGGCAGTTGCCCCTGCGACTGGCGTGGGCCATCACCATCCATAAGAGTCAGGGCCTGACGTTCGATCGTGCCATCATCGATGCCAATCAGAGCTTCGCGCCAGGCCAGGTCTATGTGGCCTTGAGCCGTTGTCGCACCCTTGAGGGCTTGGTACTTGCCACGCCCCTTGAGTCGCGTGCCATTATCAACGACGAACGGGTGGACAGCTATATCGCTCAGCAGGAATACGAGGCAGAGCGCAGCATCTGTCAACTGCCTCTGTTGAAACAGGAATACGAGCGCTATCTGCTGCTGCAACTCTTCGACTTCCGTGCCATCCTCTCCCTCCAGGAGTCGTTGGTGCGCCTTTTCGCGGAGTTCTTCTTCCACAGCCATGCCTCACTGAAACAGTTGCACGACCAGTCGCTTTTCGACCTTCAGCAGCGTGTCATTGTCGTATCGGCCAAGTGGCAACAGAAGATTCAGTCGCTTTCGTTCGAGGCCCTTCGCGATGCCGAGTTCCTGGAGCGTGTTAAGCGTAGTGCCGAGTATTTCGCAGACCAGTTGCGCGACATTCTGGCCAAGCCCATCGAACTCAGTGCCAAGGTGGAAACCAATAACAAGCAGGCTTCGCGTCGCTTGAGCAATGTGCTGCCCGATTTGCGTCAGGCATGGCTGTCCCGTCGCTATCTGCTCGTTAAGATGTCAGAAAAGGACTTTTCCGTAGATAACTATCTGCACGAGAAACAAATGTCGATGCTCGATGCCCTTGACGAGAGCTTGTTGAAACCCAAGCGTGAACGCAAGCCGAAGGCCCCTAAAGAGCCTAAGCCCAAAACGTGGGAGGTCTCTTTTGCCCTCTACCAGCGTGGCCTCAAACCCGAGGATATCGCCATCGAGCGCAGTTTGTCATTAGGCACCATCTTCAGTCATCTCAGTCGTTATCTTGATTCGGGTCAGGTGTCTCTCGATTCCCTTGTTTCTGAGGAGCATCAGCAGATTATCAAGCGTGTCATTTCCAAGGTTGGCATTGTTGAAGGCGCCACTGCTATCAAGAATTTCTGTCCGCCAGGAATCACTTACGATGAGATTCGCCTGATGATGACGCATAATTTATCAGAAAAATGAAAATAATTGCTGAAAAATTTGGTGGTCTCAGAAAAACTCCGTACCTTTGCACCCGCATTCGACAGAAACGTCAGTGCTAAGCTTTAAGGATCGGGATTTAGCGCAGTTGGTAGCGCACACGTCTGGGGGGCGCGAGGTCGCTGGTTCGAGTCCAGTAATCCCGACAGAAGGCGAGAGAATCGAAAGATTCCCTCGCTTTTTTTGTTTCCGTGATTTTACATGATGGAGCAGTGTTTGTCTAAAGTTTTCGACCTTATAGGCCGAATAATTTTGTATCCACAATCTTTCGCAGAGTATGCCACAAGACTCCTTCCTCTTTGTGACTCCATTCTCCTATACGACAGAATGCATGCCACATAGGCGTACCCAGTGGACGCCCGTCATTGCCTATAGGCCCGCTGTGTTGCTGCCATCTCATGAGTTTATAGTAACCGAAGGTCACTGTAACTCCCATCAAGATTACTACATAAGTCTGAGTGTTGATAGAGGCACCACTTAGCCATAGACACAACCATACAACTATAACAATCAGATTCATCGTCAGAATAGCGATGGCTGCTCCAAGATGTGAGAATCCCATGTCAATGAACAAATGATGGAGATGTGACTTGTCCGGTCTAAAAGGAGAGTATCCTCTTACAATTCTTGCTGTCATTACCCGAAGCGTATCAAAAATAGGTATGCATAATACTGCCAAGGTCATCGCTATTATACCCATGCCGTTAGCCTCCAGTTGTGAACCACGGCGAAGCGAGATGGTTCCTAGAGCAAATATGGTCATAAAGAACCCCAACATCATTGTTCCACCATCACCAATAAACATCTTTGTCTTTTTCCCAAACACATTGTGCATGAAGAATGGAAATAGGGCCGATGCCACAATAACAGCCAGACAAGACCAAACCGACTGGTCTACAGCGATGAATACAACTGCAAAACTAACGCATGCCATGATGCAATATCCTGATGAATAGCCGTCGATTCCATCAATCATATTGATAGCATTGATGGTTCCTACTCCAGCCACCAGTGAAAGTGGTATGCCCACCCAAAGACTTATTTCATGAATGCCAAAAAGACCGTAAAAATTGTCAATGTAATATCCTGTAAAAACCATATAGGCTCCCACAATACCAAATTGCACGATAAGGCGAAATATTGCCGGCAGATTATTGATGTCGTCCCAAACTCCTAACACCAACATGATGGTCATGGCCATGATGCTCCAACTGATGCTTGCTCCGCTGACTAAAATGGACATGGCCAGACATCCTGCAAGAATACCGGCATAGACAGCAACGCCTCCCATAACGGGAACTGGCAGTCGGTGGAGTTTTCGTGCATCAGGATTATCCACAATCCTATGCTTAAGTGCATATCGCAACACAAAAGGATATACAACTGTTGTCACCAGCGATGACAACAATGCCAAGGTTATAAGTTTTTGGGCTGTATTCATTGTTAATAGATTAAACGATCTTCTGTATTCAGTTTTCTTCTGTCTTCAGTCTCAAATAAATATCCAAATGTTTCTCTATCACCTTCCTAATTGAGAACTCCTGTTCAGCTTTCTCCCTTGCGGCCATGCCCATTCTGACGCGCAGATCTTTATCCTCTATCAGAATACGCAATTTTTCTGCAAGGGCCTCGCTGTCTTTAACAGGAATCAGGAATCCGTTTACGCCGTCGTCCACCACATCCTTGCATCCGATAGAGTTGGTAGTGACGATAGGCCTGCCTATGGCACAGGCATCAATCAGCGACTTGGGAACTCCTTCACGGTAATAGCTTGGAAATGCCATGATGTGGCATTGCTCCAAGATAGACTTGATGTCCTTCTGGAAATCCAGCCACTTGATATATTTTCCGTCGCAACGGGCTTCCAGTTCCTCACGTGGAACCGCATCGGCATTCACCGCCAATCTGCCGCAAAGCCAAAACTCCAGACGTCCTTCATAATCTTTCCGCAGTTTCTCTGCCGCCTCAATTAGTTCTATGACACCTTTTTCCTTGACCATCCTGGCTGTAAACACCACTTTCAGCGTTTCACTTTCAGGTTCAGGAGCATACTTGAAATCATTGAGGTCAACACCAGAGCCTTTAATGAATCCTGCCTGACTTTCGTTGACGACACCATATTGCAGAAAAAGGTCTCTGTCTTCATTGTTCTGGAATATCACTTTTACCCGTTTCCGTCTGTTCGAGAAACGCATCACTGCCAGTACGCCTTTTGTTGCCATACCCATCTTATCGCCAGAGAAGAGAGCACCAAGGCCACTAACAGCATTTATTACGCCATGAACACCGGCCAACTTGGCTGCAAGTCCTCCCCAGAGGATGTTCTTCAGTCCCACATGATGAACCACGGCATCCCTGTTCTTTAGGTATAAGATGAATAGGAACCACCAAGTTCTCAGTTCCTGTCTGAGGTTCATGCCTGTGGGATTGATGGGTAGTTCCAGTACTTTTAGTCCCATTTCCTCCAACTCATGTCGCCGTCCCGTATCCTTACACACTACGGTGACATTCCACCCCGCTTTCTGTGCAGCCAATGCTATCTCCTTTCGGTGTGAAAGGAAAAAGCGGTCCTCGTTGACAATCATCAGTAGTTTCATCTCATTATTCTTTTTCAATAGTCCTGACAACCCGGGCTGGAACGCCTGTGGCAATTGTCCATGCAGGAACATCCTTGGTGACAAGTGCGCAACTGCCTATCACTGCACCCTCACCAATATGTACGCCTGGCAATATCGTCACGTTAAGTCCTATATAGCATCCCTTCCCCAAATGGATGTCACCATATTTGGCAGGCAAGTCCATCGCTTTCATTCCAACATGGTAATCCTTCATGTTGCGCATGTGGCACAACAGCGTTACACCATTAGCTATGATGACATCGTCATCAACGGTGATCCTGTCAGCGTTACCAAAATCAAGCCTGACTTGATGCCCTATATGTACATTCTTGCCTACCTTACAACCCAAACTTCTCCAGATAGCAGGCCGCAGATTCTTCTTGTACAGGAACTCGAAGACATACGCCTGGTAAGCATAGTTGAAGATAAAGCGTTTCCACAACGTGCAGAACGCAAACACTATCAATGTGAAGGGATTGATTCTTCCATGTTTCTCTTCATCATTAATCAGATGGAGTTTCTTAAGTAGACGGAATGTCAGCGAAGTCTTTTTTGTGTTACTCATTGCTAAAATATATTTTTACAGTCTCTCTTGCATTTTTCTCCCAAGAGAACTTATTCAACTGGTTTTCAAGTTTCTGCTTTTTCTCAAGAATAGCAGCCTCGTCGTTCAGTGCAGCGGCAATCACCCGGCTCATGTCATCTACATCGTAAGGGTCGAAGTAGAACGCACAGTCGCCGCACACCTCGGGCACCGATGACGCACGGCCAACGGCTGACACTGTGCCAAGGCTTGCCGCCTCTAAAGGCGGGAATCCGAAACCCTCGTAGTAAGAGGGATAGACGAACAGCGTGGCATGGTGAGAGAGCCACAGCATCATCTCCGTAGGAACATAATCGAGATAGATAACATCTGGTGTCTCTGCGATGAGTTTTAACACTGGTCCGGGATTCAACAACTGCTTACCAGCAAGCACCAGTTTCAAGTCATCAAAACCTCCCATGGCCTTGATGGCCGAAAATGCCTTGATAAGCCTTGCATGGTTCTTCCTCGGTTCAATCTGGCTGAGGCAGAACAGAAAGCGACAATCCTTAAGGAAGGCATATTCCTGAGGCAGGGAATAATTCTTGATGGCATCGGCATTGAAGAACGAACGATTGATTGCCTCGTGGATGACCTTCACCTTGTCGGGGTTCACACCGCAGGTGTCAATCATCTCGTCTTTTGTAAACTGTGAGATGGCAATAATCATATCCACCCTTTCTATCGATTTCTTCACGGCTCTCTTCAGAAACTGGTATCTCAAGAAAGGGTATGTTTCTGGATATCTGTATAGCCGCAGGTCGTGAACGGTCATAATCACTCGCGCCTTCTTCATCTTTGGCGCATGGAAGAAAGGCGAGTGGAAAACGTCAAAGCCCTCATCTCGCTCCTCTTTGCTCCAGAAACTCTGTGCAAACAAACTACGCTTGACTTTCGACACAAAGTTTCTCTGGTAAGGAATAGGCTTCAACTTAAACCTTGCAGGCAGTTTTGTCTTGGCATCCTCAAACTGATCCTCCAAGACATACAGCACGTATTCGTTCTGGTGATCCACCTTTTCGAGGTGATTGACCAGATTGGCGATGTATTCCTTTATTCCACCGCCTCCGCGTAGAATCCAAAACTGGCAGTTGATAGCTATCTTCATAATTTTCTATTATTTTTTACCTAATGCGTATTTTCTTATATACTTGCTATTGGAAAGGAACTTGCTGAACAACAGGCAAAGTACTGTTATTGTTATGGTATATATCATTGACAATAGATTAATTGTCACTGTATCAAGCCCCGTAAGCCATTCTGACAGAGAAGTGAAATGAGGCAGGAAGAAATAATGTAGCAGATAGATAACCAATGAGTTTTTTCCGATGTAAATTATCAGAGAGTTAATCTTGGATTCCCGTTGAATACCGTCGGCATGGCAGACGAAATACGAGAGAATAGCAAAGGTGGCAAAGTATCTTAGGGCCACGTCTCGCAGAAAATGGTGCAGAACAGGACTCGTGTCGTAGGTCAACGAAAATAGTACTACGAAGTACAACACAAGAAGTGCTGCTTTCATTATCTCGTTGTTCATCAGTGTCTCATATTTCGGGCGGTATTTCATCGCTAATGTACCCAAGACAAAGAATTGGAAGAACTTGGTCACTCGGCGCAAATCAAAAATAGCAGGACCGAAGTCTCTGTCAAGAGCCAGCATTCCAACACCTGCCAGCGAAAGAACTAATAGCACACCAATCCTCAGCCGCTCGTTTTTGATGACAAGCATAATCAGATAATATATCAGGAATGTTTCAAACAGGACTATTGTGAACCAATAGCCATGCATGCCTTCTGTAATAAATCGGAGCAAGCTTTTGTGATCCATCAAGTCCATTCCGACACGGAATACTACTGCGGGGATGACCAGAAATGCGAATTTTCGGCTGATATTGTTCCAAAATCCCTTGACTGTTATACTCTGTTTATAGGCAAGAAATCCACTCACGAAGAAGAATAATGGCATCACGGGGGCATATAGCATCTGTGATGACAGCACATCGTAGTGCTCGACTCCGCATCTTTTCAAAACATGAAGGTCTAATACAATCAATATGGCCAAACACTTAATGGCATCAAGATAGGCAATTCTTTTCTTTTCCATATTCATTTCTCAGTTATATTTCAAATGAAGACTTTTCAGACAGTATGACATTGAAGGCTGTGTTGATCTTAGCCACCATTGCATTAAAGTCAGAGACATCCTCTGAGTCAGCCATGACTAATATCTCGCTCTTCTGCGCCCTGATAGCAGCCGCTAGTTTATATATATCACGGTCAGATATGGTGTATCGGCATGTTCCTTTGACGATATTGGCAGGATGGAACGTCCCTGACATCAGCTGCCAAAAGCGGAACATATATTGATTGACATCGGTGATGTCGCGGAAGCGGTGGCTTGACACCTCGCGTAGCAACGGTTCCTCTTCCTCCCATACCTCACGAAACGTAGATTTCAGGAAGGCTTGTGGCATGTGATGGTTCCTGAATCCTGGAAATACGGAGAAGGGCATCAGTGGGATAGAGCGCAGCAACTGCGTGCCATACCGAGGGCTGAAGAATTTCCAGAGATTGTTTTTCAGAACTATGTTCTTATGGAAATGGTGAATTACCACGTTCATGTCGTTCATCAGCATGTGGCCGCGAGGACCACCCATAGGCAGTGTGTCGAGTATGGCCATATCGCAAGGCAGACCGTTGCGGAAGAAACGTTCTGGTTTGACAGGACGAAGCAGAAAGTAGTCATCGTTGAAATAGATGAATTGCTCCGACAGGCCCTCTATCCGGTGTAGGTTCAACTCAATCGGTCTGACGCTGAACGTAGGAAGATATTCCTTTGGGATAAAATCCTCATGACGGACGAAGTTCAGTTTGGGGGCGTTCAGGTTCAGCCACTTGGGCATCTGCCCTGTAGTGATGAAATGTACCTTGCGCACCCACGGGGCAAACTTCTCAATACCCCGAAACAGGTATTGCAGGTTGTCCCAGTCACGATAGCGGATTTCGGAATTGTCATCACGACCGGTTGCAATAGACCGATACTTTCGGAACTCCTGCTGCCATTCTGGGTCACTTCCATCTACCCAAGGAATAACAATGTCTATTTTACTATTGTTATCTTTCATCTTCATTTGTAAATCACCTTATTGTTCTTCTCTGTCAAATTACCCACATGCCTTGAAAGAATAGATTTCTCGCCTTTACGTGTCTCAATCATACAATCCCTTACTATTGCTTGCTCACAACCATTAAATTGTAAGGTGTGTCTTGATTTTGCCATTACATGACAGTCCAAAATTTCCACTTTCCCTATGCGTGCGTTATCGTAGGTCTTCTTACCGAGAATTGCACGGATGCCTCCTTCACAGTTTGATACAATAATATTCTTAATGAGAATGCTGTCAACTACACATCGCTTGTTAGGCTCAATGTCAATGGCATATTGGGGATTTGTGCCGCTGATGTTAGCAATACGACAGTCGTTAACGATCACGCCGTTGGCATTGGTAATGGAGATTCCTTGTCGGCGACTATCACTCAACACGCAATTAGTGATTTTTACACTTTTACTTCTACCACCGATATAGATACAATCTCCCCAGCAGTTCTTAATAGTCAGTCCTTCCAATGTAACATCGTTGGCTCCGTGCAATCTGATTCCCATCCCCCATTCACCATCCTTTCTTTTGTGTGACTTCCGGTCCCCAGTAATACTCCCCTTACCATAGATGTGTACATTGTGCCCTGTGATCCTAATGATATCACAGCTACTCAATCCATTACCATCCAAAAGAATATTTCCGTCGATGATTAATTCTGTGTTATCTCCAACAGTCAACCAAGCTCCCTTTTCCTTAGTAATCCTAATGTTATAATCACCTGCAGGTATCACAAAATGTCCATTGGCAATGTAGCCTCCATCGGGGGATACTACTTTAGCCCTACAACTCAAAGAGGTAAGCAAACAACCTAGGATTATCATGAAACTTCTAATCATATTATGATGCATTTATAAGTCGGACACTGTTTGCTAAAAGAGCGATAATAAGCATGATGACAAACTGGTATTTCTTGAATAAGCCTTGGTTGTAGCAGTATGTAATCAGGATGGATAAGGGAATGATAGTGATGTACATTACACGATAAGTGTATGTACTGCGCAGACCTGACACCACCATAAAGGCCACTGTTGCCATCAAGAGGGCAAAGGTAATGCGGTATATTCCAACAATAGCGTCAGGCATTTCTTTATATTTGTAAAAGATATTGGTGATAAGGAGAAATGGAAAGAAAAAATTGAAGTATTTTACAAAAGTACTCATTCTGAAAACGCCTTGTTCTTGATTGTTAAATTCTTCCATTTTCTCTGTCAGTTCGTCATTTCCGAAAACACTTTCCATGAGCGCAAGATTGGAGTTAATGTAAGTGATGCCTCCGATGATGATGGTCAATAATGCCAACGAGTTGATTCTTGATTTCTTCTTCTCAAAAGGTAACAAAAGAGCCGGTAGCGCTGCTATACCAATAATCATCTCATGATGGCAGAAATAAGAAAAAAATGCCAATCCAATCCCTAGTAATTTGGGCCAAAGACTTTTTCCCCACAAATGGATACTAACTCCCATAAAGAAAACCGCCATGGCCAACGAGGCTCTGGCATAACAGAATGTACCGCTAAAAAAGACGAACAAGAATAAAACTGTTAATCTAGGCATAAGGAGACTACGATACATTTTTGAAGTGTACAATACAAGTTGCACGCCTCCGCCCCAGACAATTAGTCGAAACACTTCGAAAGGATAGTCAAAAGGTAGTGCTCTGCTAAACATGATAATAAAGGCATAGACTTGCTCTTTATGAAAATCCATTAGGTATGGAAAGTTTAACCAGTCGCGATATCTGAAATAGTCTGGGTTGACACAGTAGAACACCGCATAAATAGTAAAATAGACTGCAATTAATTTGCTGGCTTCTACGTACCGTTTGTTTCTAGGTGCAGAGAAGAGGGTTTTTCTTACAGCATAGACGAATACGACCATATAGAGACCCCAGAACAGAGCCTTAATCCATATGGGTATAGAATATTCGTCAAAACTATAGAAATCTTTCATATAATATCAGTGCAACGTTATATTACTACCTAACTTTATGTCCCAATCTTCAGGGGTGATAGTGTTGTAACCACTCAGTGTGAAGAAGGTTACCTCACCGAAATATACCTTTCCTCCCACCTCATAGAAATCGACGCGTAAATGGGGATGACCCGCAGCAATCTTAGCAGCGAGCACTTGCATCGTCTCATAATGAAGCGGCTTGACTGGCTCTTTCTTTGCGTTGGGAAAATAAGAGAGACGGAATGGCATGTGGTTCCAGTCATTGTCAAAGAAATCATATGATTTATCAGTACGCCTGTTGGATACGACCATGCAATACAGAGGCTTCCCGTTGAAACAAAGGAACTTGTAGTCAACAAGGTCATGCAACATTGACTCGTATTCTGCTTCACTGCCATCCGACAGGTATTTCTCTGCTATAATCCTTCGTTTCACATTTTTGTAAGGCCACTCTCCGAGTGTTTTGTATAAGTCTATCTTAAAAGCAGATTTCAGCTTTTTTACAGTGGCTTCCCTGTCTAACAGGTTCTTGTCAGTGCATACTATAACTCCCTTATTACCTCCACCGTGCGTGGTCTTTAGCACAAACTGTCTAGGTAAGTTATCCCAATCTATTTGGTCTAGACTATCCCATACACCAATGGTGGGAATAATATACTCATGTCCAATGATATTGGCAACATAGTCTTTGACGGTATATTTGTCCACTATAGTAGTGTACTCTGGTCGGCGGTTATATAGTTTAAGCCATTGTAATTTCTCGCTAAAAGACTGAGGATGCTTAAGATCCAGCCACTTTCCTGTCTGCATATAATACATACACTTCACGTATGCCCTGTCTGGCAACAGCCCGCTGAGGTGACGCAATATTGAGCGACCTATGGCCCGTGGCTCCTTGATATAATAGTTAATGCTTTGCATGTGCTCTCAGTTCTTGTTTAGTTCCTGAATAATTCTGCGGACTATGGTTTCCGAAGACTGCCCTGTTTCTTTAGTCCCATAGAAGCGGTTGATCTTTTCGGCAATGGCCTGATGGTCGTAGGAATAGAGATTGGCCAGGATGTGATCCAGTTCGCTCTGATTCTTGGCTACCAAGTAGCCTGCCTCATTAGGATTGACCCAAAGGGGACGCCCCTGTGCCTCATATTCATTTCTATCAAAGTGTGCCAGAACAACAGGCTTTCCTGTTAAAAGAAAATCGCCTGCGCAGCTGGAATAGTCGGTAATCAGCAAATCGGCAATTAATAATAGATCGGCCATATCGGGATATGAAGTCACGTCAAAGTATGCAGGACTATCAGAACTCATAGATATTCCTTTTGAAAGAGAATGTGAGCGTACCAAACATATCCATTTCTCGCCGTTAAACTCTAAGTTCTCAATGGAAGCAGCAATGTCTATTGCACACTGCTGACAGCCCCTATCATCTCTAAATGTTGGAGCGTATAGCATGACCTTTACGTCGTTACTAATTCCCAAACGTCTTCTCACTTCAACAACCTCATCACTATATTTGTCGATGTTCACCAACTTGTCGTTACGAGGCATACCCTCCACAATAATCTCACCATCATAAAGAAATCCTTGACGAGCCTTCCGGATGCCATAATCGGAGGCTGCTACGAAAAGATCGCAGTCTGACATGTCATATCCGTTGTAATCTCTCCCTTTGCTGTAATCTGTCAAGTAGCCAATGGTCTTCAGTCCTCTGTCGCCATGCCAGGTCTGGATGTAATAATTATCTTTGCCTTTATATACCCCAAGTTGCTTTCGATATATGTAGTTGAGCACCCACACGTTGGCTTGAGCCTGTGCCTTGAGTGACAAGCGAGGTGTTAGTGGAACAACTGTGACATAGTCTGGCACATATTGCTTATATTGAGGCTTTATCAGCCACACAATTTTCACGTCAGGAGTCATACGGTGAAGACACTCGCTAATGGCACGGGGATTGTCGGAGTACTGACCACGGAATGAGGCAAAAAAGACAGTATTCTCTTTCCTTGGTCTCGTGATGTAACACAAGTACATGTAGGTCGTTCTGGCCCATTTCCTTACTATTGTAGTGATTTTCATGTTTCAAGTTCTTCAGTCTTCAATCTTCTCGTTTTCTTTTTCTCGCAGGAGCGAGGAACTCACACCGTCGGTATGGCGTAGATACACCACCTCGGCACCAAACGGTTTCAAGTCGTCCTCTGTCTGCTTCCAACGTTCATCACCTTTCCAGTCATTGCCGATGAACACGGCATCGAAATGCACTCGCTGCCAGGCTTCGGTCTTATCGAGCGTATTGCAAAACACCACCCTGTCCACACACCGCAGCTCGCCGATGATGGCAGCACGGTCATGCTCGTTGACTACAGGCACCTTATGCTTATATTCGTTCACCAACTGGTCCGTATTCACGCCGACAATTAACTCTTCACAAAGCTCCTTTGCCTGGTGAAGAAGGTTCAGGTGCCCGATATGAAACATATCAAATGTACCTTGCGTATATCCTATCTTATACTTTTTCATTTTGCCTGTTTATATTTGTCAGGTATCTCTTCCGGTCTTTTGGGACGTATCTGGTTGAGACCTTTCACTACACTATGGGAAGGTACATCCTTGGTGACAATAGCACAGGCGCCAATGGTGACGTCATCGCCAATGATGACTGGGCCAATCACAGTAGCCTTAGAACCAAGAAGACAATCGTTACCAAATTTGGCATGACGGCGAATGTGGTTTTTAATAAGTTCCCTGTCACCCTTCACAGCAGCCATTGCAACAAAGAAGGGATAGACCTTGCATCCAGAACCCACCTCTGCTGTTGGACCGATACGGATACCCATAGGGTGGCGTATCTCGAAATTATCGCCAATCTTGACCGTACACGGTATCTTCAATTGGTATTGTTCCTGCAATTTGTTTTCCAAACGTTTGGCACGCTTACGGTTGATGTAACCACCCCTTTCATAGAGGCGGCGCATTTTCCAAAATTTTCTTTCTACCTTACGGTCATAATTACTGATACACAAAATATCAGTCAACCAGATTTTGATTTCTTTAAAAATACTCATTTCTTATTGATTTTTCGTCTTAATTTCTTTGTGATGGGTTTTACTGCCTCGCAGAATAATTGATAAGCCTCGGGGCGAAACATCACCGACCAACAAGCATATAGTGCTACAAAGATGACGAACTTTAGTACCCCGTCAGCATAAAGCGACAGAGAACAGAGGCCCACAACGGCGTATGAGAGGGCTGCAATAGATAGCGATGCCATTAGCACGGGCTGCAGATCAAGGATTTGCCGCTGCCAACGATACCCGATATGCTTTGAGACGAGCCAGATGTTGATGAAATAAGAAAACCACGTGTTGAGCACCATACCCAATAGCATTCCTCGCATGCCATCAAGCAGCAAGCCGGCAACGACGAAGACGATGCCAACAGCGCGCTTCACGAATGTCCATACAAACATGGTACGGCTCTTGCCGATAGCTGCCACCGACTGATAGTTCACCGACTGCAGGCTGTAGGCCAGACCGGCGATGCAGAGTACCTGAAAGTAGGGCACGCTGTCTGCCCACCTGTCAGAATAAAGCAATATGAACAATGGTTTGGCACAGAGCAGCAGGATGAACATCAGCGGGAAGGTGACGTAGGACAATGTCAATGTAATCTTCTTGATCATGTCGCCTAGAGCTGCCTTATTGTCCTGCATCTCTGCATAAAGGGGATACGTCACCTGCGACATCACTTTCGAAATGCTGGTTGAGGCGAGTCGCTCGGTAGAGTTAGCCTTAGAATAGTAGCCCATAGTGGCCGGGTTATAGAACTTACCAATCAACAAGCCCTGTATCTGCTGACCAAACTGATTCAGCATGTTTGTCAGAAACATATAGAAACCAAAGCTGAAGAGTTCTCGAAACGACTGCCATGAGAATACCCATTGTGGGCGCCACCGAACGTAGAACCAAAAAATCAGGGCAGGGATGGCTGCTGTCAGTATGTTTTGTGCCACCAAAGCCCAGACACCAAAGCCGTGATAGGCCATGATGATAGTTACTGTCAATGCGGTAACCGATGTCAGGATGGTGACGATGGAAAGGACTTTGAAGTTCAGCTTCTTACGGAGTTGATTACGCTGAACAATATTGAAGGCATAGATGAACAAAACGATTCCTTGAATTCTCAAGACATCACTCAACAAGGGGATGTCATAGAACTCAGCTATAAAGGGAGCCGACAAGTAGAGTACGGCATAGAGTACCACCGACAGACCTATGTTCCAAAAGAAGATGGTGGAATAGTCCGTCTGTGTGGGATTCTTCTTCTGAATAAGTGCAGACCCGAAGCCACCGTCAATGAATGATTCTGCCAAAAGCATGAAAATCATCAGCATGCCTATGCAGCCATAGTCGTAGGGGGTAAGCAGACGTGCAAGGATGATACCCGAGACGAACTGAATCAGCATTGTAGAGTATTTCTGTAGTGCAGTCCACAGAATGCCATATGTAGCTTTTTGCTTTAGACTCTTGGCCATAAGCTATCTTGTATATCGACTTTTTGAAAGTTATTATCACTTTACCCAAAGGATTCACCTGCTTCTGGTGGCATCATAGCCGAAAAAGGCAGATTTTAAGCGCAAAAGTAAAAAAAATGATACACTTTTCGTTGTTTCTGAAGTAAAAACTCTCCTCTAAGGCCGCATTTTAACTTTTTTTCAGGATATAACGGGCAGAAAAAGGTGGAAGATGAACAAAAAAGGGCATCCACACGCATGTGGATGCCCTTTTGCTGTGTTTGAGGTTCTTGACCTCAGACGATTTGGCTGGTCATCAATTCTCAGGGTCTTCACCGTCATTACCGTTTCCGCCGCCATTGTTGTTACCGGAATTTCCTCCAGTATTGTCGCCGGATGTACTGCCTGTGTTACCACCTGTGTTCGAATCGCCACCGCCGTTTGTTGAAGAACCACCGTTAGTGGTGGCGGTAGGAGCAGGCTGAAGAACCTCTTTGCCATTCAAGAAACGCTCCAGACCAACAGGATAGGTAGAAATGGCCTCTGTGAAGGTTGGTGTGGCGCTGGTCACGTTAAACTGAGCACGACTGCGAAGCCAGTTGCCATTCACGTGGCGTGAGGAAATGGCTGCCATGTAGGTGTTGGCGGTGGTAGCACCAGCAGCCAGTTCTGACAACAGGCGAATCTCAACCTTCAGGGTGTTTGACGTGAAAGAGAGTGCTGCAGAAGTAGCG
This sequence comes from uncultured Prevotellaceae bacterium, assembly GCA_902775605.1. Taxonomy (GTDB): domain Bacteria; phylum Bacteroidota; class Bacteroidia; order Bacteroidales; family Bacteroidaceae; genus Prevotella. Next base: position 41,226 of record CACYNE010000003.1, read on the forward strand.
TCGCCGGTTACTGCGATGACGAAAGACTCCAACACCGTGGCACCACTCATGTAGGTGAAACGCACGGCTCCAAAACCGTAAGTGCTGTCAGACTTTGGGAACATCACTGCGATGGTACAGATATCGCCGTAGTTCTTACAGCCCATGGCTTCAGCCACCTCAGCAATGCTTCCGCCTGCGGTCGTTGCCATATTCACCGTCACCTTCTTGTTGGCCACGTTAATGCTGCCAATCTCTGCATCGACAAGTGCCTTGGGGAGGGAACCTTCAGAGATGATGTAGCTGCCAGGAACAAGACCAGGCTGCTGGTACTTGTTGAATCCAAAGAAGCCATTGTCATACTCCTTGCTAATCTGGATTTGCTTCATGTTTGCGGACATGAATTCAACCATACAGGCTTTGCCGGCAGGCTTGCCTTCGAATGATTGGTCACAGATGGACTTCATTGCCGAGTAAGCGGCACCAGCGGTGCTCAGCAAACAGCGCTGGGTCATCTGAGGAAGAGTACGAGGGTTCTTACCACCCTCCACGCGATCTTTCGTGATTTGTTTTCCGTCAACAACACTAAAGGTGTGAGACTTGGTACTGCCACGACGCAAACCGAAATAAGAAGTAGATGTTGCCATCTTAATATGGTGCCAATGAGAAAAGCACTACTCAGCAGTTAGAACCGTTTTTTCTTCGATATCATTAATCGGACTTAAATCGGAGGTACATCGGAGGTACTCCCTCGGTTCTCCGGCCTTGTTTCTGGCCCTCATTGACGATGCAAAGGTACAACATTTGAGGACCCAAAACAAGAGAATTTAAGTATTTGATTATTAGTGACTTACGGCATTTTACGGCGTCTTACGCCGACTTGCGGAATAGTATTTTTCACCGCCGTTTTTACTGACGGAAACTTACGGAATGATTATTTGCCCCAATTGATAAGATTGGCAGGGTTTACCATAAATTCTTGGCGGTCTCTGTTCTTTCCAATCAGGAAATCCTGGATTTGTTCCTTTAACAAAACACGGTCGTTGACGATGACCTGTTGAAAGGTGGTTCTTAGAAGAATGGCAAAATTATAGTATTTCTCTCCTTTGGTATATTCATTGTTACGAATGGTTTTCCAACAGGAGATGTCATTATCGCGTAACGACTTGTTCACATCTCTGCTAAATACAAAATGATGCTCCTTGTCCCATCCGCAGTGATATTGAAGGTTGACCCACTTCAGAAACTCTTTTTGCTCGCAATCTTCTTTTATCCACTTCAGGTGCAGGAATACTTTGTAGGCCACAAACCATTCCACTCGACCTGTTTTCTTGAATGTCAGCCTGTCCAAAGCCTTTTTGACCTTCTGCCCCCTGACCCTTTCATCAAAGATGTCGTCAAGGCTGTCGTCATAGGAGAGTTCCTCTGCCAGTGGCTCTGCCATTCTCGGACGGTTGTTCTCATCACTGGCAAATCGCTGATTGCGTTTGGCGGAATATGGACTGGGAGATTGTACCGCATACATCAGTTCACGGCATACTGTAAACAGGGCTGCATCGTGAAGAGAAATACCACATTCTTCTATCTGGACTTTTAATGTGAGACATACAGAACACGTTCTTTCTGTGGGAGGAAGGACCTTCACCCCCAACTTAATCAGGTTCCAATAAATATCCACATCGGGTGCTTTTCTATAGCCTGTTATGAAATTTTCATGCTCAAGCGCATCCAGAAAATCTTGCCAGGTCAGAGTTGCTCCTGTTAAGCAAATTGTAGTCACATCTCTTACCTCAACATTGTTCCAGACGGCCCCTTCCAAAAAATTATGGCTTGTCAGCTGACTATTTGCCATTTCATCGCAGGCTTTATTCTCATATGCTACGACAGGATGACTGTGGGTTTCAATCTGATAATTTAAGTGCTGTCTTCACTTTCTTTCTGAATGGTAATAATCAGAGTTCCAATTTGCATGGCAACATCCTTGTCATATTTTATCACCTGATAAGGTGGCTGCAAAGGAACGTATAATGTGCTTACAATTTTATTCACCATAATCTTGATAAATAAATTGAGTGCAAAATTACTAAAAAATCCCCATATTCAGACTGAATACGGGGAAATTTATAGGTTATTTGACTTCCTAGCTCGCTTAATCGCGGCTTTCACGGTGCAAAGATATTTTTTTTCACATTAAAGCACTTTCCGTCAGTTTAGAACTTATATCTCAGTCCGGCACAGAGCAGGCCTTTTTCCCCCACACCAGCCTCGACGAAGCCACGGAACTGCTGACCACCGAACTCGGCACCCAAAGCTATGGCCTGGAACATAAAAGCAGTCAGTGTCTCGTCTTTTGCGTTGGGGTCATTGGCCTTCGCATTGTCATTACAAGAAATAGAGCAGAACATCACACCAGCAGAGAGGGCAGAATACATGCCGAAGCCTTTCTTGCGCAGCCAATTGAACTTCACCGACGGCATCACCGTGAAAAAGGTCTCGGTGAGGTCTTCCTGATGTGTTTTGTCGTCTTCGGCCTTACAACCGGCAAATGCGGTAACAGCACCTAAACCAATGCCGGGTGAGACGTTGTAATAATACTCCACACCTATGGGACCCCAGAACGAAGCCTGGTCGCCTGCAGCGACTGACCACACACTGGTGACGAATGAAAGGACGTTGGATGCTGAGCCCACGCCATAGAAAACACCAACTTCGTGTTTTTCTTCCTGTGCCTGTACGCCCATGCAGAGCAGAGCTACACACATTGTTACAAAAATCTTTTTCATACGCTATTTGTTTTATTTATCAATTGCCTTTGCCCAAAATATCCCTTGCCAGCGAGTTTAATGCAATGCTGCGTTTTCTCAATTATTAAAAGACAAGTTGACGCGTGAGGCCTTCAGCCCTTTCCCCTGCAGGGTGATGGTGGCCTTACCTTTCTTGCCTGTGCTTCTGACCACGAGCAGGGCACGACCCTTCCAAGCCTTGTGCGTGCTGTCGGTGTAGCGGTCGCAGTCCTTGATGTCGGCATTGCCGAAACCGATGAGTGTAGCAGGACCGCTGACGGAAGCCGTTAACTCGTTGGCAGCAAGGGGATTGAACGTGCCGTTGGCATCTGTCAGCTCTATGGTGATGAAAGCAAGATCCTGTCCGTCGGCCTTTAGCGCTGTGCGGTCGGCTGTCAGGCGGATGGTCTTGGCTTCATCGGCTGTACTAAGTGTTTTGATGCGTCCCCAACATGTCTGAGCACGTAGTGTGCCCGCTTCATAAGGCACGGTAAAGACGGCTTTGAACTCTGTGCTTTGACTGACATTCTTGGTATCGATGAGCTTGTCATTGAGGAAGAGCTTAACTTGTGGATCTTTCGTATAAACTTCCACCTCGATGTTCTTACTCTCGTGGCCGGGCCATGTCCAGCTCTCATAGGTAGGCCATACACTCCACATCGTGGTGTGTATCTTTCCGTAGTAGCCATCAGGCTCCTTCACAGCCAGATATAGACCATTATCGTCTATTGGCGTGGAACTCATCTGGCCATCCCTCCATTCATGCTCTGGCATGTCCATGGTTTTTCTCCACAACATCTCGCGGTAGTGGCTGATGGGCTTGCGCTGACCTGTGAGGTCGAAATAGTGATAAAATCTGTTTCATTTTTATAGTTATTGATACTAAGTCAGAACGTGAGCGACACGCCGTAGCGGATGCCCCAGTGAGGTGCTGTGGGCAGATTCTTGTAGGTGAGTCGCTTCACCCATTCCACGCGGAAGAACTTGAAGATGTTATGAACACCGACCACCATTTCTGCATAGGGGTGGTTAAATGTCATGATGTTCACACCATCGGGGAAATACATCAGGCGCGGGTTGCCCGCATTCTCTGGCAGGTAGGGGTTGTTCTTGTCTGTGAGTTCGCCCCACAGCATGCGCAGACCCAGATATTCGCGCCAATAGAGTTTCTTGGCCAGCGGGATGCGGTTGAGAATCTTGCCGTTCAAATCCCAAGCCAGCATCAGCGAGGCATAGCGGTCGTTGAGAAACTCCATTGTGTTGATAAGGCTGAACGTGCGAGGCTGCTGGATGTACGAGGGGTTGGCAGCGGGCATGATGAGGAGCGGGTAGGGCACCTGGTCCCATTGGATGCCGCCCTTGATGTCAACGTCGAACTTTCCCCAGCTGTTCAGCCAGAAACGCTTGAAGATATGTGCCTCGGTGAAATGGAAGTTGTAATCGCCGCCCAGCACGCCGTTGAAGCCCATGGTATGACGGATGCTGAACACGGGGGCATCGAGGTTGATGACGCGACGACGCAGCTTGTTGTTGATATATGTCTCGCCAGGGGCGTAGCGCAGGAAGACAGACGCCTCTGTGGTGCGAAGATATTCGCCATTGCCCGTCTTGTTGAAGTTGGGCATATATGGCTTGTCCAACGTCTGGAACGACATGTTGCCGAAGGCCTCGTTTTCCTCAATCTTTCCACTGACGATAGCTTTGAGTCCCCAGTCTGTCTCATATTCGAAGGCAGCCTGCTGACGATTGTACGACATCATCTTGTTTGTTTCTGCCCATTTCATGGCCACGAAGATGTTGTCCTTGTCAGATTCCATAAAGCGATCGCCTGGCGAACAGATGTCCTGTGATGACTGCAGGGTGAGCGTGCGTCGCGGGAACTCATGCGGCAGGTATTTCTTGGCATTGAGCGAGTAGGTCATTTCCGCATTGTAATAGTTGCGGTGACTGCTCCATCCGTGGGCATAATAGCCAGAGAGGAACAAGTGTTTGTTCAGATTGGCAGTGGTTTTTGCACTGAGACGCGTGCGCCATCCATCCACATAGTTTCTTGTGATGAATGTGTTGACGGGACAGATATCAATATAGTTTGGGTCGCCCGTCTCCATCGAATTCTCAAAGAGCGTCTTGAATCCATAGATGATGTATTTGAAGCCCTTCATGTTCTCGATGTTCTGCATGAACTTGTCCATCGAGTTCTCGCTCTTGGTGAGCTCTACCTGGCGATACTGGTCCCAGAACTTCTTGTCACGCATTTGTGCGTCAGCCTCTGTTACCTCGTCTTTCTTGCCACGGAAAATCTTATTGGGCACCTCGTCGAAGTCGTATTCCGAATAGCGGGTGATGCGTGTAACGAGAGCGCTCGCACTGAGAAACTCGAACAGCTTCAACTCCGTCACCATATCATCCTGCGTGAGAACCCATTGTCCATCAGGCAACTTCTCGTATTCCTGCATCACCTGTATGTTCTCCACGAAGTTGACGTTGCTTTGCTTCGGAATGGTCAGTTGGCAGCGACGTAAATGAAGAGTGGAGTCCTTAATAATGTAGAGGTCACCACGGAATCCCATATCCTGCATGTTGTTGGGCACGAAAGACAGGTGTATGCAACTGTCCATACCGATGGCCAGCGTGTCTTCTATATAAAAGCGGTAGAAGCCGATACCCGTCTCTGACATAGGCGAGGTGAAAGGACGTTGTAGCAATCGCACATCGTCCTGATAGAGATCCACGTTGGTAAAGACATCCTTCACCACGGTGTTGATGATGTCGCCCGTCTGGAAATAGTCGTTGATGCCTGTGGATGTCTGCCCCTGAATGATGGTCTTCTCGTCGTGGGGCGACTTGCGATAGAACTTCTGTGAGACCGTCTCGTCCACGCTGACAGGAAGCACCAGCTTGTTCGTATAGGGACTGACTTCCACCTGATCCAGCAACCAAGGCTTTTTCGAGAAAGGAGGATTCTCCAATTGGGTAGGAGTCAAGTCGTTGACAGCCACCGTGAGGCGCTCATATTTATTATAGCGATAGAAGTCGTTGTTGCTGAGGTCTGTCTTTTTCTTCGCAGCCACCACGCGACGCATCAATTCCACGGCGGGGTTGTCCTTGCGGCTGTAGCGATTGCGCCTGGCCTTGACGGTGACGCCCTCTAACTGCTTGGCATCCGGCTTCAGCGAGATGTTGAGATGACGGCGGGTGCGACTGTTGATAGAGATGATGCGCGTCTTATAGCCCACGGCACTCACCGTGATGTTCCATCCCTCGTGGCGCTCAATGCTGTATTTTCCCCACACGTCGGCCACAGCCGAGATGTTGTGTCCCTTATATACGATGCTGGCAAAAGAAATCGAGTCGCCCGTTTCCTCATCAATCACAGCGCCACTGATGCGCGCCTGCTGCTGAGCGCTGATGGTCAAACACGATATCAGCGTGATGAAAAGAAGGGCGACTCGCTTTGCCATAGTCGTTGGCTTTTGATAGATGTCTATTCTCCGTTGTATTGGAATACGCCTCCCAAGTCGGGGTTCTCACCAAAATATTCCTCGTCAACGCTGGTGTTGATGGCAGGTGTGTTGTATTCCTTTCTCATGGGACCTACGCGAAGCAGGAAGTCATTGAAGTTTGCCGTGGGAATGACGATGCCGAAGATGCCGATGGCGCAACGCACGCCCTCCACGCGGAAGTTGTTATACAGACGCATGGTGGAGAAAATCGTGTGATTGTGGTACTCCAGGCGGTTGTATTTTTCGAAGGCCTGCATGATTTCATTGTCATGAATAGCCGTGTCGGCCGACGAGAAGATATAGCTGATGTTGTTCAGCGTCTCGTCAATACCATCAACCAGCAAACTGTCATTGTCTTGAATGCACTGGTGAATATCATCCCTCGTCTCATTGTACATCGTCTCTTCCGACGGACAAGTGATGACAGCAATGATAAACAGGATGCCCATGATGGCCAAGCCAATGATGGTGCGTCCCAGACAACTGTGTAGGAACTCGGTAAAGATTGATTCCTTTTTGCGGTATGATCCGCGGTCTGCTTGATTCATAGTAGTTAATGATATTGATTAGATTCCGTGTGAAATGAGGTTCATAAACTCCTGGCGTGTCTTGGCCTGTTCGAAGGCACCGCTGAACTCGCTGGTTGTTGTGATAGAGTTCTGCTTCTCTACGCCTCGCATCTGCATGCACATGTGCTTGGCTTCTACGACAACCATCACACCCAGGGGATGCAAGGTCTCTTCGATACACTGGCGAATCTGCATAGTCATGCGTTCCTGCACCTGCAGGCGATGGCTGAAGATGTCCACCACGCGTGCAATCTTCGACAAACCTGTGATATAGCCGTTAGGGATGTAAGCCACATGCACCTTGCCGTACATGGGTAGCAGGTGATGCTCGCACAGCGAGAAGAAGTCGATATCCTTGACGATGACCATGTGGTTGTAGTCTTCCTTGAAGAGGGCACCTGTGAGCACCTCGCGTGCATCCATCTCATAGCCACGTGTCAACACCTGCATGGCCTTTGCCACGCGGATAGGTGTTTTCTGCAATCCCTCGCGGGTGGGATCCTCACCCAGCAGTTCGAGTATTCTCTTATAATGTGAGGCCAGTTCCTCGAGGCCTTCTCTGTATTCCGGTTCTATTGTCATTCTATAATTATTGTGATAGTGTGATTTTTCCTTTCACGATAGTGGCTGCATCGTAACCCAACTTGCGAACCTCGTGAAGTTTCTCGCGAGCCTCCTCGTAGGTACGATAGTTGCCCAATCGACAAATCCAGCGAGGCGAATAGAAGTGCACATAGACCTCTTCGCCAGGGAACAGGCTCCTGAGCGAGTTGCCTGCCTGTTCGGCACGCTGTCTGTCACGACGAGTGTTGCCACCGGCAAAGACCTGGATGCGGTAACCAGTGGTTTTATACGTATGTTTGTTCGTCTGCTCTTCTGAGTCAGGCGTCATTTCTTTCTGCTCTATGACTTCCGGCTGCTTCACTTCTGCTTTCTGCTGTTTAGCTTCATTTTTCTGCTGCTTAGCGTCAGCCTTCTGCTGTTTTGCCTCAGCTTTCTGCTGTTTGGCTTCAGCCTTCAGTTGTTTGTCATCGGCCTTCTGTGATGCTGCGGGCTTCTTTGGTTGAAGCTGTGTGTTCACAGTTGGCTTGACAACGTTTTTGGGTGTTGAGCTTACGGTGCCGTTCACCAGTTCATCGATGGCAGCATCCTGATGAATGGTCACGGTTCCCTGTCCCTGCGCAGTTTTCTGTATGCGCTGAGTAAAAGTCTGTGCATCGGCACTGATAGCAATGCCGACACACAGGAGAAGAATAGTGATGAAATGCTTCATCTAAAAATCAATTATGTTTTTCGATTACTTGAAGGCATCGATAATGCCCTTGAAGTCAGCAGCCTTCAGTGAAGCGCCACCAATCAGACCACCGTCGATGTCGGGCTTAGCAAACAGCTCAGGAGCGTTGCTTGCCTTGCAAGAACCACCATAGAGGATTGTGGTGTCGTCAGCTACGGCCTGGCCGTATTTCTCAGCGATGATTGAACGGATGTAAGCGTGGATCTCCTCAGCCTGCTCAGCAGTAGCGGTCTTGCCAGTACCGATGGCCCAGATGGGCTCGTAGGCGATAACGATCTTGCGGAAGTCCTCCTCAGAGAGGTTGAATACTGAACCCTCGAGCTCGGCCTTAACGACCTCGTTCTGCTTGCCAGCCTCGCGCTCCTCGAGAGACTCACCGATGCAGAAGATGACCTTCAGGTCGTTCTTCTGTGCCAGCAGCACCTTCTCCTTCAGGATCTCAGGAGTCTCCTTGTAGTACTCACGACGCTCAGAGTGGCCCAGGATGACATACTGAGCACCAGTGCTCTTTACCATCTCGGCAGAAACCTCACCAGTGAAAGCACCCTTCTCCTTGTCAGCGCAGTTCTCAGCACCCAGTCCGATGATGTCCTGATCGAGGAACTGTGCGATAGAAGCGAGGTGGATGAATGGTGTGCAGATGACCACACCACAGTTGGGCTTCTCAGCCTTCAAAGTCTCATTCAGCTCCTTTGCCAGAGCGATACCATCCTGGAGATTCATGTTCATCTTCCAGTTACCTGCAACAATTTTCTTTCTCATTTTTACTTCTTTTTTGTTGATATAACCAATTAGTTTCTTACGTTTTCTTATCCATTTGGTCCATGCCCACATGCGGTCGGCAATGCTGAGCAGCACCAGGGGCAGCACGAACCAGAGCAGTATCATGATGATGCGTTGCGCCACGGAATCGTCAGGCAGGTGTCCCAGAGGCAACTCCTCCAAGGGCTTGTCCAACTCATACTCGTCTGGCAGCATGTTATGGCTCCATTTCTGAATGATGACGCCGTCCTTCAGTAGCACCAGTCCTGGGTTGCTGCGTATGATGGTCTTCAGCGTGGTGCCATCGGTCAGGCAGAACGGATATTCCGCACCCGTCACGTCGCGCCACAATCCGATGGCCTTCTCGCCGCTGGCTGTGAGGCCGTAGAACGGATAGCCATAGTCCTGCGCATATTCATAGACCTGATTGATGAGGTCCAGCTGCGAGTCGTCGGCCTTCTCCAAATAGGGTGCCACCAGCAGGAACGTATAGCCCTCGCTGCCCAGTATCTGTTCGGTGATGTCCTCGCCGTCGTCAGTCTTCTCGATGAAGAAGTCGGCATAGGGCGATTCCTCACCTTCCATCATCTTGTTCCACCCTGTGCGCAGGTCAGAGCCCACATGATAGGGACGGAAGTCGAACTGAGGCCTGTCATAAAGGCTCCATGCCGAGATGGTCAGCGTGAAGAGGATAGAGTAGTTGACCACTATCCATTGGTTCGACTCGCTGATGAAACGCACCATCTTTTCGGGCCATCTCACTACCACAACAGCTGCTGCGAGCAACACCACGTTCTTCCAGAAAGTCTGCCAGTTGGTCAGTACCACCGCATCGCCAAAGCAACCACAGTCGCTGATGGGATTGGCCAGTGCTAACCAGAGCGTCAACGGTGTCATCACCGCCATGATGATCACTGCAAGTCTCGAACTCAATCTGCGTCTGACGGCAAACAGCAGGAAGATGCCAATGCAAAATTCCGTTGCCGACATTGCCACCGACAGGCCCAGTGCTGCCATCTCCGGCAGTTGCACGCCCAGTTGCATGGCGTACAGATAGTCTTCAATCTTGTACTGCGTGCCCAGTGGGTCAACGGCCTTCACGAATCCCGAGAGGATAAAGACCGCAGCCAGCAACAGGCGACACAGGTTGACTATCGTCGTTTTCATTTCTTCAACTTGATGAGTCCGAAGACCGCATAGTTGATGATGTCCATATAGTTGGCGTCAATACCCTCGCTGATGAGGGTCTGTCCGCTCAGGTTCTCAATCTCCTTGATACGCTCAATCTTGGTGAGGATCAAGTCCGTATAGCTGCTCACGCGCATGCCTCGCCACGCCTCGTCATAGTCGTGGTTCTTGCGCTTCATCAGTTCCAGTGCCTCGTGGGCATAGTGGTCATAGAGCGCCATAGCCGCGTTGTTGTCCATATCCACCGTGTCGGCGAATCCTTTCTCCAGCTGAATCAGTCCTACGATGCCGTAGTTGATCAGCGCCACGAACTCAGGTCTGATGCCTTCGCCCACCAGCGACTCCTGTTTAATCTCCAGCGAGCGGATGCGCTTGGCTTTGATAAAGAGCTGGTCCGTCAGCGATGCCGGACGCAGGATGCGCCACGACGCCCTGTAGTCGTGCAGTTTCTTTGAGAAAATGTCACGGCATTCAGCGATGGCTGCCTCAAACTCAGCGTTAGTCTTTTCAAACTTGTTCATAATCGGCTGCAAAGGTACGAAAAAAAGTGAAGAGTGAAGAGCGAAAAGTGAAAAAAATGCTGCCACATCATGCTATTCGTGATTTGCGACAACTTTTTTTTCTTATAATTCATTCATTTTTACCCTGATATACTTGATTTTTGCGCCCAACATATTCCACTGCACTTGCAGTGAGTCGCGCTTCACGCGCAGCAGTGTCAGGTCGGTCAATTCCTGCTCTGTGGCTTTTAGTGCCGCCTTGTGGGCCTCCACCTCCACCTTCTTGCGTTCAAACTCCGCTTTGACGGCCTCCAGTGTTGAGTCTACGATGGCCAGTTCCCGTTGGGCAGCCTCCAGACTTGAGTCCTGCTTGTGTTTCAGGGCCTCTCGTCTTTGTTCTATCTCGTCTCTGCGAGAGTCGCGACATGCTGTGGTGAGCAGTGTGGCAGCGATGATAGTCATACCTATTAAATACTTTTTCATCTCCATTTTGTTATGCGTTATTTTGATGGCAAAGTTACTAAAAAAAATTAAATAGAGGCAGTAAGTTCAGTTTTTTTAGTAATTTTGCAGCCCGAAAACTTGAAAAGCAAGAAATGAAGTTATTTAGCGACGAAGAATTGGCAGAGATTCTGGATCAGGAAATCTTCCACCAGATTAGCGAAGCAGCCGACCGTTTGGGGTTGGAATGCTATGTTGTTGGTGGTTATGTCCGTGACATTTTCCTGGAGCGCCCATCAAACGATATTGATGTCGTGGTGGTGGGTAGCGGCATCAGTGTGGCCAAGGAATTGAAGCGTATATTGGGACATAAGGCCCATTTGTCTGTGTTCAAGAATTTCGGCACTGCGCAGGTGAAGTTTCATGATACCGAGGTGGAGTTTGTAGGTGCTCGCAAAGAGAGTTACAGCCACGATTCGCGCAAGCCTATTGTCGAAGACGGCACTCTGGAGGACGACCAGAATCGTCGTGACTTCACCATTAATGCGATGGCTATCTGTTTGAATAAGAGTCGCTTTGGTGAACTTGTTGACCCCTTTAATGGTTTGGCCGATTTGGAGGATGGCATCATTGCCACACCTCTGGAGCCAGGCATCACCTTCAGCGACGACCCTCTGCGCATGATGCGCTGTGTTCGTTTCGCCACTCAGTTGAATTTTCAGATTGAGGATGAGACCTTCGAGGCTCTGGAGCGTATGGCCGAGCGCATCAAGATTGTCAGTGGCGAGCGCATTGAGGTAGAGCTTAACAAAATTATGCTCTCACCCGTACCCAGCAAGGGTTTTGTCGATTTGCAGCGTTGTGGTCTGCTGAACATTATCCTGCCAGAGGTTGCAGCACTCGACATTGTGGAGCAGAAGAACGGACGCGCCCATAAGAACAACTTCTATCACACCCTTGAGGTGCTCGATAATGTAGCTAAGAAGTCTGACAAGCTGTGGCTCCGTTGGGCAGCTTTGCTCCACGATGTGGGCAAGACCAAGTCAAAACGCTGGGATCCAGCCATCGGTTGGACCTTCCACAACCATAATTATATTGGTGCAAAGATGGTGAATGACATCTTCCGCCGCTTGAAGTTGCCCTTGGGTGCCGAGATGAAATACGTTCAGAAACTCGTTGACCTGCACATGCGCCCCCAGGTGATTGCCGATAGCGAGGTAACGGACTCTGCCGTACGCCGTCTGTTGAACGATGCCGGCGACGATATCGACGATCTGATGACCCTCTGTGAGGCTGATATCACCTCGAAGAACGAGACGCGCAAAAAGATGTTCCTCGAGAATTTCCGTATGGTGCGTGAAAAATTGGCCGACTTGCAGGAGAAAGACTATAAGCGTCTGCTCCAGCCCGTGATTGACGGTAATGAGATTATGTCGCTCTTCCATCTGAAGCCTTCACGCGAGGTGGGCGTCTTGAAGCAATATCTCAAGGACGCTGTTCTTGATAATAAAGTAGAGAACGAGCGCGAACCCCTGATGCGGTTGCTCATGGAGAAAGCCCAACAGATGGGATTGAAAATATAAAAGTTAAGAGGTCGCAAAACGGTTGCGGCCTCTTTTTTTATCTGTTGATTCCTTGTTTCGTTGAAAAATAAAGGCAGTTGGTTGAATAAATTCGTCAGGAAAGCCTTTATTTCTTATCTTTGCAACACCATAACGAACTACATACTTTATATAAGATGAGAACTGTTGTTTTTGGATTAATGATTATCATTGGTGTACTCTCGGCTCACGCCGGTGAGTACACCTTTATTACTTTTGAGTTGAACGATGGCACTAAGGCCTCCGTACCAGTCACATCACTCACTATGACCATCAGTGGCAATACATTGAAGGCGGGTTCCGAGACCTTTGTCCTGACCAATCTTTCAAAGATGTATTTCACCAATACCAATGAGAGCACCGCCATCGATGAAGTGACCACCGATACCCTCGACGAAGCTGCTGAGATTTACGACCTGAAGGGTCATAAGGTGACAAAGGACCAGATGAAGCGCGGCATCTATGTGGTGAAGACGAAGACAAAGACCTTTAAAATGATTGTGAAATGAAAAAACTGTATATCATTCTCGTCTCTCTCGTGCTGTCCCTCTCGGCTCTGGGACAGACCCTTCGTGTCAGCTTGGGTAGCGTCACTTATCTGTTCCCCGCTGCTGAGACTGGCGATATGAACTTTACGAATAGTCAGACGCTGACCATTATGGGCAAGGCGTTGGCCCTCAGTGAGATAAGCGAAATGACCGTTGACGAATCGACAGTGCAGGATAACGCCGTGAGTATTGTCTATAGTGGTACTTCGGCCACTGTCATCGTCAGTGGCAATGTGGCTCAGTATGTCGTGCCCACCATCAATGGCGCCCATGTGAGCATTGAGCAGACCAACACCGCCGATATTGACGGCGACGAGATTACCTACACCCTCACGGGCTCAACTACCAATGGCTCTTTCTCGCTGAATGGCTCGTATAAGTGTACCATCGCTCTTGATGGTCTCACGATGACCAATCCCAGTGGTGCCTGCCTCAACATCACCAATGGCAAGCGCATCCAGATCAGTGCCAAGAAGAATACTGAGAACACCCTTACCGATGGCGCCAATGGCACGCAGTCGGGCTGCATCTACAGCAAGGGACAGATCCAGTTGCAGGGCAATGGCACCCTCAATGTGGCAGGCAAGACCAAGCATGCCATCAAGAGTGGCGACTATATACGCATTAAAAATATCACGCTGAACATCACCCAGGCCAAGAAAGACGGTATCTCGTGCAACGAGTATTTCCTCATGCAGAGCGGCACCGTGAACATCAGTGGTGTGGGCGATGAGGGTATTCAGTGCGAGCTCGATGGCACCACCTCAACAGGTCAGACCAACGACCATGAGGATGAGGACAGCGGAAACATCTATATCGAAGGCGGCACGCTGACGGTGAAAAACACCAAGGGCGAAGGTATCGAGAGCAAAGGCGAGTTGTATATCACGGGTGGTGAGGTCACGGTCAATGCGAAGGATGATGCCATCAATGCTGCCAGCCATATCACCATCAGTGGAGGCGTTGTCTATGCCTGTGCCACCAACAACGATGGCATCGATGCCAATGGCAACTGCTATATCGAGGGTGGCATCATTTTCGCCATCGGTGCCCGTCAGCCCGAGGTGGCCATTGATGCCAATACCGAGCGCAACTTCAAACTCTACGTCACTGGCGGCACCATCATCGCCATCGGTGGACTGGAACGAGGCAGCAGTCTCACCCAGACCTGCTATCAGTCCTCGTCGTGGAGTAGCAACAGGTGGTATGCCCTCACTGTTGATAATCAGACCATTGCTTTCAAGACTCCATCCAGCGGTGGCTCAGGTCTCGTTGTCTCTGGTACATCAACGCCCACGCTGAAGCAGAATGTCACTGTGAGCGATGGCACCCAGGTCTTTGGCGGCAACGGATATACCAATGCCACAGTCACTGGTGGCAGCAACGTCACCCTTTCCACCTATAACAACAATGGTGGCGGTGGCCCTGGTGGTGGTCCTTGGGGATGGTAAACACAATAAAACAGATTCTGTCACGTTATAAATAGTAGTAATAATATGATGTACTGGATGAAGCAGTCGCGACAGGAAAATCTGATTTATCTGGCAGTGTGGGTCCTGCTCTTTGCGGCCCCACTGCTTAGTCTCTACGTGCGGACGGTCAGCGATGCCAACGAGGTGTTTGACTGGTCGGAGGTGTTTCTCGTGTGGCGCATGTTTGTGATCTATCTGCTGCTTTTCCTAGTACATAATTTTCTGTTGGCTCCGCTTTTGATTCACGCCCATCGTCGCGTGATGTATTTCTCCATTGTGACAATGGTAATGGCGGCATTTATCGTTTATCAGTGCAGCACTAAACCACATTTCAATGCCCACATGGGGCACCGGCCTCCGCCCCACATGGAGCAGGAGATGAAGGACCGCCCTCATCCGCCCTTTGCCGACAAGCATGATCGCAGAGAGCCCAGGCCTCGCGAGTTTCGTCGCCAGTCGCCCCCACCCATCGTTGGCGAGCGCGACATCCTGTCCATCGTCGTGCTGCTGCTGATGTTTGGTGCCAACCTGGGCATCAAGGGCTATTTCCGCAGTCGTGAGGATCGCAAACGACTGGTCGAACTGGAGCATCAAAACCTTGAACAGCAACTGGAATATCTGCGTTATCAGATCAATCCCCACTTCTTCATGAACACCCTCAACAACATTCATGCCCTCGTTGATATTGACCCCCAGAAGGCGCAGGAAACCATTGTTGAATTGTCGCGCATGATGCGCTTCGTGCTCTATGAGGGCGATAAGAAGGGCGTGCCCCTGAGCAAGGAGATGGACTTCATCCGCACTTATGTCAAGCTGATGCAGTTGCGCTATACCGACAAGGTTATCATCACCCTTGACCTGCCTACCGAGGTGCCTGATCGCACTCTGCCGCCCCTGCTGCTCATCTCGTTTGTTGAGAATGCCTTTAAGCATGGCGTCAGCTATCTCCATGAATCGTTTATCGAAATCAAGGCCACTGTCGAGGACGACCACCTGCACTTTATCTGTCGCAACTCTAAGGCAGAGACACCCAACAAGGAGAAGGGTGGGGTGGGACTGGCCAATGTCCGCAAGCGCCTCAACCTGCTCTACGACCGTGCCTACTCATTGCGCATCTGCGATGATGCCGATATTTATACTGTTGAACTCAATATCCCCCTCACATAATCTTTCAATATGATCCGCTGTCTTGCCATCGATGATGAGCCCCTGGCTCTCAGTCAACTTGTTAGTTATATCAGCAAGGTGCCTTTCCTCGTCCTTGCCGGCCAGTGCCAGAGTGCCCTTGAGGCCCGTGCTTTTCTTGAACACGACACAGTCGATGCTATCTTCTGCGACATCAATATGCCCGATCTCAACGGCATGGATTTTGTCAAGTCGCTCACGGCGCCCCCATTGGTTGTGTTCACCACCGCCTATTCTGAATATGCTGTCGAGGGTTTTCGTGTCAACGCCGTAGATTACCTGCTTAAGCCTTTCGGCCTGCAGGACTTCCAGCGTGCGGCCAATCGTGTCTTCGAAAGGTGGAAAGCGGAAAGTGGAAGGTGGAAAGAGAATACACAATCCACCACAAACAATCCTCCTTCTACCTCCAACCTTTCACCTTCCTCTCTTGAGAACGATTTCCTTTACCTCAAGACCGATTATCGTGTGGTGAAGGTGGCCATTGCTGATATCCGCTATATTGAGGGTATGAGCGAATATCTCAAGGTGTGGGTCGAAGGCGAGCCGAAGCCTATCATCACCCTCTTGGCTATGAAAAAAATAGAGGAGCGGCTTCCTGGCACCTTCATGCGCATTCACCGCTCCTATATTGTCAATCTCAATAAAATCCAGGAGGTCAACAAAAACCGCATCATTCTCGACGCTCGGACCAACCTGCCTGTGGGCGACCTCTATAAAGAGGCTTTTCAGCGTTATCTGCAGAGTCGCTTCGTCAGCTGATTACAACTTTCTGCTCTTGACGCTCCCCCGTCATCATCATCCTATTTTTCTGCCAGGAAGAAAGGCATGCCCATCACGGAAGTCTCGCTGACCAGCTGGAACTGAGCTGTGGGGTTCTCACGATGGTAAGTGCTCACGTAGTTCACGCTGTCGCCAGGAATCAGAGAGTAAACCATGCGATCCAGAGGCTGGTCGAAGCACTGCTCCTTGTCGTTGTAGCGGCTGTACTCTGCGCGATAGCTGCTGTAGGTCAACGTGTAGTTGTGGCGACCGGCTGTCATCCAGTTCTTCTCGTTCTCGTTCCAGATATAAGTCACCTTGCTCTCCAGCGTGCCGTTGGCGTCGTAGGTGTACTCATACTTACGGTGTGGTTTCAGTGTCACATTACCCTTGCGGCCCTTCACCTGTTTGTAAACAAACATCGCAGTGATGTCGTCACCCTGGCGCTCGGCGTTGAAGGCGTAATCACTCTTTGACTTGTTGGTCACTTCCTCGTAAACGTTGTTAACGGTCTCTGAGGTCAGAACTTGTGCCTTGGCACTCATGGCGGCAACGCACATCATTGTTGCAAATACTAACTTTTTCATTGTTATTCGATTTTAAAATTTAATTGTTTCTATCCGTTAGACGCTCAGTCCTTTCGATTTATTACAGACTTTCGCGTTTTTTTTGAAATATTTTTTTTCGATGCTCTTCTGCGTCGTTCTTTTGTCCATTAGACGTAGCGTGGTTGCGGAAAAGTTGCAGCGAATATGAAAAAAATTTTTTTTCTTTATTTTTTTATTTTCCGTGCAACTTTTGCCCTTTTTTATCCGTCTAACAATATAATTCACCATATAAAAAAGGAAAAAATATGTTACTATCAACAACCCCCACAATTGAAGGTCATACCATTCGCGAATATAAAGGAGTGGTGACTGGCGAAACGATTATCGGTGCAAACATCTTCAAGGATCTCTTCGCAGGCATACGCGATATAGTAGGTGGACGCGCCGGCAGTTACGAACGTGTGCTCGCTGAGGCTAAGGACACATCCATGCGCGAGATGATGCAGCGTGCACAGGCCATGGGTGCCAATGCCATCGTCGGCATCGACATCGACTATGAGACCGTAGGCAACGGCGGCTCCATGCTGATGGTTGCCACCAGCGGCACTGCAGTGGTTATTTAATTAAGAAAACATCAAAAAAAAGCGCTCCATATGGGGCGCTTTTTTTGTTTCTTGTCAACATCGATGTGTTTTTTATAACGTGTTTTTTTGCTTCTGCAAACTATATGTTTTACTTGTAAATAACAGGCGTTTTTCTGTGTCAATGCGCACTTTCTATGACGCCATATGACGCTTTACGCTATTATTTTACTTTCAAATAACTCTTCAGTGAGGTGACATAGTTCTCGAAGGCCTTGAGGCCCTGGGGCGTGATGCGACACAAGGTGCAGGGCTTCTTGCCTTTGAATGTCTTCTCTACCTCAATATAGCCCGCCGATGAGAGCTTGTCAATCTGCACACTCAGGTTGCCGGCGGTGGCTCCCGTCTGCTCTTTGATGTAGGGGAACTCGGCCTCCTCGGCACTGACCAGCATTGACATGACGGCCAGTCGGAGCTCGGAGTGGAGTAGAGGATCTAACGTGGGGAACATCATAGGCGCTGTTTTTTTACAATCAAACCAGGAATGGTCAGGCCGACAAGGGCAAACAGGAAGATGGTGAAGCAGGGAATGACGAAAGAAACTAAGGCCATTCCTGCAGGCGTTACCCCTCCGAAAACTATAAGCAGACGCTGACTAATCTCAAGGGTTTCCCATCCGAAGCAACCCAAACCGCCGATGATACCAAAGACAACCAGCCAGCGCTGTTTCAGGATATGCCCCGTGATGGTGATGGCCATTCCCATGAGCAGCACAATGATTGGAGCCACTTTGAGGTTGACGACGGCATATTCGCTTGGCGGCAGAATGCGACCGGCGATGAAGTTGAAGATGATGGCACTGGCAAAGAAGCCAAGGACAAAGATGGCAAAGGTGGACCATGTCTTGGCAACCATCGTGCCAACGAGGCTCACGGGTGCTTTCGCGTGTTCCTTATTATGCTTGCGTGAGAAGAGCCAGATGATGATGGGCAGGATGAACCAGAGCAGATGGCCTATGCCCATCAAGCCGTTGCTGGCTGCAAGGATATTGACGATGCCAACAAGGATGGCCATGCTCATGGTGCAGATGCCACCAATGAAAAGGCTGTCGCCCATTTCCTTGGATACGGTGCGACGACTCTGTGCTATCTGCTGGGTGATGATTTCAAGACTGCGCTCGGCAGTCAGATTGCTGTTTTCTTCCATTGTTTTAATGATTCTTTGTTGATAATGGTTTTTAAAATTCTCTTTTGTACTGCGGCTGTCCTCCTGCAGAAAGGACAGTTTAAGTACATTGCGTTTCGAAATCACGATGCAAAGATAAATAAGTTTATTTTATAAACCAAATTATTTCGCAAATAATTTATCAGATTAACTGAAATTTAACAAATGGAAGGGTTGTTTCGCCCTGGGCGATGATGCTAAAAGACTATAGGTCGCACTTATAGCCGATGGTGAGCAGGAGGACGCTGTTGCGGATACTGCCGTTGCTGAACCAGGCGTTTCTGATCTGGTCGTCCTTGTTCATCTTGGTGAGACCGAGGTGATAGCGGAGCTCCAGGAACCAGAGATCGCCGTCATCGTCAGTATAGCAGTTCCAGTTTAGGGCGAGGGGAGCCGAGAGACTGAAGGTCTTGAGATCGCTGGCATAGTTGGTGCTGTTCATGCGAGCACTGAGGATGAAGTCGGGCTGGATGCCGGCTTTCAGCGTGAAGGGACCGGCACTGAAATTCATCAGAACGGGTACGCTGAGCACGTCGAGCCAGAGGTCCTTGTCGGCATCCAAGAAGCCCACACTCTGATAGGTGTTAGTAATGCCTGCTGAGGGTGCGAACCAGTCGGTGAGGTTGTAGCCCACCTCGGCATTGAAGGCCAGGGCCCAGCGGGTTTTTACATCCTTGACGTCGCCCGCAAAGGTGGACATGCCACCACCAAGGGCATAGGATGAATACCACTCGCCCTGACGAATCTGTGCCTGGGCTGCGAAATTGCCGCAAAGGAGTACAGCGGCAAGGAGCAGGAATCTAACTGTTTTCATAGATTAACAAGGTCTTAATTTTCTATTTTACAATTTCACGAGCACGTGCCAGTGCCAGGTCGATGTGGTTACAGATGTTCTCTTCGCCCAAGAGCTTGGGGAATCCGTTGCGGTTGAGCACAGCCTCCACCTTCTCGCTGACACCCGAGAGAACCACGGTGATGCCTTCCTTCTGGCTCATCAGGCACATGTTCTCAAGGTTGTGCAGACCCGTAGAGTCGATGAAGGGTACCTTACGCATGCGAATGATGCGCACCTTGGGACGCTTGCCGAAGCCTCCCATGAGGTCCTCGAACTTGTTGCCGGCACCAAAGAAGTAAGGACCGTTGATCTCATAGACCTCAACACCTGCTGGGATGGTGAGGTGCTCCAAATTGCCACGCTCCATGTCAGCATCCTCATTGAGGTCAATCTCGTCGTAAACGGCCTTGACGTCGGTGGTCTCAGACATACGCTTCATGAACAGCAGGCAAGCGCAGACGATGCCTACCTCGATAGCGATGGTGAGGTCGAAGATGATGGTGAGCAGGAATGTGAGGATGAGCACGGTGACATCGCTCTTGGGATTACGCATTAGGGCGGCAAACGAACGCCAGCCGCTCATGCCATAGCTCACCACGACGAGCACGCCGGCCAGACAGGCCATGGGGATGTACTGGGCCAGGGGCATGAGGAACAGGAAGATAAGCAACAGCACCACGGCATGGATGATGCCGGCGATGGGGGTGCGTCCACCATTATTTATATTGGTCATGGTACGGGCGATGGCGCCTGTGGCGGGGATGCCGCCGAAGATGGGCGACACGATATTGGCCACGCCCTGACCGATGAGTTCAGTGTTGGAGTTATGATGATCGCCAATGACACCGTCGGCCACGGTGGCAGAGAGCAGACTCTCGATGGCACCCAGGATGGCGATGGTCATTGCAGGGGCAACAAGGCCCTTGATGGTCTCCCAGGTAAGTTCGGGCACCACGGCGTCGGGCAACTGTGACGAGATGCTGAATCGGTCGCCAATGGTCTCGA
The DNA here is from genome assembly GCA_902775605.1 of uncultured Prevotellaceae bacterium. Taxonomy (GTDB): domain Bacteria; phylum Bacteroidota; class Bacteroidia; order Bacteroidales; family Bacteroidaceae; genus Prevotella. The sequence goes on from CACYNE010000003.1 coordinate 62,003, forward strand.
TAGAGGTGACACCGGCATATTGCTTCAGCACCAGCACAACCACCGTCATGACGATGATGGCAATGAGCGAACCGGGGATGCGCTTGCTGAACTTAGGCGCAGTGGCGATGATGGCCACGCTGACCAAGCCCACACCAGCACTCCAGGGGTCGATGTGCGTCAGGTTTTGGAAATAGGCTATCCACTTCTCGATGAAGTCGCTGGGCACGCTGGCCATATCCATGCCAAGCAGATCCTTGACCTGGGTGGTGAAGATGGTGACGGCGATACCACTGGTGAAGCCAACGATGATGGGATAGGGGATGTACTTGATGATGGTGCCAAGGCGCAGTAGGCCAAAGCCAATGAGGAAGACACCTGCCATCAGTGTGGCGATGGTGAGGCCCTGCATGCCATACTGATTGATGATGCCGGCCACGATGACGATGAACGCACCGGTGGGACCACCAATCTGTACCTTGCTGCCGCCGAGGGCAGAGATGGCGAAACCAGCCACAATGGCGGTGATAATACCTTTTTCGGGTGACACACCGCTGGCAATACCAAAGGCAATGGCCAGAGGCAGGGCTACGATGCCCACAATGAGACCGGCCATGAGGTCGGCCATGAATGTCTGTTTGTTGTAGTTCTTAAGAGTCGAAAATAATTTCGGCTTGAAATCGAAAGTTTTCATTACTTTTCTTTTATCCTTGTGATATCCTTGTGAAATCGAGTGCAAAGTTATACAAAAAAATGGAAAAGAAAAGACTGTGTGCGATAACAACAATAAAAAAATATCATTTTCTTGATTTATATCGGGCTAAAGAAGTAAAAAAATGACCATTTTCGATGGTTGTTTACCAATTATTCACTATCTTTGTGGCTGAAATCAATAAACATTACTACGCAACATAATTATTTAGTTCAATGAAAAGAATCTTCCATGTCCTTATCCTATGGACAATTGCCCTCTCTTCATGGGCACAGGGCGTTTCGGCGCTTGAACAGGTGAAGGCCGACCCAAGAAAAAGCTACGGCACGGACTATCCCTATTCGTTTGAGAAGGTGACGCTGACCAAGGCTCCCAGTGGCTATGCGCCGTTTTACATCAGTCACTACGGACGTCACGGATCGCGTTACTACTGGAACGATATGCTGTATCGCGAACTGGACTCACTTCTCACCAAGGCGCATCGCCAGCATCAGCTCACCGCCGATGGTGAGGCTTTCCGCGTGAAGTTCATGGCTGCCAAGGACGAGTTGGCAACGGGTGTGAGCGAGTTGAGCGACCTGGGATGGGAGCAGCATCAGTTCATTGCCAGGACGATGTACAACAACTTCGAGGAGATGTTTAAGAAGGGTGGCGACATCTATGCCATCTCGTCGCTTACGGGTCGCTGCGTGCTCAGCATGGCGTCGTTCTGTCAGGAGCTTACTCAGTGTAACCCCAAGATTGAGATTCGCATGGAGTCGGCACGTAAGGTGCTGGACGGCGTGAAGCCCGATGACCGTCAGAACCCCTTGCGACTGAAGTTCCCCAAGTCGCATCCGCGCTTTGAGCAGAACCGCAAACAGTTCCAGTATAACGACAACCTGCGCGAGAAGATTGTTGCGCGCGTGTTTACCAGCACCGAAGGTCTGCCGGGCAATGTACAGCATATTGGCAGCAACCTCATCAACCTCTATACCTCGCTGCCCAGCATCGGCCACGACGGCATGATGGGCAACATTATCAAGGACGAGGAGATGGCTGCGCGCTGGGAGAACGAGAATCTGGGAGGATATACCTGGGTGTTTGAGCCTCGCTATGATATGGCACCCATCCTGCGCGATATCATCAACAAGGCAGAAAACATTGTCAGTGGCAAGAGCAACCGTCTGGCCGACCTGCGCTTTGGTCATGACACCTGTCTGGGACCGCTCACCGTGTTGATGGGCATCAATGGTGCCGACAAGGACCCGGAGGATCCCTATGAGGTGAAGAACTGCTACCAGAACTGGCAGACGGGCAAGGCCTCAAACCTGCAACTCATCTTCTATCGCAGCAAGAAGCAGGGCGAGCCCATTCTCATCAAGTGTCTGCTCAACGGCAAGGAGTCAACGCTGCCCTTGCCCGCCGACCGCTATCCTTATTATAAATGGGACGATTTCAAGACCTACTATCAGAAAGTGGTTGACAACGCTATATCGCTCGCAACACGTTAACTGCCTCGCCCACCGTGGGCACTTCCGTAACCACCATCGAGCGCTTGCCGTTCTGCTCTCGCAGATTACAGCGACGCACGTTGGTGGTTGCGTATTCTATGACGCGACCAAAGGCCTCGCTCTGATAGAACGGACTGCGGGCGTTGCTCACGAAATATAGGAACATGCGGCCTTGCTTCAGCATAATCTTCTCGCAGCCCAGGCGCTTGCCATAGCGACGGAGGGCCACCACCTGCAGTAGTTCCTCGGCCTGCGGGGGTAGGGGACCGAAGCGGTCGATGAGTCGCTGGCGATAGGCCTCTAACTCCTGGTCGTTGCGGGTATTGTCCAACTCGCGATAAAGCAGCATGCGCTCTGAGTCGCTGGGCACATACTGGTCGGGGAAGTACATCTCGAGGTCTGACTCGAGGTTGCAGTCAGCGACAAAGTCGCTGGAGAAATGGCTAGAATCTCTAGAGTCTCTAGATTCTCTAGAATTTCTAGAAGATCTAGATTCTCCTAGATTGGAGTCATTGGCAGCCTCGGCTTCGGGTTCCTCGTTTCTCAATTCTGCCATTGCCTCATTGAGAATCTTCTGATAGGTCTCGTAGCCCAGGTCAGAGATAAAGCCACTTTGCTCGGCACCAAGCAGGTTGCCGGCACCGCGGATGTCGAGGTCCTGCATGGCGATATTGATGCCGCTGCCCAAATCGGAGAAGTTCTCCAGAGCCTCCAGGCGCCGACGGCTATCTACAGGCAGGGCCGACAAAGGGGGCGCCAACAGATAACAGAATGCCTTGCGATTGCCTCGGCCCACACGACCACGCATCTGGTGCAGGTCGGAGAGTCCGAAATACTGGGCACTGTTGATGATGATGGTGTTGGCGTTGGGGATGTCGATGCCATTCTCGACGATGGTGGTCGAGAGCAGCACGTCGTAGTCGTAGTTAGAAAAGTCGAGGATAATCTTTTCAAGTTCCTCGGGCTTCATCTGACCATGACCGACGGCGACGCGGCAATCGGGGATGTACTTATGAATCATCTCGGCGATATGGGTCAGGTCGCTGATGCGATTGTTGACGAAATAGACCTGTCCGTTGCGACTCATCTCAAAGTTGATGGCATCGGTGACAATCTCGGCCGAGAAGGTATGTATCTCTGTCTGAATAGGATAGCGATTGGGCGGGGGCGTCTGGATGACGCTCAGGTCTCTCGCGCCCACCAACGAGAATTGCAGGGTGCGAGGAATGGGCGTGGCACTCATGGTGAGGGTATCGACATTGGTCTTCATTTGGCGCAGCTTTTCCTTGGTCGATACGCCAAACTTCTGTTCTTCGTCGATGATAAGCAGTCCTAAGTCCTTGAACTTCACGCTCTTGCTGATGAGTTTGTGGGTGCCAATCAAGATATCCACCTTTCCCTCGGCCAAGTCCTTCAAAAGGGCTGTAGTCTGTTTGGTGGTGCGGGCACGCGTGAGGTAGTCCACCTTCACAGGCATATCCTTCAGTCGGCCCATGAAGGTGCGGTAGTGCTGATAGGCCAATACGGTGGTGGGCACCATCACGGCCACCTGCTTACCATCGACGGCAGCCTTGAAGGCGGCACGCACGGCCACCTCGGTCTTACCAAAGCCCACATCGCCGCACACCAGACGGTCCATGGGTTTCTGCATCTCCATATCGGCCTTCACATCCTGCGTGGCTTTGAGCTGGTCGGGGGTGTCCTCATAGAGGAACGACGCCTCGAGCTCGTGCTGCAGATAGGTATCATGGCTGAAGGCAAAGCCCTTCTGATGCTTACGGGCAGCATAGAGTTTGATGAGGTCGCGGGCAATGTCCTTGATATGTTTCTTTGTGCGCTCCTTCAGACGCTCCCACTGGCCTGTGCCCAAGGTGGACATGCGAGGTTGCTGACCATCTTCCTGCGACTTGTACTTCGATACCTTATATAAAGAATGGATGCTGACATAGATGGCGTCGCCACGCTGGTAGATAATCTTGATCATCTCCTGATATTGCTGGCTATTGGTTGATGACTGTTGGCCATTAGCAATAGGCATGCGTACCAGTCCGCCAAACTTGCCGATGCCGTGGTCCACATGCACCACGTAGTCGCCCACCTCAAACTGCTGAATCTCCTTCAGCGTCAGGGCCACCTTGCCACTGCGGGCCTTGTCGCTCTTGAGGTTGAACTTATGGAAGCGGTCGAATATCTGATGGTCGGTAAACAGGCACAGGCGGGCATCGGTATCAATGAAACCCTCGTGAAGGGTCTTGTCAACGGGGATGAACTCTATGCCTTGCTTCATCTCGGCAAAGATGTCCTTCAGACGCTCCTGCTGCTTTGCGCTGTCAGCAAGAATATAGAGCTTAAAGCCCTGCAGCAGATAGTCCTCCAAGGACTGCGTCAATAGCTCGAAGTTCTTGTGGAACAGGGGCTGAGGCTTGATGTTGAATTTGAGGTTTGAGGTTTCTAATCTCATACCCCCCAAATAAATCTTGCGGAAGGGATCGGCATCGGCAGCAAACTGTGAGCCAGTGATAATTTGGCTGTCGCGTTGCATTTCCTTCTCAATCTGGCGCTGCTCCATCTCAGTGGCTTCGGCCATTCGTTCCTGCATGGCCTGTTGTGAGAAGCCGTCCTGATAGATGCGTTCGATGGACTCGCGAATGAACTGAAGGTCTCGCGTCACCAGCAGGGTATCGTTGGGCAGGAACTTCAGGATAGACTCTTTCTCTTCGACGGCGGTAAGTTCGGGCACGATGTCCACGCTGTTGCAGCGCTCCTTTGACAACTGGTTCTCCACCTCGAAGGTGCGGATGGAGTCGATGTCGTCGCCAAAGAAATCGATGCGGAATGGGTATTCGTTGCTGTAGGAATAGACGTCGAGGATGGAGCCGCGAAGGGCAAACTGACCTGGTTCATAGACATAGTCCACCTCGCGGAAGCCAAAGTCGCGCAGCGTCTTGCAGATGTTGTCAACTTGGATACTCTGATCCTGGGTGAGCGACAACCGTCTGGAGTCCAACTGCTTACGCGTGACAACCATCTCGGCCAAAGCCTCGGGATAAGTCACGATATAGAGCAGGTCGTGGTGGGTGGCATGCGATAGTACCTCTGTGCGGAGAATCTCGCTGGCAGGGTCCTTCTGGCCATACTTGATGGCGCGCTTATAACTGGAAGGGAAAAACAATACCTGCTTGTCGCCCATTACCTGACAGAGGTCGTGATAGAGATAGCCGGCCTCATCGACATCCTGCATCACAAAGAGCAATTTGCTGTTGACTTTCTGTGCCAGGGCGCTGAAGGTCATCGCGATGGATGATGCCAAGAGACCCTCAAGGGAAATCGTCTTGATGGATGATTTCTCGATGGCCTTTGCCAATGCAGCCACCTGTGGCTTCATGGCATAAAGAGTCTGTAGTTCTTGTATATTCATTTTAAAATGCGTTGCAAAGGTATAAATTTTATGTGAGAACGGAAAGAAAAATATGTTTTTCCTTTGTTGTTTGCGCTATTAATCGTATCTTTGTAGTCACTAAACAAAGAATGCAGATGAACACAAGCGACAGTATTGTCATTATTCCTACTTATAACGAGAAGGAAAATATTGAGAAGATTATCCGCGCCGTCTTTGGCCTGGAAAAGTGCTTCCACATCCTAATTATTGACGATGGCTCTCCCGATGGCACTGCCAAGATCGTGAAAGACTTGATGGCCAGCGAGTTTGGCGATAGGCTGTTTCTCGTGGAGAGAAAGGGCAAGTTGGGATTGGGAACTGCCTATATCGCAGGATTCAAATGGGCTTTGGAGCGCGATTACGAATATGTATTTGAGATGGACGCTGACTTCAGTCACGATCCCAACGACCTGCCCCGCCTCTATGCGGCTTGTCATGACGAAGGCAACGATGTGGCTATCGGTTCGCGCTATGTCAGTGGCGTGAATGTGGTGAACTGGCCTATGGGTCGTGTGTTGATGAGTTATTTCGCCTCGAAGTATGTGAAGTTTGTCACGGGATTCCCCATCCACGACACCACTGCTGGATTTAAGTGCTATAAGCGTCGTGTGCTGGAGACCATCGAGCTCGACAAGATTCGCTTTAAGGGCTATGGCTTCCAGATTGAGATGAAGTTTACCGCTTGGCGCATCGGCTTTAAGATTAAAGAGGTGCCCGTCATCTTTGTCAATCGTCAGGAGGGTGTCAGCAAGATGTCGGGTGGCATCTTTGGTGAGGCGTTCTTCGGCGTGATGCGTCTGCGCTGGGACGGCTGGACGCGCAAGTATCCGAGGATTGTAAGTTAGCGGTTGGTTATTGGCTATTGGCTGTTAGTTATTAGCAGTTTTCCAAATGCCAAAGGCTAACAGCCAATAGCCAACAACCAAAATCACTGATCCGGATTCTCCACGAATCCCTGATATTCAGGCACGAGGGCAGACATGACGCTGTCGTAGGCCTGATTTTTTGTGGCCTCTACATTCTCGTTGCCCTGACCCACAGGATAGATAGGGTCGTGAATGGTGAGCGTGAGGCGATGCCAGCGTACGAACTTCATGTCGCGCATGCGAGGTAGAACGTCAAAAGAACCATTGATGGTGAGGGGCACTACGGGCAACTGTAACTCGTCGGCCAGCATGAAAGCACCTTTCTTGAACACGCCCATGTGACCTGTGAACGAACGAGAGCCCTCTGGGAAGACGGTGAGGCTGGTGCCTCCCTTCAATGTTTGGCGAGCCTGGTCGTAGGTGGCCTTGATCTTCTTGGGACCGCGTTTGTCAACAAAGATCTGATGACTCTTCATGCAGGCGAAGCCCACGAAGGGAATTTTCTTCAACTGATATTTCATCATCCACTTGAAATGGCGATTCAGATGGCCATAGATGAGGAAAATGTCAAAGGCACCCTGGTGGTTGGCCACAAAAACGTATGACTCCTTGGGGTCCAGACGATGACGTCCCTCCACCTTGACGGGGATGAGGAGTGCCCACAGAATGATGCGGGCCCACAGGCGTGGGGGATAGTTGGCCCAGAAATGGCCAAAGCCCAAGGCACAGCCAATGATGATGGCGGTGCAGATAACTACGGTGTCGATGACGATGATGGGTAGGGCAATCAGTAACTGATAGAGGTTGTAGAGGTATTTCATTTGTTGTTCTTTGATTTTCTTAGGGTGATGACAGCTATCTCGGCAGGGATGCCAAAGCGGAAAGGCACAACGCCTGAGAGTCCGCTGGTGACATAGAGATAGCGTCCGTTGAGTTTATAGAGCCCGTAAGTCTCGTGGAAAGCCAATGAGGCAGGTGACCAACCCAGGATAGAGAATTGTCCGCCATGGGTGTGTCCACTCAGGGTGAGCTGGGTATGACTGTGGGGGAGAATCTTTCTGCACCATGAGGTGGGATCGTGTTCGAGCATCACCACGAAGTCCTGACGAGTCACGCCATAAAGGGTTTCCTGCAGGTCGCCATTCTGAGGGAAGCGTTTGCCATCGCCATCGTTGTCCATGCCGGCAATGAGAATCTTCTCTTTGCCTCGACGGATGGTGCGACGCTCGTTGACCAGCAGGTCCCATCCCAGTTCGTCGTCCCAGGCAGCGCGTACGTTCATCGAGTCGTATTTCTCGTACTCATTTCCTTTGAAGTACATGGGATAGTCGTGATTGCCAATCACCGAGAAAATGCCGTCCTTAGCCTTAATGCGCTTGAGGATTTTATCCACATGGAGCACCTCGCTGGGAATCTTGTTCTGCAGGTCGCCTGTAAAAACCACCATGTCGGCCTTCTGGGCATTGATGCTGTCAACGGCATCTTCCAATAGCTTCAGGCGAGAACCGGTCAACGTGCCAACATGCGCATCGCTGAACTGTACTATCTTATAGCCGTCGAACGCTTCGGGGAGGTCGTCGAAGGTGAGTTCGATGTGGCGCACTCTCAACTCGTTGACACCGATATAGGAGCCATAGATGAAGACGAGCCAGAAGAAGAGTAGGGGAGCGGCGACGGCATATTTCAGCCAGCGGCGCTTGCTCTTTCGCCAGAGAAGGCCCGTCAGAATGGTCAGCACAATGAAAAAGGCCCATCCTATATATATATAGGTGTCAGGCTCGAGCAGAGTACGGGTTGTGGTAAATATCGGGTTCATAAGTTTGCTATTAAGAATTTTCTCATGTCATTGATGGACATCTGTCGGCGCTGGGCATAGTCTTCCAACTGGTCTACACCAATGCGTCCAATGTTGAAATAGTGAGCCTCAGGATGACTGAGCATCAGTCCGCTGACGCTGGCGTGGGGGCGCATGGCGCCACTCTCGGTCAGGGTGATGCCTATCTGCTGCATGTTGAGTAGGTCGTTCAGCAGGAAGTTCATGCTGGTGTCGGGCAGCGAGGGATAGCCTACTGCGGGACGGATGCCCACAAACTTCTCCAGCTGCATGTCGTGGATGCTCAGTTGCTCGTCCTTGGCATAGCCCCAATAGTGCTTCCGCACCTCCTCGTGCATGCGTTCTGCTGCAGCCTCGGCCAGTCGATCGGCCAGAAGCTGCGCCATAATCTTGTCATAGGGGTCGTTGTCAAAGTCGGTCTCCATGCCTGCGTCCACACTGGTGGCGAAGACTCCCACCTGGTCGGCCTCCCTGCTGACGAAATCCGCCAGACAAAGGAAATTGCTCTCGGACTCCTGTTGACGAAGGAAGGGCAGATGGATGCCGTGCTCTTCTATCACGATGTCGTCGCCTTCTGCGTGAGCATCGACAATCTGAAACAAGGCGTGGGCGTAGTATCTGTCCTTGATTGACGCAAGAAACGCCTCTGCCTCGCTCTTGATGTGCGCCTTCTGCTCTTCGTCCTTGAGTTGCCAGGCGAAGAAGAAATAGGCCCAGTTGATATAGGGCGTCAGTGTGGTGATATCGTAGGTCAGTTTCATCTGAATATCAGTGGCTGACCAATATATGCGTGGTCCACCACACCATTTTGATATACCAGATGTCCGTTGCAGAAGGTCTTTTCCACACGCCAATTGTATGTGTGGCCTTCCATCGGACTCCATTTGCATTTACTTTCTATAATATCGGTGGTCACCGTCCAATGGGTCTTGGGACGTACGATGGTGAGGTCGGCCTGATAGCCCTTGCGGATAAAACCACGATTTCTGACCTCAAAGAGTGAGGCGGGGTTGTGAGCCATAAGTTGCACCAGACGTTCGATGGTGAGTACCTTTTCATCAACCAGCTCGAGCATGGTGGGCAGTGAAAACTGTACCATAGGCATGCCGCTGGCTGCTTTGGCACAGCCACCCTGCTTCTGCGAGAGCAGATGGGGAGCATGGTCGGTGGCGATGGTGGTGATGCGTCCGTCGTTGAGTGACTGGCGCAGCATGAACTGATCCACAGGACTCTTGATGGCGGGGTTCACCTTAATGCGAGCTCCCAGACGTTCGTGGTCGAGCATCGAAAAGAAGAGGTGGCCCACGGTGACCTCGGCGGTGATGTTTGCTGCGACACTATTGCTGCCTACAGGACTGATGGGGATAAGCTCCAGTTCTTCGGCAGTCGAGATGTGGGCCACATGCAGGCGGGCCTGGTGTTTCTTGGCCAACTCTACTGCTTTGGTCGTTGAGGCCACGCAAGCCTCTTCACTGCGAATCAGGGCATGAAGGGATACCTGTGGGTCGTCGCCCCAGGCCTTCTTAGCTTCCTCCATGTTGCGATTTATAATCGCGGTGTCCTCGCAATGCGCCATGATGGGCAATTTCGCTTGGGAAAAGATGCGGTTCAAGGCCTCGTCACGATCCACCAGCATGTTGCCGGTACTGCTGCCCATAAAGAGTTTGATGCCTGGTATGCGGTGGATGTCGAGTTGGTCGAAGAGTGCTGTATTGTCGTTGGTGGCACCAAAGAAAAAGGTGTAGTTCACATGACTCTCCTTCGCTGCTCTCTGGAACTTGTCGTCGAGGGCCTCCAATGTGGTGGTTTGTGGCACTGTGTTGGGCATTTCGAAATACGAGGTAACTCCTCCGGCAGCTGCTGCACGGCTCTCGCTGTCGATGTCGGCTTTCTCTGTCAAGCCGGGCTCGCGGAAATGCACATGCGTGTCAATGATACCTGGTAAAATGAAGCATCCTGAAGCATCTATGGTCTGTTCCACAGGTGCTTCAGGATGTTGGCCTTTCTTTAATATCTCGATAATCTTCTCGTCCTCGATGACTAATGAGCCCTCGAAGCACTTTCCTTCATTGACTATTTGTCCTCCCTCAATCAGCGTTTTCATCACCCGTAGCTATTTTATAGAACTCCTCTACGTCGGCACGGCGCTTGAACGTCTCAGGGGCTTTACTCATGATATGCTCAATCTGAGGAACCGACGAGCTCATCTGCACAAAGACAAACGGACCCAGCACGTTCTCGAAGTTCTCGACCACGAAGTCGGTCACCAAGCTGTCTTCCTGACGAACGATGACGGAACTCTCTTCTGTCAGCGTGCGGTTAATCTCGTCCTCATCGATGCCATCGAGCAGCATCTGACTGTAGCGATGGTCCAGTTCCTTCATGCGGTTGTTCAACTGGTCGTGCTTCTCAAGGAAGTCATACAGTTTCTCGTTGAGCGTGGTGCCAGTCACCTTCTGCTGAGCATTGTCAATATGAATACTGATATGGCCTTTTTCAACCACTAAGGGCATGATGCTCTGGTCGCCCATAAAGAGCGAAGCCATCTGAGTGGTGTCTATCGACCCACTGAAACGGAATTTACCGTGCACCACTTCGCACGAGTCCATATTGGTCAGCTCTTTGTCTTTGAGAACCTTCAGGTAGAGTTTGCTGCCATCCAACTGGGGTACCGACGACGAACCTTCAATCACGTAGGAGTCGGCACACGAAGTAAGAGTAGCTACTAAAGTAGCGATAAGTATCAGTTTTTTCATATATAACATTGTGTAACAATGTGCAAATGTACGATGATATCTTGAACTGAGAAAAAAAATTTGCGCAATTTAAAACAATTGCGCAATTTTTATTTATTTTTTGCTTCTTTTTCTAGCTCGTGATCTATTCTGAACGTGGTATAGAGCTGAAGGATGGCTGCCAGGAGCAGCAAAACCACCCAGTTGTTCTTCACATAATTCAGATAATAGATCCAGTCGAGGCCCAATGAGTTGCCCTGATTGGCAAACATCAGTACGGCCGTAAACAGGAACAGCACATCGCTGACCAGCATGATGCGGCGCAGGCGGCGGATAATCAGGTTGCCCCCCTCATAGTGTTGCAGCATCTGCATGCTGGCAAAGCACATGGCTCCCATGGCATAGACATAGGGAAACCACGTCCATTTGAATAGTCCCATCACAGCACCTGCCAGCATCAGCAGGGCGCCCACCACAAAGATGGCGGTTTGTATCTTATTCAGTTGTTTCATTAGCGTCGTTTGTTTTTACGGCTTCTTCATCGTCTATCAATACGAAGATGTCCTCGTCGGGCGTCTTCATGAAATAACGCTCGCGAGCAATACGTTCCATTGCCTTCGGATTGCTTTGCAGTTGGTGAATCTGGGCTTGATCGCGCTGATACTCACTCTCGTAGAACTCAATCTCATCCTTCAGTTCGTTGATGAGAATCTTGTTCTTCAGGTGTGACCATACGCTGTTGGAGCCTCCAAAGCCAATCAATACGATGCCACATACCAATACCACTATATATTTAATATATGGTATGGCGAGGAATGCCTTTGCTGTTTCTTTAATCTTCTTCATATCGTTATAGTAGCAAATGGTTCATTTCTTTTTCTTATGCCAGTTCCAAGTCGAACATCTTTTGGAGTAGCGCCACGGATGGACTCTTCGAGGCCATCAACTCATATTGCTCCTTTCGAGTCAGGATCTTGTGCTCTTTTTTCTCTGCTACACGCATCGACAGGGTGATGTCGTCATTGTGCAGATATAGTTTCAGTGTGCTCAGGATGCTGCCTTTGATGACTTCCATCTCGTCCCTCACAATTTCATTGGGCACCACTACCTCCAACTGGGGCATCTCAACGATGATTGGGTTCATGTTCTTCATGCGAGCAGCCAATCCGCTGAGTTTCTGGGGCATACGGTTGCACATTGACAACCATTGCAGTTCCAGCATGTCCTGCGAGAAGGTCTCGTGCTGACTGGTCTTCTTGTCGTCCACGCCAGGTGTGCCAGGCAGTATCTGCATCTTCTTGTTCTGCTGACGCAGGTTGCTCCACGACAGACCAAGACTTGCGGTCTTGAGGGTCGGGCGCTTGGAGCCTTGGGTGTCTTGGGCGCCTTGGGTGTTTTGTGTGGGCTGTGGGCTTTGTTGGCTCAGTGGGCTTTGTGGGCTTTGTGGGGTCTGAGAACTCTGACTATTCTGAGGCTGACTCTTCGGCGCAGCCACGGCCACCTGTGGAGCCGTTTGCTTAGGCTTTGCCTGCTGAATCAGATGCTTAAACAGGGATTTCAATCTTCTGGGCTGACGCCCACTGGCGTCTCCTTCCGCAGGTTGTGTGATCTGAGCCACCTCGATGAGAGTCAACTCCACCAACAGACGCTTGTTTGACGACTGGCGGTAGTTAATGTCACACTGGTTCATGCGACGCAGTGCCTCGTAGCAGAAGTTCTGGTTCACCTTCTGTGCCTGTGCTTCATAGCGTTGCTTGGCCTGCTCGCTCACCTCCAGCAAAGGCAATGTCTGTGGGTCCTTTGCCATCAGCACGTTGCGCACATGCTTGGCCAGTCCCTGAATCAATAGTCCTCCGTCGAAGCCGTTGTTCAGAACATTGTTCAGCAGTACCATGATGTCGCTCACTTTGTTCTCCACTGCCAAGTCGATGATACGGAAGTAGTTGTCCGAGTCGAGCACGTTCAGGTCTTCAATCACCTTCTGATAAGTGATGTTGCCCTGACAGAACGATGCTGCTTGGTCGAAAATAGAGAGGGCGTCGCGCATGCCACCGTCAGCCTTCTCGGCAATCACGGCGAGTGCCTCGTCCTCGAAGGTGATACCTTCTTTCTGTGCCACATATTTTAGGTGGTCGATGGTGTTCTGCACCGTCATGCGCTCGAAGTCATAAATCTGACAACGAGAAAGAATGGTGGGGAGAATCTTATGCTTCTCTGTAGTGGCCAGGATGAAGATGACGTGTGCGGGCGGTTCCTCCAGCGTCTTCAGAAAGGCGTTGAATGCTGCTGTTGACAACATGTGCACCTCGTCGATGATAAACACCTTGTACTTGCCCACCTGCGGCGGAATGCGTGTCTGCTCCATCAGCGTCTTGATGTGTTCCACCGAGTTGTTTGAGGCAGCGTCGAGCTCGAAGATGTTCAGTGAGCGCTGTTCGTTGAACGACTGACAGCTCTCGCACTCGTTGCATGCCTCACCCTCTGCCGTGGGGTTCTGACAGTTGATGGCCTTTGCAAAGATACGGGCGCAGGTGGTCTTACCCACTCCTCGCGGACCGCAAAACAGGTAGGCATGCGCCAGTTTGCCACTCTTCACAGCGTTCTTCAGCGTCGTGGTCAGCGCCAGCTGTCCCACCACCGTATCAAACGACATCGGCCTATATTTTCTTGCCGAAACAATATATTCCATTTCTTAGTTCTTAGTTTTGCTTGCAAAGGTACGAATAAGCGAGCAAAAAACCAAATATAATTTGGGTTTTTTCGAGCGAGAGTACCTTCGGGTCTTCAGCCCCAAGGGTACAAAAAAATCCCGATAGCCACATTGGTTATCGAGATTTTTTTATGATGATTTCTTTTTCTCGTTGTCAGAAAGCGTGGCCATGCGCCATTAAATGAGCGGCATGCCCATCTTCTTGCAGGTTTCGCGCATCTCCTCAGGCCAGATAGAAGCCTGAATCTCACCGATATGAGCCTTATGGAGCAATACCATGCACAGGCGACTCTGACCGATACCACCACCAATGCTCAGGGGCAGACGGTCGTTGAGGAGTTGCTGATGGAAATAGAGCTTCTCACGCTCCTGCTTGCCCTCAATCTCGAGCTGGCGCAGCAGACTCTCCTTGTCCACACGAATACCCATTGATGAAAGTTCGAACGAGCGACCCAGTACGGGATACCAGATGAGGATATCGCCGTTGAGGCCCTTGCGTCCGTCCTCGGCCACCGTGCTCCAGTCGTCATAGTCGGGGGCACGTCCGTCGTGCTTCTCGCCGTTTGCCAACTTACCGCCGATACCAATCACGAAGACGGCACCGTATTTCTCGCAGATGGCATCCTCACGCTCCTTGGGTGTCTTGTCGGGATACATCTCCAGCAGTTCCTCAGCATGGATGAAATGAATCTGCTCGGGCAGGAAAGGCTTGATTTGGGGATAGCTCTCACAAACCAGATATTCCGTGCGACGGATGGCTGCATAGATGCGCTCCACGATATTCTTCAGGAAGGCCAGCGTGCGGTCTTCGCGGCGGATGACGGCCTCCCAGTCCCATTGGTCCACATAGAGTGAGTGCAGGTTGTCCAGTTCCTCGTCGGCACGGATAGCGTTCATATCCGTATAGATGCCGTAGCCTGGCTCTACCTCATACTCAGCCAATGTCAGTCGCTTCCATTTAGCCAGCGAGTGCACCACTTCGGCACGGGCGTCGCCCAGGTCCTTGATGGGGAAGGTGACAGCACGCTCCACACCATTGAGGTCGTCGTTGATACCCAGTCCCTTCAGTACGAACAGAGGGGCTGTGACACGACGAAGGCGGAGCTCCGTTGAGAGGTTCTGCTGAAAAAACTCCTTGATTAATTTGATGCCCTGCTCGGTCTGTCTCATATCGAGCAGGCGCTGATAGGCTATGGGTTCGATGACTTGACTCATATGTACTTTTGCATTTGTTTCAAAATTGCATGCAAAGGTACACTATTAATATTAATTTGCAAAACATTTGGGTGAAAATATTCTCAAACAGTCATAAATTTCTGATTTTTGATAACTATTTGTCATGCACGCGCGATAATAATAAGGACGACCCTAATCTTTGGCATTTTACTGCGTTTTATGACTAATCCCGCACTTTTGTCCACAGAAGCGGTCTTGAATCCAGCTTTTTTTGTAACTTTGCACGCAGATAAATACTAACTATTCGCAAAAACAATGAGAAAACTATTTCTTTTCATCGTGGCGCTGATGCTGACTCTTGGCACTCAGGCCCAACGAATGACCGACAAATTGGATCGTGGCCTTGTGGCCATGAAGGTAAGCGGTGGCGTGTTCCTCAGTTGGAGAATACAGGCCGACGAATACTACAACGTGACTTATAATGTCTATCGCGACGGCGTGGCAGTGGCTGAGAACTTGCAGACGAGCAACTTTACCGACCCGCAGGGCACCTCGACCAGCACCTATACGGTGGCTGCTGTGGTGAAGGGACAAGTACAGGCGCAGAGTGAAGCCAGGAAACCCTGGACGTCGAGCTACAAGGAGATTCAGTTGAAACACGAGGGTATCAAGAGTACGTTGGTACCCAATGATGCCTGCTGTGCTGACGTTGATGGCGATGGCGAGTTGGAGATTCTGATGAAGTTCGACAACTTGAGCGAGATGCAGCAGTCCTATCCCAAGGATGGTCCTGTGATTGGCGGTGTGGCCACCAAGGAATACAGCATCATTGAGTGTCTGAAGATGGACGGCACCCGCCTGTGGTGGATGAACTGTGGTCCTAACATGGGCGACTTCCAGAACAACGAGCAGAACATCGTGGCCTACGACTGGGACCAGGACGGCAAGGCCGAGGTGGTGATGCGTGCCTGCGACGGTTCTACCATCCACATGGCCGATGGTACCACCTATACTGTGGGTAATGCCTCTGTCAATGTGCGTGGCGCCACAGGTGGCGGCACCAACTGGTTTGTCATCACCACGGGCGAGTATCTGCTTTATATGAATGGTGAGACAGGACAGCCCTACCAGCGTCTGTCTTATCCTCTGCGACTTCTCGAGGATGGCGAGAACGATGTCAACAAGGCGTGGGGCGATGGCTATGGTCACCGTGCCTCGAAGCACTTCTTCGGTGCGCCTTATTTCGATGGTCGCAAGCCCAGCATCTTCATTGCCCGCGGCATCTACACCCGTCATAAGATGATTGCCTATGACGTGAATCCTAATACCCACACGCTGACAGAGCGTTGGCGTTGGTTCAACAATACCAATGGCCCTTGGAAGGGACAGGGCTATCATAACTACTGCGTGGCCGATGTTGACCTGGACGGGCGCGACGAGATTGTCTTTGGGTCGATGGTTATTGATGACAACGGCAAAGGCCTCTCTACCACTGGCTTCGGACACGGTGATGCCGAACAGGTGGGTGACCTCAATCCCTATCACCACGGACAGGAGGTCTTTGCCTGCATGGAGGACAATCCTGGCACGAACTATCGTGACGCCACCACCTCGAAGGTGTATTTCCGCTATGTGGCTGGCCGAGATGTAGGTCGCTGCATGGCCGGCAACTTCTCGAATACTTATCCTGGCAGCATCTGCACCCCCACAGGTGCCAAGCCGCTGAGCTCGGTGACGGCTGCCGTGAACAACAACCTCGTGGAGGACGGTATCAACCAGAACTTCCGCATCTATTGGGATGGTGACCTGTGCGAGGAGACCTTCAACTATCTGAATGGCAAGAATACCGAGGGCTGCATTGCCAAGTATGGCTCGTGGAGTCCCATCTATACCTGTGCTGGTTCGCAGACCAACAACGACACCAAGGGCACACCCTGTTATCAGGGTGACATCCTGGGTGACTGGCGCGAGGAAATCATCATGCGCACGGCCAATAATAATATCCGCATCTATTCTACTCCCACGCCCACCAAATGGCGCATTCCCTCGCTGTGGTACGATCATCAGTATCGCAATGCGATGGTGTGGCAGATGTGTGGTTATAACCAGCCCCCACGTCCCAGTTACTTCTTGGGAGAGCTCGAAGGCATCACGATGGCTCCGCCTCCTCTCACAATGACTGGTCGTACTGAGGTGCTGTCAGGTGGCACCATTGGCAGCAGTCTGAACGGCCAGCATGTCTTGGTGTGCGAGACGAAGAATAGCAACGTCACCATCGAGGCTGGTGCTCAGCCTGATGTGCTGACCTTCAATGTGCCCACATGGGTGCAGGGTACGGCAGCCAGCGAGAGTACTAATCAGAACACGAAGATCAACTATACCACTTATACCTGCACCGTTGCTGGTGCTGGCATCAGTGGCACAGGCACCCTGGTGAAGCAGGGCGACGGCGTGCTGGTGCTGCCTAAGGCCGACTTTACCCATACGGGCGAGACCAATGTGTGGGGTGGTACCCTCCAGTTCGACGGCACCATGAAGCAGTCGCCCCTGTGGCTGAATCGTCACACAGAGCTGATTTCCGATGGTGGACAGTTCCAGAGCATCAAGGCCGACTACGGTTCTGTCATTCGTCCTGGCGGCAATGACCATCAGGGCACCATCACTGTCGATACCCTGTCGCTGGGCTTTGGCTCGCGTCTCTCAGTCGATCTCTATAGCGCTAATCAGCAGGCTGATGTGGTGAAGACAAAAGTACTGAAGATTGAGCGTAAGACAGGTTCTTTTTGGACTCAATTCGGTCCTGATGACCTGATGCCTGTCATCGTGCTCAATGGCCATTTGGCTGATGGTGAGACGATGCTCACCGCTGGCAAGTATGTCATCGCAGAGGTCGAGACGCTGGAAGGCGATGTGGCCAACCTTACCATCGAGGGTCTGAACACCCAGAAGCGCAACCTCATCATTGAGGATGGTAAACTGATGGTTGAGATTGTTGGTATGCGTGACCCAGGATACATCACCTGGTATGGCGATGTGAACAACAAGTGGGATGTGGCTGAGACGCCTAATTTCCAGATAGGTGGTGGTGATGATATCGAGAGCACCACCTTCGTCTCAGGCGACCAAGTGACTTTCTCTAATAATGCTCTTACAAAGACTGTCAATGTGGTTACTGAGGTTTATCCTTCTACGATTCTTGTTAATCACAGTTCTTCTACCTACACCTTCACTGGCAATGGTTCCATTGGTGGCTCGGCCGAGTTGGTCAAGCAGAATGAAGGTACATTGACTATGAATGGCGAGAACAGCTATACGGGTGGTACTCACCTCATGGGTGGTGTTACCAAGGTGAAGAAACTGGCCAACCAGTATTCTGCTACGGGCAACTTGGGTGGTGTCACCACTAAGGCTACCTTGTTTACCATCGAGGATGGTGCTACATTGATGACCACAGCTGCTGTAGAACAAGGCTCGCCAATGCAGATGAATGGCGAAGAGGGTGGTATCATTAATAACTCAGCTGATTTCATTGTGAGCAAGGCCATTAGTGGTACAATGCTTACCAAGAAGGGTACAGGTTGGATGAAACTCGGTGTTAACAACACGGCTCTCAACAGATTGGTTATTGCTGCAGGTACCGTTCAGTGTCAGGGTATAGGTACACCTGCCAAGACTGTTGAGTTCCAGGGAGGTACGTTGAACGAAAGTACCAGTTCCAGCTATACGATTGATGTTCCAGAGGGTAAGACAGGTACTTGGTATATGGCCAATCGCTCTACCTATAGTAATAAGGTGATAGGTAAGGGCACACTCAATGCATATTGTGTCACAGAGAAAGGCACCAACTATTATGCCACTCGTACGCCTGTGCAATGTAACTTTAGCGAGTTTGAAGGAACGCTGAAACCCTCGTCAAGTCTCGATGATGCCAGTTGTCTGCGCTTCACACTCAACACCAGCACGGGTATGCCAAAGGGTACGATGAACATCGCCGCCAGCGTGGAGGTACAGAATAGTGGTAAGACCTTCCGTATCGGTAAAGTCACAGGTACTGGTAAACTTGGTGGCAGCTGCACCTTCAGCAATGGAAGCAGCGTGGGAGCCAACACCTGGCAGGTGGGCAACGCCGAGGACTGGAGCACCAGCGTCAAGGTTACCTCGAATGCCAACTTCGTGAAACTGGGCACAGGTAAGATTACCTGGAACGGCGCCAGCGATAATACTGGTACCACCTCTGTCAACGAGGGTGAGCTGAAGTTGGGTGCCAACGCCCAACTCGGTACTGGCAAACTCACTGTGGCCCAGAATGGCGTGCTGACATTCACCAGTAAGCCCAAGGCTTTGAAGAACGCATCAGTTGTCTTCAATGGCACGCTGCGTATCGAGATTAATGCTGGTCACACCCTGCATGTGGGCGACAGCATCCAGCTGTGGACCACCAAGACTTTCTCAGGTGCACCTACCGTTGAAAACTCCAACGGCATCGAGTGGGACGCCAGCCGCCTCAAGGATGGCTACCTCTTCGTCAAGGCAATTAATACTGGCATCCGTACGCAGACCATCGACCTCGAGGCCCATCCCTCTGACATCTATGACCTGCGTGGCCAGTTGGTTCGCAAGTCTGCTACCACAGTCCAGGGCCTCAAGCCTGGTGTCTATGTCGTCGAGGGTCGCAAGATCGTTGTTCGATGATTGGCAGGCGGCTTTAGCCAAGATTAATGACCATTCAAATCACATACAGATGGACACGGAGGCTGTCACTGCGCATCGTCAAAAACGGCGATGTGCATGTGTCAGCCCCCGTTGGTTTATCAAGAAAGGAAATAGAACGGTTTGTTGAGTCCCACCGCGAGTGGATTGCGGAGGCCAGAAACAAAACGTTGGAGAGAGAAAACCGTCGGGCCGCCTTCTATGGACAGCTGCCGCTGAATACAAAGGCGCAGGTGATTGAGGCCTCTCAGCGATTGAAGACACTTATTGAACCGATGGTGGAACACCACGCAAAAGAGATGGGGGTGAAGCCTTCGGTGATACGCTTCAAACCCACCATCTCTCGTTGGGGACAATGTGATGTCAAAGACCGTTCTATCAGTTTCTCTACCTATCTTTTACTTTTGCCCGAGTGGTGCATTGAGCATGTCGTGGTTCACGAACTCTGTCATTTGTTAGAGCCCAGCCACAATGCCCGTTTCCACTCTTTGATGGATAAGTATTATCCCCGTTGGCGCGAGGCCAGAAAAGAGACGCGACGACTCTGTCGGTCTTAGAAAGAAGATTAAAGCAACAAGGGCGGGCGCATTTTATTTTGCGTCCGTCCCTGTTTTAATGCAGTTGCCTTTAGAATGGCCCATGCCCCATGCAACTTGTGGTGGTCAGTGTGGTGAGGATGGCGCTGAGCACCGATACCACAATCTGAATCACTGTCTTCCAACTTTCCTTGTTCTTCATATAACCTCCTTTCCTTTTTTTACTTTTTTACCTTTTTACTTTTTTACCTTCAAATCAGTTCTCAGGGTCGTCGTCACCTCCGCCGGGGTTGTCGTTGCCGCCCTGATTGCCGCTGGTAGAGCCTCCATTGCCAGTGTTCTCAGACTCCCCTCCCGGACGGGAGGGGTCGGGGGTGGGTTCGTTCTCAGGGTCCTCCACGTTGCCGTCGTCGGTCGAGGTCACGCGCTTCACTTCCTTGCCGTCCTTGTCGTAGCAGGTGATCTGCACGGCAGTCGATGCCAGTTCGTCCTTCAGGTCGGTGTTGGGCGTGAAGATGATGCGGCGGCTTGAAATCAGGCCAGCCTTTACGTCGTTCACGTTGGCCACACTCTTGGCGCGCAGGCCGAATCGCATGGTGCCCAGTCCTGGCAGAGCCACGCTGTGGCCCTCGGTTGCCCATGCCTTAATCACCTCGCCGGCTGCGTCCCAGCAAGCCTGCATCACGCCTCGACTCACGCCTGAGCGGAGAGCCGCCTCCTTAATCACCTTGTCCTGAGCCAGTGCCGTGTAGAGCTCGGGCATCATCACGTAACGATACGTGTCGGCATACTTGCCAATCTTAATCAACTGTTCCTTTGCTTTTACTTTCAGTGCCATAATTTCATGGTTTTAAATTGTTAATACTAAGGTTACTTTCTCCGTCGTCAGTCAGACTTCATTTTTCGGCTCCAACTGGATTTTTTATTCTCGCTAGCTAAAGAAATATTTTTTCCTAACTAGAGCGTTAAAAATCTATCTTTCTTCTGACAATGCAAAGGTACGAAGAAAACCGTAGGTAGCCAAAAATCGGGATGCCGTAAGGCCCGATTTTTAGCACGATAAGCGCCCTTATTCGCAGACAGCTCGAATCGTGACAATGACATCGTGACAAAGTGACAATAAGCATCTGCGAATATGCCGATTTTTAGGTTACAATAATATATTATAATAATATGTATTGTAAATATTCTACTCCACATTTTTCCTGTATGTTGGAATCTCCTTAATGTCACGATGTCACTTTGTCATTGTCACTTTTTGATGTATGCTTTCAAATTCTGCGAAAAGAATATTTTTCTTCCAAAATGTTTGGAAATTTGGAATAAATATATTACTTTTGCAGCATGAACGAAAAGAAATTGGCCCAGCTGAAGACCGGGTCGCAGCATTTTGATGAGAAGTATGGTTCTGCCGGCTCCCCCAGCCGTATAGAGTTCGAGGCCAAAGCCAAGGCCTGGTATTACGCCGAGTTGTTGCGCGACGAGCGCAAGCGTCAGAAACTTACCCAGCAGCAGTTGGGCGAGCGTATCGGTAAAAAGCGTGAATACATCTCGTCGCTTGAGCAAGGACAGACGGACATGCAGCTCAGCACGTTTATGCTTATTGCCAATGCGCTTGGATTGCGATTCTCTTTGGTCGTAGGATAGTATCGATAAAACGATAGTTCCGTCATAATGGCCAGTACCTTGTTTCGAGGTGCTGGTTTTTGTATTTATATGGCTTGAGTCCAGACACTTTATTAAAAGATGTGTATTTTTGCGCAAAGTGTTTTGAATTAAAAATTATATTTGGGATTTTGTTTTACCAGACAGTTCCTGTTAATAATAATTAATAATACATCCAAAACGCAACTTTTAGAATAAATCTGATTACTTTTGTTGCCTAAAAGAAATTTCTTTATTTTATCCAGTTCTCAGCTATTATGAATTACAAGGAAACATTCGGGCGAAGGCTAAAGAGCGCCCGGTTAATGAAAAGGTTAACGATGGATGAACTATCAAAGCGTACAAATGGCGAGGTGAGCAAACCAAACATCTCGAAGTACGAGGCTGGCAAGATGATGCCGTCCTCTAAGGTTCATATTGCGCTGGCAAAAGCTCTCGGAATGGACTTCGACTACTTCTTCCGCCCAGTGACGGTGCAGATAACCCGCCCCGCAGACTATCGCAAAAAGGCGAAGCTAACTAAGGGCGATGAGTATGCCATCAACGAGGAGGTGAAGGACAAGGCCGAGCGTTATCTGGAGATTGAGGATACGCTGGGTATCAGCATGACGTTCGACTACGACCTAAGTGACATCGTGGTATCGACCCGTCAGGATGTAAAGCGCGTGGTGGCCCGCATTCGTAAAGATTGGAATTTGGGACTAGGACCGATTAGCAACATTATTGACCTGCTGGAGTCTCACGGTCTGCGTGTGATAGAGATTGAGGCTCCCGATGCATTCGACGGCATGTGCATATTTGTTGGGGAAAAGAAACCTGTTCTGGTGCTCAACAAGCATTACACCGTGGAGCGCAAACGATTCAATACGCTGCACGAATTTGGTCACTCTGTTATGCGGATGGATGATAGTCTCTCGCAAAAGGAAAAGGAGTCACTATGCCATTATTTTGCTGGCGAGATGCTCCTTTCATCGGAAGTGCTTCATCAGGTGTTTGGCACACGTATTAATAAGGTGTTCTTGAATGAAATAGGTCATCTGCAGACTCAGTTTGGCATCAGCATTGATGCCATCTTCCACCGTCTGAAGGATGAGGGCATTATGAGTGATGTGTTCTATCGCGAGTTCTGCATCAAAAAGAACACGAGTCCGAAGTTGAAGGCTTGGGCGAATACCTCGACTTATCTGGGCGAAGAAACCTCATACAGGTTCTCGCGTATGGTGTATCGTGCCTTAGCTGAAAACCTCATCAGTGAAGAAAAGGCAAATGAAATTCTTGGAACTAACGAAATATCTTATATCGACAATAAATAGATATGATTAAAACTATTGTAGTTGCCGAACGGGCAACAATCGACCATTTTAGTATTGACAGGATAATGAATGCCATCGTCAAGTCATTCACGACCGTAAACGAACCTACAGTTATTGGGGATGCCACAAGAATTCTTGGCAAACTAATGATGACCCAATACACATTCGAGGATTTGGGAGGTAAAATGAAAGCACAAGTACACGACGGACAAAGACACGGCATGTTTGAAGTGATGGATTTGGAAGGTGACACTTGGAGCGAGTTCCTGGATTTCCGCCAACCCTACAGCAGCAGTATATCGTGGGAGCAGAGTGCTGCGCTGTATTGGTCACAGAAGATTCCTGATTGCTGGTTGGTGAGCGAGTCGGAACAAGTACTGGATTTTGCTCAAGACTTGGGCGTACCGATTATGACTATTGACGAGATGCAAGAGGCCTTTTTTGCAGACGAGGTATTCGAGACTGCTCAGGACTGTCCACCGCCATCTGTTGTTGTGGGGCCATTCGACCCTCGTGTAGATGCTGACAAGGTAGAGGCTGCCTTTAGTGATAGGTTGGATGGCGATTTGGCTGTACTTAAACAGAAGTCGTATTGGGTGGTTGTCTGCGTGCTCTTCGAGTGGTTCGGCTGGATTAAACAGCGTAAGCGTGCTGACTTCTGCCAGTGGGTGAATGCACATTTTCACTTCGAGAACCCTATTGTTGCCGAGATTGACTTAAAGTCTGCCACTAATAAAATAAATGTAAAGGAGCGCAACCTTGAACTTTGGCCTAACAACCAATACCGAGACCTTGCCTTCCTTCTGAAAGACATGTTCTTTGGCGAACGTCAGGGGCTGTCAAATGGCTTTTATGTTTATGCCAACGAGCCTCAATTTTTAAAGCAAGGAAAGACGTGGACACGTAAAGACTGGTAGGCTCGTTATACCTTCCGATATACTTTCCAAACAATGGAATATACCCGATATACCTTAGTGTGTATCGGGTATTTTTTTTCTCTCTATGCTAAGAAGAACACGCTACTTTTGCATTGTCAATCGACCACTAAAGGCGTTGACAAAGCAAGATTATGGTGACAAAGATTTTAAAAGTAGTGGCCCAGACAGAACCTGTCTACGTGCCGAGTAAGAAACAATCGGACGGCCAACTGGCCAAGTCGATGATCAGGCTCAAAGAGCTTGGTGGTGATTATGAGGATGAGTACATCTGCGCGATGTTCGGCAACCTCGCTCTCTGTAAGTTTGCTGTAGGAAAAACCGTTATTGCTTCGCTGCGCTTTCAGACGCACGAACTGAACGGGTCGGTATTTCAAGACGTAGTGGCAAACGATATTCAAAACATCTAATTATTAACATGGGTTGAAGTCGAGAGAATCAATTGAGCATCAGCAATGATGTAGGCGCCTTTCTCGAAAACTTCTCTCGCAATTCAATCCAAAAATGGCAAGAAAAAATTGTAAAGTCCAGCAGATTCTGGCTGGCGAAGTGAGTATGGACACTCAGACAAAGTTCCACGTAAACGGTGATGTGAACATTTATCCTTGCGGATGGGTGGACGAACAGGTGACTAACGGCGGCAAGCGTCAACCAAAGGGTCGAATGACCATCGAGGAGGACGGCACAAGTTTCTTCAAGGCTTACCGCATGAACACGGGTCCGAAGCGCGAACTGCTGTATGAGACGCGCCACGCCTGTGTGGAGATGACTCGTCCGCTGTATCGCACCGACCGTCCGTCGCACCGACGCAGACTCGACATGGAGTACGTGTACGTGACGTTCAAGTTTCCGAAGAACCTGGGACTGGCGCTGATGAAGTCGCTCTTTGCGGAGGAGGCAGACGAGGTGATGTCGTATCTTAAAACAAGGAAGGAGGAAACAATATGGGAAGACTAATAGCACTCAACCCGCGTCAGAACAAGGAGCAAACAAGGGCATTAGTACAGGAATGCCAGCTCCACGACTACGACACTTTGACTCGTGAGCCGCGTCTCAGCAATCTGGCCAAGCGCATCAGCGATGCGACCGACGATGATGAGCAACGAAGACTGAAAGGCTATCTGCCGTTCCGCTGTCCGCACTACAGCCGCTTCCGTGATAACTATCGCGACCGCGAGCATATAGATGCTGAGTCGTTTACTTGGCAGACGTGCGTGGATATTGACGACCCCGAATTGGTGGAACATGCCAACGTGATGTCGGAAAAGCTGGATGTGCAGATAGGCGGCGAGTGGCAGGGCATGATGTTGCACAAGGACTACTCGGCTCGCAAGAAGCTTCACATTGATATCCGTCTGCCGTTGGGCATGACGGTACCCGAGGCGCAGCGTGCCTACTGCAAGGCGCTGAGTACGGACGGCGTGACCATCGTAGCCGATACGTCGTGCTTCACACCTGAGAGGTTTATCTATATCACGCCTGCGGAGTACGAGATTTATCGTGCCGACGGATGGTATGAGCAGCTTTCTGAGGAAGAAATCATGGCTCGTAGGAAGGCCTATACGGATAGAGGTCTGAGCATCGATGGAAGAACTGAGGATGGGGCGTATTATGATAGTGAAGAGTGTAGAGTGAAGAGTGTAGAGTTTGCTACCGCACAAGACAATTCTCAACTCTCAATTCTCAACTCTCAATTTAAATTTCCACAGGAATTTAAGGACATTCCTTATACCTCTATTATCGCTGAGTATTGGCGTAGAACGGGTGGTGAACCTTCCGAGGGTGAGCGCAACAAGCGACTGCATCAGTTGGCAGCTAATCTCAGGGCTATCTGCGATAACTCGGAGGAGTGGCTGCTGGAGGTGATGCCTCGCTACGGACTGTCAGCGCAGGAGATGAAGGGTATCATCCACTCGGCTTGCAAGGAGCCTACCAAGGGGTCGCGATTGATAGACCAGATCATCGAAAGCGAAAGGTCGAGAATGAAGAGCGAAGAGATGGATGCCGAGGCCGTACAGGAAGAGACTGGCGTGAGGGTAAATATGAAAGCCCTGCCTGTAGGTCTGAAGGAATCGCTCACGGGTGTACCCGTCTCGATGCACATGCCGGTGCTCTGTTCGGTGTTGCCTTTGGCGGCGGCCTATGCCGACCAAGTGGAGGTGCGCTATTGTGACGGCGAGATGCAGAAGTTGGGCATGATGTCGATTATCTACGGCGAACAGGCCTCGGGAAAGTCGGTGTGTAAACATGCCGTGAACATCTGGAAGCGTCAGTTCGACGAGGAGGATGCCTTGGCTCGCAAGCGTGAGGATGAATGGAAGGAGCGCAAGAAGAGTCGCAAGGCCAACGAGAAGGCTCCCGAAGACCCGAAGGTGTTGATTCGCGTGGTGCCCGTGACGGTGAGCTGTTCTACGCTATTGAAGCGCTTGAAGAATGCCAACGGGCACACCTTGTACAGCTTTGGCGAGGAGCTGGACACGCTGCGCAAGACCAACGGTGCCGGCTCGTGGTCGTCGAAGTACGACATCTACCGACTGGCTTTCGACCCGATTGACTCGGAGTGGGGTCAGGATTACAACAGCGACCAAGCCGAGAGTGGTGTCGTGAAAGTGGCGTATAACTGGTCGATGCTGGGAACAAGTGGGGCCGTCAGGAAGTGCTTCAAGTCGGACAACGTAGAGAACGGTCTTTCGAGCCGTATCCTGCTGGCTGAGATGCCCGACACCTCGTTTGCCAAGATGCCTCGCTACGGGCGTCGCTCCGTGGAGGACGAGGCGAGGATTCAGGAGGCGGTGACACGATTGCGCTCGTTTAGCGGCTATGTGGATACCCCTCGACTGCGCAAGGCTATCGACGGGTGGGTGGAAGAGCAGCGCGTGGTGGCGCTGAAGGATATCGACCACGTGAAGGATACCTACCGCCGTCGTGCTGCGGTCATCGGCTTCCGTTGTGGAGTCATCTTCCACCTGCTTTCGGGCAGGGCGAAAGAAAGCAACGCCTGTGTGGAGTTTGCGGTGATGATGGCCAGTTACTGTCTGCAACAGCAAATCAAGGTGTTTGGTGTGGCCCTGCAGAATCAGTATGTGGATGCTGAGACGGAGTGCCAGCGATATGGCAAGAACAACAGTATCTTCGACCAGTTGCCACCCACGTTTACGGCTGATGATCTGGCAGCCTTGAAGCCTGGCAATGTGCCTCGCAACAGCATTATCAAAATCATCTCGCGCTGGAATCGCGACGGCTGGGTGGAGAAGGTAGACTCGAAGTTGTGGTCGAAGAAGAAAAGTGACAATGACAAAGTGACATCGTGACATTAAGGAGGTATCGATATGGAACTGATATTGACAAGAATAGCAAAGCGCAAGACCTACACCATTGGTAGGCTTGCCATCCGCAAGGAAGTGAACGACGAGTACTTGGCAGGCGCTGCCGACGAGTATTTCTGTGACACACTGGAACCCACTTGGCGCGACTACGCCCACGGCGGCCGCAAAATAAAAGGCCGCTCGGCCATCCCTGAAGGCCGCTACGCGGTAGTCATTTCATGGAGTCCGAAGATGAAGGCGTGGCTACCCATCTTGCTGGGTGTGCCGAATTTCGAGGGCATCCGCATCCATGCTGGCAACACCGCCGAGGATACCGCAGGATGCATTCTCGTAGGCAAAAACAAGCTTGTAGGACAAGTAGTTGACTCTCGCATCTGGCTGCATCGGTTGAAGCAGAAAATCGTGGAAGCCAAGGACCGAGGCGAGGCTGTGTGGATTACCATCCGCTAAACTAAATTAGGGGCGACATCCGCGATGGATGCCGTCCCTTTAAAGATTTCAAGATTGCCTTTCATCACGAGACCTCGATGGCCTTGGTAACAATTCCTTAAACTCCTTTAAATTTCCCCAAATATAATATGGTGGTTTCAAGAAAAATAGCCAGGGAATTCTAGGCTTGTTTAACGCTTTCTATTGCACATTATCTTAAATAATGTGTAAAAATGTAGTAAAACGTAATATTATCGAAAAGATTTCGTAACTTTGTAGCATATTACGCTAACTAGGAGTGAACATTTACTCTAAGAATATAGATGAAATAATAAAAGCAGCTAGAGAATTAAATCCAGAAATCAAAATATATCAAATGACAACAGACCCTGAGGCATTTAAGCTGAAGGAAAAAGAAATAGAAGAAATATGATTAATATAAGAAAACTTGAAGCAGAATTATGGGAGTCGGCAGACCTCTTGAGACAGGGAAGTAAGCTGACGAGTAGTCAGTATTGTATGCCTGTGCTTGCTCTGTTGTTTCTACGCTATGCCTACAGTCGCTATAAGATGGTGGA
The DNA here is from genome assembly GCA_902775605.1 of uncultured Prevotellaceae bacterium. Classification (GTDB taxonomy): domain Bacteria; phylum Bacteroidota; class Bacteroidia; order Bacteroidales; family Bacteroidaceae; genus Prevotella. The sequence continues at coordinate 90,439 of CACYNE010000003.1, forward strand.
GGCAGAGATATTGCAGAGCCGTCCGATGCGAGGTGGGCGTGTGATGCCTGTCGAGCCAAGCGACTTTGCAGCCAAGAGTGCGCTCTATCTCCCTAAGGAAGCTCAGTTCGACTATCTGGTGAATCTGCCCGATAATATTGCTGCTGCAGAATTGAAAAGCAAGGACGGTCATGCCATCAACTCCTTAGGCGAGGCTGTGAACAATGCCATGCAGCTGGTGGAGGACCAAAGCGAACAACTGACTGGCGTGCTGCCTAAGACCTATACCAGCTTTGCTGATGACCTGTTGCGCGAGCTGCTCCGTATATTCAACAATAAGACCATCGACGAAGTTGGTGGTGATGTAATTGGCCGCATCTACGAATACTTCCTTTCCAAGTTCGCCAAGGCCGTAGCTAGCGATGATGGTGTGTTCTTCACGCCAAAGTCATTAGTAAAAATGCTGGTTAATGTGCTGGAACCCAAGCAGGGTGTGATGCTTGATCCAGCCTGTGGTAGTGGTGGTATGTTTGTGCAGACAGGCGACTTTGTGAACCAGTCTGGCCTCAATGCCAACACCAGCATGACGTTCTTCGGACAGGAGAAGGTTGAATATAACGCCCAGCTCTGCTTGATGAATATGGCTGTGCATGGATTGAACGGTAAGATAGTTTCTGGCGACGAAGCCAACTCGTTCTATCATGATGCCCACAACCTCGCTGGTAAGTGCGACTATGTGATGGCTAATCCACCATTTAATGTGGATAAGGTGAAAGCTGAGTCGGCTTCTGCTGCAGGACGTCTGCCCTTTGGTTTGCCAGGCGTAAATGCCAAGACCAAAGAGATTGGCAATGCCAACTATCTCTGGATTAGCTATTTCTATGCCTACTTGAACGAACACGGTCGGGCGGGATTCGTAATGGCGAGCTCGGCTACCGATAGCGCCAACAAAGACCGTGATATCCGTGAGAAACTGGTGCGCACAGGCGATGTGGATGTGATGGTCAGCGTAGGCAACAACTTCTTCTATACGCTGTCATTACCTTGTTCACTGTGGTTCTTTGATCGCAATAAGAATGCTGACATTCGTGATAAGGTACTCTTCATTGACGCCCGTAATTACTATACGGTTGTTGACCGCACCCTGAACGAATGGACAGAATGGCAGCTGCGTAATCTGCAGGCCATTGTTCATCTGTATCGTGGCGAGAAAGATAAGTATCAGCAGTTGTTGGCCGATTATAAGGCTGTATTAGGTGACACAACGGTTGCTTCTGCTCAAAAGGCACTTGATGAGCAGAAGGCCGCAGCCAAAGAGGCAATTGCAAACGCTCAGCGTAAGGAAAAGAAACGTATCGAGGCTGAACAAAAAGTGCTAATCGACGAACTCGAAGATATACTTGAAACAGCCCGTCAACATGAATGGCTCACAGAAAAGTTTGGCGATGGCGAATATCAAGACGTGCTGGGTCTCTGCAAGATTGCAACCATACAGGAGATTGAGGAAAAGAACTATTCTCTCACTCCAGGTGCCTATGTTGGCGTTGCTGAAGTGGAAGACGACGGCGTAGATTTCCACGAGCGTATGAATGAAATCCATGCCGAACTCGCCTCACTCAACAAAGAGGCAAACGTGCTAATGAGCGAGATCATGAAGGAATGGGACAACCTAAACACGAAGTAAGTTATGGCAAACGAGATAAAACCAATAGTGCCAACTGATATTTCAGCAATGGGTGCAGTAGTTGGAAATTTGATGGCTGACCTCCGCCAAATCATTGACGAAGCGCGAATCCATGTGGCATCTACAGCCAACTATGAGCTTACCATGATGTACTGGCATATTGGCGAGCGAATCAACCGCGATGTACTTGGAAATGAGCGAGCTGATTATGGAAAACAAATTGTCGCGACAGTGTCACGACAATTACAGAATATCTACGGTCACAAAGGCTTTGATGTGAAAAACCTGTATCGTCATATGCAGTTCGCAACCCTTTTTCCCGATTCTCAGATTGTCTCGACAGCGTCGCGACAATTATCATGGTCGCATTTCGTGGAGCTACTGCCATTGAAGGACGAACTGCAACGTGATTATTATTTCACGCTGGCATCAGCCAATAGATGGAGCGTTCGTCAGCTTCGCAAAGAAATTGATGGAATGCTATACGAGCGTACTGCATTGTCTTCAAAGCCTGAGGAAGTTGTAAAACAGGAACTTGCCAATGTTAGAGATAATAAAGTTGTTTCTCCTGATGTTGTATTCAAAAGCCCTTATTTCCTTGAATTTACTGGGTTAAAAGGCTTGTATAGCGAGAAGGACTTGGAAGATAGTCTTGTCGCACATCTGGAACAGTTCATTCTTGAACTCGGAAATGGGTTCTGTTTTGCTGAGCGTCAAAAGCGTATGATTATTGACGGAGAGGATTTCTATCTTGACCTGCTATTCTATCACCGCAAACTACATCGCCTTATTGCCATTGATCTGAAACTCGGTCGTTTCAAAGCTCAATACAAAGGTCAAATGGAGCTGTATCTACGCTGGTTAGAACAGAATGAAATGGAGCCTGGAGAAGAAACACCACTTGGTCTTTTACTCTGTACAGAAGGTAGTGAGGAACAGATTGAACTACTCCAACTCGACAAAACGGGAATAAAGGTCGCTCAGTATATGACAGAATTGCCTCCGCGTGATGTCCTCGTACAACAGATACAGAAGTCCCTTGAAGTTGCAAAAGCTAAATGGGGAAATGAAAGAAAGGAGGATGAAGAATGAGCGGGATGTCAGGGGACTGTCCCTTGCCATCCTTGAGGGTGCTAGATACAATATGCTCCCACATGCCAAGAATCAGTAAGCCCGCTGGCTATTGGACCAAGGCCCGATGTTTCAGGGAGGCTAAGAAAAACAAAAGCATGAGTGAGTTCCGTAAAAATTGCCCAAGTGCTTTTAATATAGCTTGGAGAAATGGCTGGATAGAAGAGATTCGTGTTTTTTTGAAATAAAAGATATTTGATCATGAAGAAAAATAATACACACGATAGTGGCTATTGGACTAAAGATAGATGTAAAGAAGAAGCAAATAAATATGCTTCACGTTGTGAATTTCAAGACAAGGCTGGTGGAGCATATAGCGCAGCAAAAAGAAATAGATGGTTAGATGAGGTTTGTTCACATATGGAAGGCGATAATCATTTGCCAGGGTATTGGACGAAAGAAAGATGTATTGAAGAAGCAAGTAGATTTACAAAGAAAAGTACATTTCGTAAAGAATGCCAAGGTGCATACGGTTCTGCATGGAAGAATGGTTGGCTTGAAGAAATCTGTATGCACATGAATCAAACACAGACACGAGGGTATTGGACGAAAGAAAGATGTATTGAAGAAGGCAAAAAATATAGCAGAAGAAGTGATTTTAGAAAAGGTGGGAAAGGAGCCTATAATGCAGCATATACTAAAGGTTGGTTAGAAGAAGTATGTGCTCATATGGATAAGCCATACCAATATACGAAAGAGGAATGTCGAGTTATCGCATTAAAATATAATGTTGAAAGGTATTGGCGTATCAATGAAAGTGCTTCCTATTTGCAAGCAGAAAAAAACGGATGGCTATCTGAATTGACAAACCACATGAAAAAGATGCACCGCTATACGAAAGATGAATGTAGAGTAGAGGCGCTAAAATATACAACACGAAATGAATTTTGCGAACTTTCCCCCCAACATTATTTCCGAGCCTGTAGTAAAAACTGGATTCAAGAGATATGTCAGCATATGAAACGACAGGGAAATTTGATATACCGTAAAATATATGTGTTTGAGTTTAAAGATAATCATGCGTATGTAGGCTTGGCACAAAAGCCAGAAGAGAGAGAAAAGGAACATTTATCTGCAAAGAATTCTGGCGTTTATAAGTATGTTAAGGAAACTAATTGTCCATACGAATTTAAGGTGCTAACGGATTTTTTGTCAAGAGATGAAGCTGCAGAACAAGAGGATATTTGGATTAAGAAATATGCAGAAGCAGGATGGCAGATGATTAATATTAGACCGGGAGGTGATTTAGGGGGATGTCCAAGAAAATACACGAAGGAGTATTGTACAAAAATTGCAAAGAAATATCGATATCGATACGATTTCATAAAAGGCGATAAAGATGCATATGAGGGAGCTCGTAGATATGGCTATCTTGATGAGGTGTGTGCTCATATGAAGCCCAAGCGTCAGATGCCAACCAAAGATGAGTATAGAGAAATTGCTCTAAAATATAAAACCACAGCAGAATTTAGTAAGAATGACCTGAATGCCTATAGGTATATCATTCGTCATGGGTGGTTCGACGAGCTATGTTCTCATCTTGCAACAAGGCACTATTGGACAGACGCGGAAGTCATTGCAGAATCTGCAAAATACAATAATCCGCATGAGTTTAGAAAGGGGAACCCCAAGGCATATGACTATGCGAAGAGGCACGACATAATGGTAAAATGCTGCGAACAGATGAATAAGAAATTAACCAAATCAAGGGACACTCAGGGACTGGCACCTGTCATTCTGATGTAAGAAGGAAGAGGGATGATGGAAGATGTCTGATAATGATAACTCCAAATCGCAGCTAAGAAGACACTAGGGACTGGCATCTGCCATGTAATAACAAAGCACCCTTCCATTTCGGGAGAGTGCTTCATATTACCAATACCACAAAGGGGGAGATTACATTGCAACTTTAACTTCCTTTGCCAAAACTTGGCGGACAAAAGCGTTGAGGGTGATGCCAGCCTCTTGGGCAAGCATGGCTATGGCACTATGGATCTCTGGAGAAACGCGTACGTTGAACGAGCCGCTGTATGGTTTGCGTGGCTCAACGTTCCTTGCTTCGCAAAGAGCAAGATAGTCGTCGATAGCACCTTCGAAATCCTTACGTAGCTCCTCGATATCAGAGCCTTCGTAGGTAATGGCATCCTTGCTCATTCCCTGAACCTTACCAAAGAGACAATTATCCTCTTCGCTATATTCTACACTTCCAGTGTAGCCTTTGTACTTTAAATATCCCATAATTAACCCTCCTTTTTATCAAAATAACCATTTACTTCTAAAAAACTGTACACTTGGCGCATAACGTAACCTTTGATGATGTTAGACGGATGCGGTTTGTGCATGATATAGCTGTTGCCATCGTTTTCGTTTATAAATTCTATTCTGGAACCAGATGTAGCTCCTTTATTACTAAGAGAGAATCCACAACCCTTGAATACTGCCACCATTTCATCGAAAGTGAAGTCTCTGGGCAGAGTCCTAAATCGTTGTAGAAGTTTATCTTTCTTGTTCATTGTAACTGATTTTGGTTGCAAATGTAACTAAAAATAGTTATACAACCAAATCTTTTTTGTTTTTTTTGTATATATGTGTTCTCATTTCTCACTATCAAGACATTCAAGAAGGGACACTCAGGGACACTCAGGGACTGGCACCTGTTGAAGGTGTATGATGTAAGAGGGAAGATGGAAGAGGAAAGATGAAAGAGGGAAAAGGGGTGACGGAAGATGGCTGATGAAGATAGATCCCAACTGCAGCAATGTGGTTGGGATTTTTATTATCTGATTGTGACTCTGAAAGTTGTATATTTTAACATTGAGGGAGACATAAATAAGCGAAGAAAAGAGACGGAATGATGGGAATTTTTCGTACCTTTGGCTTTGCCGAAGGTACTTCCGTTCGACAAAATGAAAGAAAATGTTTTTTCTTTCGTTTTTGTGCTCACTTATTCGTACCTTTGCAGGCCGAAAAAGTAAGTAGTAATGGTTGAGTATCGATTTAGAATTTCTGGGGTGCACTATGCTGCCAATCCTGAAGCCGAGGCCGGCATGCCGGATACGGAGGAGATGCATGTGCGCACGCGTGAGATGCTCAGCTGCCCAGACCCTGGGCATCCACACCCTTTGTCCCCAGAACAACGAAGACTGGACACTGTTTCCAGAGATTCAGGCGTTGTTGCAATGATAATCCGTTAAAGAACCTTAAACCTCAATAATGATGCGTTATGTTTTGCGACGTTGATTGTTATATAGGCAAAAACCATACGTAAAACGTTTATGCAAGAAGCACAATTCACAGATGTAGTTACCCGCCTGCGCCCACAACTCATGAGTCTTGCACGCGGCATCCTCCACGACGACGAGGAGGCGGCAGATGCCGTACAGGATGCACTTGTCTCGCTATGGCGCATGGGCGACAGGGTACAGCAGGCCACAGAGGCCGAACGACTGGCGATGCGTATCACACGTAACGTCAGCCTGAACAAGCTAAAACGCCGGTCTTTTGTCATTGCCGCCCTGGACAACATGCCCAGCGACACGGTTCGTCCGCTGACAGCCCGACAGGACAATCCGCATGAAAGCATGGAGCGACAGGAAACGGAACGCCAGGTCAACGATGCCATTGCTGCCCTGCCTAAGAATCAGCAGGCAGTCATTCTGCTGCATCACATGGACGGTCTATCCTATCAGCAGATTGCGGCTATACAGGGAAGCACAGAGAGTGCTGTCCGCATGACTGCCAGTCGCGCCAAGGCAAACCTTATGACTAGTTTAAAACAACCAAAACAAGAAGCATCATGAATACGAATCACAACATATCCACCGACGAACAGCTATGGAACGAGGTGCTGGACGTCCTGCATGATAACCGTCGTGAACTGACTGACGAGGAAATCGAAAAGCTCACGAGTGAACCCAAGCCATCACGCCGTTGGATGCGCATAGCAGCCTCATTTATTGCTGTCGCCCTGCTCAGCGGACTGGCCTATGCTGCCTATCATTTCCTTTCTCCACAGTCAACAGAACCGTCAACGGAAACAACAATAGCCGAGTCTAAGACAGATGATGCCAGTTCCACCGATGATGCCCTGGTGCGTTTTGCGGATATCCGTTTGGACAGCATCCTCACGGTGGTGGGCAGTCATTACCGCCATCAGGTGTGCTTCCAGGAAGAGGCGCTGCGTGATCTCCGTTTCACCATCGCCTGGGATAGCGTACAGCCGTTAGGCATTTTCCTCGACAACGTGAATGAGTTTGAGGGACTGCGCCTTTCTGACGAGCGCGATACCATCTTTGTTCATGCAGAGAAGGAGGTAGAGCCATGAAGCGCATCACCTTATTATTAATAATGGTGGGCATCGTTATGAGTGCTTCGGCACAAACACTTTCCTTGGCTGACGCATTGGCCCGACTGAACCAACAGCAGGATGACTACGAGATATCCTTTATCCACAACGACCTGGAGCACCTGCAGGTGGTAGCCAACACACAGGGACTGAGTGTGCCTAAGGCCGTCAAGCAAATGACGAAAGACCAACCCGTGCGTGTCGTCACCAAAGGAAAGCAGATATATGTGCAATACAAGCCGAAGTCTGACAAACGCTTTCTGGTGCTGCAAGGCAAGGTGAAGGACTACGTGACACACCTTGACCTGCCCCATGCTGCCGTTCGCCTGCTAAATGCCGATGGGGTCTGTATTGATTCCTGCGAGGCTATCTCTTATATGCAGTATGGCAACAATACACCCATAGAACTAGCAAACTTTGCTTTCAGAGTACCTGCACGACCCACGAAATATACGATTCAAGCCAGCTATGTGGGCTTTAAGCCTACCGAAATGCCCTATGAACTGAGCAATATCTACCGTCGTGAACAACGTCGCGGTCTGCCTCCCGTCTATATGAAGCGCGAATCAAAGATGCTGAAGGAGGTGGTTGTCACTTCTACCAAAGTGCAGTTCTACTATAAAGGCGACACGCTGGTGTTTAATGCCGATGCCTTTGAACTGGCCGAGGGCTCTATGCTCGATGCATTGGTAAAGCAGTTGCCTGGCATCGAACTGAAAGAGGGTGGCCGCATCTATCACAACGGCAAGTATGTGGATGCGCTGCTCCTCAACGGCAAGGACTTTTTCCGTGGCGACCACACCATCATGCTCGACAACCTGCCGGCCTATACGGTGAAGAACATCCAGATCTATGATAAGTGGGGCGACAAGAGTGAGTTTCTTGGACAGCAGGTGGCTGGAGACAACCGCTATGTGATGGACGTGAAACTCAAAAAGGAATACAGCATCGGCACACTTGCCAACGCAGAAGCAGGTGGCGGAACGGAGGAACGCTGGCTGGCCAGACTCTTTGCCCTGCGCTTCTCGGACCACTCGCGCATCGCAGTCTATGCCACCGCCAACAACCTGAATGGAGACACCAAGCCAGGCGAGACCGGCAGTTGGAATCCCCAGCGCATCAAGGACGGCGGACAAATGAGACAGAAACAAGCCGGCATCGACTATAACGTGGAGGACCGCAACAGCAAGTGGAAAGCCGACGGCAACCTGCAGGTGACTCATACCGACCTGAATCGCGAGGTCAACACCAATCGCCAGAACTACCTGGCCACGGGTGATACTTACGAACGCATGACTAATGCCAACAGGAACAAGAACCTGAGGTTGAATACCAGTCACCATTATTATCGGGATTTCAAGATGTGGAACCTCGATATTAGTCCCTCACTCAACTATCAGAAGTTCAACAATACTGACCGTAGTATCGCCTCGGCTTTCTATCAGAACGACAGTCTCATCCACCGCAATCTGCAACGGGGTATTGCCGAGGGGCACGCTCTTGATGGAGAACTACGTCTCAGCAGTACGTTGAAGTTTCACCACAGTCCCGACTGGGCTTCACTTGACGCCGAGGCTAGTTTCACCGACCAGCAGGAGGACCGCTATCATCGGCAGTCTGTTGAGTATGCTGCAACATCGTCGCAGCCCTCAGAATGCCTCAACCGCTACTACCGCAACCACCCCAACCGCTCATGGCATGCGAGGGGTGGCGGCACCTATCAGATCAACTTCACCCAGCTCATCCGGCTGCAGTTGAACGTGAACTATACTCACAACGACCGCCGACACGAGTCGTCGCTCTTCGATATCGACACCACCTACGCCCTCGGTCAGTTGCCGTCCGCTCACGAATACGAGCAGCACATTGATCGTCGCAACAGTTATACGAGTCATTTCTCTGAAGACATCTACGACTTCAGCCCCCGACTGTTCTATAACGCCTATAGCGAAGACGAGACTGGTCAGAAGAAGTGGTGGGCGCAACTCGGCTTCCCCGTTACCATCGTTCGTCAGAAGCTCCGTTATAAGCGTGGCGACATCGACACACTCGTCACTCGCAACACCATGCCCTTCAACATCTGGGACTGTTTTGTCCAGTATAGCACTATGAATAAAAAGACAGGTCATGCCCAGAAACTGCTCCTAGAGTATATGGCCCAGACCTCAACACCTGATTTGCTGAACCTCGTCGATATGCACGATGATACTGACCCACTGAACATCCGCCTGGGTAATAACAGTCTGCGCAATGCTGTCAACCACCAGTTCTCGTTCTATCACCAATGGGGAAACGCTAACAGTAAAGAGACAAGCCATCAGTACCGTCTCAGTTACACAATCATTCAAAATGCCCTTGCGATGGGTTATCATTACGACCGCGCCACAGGTGTACGCTCCTGGCAGGCCGACAATGTGAACGGCAACTGGAATGCTGCTGCCGACTATCGTTTCAACACAGTCATTGGCAAGAAGCATCCGCTGCGCCTCAATGTCAGTCCGAGTATCAGTTTCCAGCACAGCGTGGACCTGATAGACCAAGCGCGTAGCACCGTCAACACGCTTTCTTTCAACAACACGCTGAATCTCTCCTATAAGATTGGACAGCACGCACTCACCTTCAAGAGTACCACGCTTTGGCAGCGTTTCAGCAGTCAGCGCACGGACTTTGAGACGCAGCAGCCCTTGACGCTTACCAATGGGATGACAGCAATCGTAAAACTGCCTTGGAACTTGGAACTGAGTAGCGACATGACGCTCTACAGCCGTACGGGCTATGCCGACTCACAACTCAACACCAACGACCTGGTGTGGAATGCTCGACTGGCGCGCCCATTCCTCAAGGGAAGGCTGGTGGTGATGCTCGACGGCTTCGACATCCTTGGTCAACTGGACAACGTAACCCGCAACGTCAATGCGCAAGGCCGTACAGAAACCTATACCAATGTCATGCCTCGCTACGCATTACTCCACGTAACATACAGATTCAACAGGCTGCCGAAAAAGAGATAACTCGTTATTCAAAACAAAAATCACGCCGTGATTAAACAAAATCATGGCGTGATTTTTTATTTTCACGACGTGATTTTATATTTTCACGTCGTGATTTTAATAATTCATCGTGATAATCCTAAGAAAAACTCGTGGATGTCACGGGGACTGGTGAGTGACATATTTTGATATAAGATGTATGATGTAAGAAGGAAGAGGGTTCATCTTTTCCTTCTTTTTTTTTATTCTTCCCCATGTAACATTTGACTATGTCGAATTCCGTCACGACTCGACAATGCTAAAGCAAGCTTTGCATTGTGCTCACTGCTCCGTTATTTTCGGATTTTGCATACTATATAAGTAGATTTAGAGTCCCTTAATCGCTCGGCCTTTGGACGCTTGCTACCAACGGGACGCAAGAATGCAGGGAATAAAAAAAGTTTTTTCTTTGTGTTTTTTCTTTATTATTAGTAAATTTGCAAACGATTATGGGAAAGAAAGAATTGATTCAGCTGTTTGGAGAACAGAAAGTGCGAACAAAGTGGGATGATGAGAAGCAGAAATGGTACTTCTCTATCGTCGACGTATGTGGGGTGCTGACGGATCAGCCAGACGAGAAGCATGCGAGAAACTATTGGAAGGTACTTAAACACAGACTTAAAAAAGAGGGAAATGAAACGGTTACAAATTGTAACCAGTTGAAACTTCGTGCTGCTGACGGCAAGATGCGACTGACCGATGTGGCTGACATGGAGCAGATGTTCCGATTGATTGAGTCTATACCTTCGAAGAAGGCTGAGCCTTTCAAACAGTGGATGGCAGAAGTGGCTGCACGACGCGTTGACCAGATGCAAGACCCAGAGTTGAACTTTGAACAGGCTTATGCTGACTATCGCAGGTTGGGCTATTCTGATAAATGGATTAACCAGCGACTGAAGAGCATTGAGGTACGCAAGGAACTGACGGATGAATGGGACAGGGCTGGCGTGAAAGAGGGGCAGCAGTATGCCTCGCTGACAGATATTATCACCCAGGCTTGGAGTGGAAAAACCACGAGACAGTATAAGCAGTACAAGGGATTGAAGAAGGAGAGTCTGCGCGACAATATGACGAACATTGAATTGGCGCTGAATATTTTGGCTGAGGCCTCTACCACAGAAATCAGCAAGGCTCAGAACCCAAAGGGATTCAAGCAGAGTGCCGAGGTGGCTCGCAAGGGCGGAAAGATTGCTGGTGATGCCAGGAAGAAACTGGAATCACAGATTGGCCGTTCTGTGATTACACGCGAAAAGGCCTCAGATTACCTGCCACCGGCAGACAGGATTCTGGAGTTGCCAGAGGAAACTGAAGATTGATTTTCAAAATTTAACTAATATCTATCCCAACTGCAGCAATGTGGTTGGGCTTTTGTTTTACCAAATGTTTCCCCATTTTATCAATTCTGCCATTACAATATCTTTGTGAAGGCAGTTATCAGGAGTCGAAGCATTCCATTTGCCATCAGGGGCGCAAAGACGGCTCAGCCCAGTGCGCTCGACCTGTTTATGCAGCAACGCAGGGCTGCGGAAGCCAGCAAGGAGCCTGAGATGACGCTGGATGAAATCAATGCAGAGATTCGCGCGGCAAGGGAAGAACGACGTAAAAAGCAGCAGATGGTATGATATACGTTGTGATTGACACCAACGTACTGGTGTCAGCTTTGATAACGAAAAATCCAGAGGCTGCTACTGCAAAGGTGGAAAAGGCTGGCGAATTCGTAGAAAACGGCACCACTAAGGCTGTGTTTAAAAAGACTGGCCGCGCCATGCGCTGACGCCGTATCACCGTAACATGAACATTTAGAGAATATGACAAACGTAGATATACGCCTCGTGGCACCTACTGGCTCCACTTCGCAGTTCGTCCTCCAAGTCAGGAGAATCGCCGTAAGGTTGCGTTTTTGCGAGCGTAGATGAGCTTGCTCAATCTACCGAGCCTTAGCAAGCTCGAACGAAGTTCAAAATCAGTGTTCAAGGAAAATGGTTTGGTGTATGATGTGAAGGGCATATTGCCGCGTGACATCGTGGACGGCAGACTATAGTTGCTGAACGCTGATATAAAGTAAAAAAGGTAAGGGCTACCCCCTTACCTTTTTTATTGTCATACTCTATTTCAGGAAGGCGTCAACCTTCTTGGCAATCTGTCTTCCTGAAGCCATGGCGCGAACTACGAGGCTGGCACCATTGGCAGAGTCACCACATACGAATACGTTTTTGGGGTACTCAGGATGCTCAGGCTTCAAGAATCCCATAGCCAGCAGCACCAACTCGGCCTTGATGATTTCGGGCTTGCCCTTCTCAACCATGATGGGGCGACCGCCCTCTGGGTTGGGCTTCCAGTCAATCTCCTGAACCTTTACGCCGGTGAGCTTACCGTCCTTACCGATGAACTCGAGAGTATTGATGTTCCAACGACGGGTACAGCCTTCTTCGTGCGAAGAGGTAGTCTTGAGGGTGCGAGGCCAGTTGGGCCAGGGGTTCTGGGGATCTTCAGGACCTTCCACAGGCTTAGGCATAATCTCAATCTGAGTCACGCTCTTGCAGCCCTGACGATGGGCAGTACCAATACAGTCAGAACCGGTATCGCCGCCACCGATGACGAGGACGTCCTTACCCTTAGCTGTTACGCGCTCATCTTTGCTGAACTCCATACCAGCCAGCACACGATTCTGCTGAGACAGCATCTCGAGGGCGAAGTGAACACCCTTCAATTCGCGGCCTGGGGCCTTGAGGTCTCTAGCCGTTGGCGTTCCAGTGGCGATTACGACAGAGTCGAAATCGCTGGCTAGTTTTTCTAGCCCGGCTAGATCATCTAGTTTTATGGCTGCGCCATACTTAAACTCGATGCCCTCCTGCTCCAGCAAATTGATGCGGCGATCGATGATGGCCTTATTCAGTTTGAAGTTGGGGATACCATAGCGGAGCAAGCCGCCTGCAGCCTCGTTCTTCTCGAATACTGTTACCTTGTAACCCATCAGGTTTAGGTCGTTGGCAGCAGCCAGTCCGGCAGGACCTGCACCAATCACAGCCACCTTCTTGCCATTACGCTGGATGTCGGTCTTGGGCTGGATGAAACCCTCCTGGAATGCCATCTCAGTGATGGCGCACTCGTCCTCACGATTGGTAGTTGGCTCGTGGTTAAAACGGTTGAGTACACAGGCCTTCTCGCACAGGGCGGGACAGATGCGGCCAGTGAACTCTGGGAAGGGGTTAGTGCTGTTGAGCAGGCGGTAAGCCAACTCCCAGTCGCCTTTGTACAAAGCATCGTTCCACTCTGGGGCTTTGTTGCCCAGCGGACAGGCCCAGTGGCAGAAGGGCACGCCACAGTCCATGCAGCGCGATGCCTGCAGTTTACGTTCGCGAGTGCTGAGCGTCTGCTCTACCTCGCCAAAGTCGTGGATTCTATCGTGAATCGGACGGTATCCCGCCTCC
>CACYNE010000004.1 GCA_902775605.1 uncultured Prevotellaceae bacterium
AGTAAGCGGCGAGGTGGAGGACGAGGACAAACCCACCCCCGACCCCTCCCGTCCGGGAGGGGAGTCTGAGAACACTGGCAATGGAGGTTCTACCAGCGGCAATCAGGGCGGCAACGATAACCCCGGCGGCGGAGACCCCGAGGACCCTGAGAATTGATTAATGGAGGGAGCTGAGAACTCCTTGGCTCCCTCCCAGTATTAACCATTAAAAACGAGAAAGACCATGAAGAACAAAGAAGGATGGAAGATTGCTCTGCAGGTGATTGCAAGCATCATCACCGCGATTCTCACCACTCTGGGCACCACCAGTTGCATTGGAGTGTAGGGAAAGGCGGAAAGTGGAAAGAGGAAGGGGGAAGGAGGATAGTGGAAGGGGGAAAGAGGAAAGTGGAATGTGGAAGGTGGAATGTGGAATGTAAAAAGACCGACATCTCATAGCGAGGTGTCGGTCTTACATGTGTTATATGGCACATGGCACAAAGGCAGCGATGTCAGTCACCTGTCCCTATGGCAACAATCGTCTGCTTATCCATTGTTCTTTGCTTTGTACACTTCTTCAATGGTCATGGGCTTCTTGATGGTGCCCAAGAGACGGGCACCTGTAGGCGTTATCAGGTAGTTGAGCTCGTTGCGCAGACCCGTGAAGCCGCGCCAGGCATCGAGCTTGTCGTAGCAGATGAAATCCTCAAACTGGTGCTCGGCACGCCATTTGTCCATCAGCTCGGGGATGAAATAGATGCCCGGCTCCACGGTGAACACGAACCCTGGCTCCAACGGGCGGGCCAGTCGCAACGACTTGAAACCGAACTGCTTGCTCTTCGTCATCCCCTCTGCATAGCCCACATATTGCTCGCCGAGGTTCTCCATGTCGTGAACGTCGAGGCCCATCATGTGACCCAGCCCACAGGGGAAGAACATGGCGTAGGCACCCGTTTCCGCAGCCTCGGCAGGGTCGCCTTTCATCAAGCCCAGCCGTTTCATGCCCTCGGCAATCTTCGTGGCGGCGGCGATATGCGCCTCGCGGAAGGGCACGCCCGGCTTCAGCTTATCGACGGCGGCATAGAAGCTCTCTAAATGAATATTGTAGACCTCTGCCTGCCGCTCCGTAAAGCGTTCACCGACGGGCATCGCCGACGATAGGTCGCCGGCATAGTGCTCTTCCGTCTCTGCTCCGGCATCGAGCAGGAAGATGTCGCCCTCGTTCAGCGTGTGAATGAAACCGTGATTGTGGAGCACCTGCCCCTGCACCGTGGCGATGGTCGGGAAGGCCAGCCTGTTACCGTGACGGCAGGCCACCTCCTCAACGACGGCTGCCACCTGAGACTCGTGGATGCCCGGGCGCACCATTCGGTAGGCGGCCAAGTGCATCTCAGTGCTCAGGTCCACCGATGCCTCGATGACGCGGATTTCCTCTTCGTCCTTGTGGTTGCGCTGCGACGCGATGGCCTTGATGAATGGTACTGAGGCCATGTCCGCCTGTGCTTTCGGCTCCACGCCGAGCAGTTCCCACAGCCATACGCGGTGGTCGCCTCTGTAGGGTGGCAGGAAGTGTACCGGCTGCCCCTTGCTAAGGGCCTTGTCGAGGTAGCCTTTCAGCTCGCTCAGGGCCATCGTCTTCGACACGCCCACGGTCGATGCCTTCTCGCTGAGCGTCGGCTGGGTGCCCGTCCATACGATGTCGTCGATGGTCAGCTCATTGCCAAACACAATCTCCGTGTCGGCATCAATGTCGATAACAGCGGCCAGTCCAGCATAGTCGAGGCCGAAAAAATAAAGGAAGGTGGAGTCCTGACGGAAGCGGTAGGTGTTGTCGGCATAGTTCATTGCCGCCTCATCGTTACCTAAGAAAAGCAACAGCCCGCTGCCCATGTCTTTTTTCAGTTGCGCCCTGCGGCGGATATAAGTCTCTTTTTTCATAACGCTGCAAAGTTACGACTTTTATTACAAACTCACCCGTACGGAAATCTTTTTTTTAACTATTACGCTTCTTTTTTCGCTTTAAATCGCCTTTCTTGCGCAAAATAAACGTTTCTGCGCAACAAATCGTCTGGGACGTTACGTCGCTTTTATTGCCTTTAGTCTTTCCAGCATCCTTTCCGCTATTTCCCTCATGTGCTGGCGCACATCGGCAGGCTCCAGCACCTCTATGTCGCTGCCGTGCGACAGCAGCTCGCCGAGGAAGTCGGCGGTGGGGCGCAGGTCGAACGAGAAGTCCGTATAGTCGGGCGTCGAGGCTATTTCGCACTGCGAGTGGTGCAGCGGCAGGGTGCGCAGGTAGTTGGGCGTGCGATCATAGGCGCGGACGACGACGTGGGCCATGGGCGTATTGTCGGTCAGCACGCCGAAGTACTCGGCGAAGTAAGCCTGTGGCGAGAAGTCGGCAGGCATCTCGAAGGGCTCGTTGGTCAGACTGACGGCCTTCATGCGGTCGAGGGCGTAGGTGGCATAGTGATGGCCCGTATGCGACAGCAGGTACCACCGCTGATGGAACAGCTTGACGGCGTAGGGCGCCACCATCTTCTCGTAGCTGTCGGCACCGAAGCGCTGATAGGTCATGACGATCTTCCTGCCCATCTTGATGGCGTGGATAAGGGTATCCAGGAACTCCAGGCCCGCCGGCACGTTCTCCAGCACGATACGCTCCTTCACGGCAACACTGTCCGTCAGCACGCCGTGGACGGTGAGCGTCGAGAAGAGCCACCGTTCTATCGAGCCGTCGTTCATCACCTCGGGGTTGTCGATGTAGTATTTATACGTCCTCTTGTTGCACTCGATGATAATGCCGAACATGTCGAGGATGGCGTCGCGGTGGCGGTTGAACGACGACCGTTGCAGTGCATTGCCGTCCGTCACCTTGTCCTGCATCCATTTTTCGTTCAGCTGCTCGAAGGTCAGTTGTCCGTAGGCCCTGAGCATGTTGATAATCCAGATGTACTGGTAGAATATTCTAGCGGGTTTCATATCGGCAAAGTGAATGTGGAATGTGGAATGTTGAATGTGGAAAGAGGAATGTGGAAAGAGGAAATTTGACGAATGGTTTCGCTTTCATTGTATTTTGTTGTTATTCGATTGCAAAGATACAAAACATTTTCTAAACATAAACGATTTGCTACAAAAACATACACATTAGACGTGCCAGTCACGCTGCCTGCCATCAGGCATCCCTGCTGCTTCAATTCTACTACCAGAATTTCTGGTGTCTTATATTCTTTCTTCATATTCTTTTTTTAAAAGGTCGCTTCGCTCCGCTCGGCATCCCGAAGGGGAAAGCCAAATTTTTATGAGCCTGAAGGCTCATTTACTTGGGGTCGCTTCGCTCAAAATCTCAAAACAATCTTATAAAAAATCTAAGGGCCTACGGCCCAAAATCTACTTTTGTTGAAAGATTTTCGAATAGATTTTTTTAAGATTTTGAGGTCGAAGACCGACCCTACCCTACTAAGTGCCGCTGGCGGCACTACGTATTTTTGATAGATTTTCTTGCGTCCCTACAATAGTCACACCATCAAGTGCTCTCTTTTTCGCAATTTGTGGCAAAAATTGTTCCGTTTTACTTGATTAAAATCACCTTTTTCGCATTTTATGCACTTTTTATACGCTAATACTTGCGCACCAAGAATAAAAGGCGTAACTTTGCACAACCTTAGCAAGGGATAACGAATTATATTAATTGGATGCACCACTGACAAAGGGTCAGTTGGATTAAAGAAAGAAAGGAAAGAAAACATGAAAAAGATTACAAGAAAAATGGTGAAGGCCATCGCCAAGAGTTGGAAAGAGGTCAACGAAATGATGGTCAAGACTTCGGTCTATAGTCTCTAAAGAAAAGACGTACCCCAATTAAAATTAATAATAAACATAAAATGATTCGGGTTGGAAGCAATGCTTTCAGCCCGTTTTCTTTTTGACATCATGCTTACTTGTGCTTGGCGAGGATATAGATAATCACAGGGGCACCCATCACGGGGGTGACGGCATTCAGGGGAATGACGCCCGATTCGCCAGGCAGGTAACAGATGGCATTGCACACCAGGGCGATGACGGCGCCGCAAAGGATGGTGCCCGGCATCAGGATGCGATGGTCGGCCTGACGGAACAAGAGGTGGGCAATGTGAGGCACAGCCAGTCCGATGAACATGATGGGGCCGCAATAGGCGGTGGTAATAGCTGTCAAGAGACCCGTAACGATGATGAGCCAGTTGCGCACCCTGCGGGTGTTGACGCCCAGATTCTCGGCATACTGCTCGCCCAGGAGCAGGGCGTTGAGGGGCTTCACCAGGAGCAGAGCACCCACCAATCCCAACACGCAGAGGGAGGAGAACAGGGGTATCTGACTCATCGGCACGCCGCCAAAGGAGCCCATGCCCCACACCATGTAGGACTTGACGCCCTCGTCGGTGGCAAAGAAATTGAGTAGCGCCACCACGCTGTTGGCGATATAGCCAATCATGATGCCCACGATGAGCAGCATCACGTTATTGCGCACCATGGTGCTGAACAGGAAGATGAGTCCCATGACGAGCATCGCCCCCACAAAGGCTGCTGCGAGCACAGCCATGAAGCCCGAGATACTGACGGAGCCCACGGAGAGCGAGCCCCCCAAGGCGAGCATCACCAATGCCACGCCCACACCGGCACCGCTGTTGATGCCGAAGATGCTGGGGCCTGCCAAGGGATTCTTGAACGCCGTCTGAAGCATCAGGCCACTCACGGCCAGCGAACCACCGCAGAGCATCGCCGTGATGGCCTGCGGCAGTCGGCTTTCCATGATGATAAAATGCCAGGAGGGACGGGCGGCCTCGTGGCCAGTGACAATACTGATGACATCGCGGAGCGGAATGGATACCGACCCCACGGCCAGGTTGACTGCTAACAGCACGACAACCAGTAATGCCAACAGGCAGCAGATGATAACGCCTCTCTTCATTTTGGGTTTTGGCTTTTGGGTTTTGGCTTTTGGCTTTTGGCCAACAGCTAACAGCTAACAGCCAACAGCTAACGCCCCTCTACCTTTTTATAATAACGTAAAGGAGGCAATCCTATTATGTGAGGATGCAAAATTTGCAGAAAATCGTTGAGCAGACGCTCCGGATGGAAGGGCGTGTCCTCATAGAAAGAGGACAGCTCGACATTACAACCATAGACCTCACGATTGCGGAAAGCCTTCAACTGACTGTAGCCATGATAATCGGCCAGCAACTCGTCATAGGTCAGGTCGTGGTCGCTCGAATAGCGCAGCATCCACACATCGGCCTCCCCTCCCCTTTCAAGCACCGTCTCAAAGGGCAGAGACAGCGAACCGCTCTGGTCGTTGTCGGCCCACGGATAACGGGCGCCGGCATCCTGCAACATCTGTCCGATGGTGCTGTGTCCGCCAGGCATATACCACACCGATGCCACCACCTTGTCCATGATGACAGAACAGCCCTTGCCTGCCTTCTCGGCCTGTTGCTTCAGGGAGGTATAACTGCTGTCCACCTGATGGAAAAGGTCGTCGGCCTTATCCTTCACGCCAAAGAGCAAGCCATAGAAGCGCATCCACTCGGCGCGCGCCAACGGCGAACTCTCCATATACTCGGCACACTCGATGAGGGGGATGCCTATCTCCTCGGTCTTGCCATAGCCACCGCTGTTTTCAAAGGGCGACAGCAGGATGGCATCGGGCTTCATCTCCATGATCTTCTCGACCACGGGGTTCAAGCCATTGCCGCAATCCACGATGCGCCCCGCCTTGAGTTGCTCCTGGATATAGGGCACCTTGATATATTTGGCATCGGCCACCGCCACGATATGACTGCCCAGTTCCAGTTCGGTGAGCAGGGCGCAATGAACGGTGGTGAAGACTGCCGCACGCTCGATGGGCGTACGGACGATGGTGCCATCGGAGAGGTCTGGGGGCTGAGGGTTATCTTTCGGCACCAGATAATAACGATGCAGCAGTTTGCCAGGCTTCCACGGATTGCTAATCTCGACCACTGTATAGCCCTCGTGCTCAACAATGGAAAGGAGCGAGGAATAACGAAAAGCCAGCGTATCGCCGACTTCCTGTTGGCGGGGCGAGTGCCCGCCACAGGAAATCAGCGATACAAAGGCAAATAAAAAGAGAATATAATTCAGTTTCTTCATCGATTACTTCACAACGATTTTGCGAACAGAGCCGTCAGGCATGCGAACAATGTTCACACCCTTGTGCAGGTTCGAAGTGTTCACACCCTTCAGGTCATAATAGCTCTTCTGCGTCTTAGCAGCAGAGAAGTCGCTGATGCCTGTTGTGATATCGACGTTCTTCTCGGGCAGCACCTCCTCACCCTCGGCACCGAAGTTATCGAAGCAGAAGTAGGCAGGTGTGTTCATGCCCCAATCACCATTGTCGGTGCTGGTGAGTTCGAAGCTCAGCTTGCTCACCTTGCCCAGACCTGAGAGGTCCACATAGCGCCAGTCGTTGATGATGTAAGCCTTGTCAGCGTCGCGCAGATCGGCCAGGTAGTAGTCCTTCGTGCCGGTCTCAGCGCCCTCAGCGTCAAAGCCCTTGATGGTCAGCTTGAACCAGTCGTCCTTCTCGAACTTCTTAGAATAAGCGTCGCCATTGGTCATCGAGGTGTGAGCGTAAGCCGAGTTGGTGATATAGAAGCCAGGAACGACGATGCCGCCGTCGTGGTTCAGAACGGTCACGGTGCAAGGACCATTGAAGGCTGCAGCATAAGCCACGCCGTAGTTCTTTGAACCGTCATAGCCACCACCTACGATGTTGTTCCACTGGTCATCGAGAGTCTCATACTTCGTTGCAGTGCTGTTAGCATAGCCAAAGAACCACCAAGAAGCCCAGTCGTGCATGCAACCAGTAGCAAACTCGAAGTCACCACTGGTAAACTCTGTGCGCTCGTCATCATCCTCTGTAGATACACTCATGTGACTCTCATCTGCCAGTTCGAGGTTTTCGAAGTCGGCCACCTCAAGCGGGAACTCTACGTTCTTCTCAGGCAGAACCTCTGTACCCTCAGCACCGAAGTTATCGAAGCAGAAGTATGCGGGGGTATTCATACTGCCCCACTCGCTATTGTCGGTGCTGGTCAACTCGAAGCCGAGCTTGCTCACCTTGCCCAGGCCAGAGAGATCCACATAACGCCAGTCATTGATGATGTACGCATTGCTGGGATCACGCAGGTCGGCCAGATAGTATTCCTTAGTAGCAGTTGTATCATTGTTGGCATCATAGCCAACGATGGTCAGCTTGAGCCAGTCGCCCTTGCCAAACTTCTTGGAATAACCGTCGCCATTAATCATTGAGGTGTAAGTATAGGCCGAGTTGGTGATATAGAAACCAGGAACAACAACGCCACCGGTATGGTTCTGAACAGTTACATAACTGGGACCGTTAAAGGCAGCCACATAGGCCACGCCATAGTTCTTAGAATTGTCATAGCCACCACCAACAACATTGTTCCACTGATCATTGAGGCTCTCAAACTTCGTTGCTGTGCTGTTGGCATAACCGAAGCCATACCAATAATCCCATTCACTCATGCAACCAGTAGCAAACTCGAAGTCGCCGCTGGTGAACTCAGTACGCTCGTCATCCTCCTCAGTAGATACACTCATGTGACTCTCAGCAGCCAGCTCGAGGTTCTCGAAATCGGCCACCTCAAGCGGGAACTCAACATTCTTCTCAGGCAGCACCTCTGTACCTTCAGCACCGAAGTTGTCGAAGCAGAAGTATGCGGGGGTGTTCATGCCATATTCGCCATTATCACTACTGCTCAACGCGAAGCCGAGCTTGCTCACCTTGCCCAGACCAGAGAGGTCCACATAACGCCAGTCGTTGATGATATATGCCTTGCTGGGATCGCGCAGGTCGGCCAGATAATACTCCTTCGTACCTTTCACAGCACCCTCGGCATCATAGCCCGTGATGGTCAGCTTGAACCAGTCACCCTTACCAAACTTCTTGGCGAAGCTGTCGCCACCCGTCAAAGAGTTGTAGGCATAAGCAGAGTTGGTGATATAGAAACCAGGAACAGCGATGCTGTCGTGGTTCTGAACAGTCACATAGCAAGGACCATTGAAGGCTGCAGCGTAGGCTACGCCATAGTTCTTCGAGCCATCATAACCACCGCCCACAACATTCTTCCACTGATCATCAAGAGAAGCGAAGGTGTTGCCGGTCTGATTAGCATAGCCGAACCAATACCAATAGTCCCAGTCGTGCATGCAACCAGTAGCAAACTCGAAGTCACCGCTGGTAAACTCTGTGCGATCATCATCATCCTCTCCGAAATTATCGAAGCAGAAGTATGCAGGAGTGTTCATGCCATAGTCGCCAGTATCGGTGCTTGACAACTCGAAGCCGAGCTTGCTCACCTTGCCCAGACTAGAGAGATCCACATAACGCCAGTCGTTGATGATGTATGCCTTGCTGGGATCACGCAGGTCGGCCAGATAGTATTCCTTAGTAGCAGTTGTATCATTGTTGGCATCAAAACCTGTGATAGTCAGTTTGAACCAGTCGCCCTTGCCAAACTTCTTGGCAAAGCTATCGCCACCCGTCAAAGAGTTGTAAGCGTAAGCAGAGTTGGTGATATAGAAACCTGGAACAACAGCACCACCGGCGTGGTTCTCAACAGTCACATAGCAAGGACCATTGAAGGCTGCAGCGTAGGCTACGCCATAGTTCTTAGAGCCATCATAGCCACCACCTACGACATTCTTCCACTGGTCGTCGAGCGAAGCGTAGGTGTTGCCGGTCTGATTGGCATAGCCGAACCAATACCAATAGTCCCAGTCGTGCATGCAACCAGTAGCAAACTCGAAGTCACCGCTGGTAAACTCTGTGCGATCATCATCATCCTCTTCTCGAAATCAGCCACAACCAATGGCGTTTCGGGAATTTCGACAATCAGTTCAATAGCAGGAACACGACCGAAAACAGCACTCTGAGAAATCGCGTTAAAGTTGGGAGCACGACCTGTTACTTTTGACGTGGCACGATGGTTACCCACAGGGTCACCAAAACCAGAGATTCCCATAACGCCATCAGAGAGAGTTATAGTTGGATTCGTCCAATCCTCTGGCACCGTGAAGCTCACGGCCTGAGCTGTAGGTGTGGCAGCCATCATATATTGATTACCTTTGCCGTTCTTGACAGTGATACCCTCAGAAGCTTTCTTATATGCCAGGAAGCCCTGGAAGTTATGGATACCGGCCAACTTGTTAGCAGGATGATAGAGACCAGAATACTGAACAGTCACATTATCACCAGGCTTTACCGTGGTCACGACCTCATCGTTGACCATAATCTCACGATGACAAGGCTTAGCGGTGAGGACCTGATAAACACTCTTGCCTGCGGCGTTGGTCAGACAAACAATGTTGCGACCCATGGTGAGATGAAGCGTATAGCTGCCATCGTCATTCTTTGTAACGCCCTCGGCAGAGAAACCATTATAAGAAGCGGTATTAGTACCGAGTGTAGGACGAGCTAATGTAACGGAGGCAACACCCTCAGGTGTAAAGGTATAGTCGAAGCCATCCTCTGTATCGAGGTAGTATAACACGTCGAACTCAGCATCGACATTCTCCATAGAGAGCTTTGTATCGACACCACCAGCCTGCGTTAGATAATCCTTATTGATGATCATGTTGGGGGTAATATCTGTGGCATCCTCACCCACGGTAACAACAAACACACCTGTATTCTCAGGCCAGATAGCACCCCAGTCAGCACCACCGACAAAGTCTTTTTTGGTGGCACCACTATATTGATCGAGATGAATGGCATCGTAAGTAACGAGTACAATGGCAGTACCTGTGCCTACAGCTGTCAGCTGTTCGTTTTCCACCTTCACAACAGAGTTGTCTTCCTGTCCATTCAGATTGACAACAGTGAAATGATAGTCGGGTTCGATAAAGTAATTATTTGTGATGCTCTCGATAAGTTGCCATACACGTATGGGCAAGATGTCGTAGGTATCACCCACATTTGTGAGCTTCAGATGTCCGGCAGGGTTGATGTTCAAGAACAGATCGCCCACATTGTATTTGCCGTTCGAAGTCACATCATGATCGATAAACTTAGGCTCTTTAGCCGTCATGTCGGCATCGGTAAAGACGAGCTCAGGACGCTTTGTCTCGTCAATGCTCATTGTGAAGATACCTGCATGAGTATATTTGCCATCCTGACTGACACGATAGTTATAGACCTGTTTGTCGGCCAACTTAAAGTTATAGACCGTACCGCCTTCGGTGATGCTTTCAGGAGCCACTTCCTTAAACTTCACGAAATGTGCTTTCTTAGTGCCAAGGAATAGGTTTGCTCCAGCAGGAACGGTGATGCTATAAGCAGCACTCATAGGAGACTCAGCACTAACGGACGCATTAAAGGTCACGGTGCCTGTGTAGGAAGCGGTGAGATAGCCTTCAGCCAGATGGTTCTCAGAAGGAATCATGTCTAGATAATAAGTGTTGCCAGAGAACACCATGAACATCTTCTTGCCCGAGGTATATTCACCCATAGTGGTATTGACCACAGTACCTTCCTTCGTTGTGACCTTCAGGTCGAAGGTGTAGTCGGTGCCATAGACCCAACCAGCATTCTTCACCGTAATCTCTGGCGAGAAGATAGCGAAGGTAGTGTGGTCAGCATCAATGTCAAGTTGAATGGTACCACTCACCGTCTCACCATCGGCAGCTGTCGCCGTCAGCAGATAAGAGCCGTCGGGCGCATCGAAGGTGTACTTATTGCTGGTGGGTTCCCCCACTGTCACAGGCTCATTGGTCGCTATGTTCACCAGCGACTGGATGAGCTTACTCTTAGCATTCATTGTCACCTCAACTTGGGTGGCAAAAGCATTGCTCACTGCCAACAGTGTCAATGCCATGATACTTAGTAAATACTTCTTCATGTTGTTAATATTTTGAAGTTTAAATAATTGTTTGCTATTTAGTCAGCACCTTTCTACCCTGTCTAACAGAAATACTTCCTTTAATAGGCGTCTGCACACGTCGGCCCTGAAGGTCGTACACGTTTGAGGTTTTAGATTTGAGGTTTGAGGTTTCTGCTTCTACGATACCGCTAAAGTGGCCATCGGGCGGAAGAGCGAGGAAATGACCTGGATTGATATAGACCTTATGCTTACCTAACAATTGACCTTCTGGTGACCACTGGTAAAGAAAACCGGCATCCTCGAACAACGAGGCATCGGAGCCATAGATATAACCTGTGTAAGGGTTCACATAGATACCGTATGGCTGACCCATATCCTGATAATCGGCAAGTAGCGAGCCGGGTAACGACTGAGAGACACCACTCGCGCCCAAGGTCTCAATCACCGTTTGAGGATTGATGGTGAGGTAATTGGTTTCGTAGTCGCCTGTGAGATATGAGAACGACGAGCCCACAGCCAGGAACCGGCCATCACGTGTCGGGCAGTTGTATGTAACGGCGACATCAAGTTTCACAAAACAGTCGGCATTGCCATCAAGAGCCTTCCTACAGTCAAAGATCAAACTGGCAGAAGGAATCTCATAGTAGTCACCAGGTGAGTTGATACAGAGGTAGCGCCCAGTCTGCGACATCTTTCCATAGAGATTGGGCACATGGGTATCGACGGTCTTTTCCACCTGCATCGTTGCAGCATTAACGATACTCACAGTGGTTTCGAAATCATGATCCTCGCCCACGTTACTATAGCCACCCGTATTGGCCACAAACAGCCTGCCATCATAAAGGGCGATGCCCTCTGGCTCATAGCCTACCTCAGTAGCAGCAACCACCTTGAAGGTAGATACATCAATCTTAGCCACATATCCCTTTTCAAAATACTTCATGCCATCCACCGTGGCGCACTCGTGTCCGTAGCTGGTGACATAGACATACTTTCCATCGGAACATAGTTTGCGATTGTTGGGAATATCCTCGGTTGCTGCCACAGCCGTGCCATCGGGTCTGATAAACTGTACAATGTTCGACCAGTTGACAGCGATGGCGATGAGGTTGTCGTTCACCTGAATGATATCGTTGGGGGTGTCACCAATCTTCATACCGTTCTTATCGCGAAACCATTGGTTACTCACCACATGGTCGTCCTCGAAATAGGTCACACGCCCATTGTCAGCCTGCCACATGCCTTCGTTCAGCAGGATGAGTTTCTCTTGGGCATCAGCAATGATGACCAGCAGGAGCGACATTGTTAATAGTAGATATCTTTTCATCTTCTAATGATTATATGCCAAATGTCAATGTCAGTTTGTAATTACGCCCAGGCATCGGATAGCGAGGGATATGCTCATATTGCTCGTCGAGCAAGTCGATTACTTCCAGACAGGCACCCACGGAGGTTTTTCCCATGGTGGTACTGTAAGAGAGCTTCGCATCAATGTTGTGATAGGGCTTTAGGATATCCTCTGGGTCGGCATAGCTCCACATGCGCTCACCCACATACATGTGACTCACTGTGAGCGACAACTGGCGCCAAGCAGCGATGGCGGTGATGGTGTGCGACAGACGGGGCGAATAGCAGATGGGCTTGTCGTAGGTGTCCTCGTCGTTGGGGTCGGTACGATTCACATCGCGTTGCCAGGTCAGCGTGCCAAGCAGTGACAGCTGCCAGTCGCGAAGCTGATAGCGTCCAGAGGCGGTGGCGTTGAGTCCCTGACAGAAGGTATAGCCATAGTTCATCATCGTCCAGGTATAGGTGCCTTTCAGGGGCAGACAGACAATGCGGTTCTCTATCTTGTTCTGATAGGCGTCGGCCTGGAAGGAAAAGTGGAAAGTGGAAAGAGGAAAGCGGAGAGAGGAATGATACTCTACGCCCAGGTTCCACTGCTTGGTGTATTCCGGCTGCAAATCGCGGTTGCCCACCTGCGTGTAATAAAGGTCGTTGAGCGTGGGTGCACGGAAGATTTTCTTATACCAGGCGCGGAGGGTCAGCTCACTCCTGGACTTGTCAGGACTGAAGGTATAAGCCAGCGAGACGGCGGGCGTCCAGCGGTCCAACGGGTCGGCAGCGCCGGCATGAACAATGGTAAAGTCGTGCAGATGCTGATGAAGCATCGACACGGCTGCCTGAACGCCCTTGAGATTCATCTGTGCTGCCACAACCTCTTTCTGATCCAAGCGGAACACACGGTCAAAGCGCTTCAGGTCGGCCCACAACTTACTATAGCGCACATCGTAACTCGTGGACAGCGAGAGCCAGGTCCAAGGCATATAGCCATAACACAAAGCGCCATAGCCATCCTCCTGACGGTAGTGGTTATCCACGCGGGCCGTGTTCTGATTCTCGGGATAGTCGGTACAGTAACGCAGATACTCGTTGGTGTATTTGGCATTAGCCTTCACGCGATGATGGCCCAGGAATTCCTGCTGATAACTGGCTTGCACAAAGAAATCGCGGTCCCACTCACGCCCCACATTGGTATATTTGTCACTCAGTCGGCGCACGATGCCTCCAGGACAGCCACGTTCTGAGTCATAATAATAGAGGTGTGAGGAGAAGCCGCCCTTGAACAGCGCGCCCTCGATGCGACCATAGCGGATGTCACTATTGGCACGATGCCCCACGGTGTCCTCATACTCAGAGTGATAGCGGAAGGGATAGTCGCCCTCAGAGTCGCACCACTCGCCGTCAATGAATCCGCTCCATCCCTTCCACGCAAACTGGGCGTTGGCCTTGGCCATATAGGTAGAGAAGGAGGCACGGCGTAACTGTACTGACAAAGAATCGCTGGTGGGGCGACGGGTGCGCAGATAGACCGTTGCGCCAGAGGCATATTCACTGGCCGATTGGCAATTGTCTAACTTATTGGCATTATAGAGCGACACACTCTCCATCGATGACAAGGAGAACTTGCCCAGATCCACCGTACCGTTTTGAGCATTGGTGATGCGGATACCATCTACATAGACACCCACATGCTGAGCACCCATCGAACGAACATTGATGGTCTTCAGGCCACCCAGTCCACCATAGTCTTTAATCTGTACGCCAGAGAAATATTTCAGGGCATCGGCCACCGACGTGGTGGACAGGGCCTGAAGGTCGGCACCGCGCAGGGTCTGCGTCGTGGCCAGTGGTCGTTTGCCATACACCTCCACCTCGCTGATCTCCTGCAGGGAGTCAAGACGAGAGGGTTGTTGCGAATGGGCAACAACAAATGGAGCAAGGATGCACAGCAAAAGCAACGCACAATGTTTTTTCATCTCAATTGTCATTATCACCTCACGCCCTTACATCGAGAGCAGTCGGCAGGTTTTCTGATGAAGGCTGGTCTTCTGACTTTCCTCCACCCCAAGGGGCCTTCTCATCCAATTGGACAATGGCTTTTGTTCCTTAGGGCATAATGGAGTTCACAGCTGCGGGACAGTCGGGGATTCTCACCCAATCCATTTTTTGGATCTACGTTCCCAATTAAGCGCGGCTAAGCACACCTCCATAGGCCTTACTCGAAAGAGTAATTGCAGTTGCAAAGGTAGTAATTAAAATTGAAACAGCAAAGAATTGTCTGGTTTTCTTTGGTTTTATACCTACTTTTAGTGTACCTTTGCAGGGCAAAAAAAAATTTTTCTAAAAAAAATATGCATCTTGTTGTAACAAACTCTTAGGAAGTCTCGTTAGCAGAGATAGAAGGGGCCACCAAGGCACATCAAGAGTAAAAAAACAACAATTAAAAAATAAAAAACGTGATGAAAAAGTTATCAAAGATCTACGGTCCTCTGTCGACCATGAAGAAGTTGGCCGT
This sequence comes from uncultured Prevotellaceae bacterium, assembly GCA_902775605.1. Taxonomy (GTDB): domain Bacteria; phylum Bacteroidota; class Bacteroidia; order Bacteroidales; family Bacteroidaceae; genus Prevotella. The sequence continues at coordinate 14,737 of CACYNE010000004.1, forward strand.
TTGCGCCGTGTTGGTTTTCGCTTGTGTCAGCGCTTATGCTGAGAACAAAGATTTCGACAAGCTGTCGAAGATAAAGGAAGTGGAGGTGATGCATATTGACAAGAACATGATTAACCTCGCCGCCCAGTCTGGTGCTGGCCTTCACATTGGAGATGCCATCAACTTCGACGACGAGGATGGAGATATGATCAAGACCATTAACGAGATAAAAATCTATCATTGCGAAAAGAAAGGCGCAATGGAGAAGTTCAAGAAAGAAGCAACCAAGATACTGAAGGCTAAGAAATGGCAGGCGCTCATCGACCAGAAAGGCGAGGAAGGCGAGATTGTGAAGATCTATCAGGCTAAGGACGGCGAGCAGAATTCCAACGTAATCTTTGCTTCTGAGGAAGACGAAGTTGTGGTAATCGTCATCGATGGTGCATTCGACCTCACCAAGGCGATGGGAATGGGCAACAATAATGAAGACGGAACTCAAAACGAGCAATAACATGAAACAATTACTACTATCCCTAACCATGCTGCTCTGCATGGGCAGTGCTTTCGGACAGACACCTGCCAAGTTGATTGAGAAATACAAGGCAATGCCTGGTGCTGCGTATGAGAACACGACAAAAGAGAGTCTTGAGGGGCTGGAGAAGGAGGATTCTATCCTGTCTGCCGAAGACCGCGCCAAACTGAAGAAGCACTTCAAGAAGAGCGAACAGGTGCAGTTTCAGAATATCAACGAAGAGATGTTGGCTCAAATCAATCAGGACATCAAGGCCATGAAGAATCACGAACTGCTGTTCGAGACCATTCGCAATGCGGGTTCTGAGAGCTTGGAAGACTCTGCCAATTTGATTAGGAAAGTGGTTGCAGACATTCTGAACCCAACCATCAAGATGCAATGCTACGGCAAGGTGGATGGCAAGATGGTCAGCGACCTGCTGTTGCGCGTTGAAATTTGGAACACAGTGGCACTGTCGCATATTGACACCAAGATTGACAGGGACATCTGGATGAAGGCGATGGAGAAAAGCAACTTTTATGCCAGCGACAACGAAAAGGCTGAAAAGGCGAAAAGTAAAGAGGCTGTAAAAGCTGTGGAGAAACTCACCGATGGCATAGGAAACATCGTAGATATGAAGGATGTCCTCAATGAGGTGAAAAACGGCGACGCCCTCATTGTCATCAATGGTGAGGAACATCCGGAACTTCACTCTACGAAGGAAGCCTCCGAATATATGAAGAAACATAATATTTGGTTCACCCATCAGACTTGGGTTATTGGCGATGCTGTCAAGGAGAAATATCCTCACACAAAGAAGAACGTGGTGATAGAATTCTCTCGAGAAGACGAGGAACAGAAATAACGGATGGACGCACAGGAGTTTAAGCAGCGGTTCATGCCTCACTATAAGTTGCTCTACAGGGTGGCTTATCAGTTGACGGGCAACGCACAGGATGCCGAAGACCTGCTTCAGGACCTATACCTGAAACTATGGCAGAAGCGCGACGACCTGCCCGACGAGGCCATGAAGGAAGCTTATCTTGTGACGATGATACGACACCTGTTCCTCGACCAGCGGCGACTGAAACACCTGGACACGTCGGCAGAACTGAAAGAGGAAGCCTCGCCACCCGACGAACGGAGCCTCGACCGTCAGATAGACTCCAGAGACGAGGCCCGGAAAATGGAAGGCCTCATCCATCAACTGCCAGAGCGCGATGCGAAGATCATACAGATGCACCTGATGGAAGACCGCTCCTATGAGGAGATAGAGCAAGACACCGGACTCTCTCAAGGTAATATCCGCATCATTGTGATGCGAACGAAAAAGAAGTTAAAACAACAATTCAATAATATCACGAAGACATGGACGAATTAGATTACAAAGCGTTAGAACAGATACCCATTCCCGAAGGACTGGAAGAGCGTCTATCGGCCAAGATTGACGAATGGGAGAAGGAAGAGAAGCAGCAGAAGGCCCAGCGACGCACTCTCCTGCCCAGAGCTCTGCGCTATACAGCTGTCGCAGCCAGCATCGCCCTTGTCTTTGGTGTGGGATATCATCTGCTGAATCAAGATAAATACATGAATCTGGCCGAACAGGACACTTTCCAAGACCCGCTGCAGGCAAAACAGGAGGCCGAACGTGCCCTCACCTTGCTGGCAGTCAACCTGAACAAGGGCATGGGACACCTGGAAAAGGCAAAGGCCCTGAGCGATAAGACAGAAAAAACAATCAACGAACAATTAAACGTATTGAAACAATATGAAACAGACAATTATTAAGGCCCTCCTCTGCTTGGTGGTCGCTCTGAGCAGCCTCACCGCCAATGCCCAGGTCAAGGCTTTCGAGAAATATGCCGACATGAAGAATGTCACCTATGTGTTCATCTCTAAATATATGCTCGGCATGGCTGGCAAGAACGCAGGTCTCTCCGTGCCTGGCGTCGATGTCAAGACGCTGGCCAACAAACTGACTGGCATCCAGATTATCAGCAGCGAGAACAAGGGGGCTCAGACCAAGCTGAAAAACGATGTCAAGGCTATCATGGCGAAGGACAAGTACGAATTGCTGATGCAGGTCAACGAGGACGACAGCAAGGTCAACATTTTCCACCATGTAGGAAAACAGCAGTCGGCGGTCATCATGCAGGTCGAAGATGATGAAGAACTAACCATCCTCGTCTTCTCCGGCAAGTTCTCCCTCGAAGATGTGATGAAGATGACGCAAAACTAATACAAACCTCTAAGAACTATGAAACAGACGACAGCAATGTCAGTCACCTGTCCCTGTGGCAAAGATAGGTTTGTAGATGCCATCTGTCCCCGTGGGTGCTACAGAGGCGTCAAACTGGGTCCAGTTGATGGTAAATATGCGGTGTAGCTTGTCACAATAGTACGACAGTTGTACCATTACTCCAGTATCATTGCTGGCCACAGTTAGTGGGAACAGCCACTGGTTGTCCACCTGCTTAGCGGTAGCAACACCTCGCACCTCGTTGTTGATAATGGCACAGAGCAAGTCCTGCTCTGAGGCATATTGTACCAATTCGTCTTGCAACAGGATATCTACGCTCATGGTTTGCTCATAGAGGTCATAGTTGGGTGTAGTCCATGCAGGACGCGCATCAGTACCTTCTGAGATGCCCGTAGGTCGCGTTTCTTCGTCACTGTCTGAAGAGCAACCCCACGCCAAGAAGGCGAGGGTTGCGATAGCTAATATGGTCTTTTTCATATGCATCATTTTCACTTAATGGTCTTTACCTTTCCGTTGTAGATGTACAATCCGCTACGTGTCGGCTTCTGTTGTAGCTGGATACCAGAAGTGGTGTACCACTTGCCATCGTGTGGCATCTGGTCGAGTGCCGTAAAGTTGATGGCCGTAGGCTGGTCAGGAGTACCTATCACCTTGTTAGCCGCATAGCTGATGTGGCTGCCTGTCATAGCGATGGTCTCACCATTACGCTCTATGACGAAGGTCAGCGTCTCACCATTGTTGCTATTACTGCCGATGTTCAGGTAGTAGTTCTGCTCGTCGTCGCAGGTTGCTTCTGCTATGCGCTCGGCACCCATGAAGACTACCAGACGGTCGCCAACCTCTGTCTCAACACCCTCCACCGTAGCAACCATATTCATGGTCGTTGAGGTGTTAACCCGTCGCGGCATCTTGAGTCCATCATCACCACTGTAGCGATTGTTATCGATATAGTATGGATAGCTGAACGTGACTTCGCTGTCAGCCTGTCGTTTCAGCATATAGCCCTTGCCAGCCTCCATGTACTGCAGTGTACCCTTCCAGACCAGTCCGCTGCTGCCTTTGCTGGCAATAGCAAATCCATCTTGCGATTTCACCACATCACCCTCCTGGGCCTTCTCCGTGTAGTCTGCCAGTGCCTGAGAGACAGGCAGGTTGATAGGAGAGGTGTAGCCAATGCGGTTCCAGTCCTTATGTGCGGTGATGTCATTATAGTAGTGGGTGCCTTCGAGATAGACAGTCTTATCACTCACCGAGTAGATGTTATACATCTGCATGGGTTTAATCGTGATAATCTCCTCCTCATTGTCCCACTTATAGCCACGCGGTGCGTTCTTGTTCTCACGACAGCTGTATTCCTGCTTGGTGGTGCCGTTGATTGTCATAATCCTGTCACCGATTTCCCACTTCGACAGTCCGTCCAGGAATTCACCTACCGTCTTGTTGGCAGGTTCTACAGGAATAGTCACCCAGTTCCAACCTTTCTTAAGGGCTATCCACCAGACGCTGTTTAAGCTGTTGTCAGTTAGGATGACAGGATTGTCAGAAGACCCCGCCAAGCTATTTTTCTGGAAGGTATAGACGCTACTGTCAGCAGGAACTACTTTGTATATACTACCTGTGTTGGCCTTGTAGAACAGGAAGTTCAGCGTAGGAGTCGAATCGTCGGTGTTCGTATAGCCGTAGATGCTCAGATAGGCCAACGCCTCGTTAGCATTGCTATTCTCGTTCACTTCTATATGTGCCACTCCCAGCGTCTGCTGGTTCTCGTCGAGTACGGCTAAGACATCTTCCTTCGAGCTGGCTACCACACCGTCAATCTTCACTTGGGCTACCATCACCATCGTCTGGTTCAGTTGTTTCAGCTGGTCGCTGACAGCCCAGTCAGGCTCATTACCACGGATGCGCAGTGTGATAGGCAGCGGTTCAGACATCTTGTTATCGCCCATGAGAGATATCTGCTCGTTATATGTTCCAATATTGATATAGGGCGAGATGGTGAATGTGATAACCTGCTCGTCGAGTGCGGCAATAGTACCACTGGTATGAGATGCAGAGATCCATACTGGCAGGTCTTCCAACGAGTAGTTCTGTGTCACACCACTCAGGTTCTTCACTGTAGCCTCGAAGGTCAGTCCCTCACCGTAGTTGACGTCCTTGTCTATACGTTTCACATTCCAGCGCAATGGGTTGCGGTAGACGTAGAGGTTCAGCGTGATGGGCGATGCCATCAGGTTGCCCTGCAGGTCGGGAACCTCCTTGACGGTGACATAGAGATTGCTTTTTTCCACCATGAAGTCGGGTTCGTTGACACTAATGTACAGTTCATTGCCGTTGGCCACGAAGTTGTAGTTGATATTATCCAACTTAACGGTGCTCACCATCGGAGCATAGAAGTCCCTGTCAATCATTGCACTGACCACCTCGTCGTCTGCCAGGACGTCGCGTCGTTCCTGTACGATGCCCTGTCCGTCAACATAGCGTTTCAGACTGACACCTGTCGGTACAAGCTGCTGCGTGTTGTCGTCCGATTTCTTTGACAGTTCAAAGTTCAGGTAAGCCATCATCGGACTGGTGGTAGGCAGCGGTGTGTGGTTAGAGTACTCTTTTATGAGGTTCAGTGGCAGCACACTTGAGAAGATACCCACCTCGTCAATGTTACCAGTCATAACGTCCGTCTGCGTGTTCTTGTCTACGAAGGTAGCACCCAGTGCGATGCTGTCGCCCTTAATGCCGCTCAAGCTGTCGGCTGCAAACGAGTTGACGAGATACTTGTCGATATAGATGTTGGCTACGTTCTGTGAGCGAGAGACGGTCATAGCGAAGTGATGCCATGCACCCTCTGATACGATGGCTTCTGTCAGCTTCTCAAAGCCCGATGAGCGTACATAGAGTCTTGCATTCTTTATACCGATATTCAGTTTGTTGTCCTGTCCGCGTAGAGCCTCGCCGTTAGAGAACAGTGTCGTGTTATAGTCGTTGGTGCGGAACCAGAACATCAGCGTATAGTCGTGCATCTTGCTGCGTTCAAACCTGTCGGAGCGCAGCATCAGACCCTTATCGCCTTTCAGGGCTATTGACAGACCAGAAGGACGCTTCCATGTGGCGCCTATCAATATAAGGTCCATGCTGCCTGGCGCCCTATCGTAGCTCCAGATGCCCTCGCCTTCGTCCATCGGATAGTAATCCAACAGGCCTGCTTCATAGCCTGTCAGCATCTTTCTGCCGTAGGCGTCGAGTTCATTGATCGTCATAGCGCGGTTCCAGAGGCGGAACTGCAGCATGTCGCCTTTATACATGTCTATTCCCTGAGTGTTAAAGCCAATCTTCAGTGCCGATGCCCCTTCGTACTTTCCTGTCAGCGTCTTCGTGCCAATGAGGTCACACTGGTCGTAGAATTTGATGGTCATATCGTCGCCCGACTGATCCAGCGCATAAGCTACCTCGCGCAAGACGTGGTTGAAGGGCACAGGCTTGTCAGATTCTACGGTCTGTCCGTTGATGATAGCCATCAGTTTGCGGTCGGCAGTGAGTCCGAAGCGCAGACCCTTCTCCTCGCCACCATGCGAGAAGACAGTCATCGCCACTGGCTCATCGGCAGGGTCGAGCATCACGTCTACCGTGAAGCTCTTGCCAGAGAGGTTACGACTGCCTTGAGTGGACGCAAAAGACATGCCGTCGAAGCTAAGCGAGGTGGATATGGTGACATCGTCGCTACTCTTAGTGCCGAGCATCTCGAAGTTGTTGATTTTACGCAGATAGTTGCCCGCGATTGGCTCAGAGAATTTGACGATGATATCGTCGCCGATATCGAGAATGCCGTCGGAAGGCTCTGGCGTACCAAAGACTACGGGCAGACGGGTGTCCTTTATGCCTTTGAGTATCTCGGATGAGCGCGTCAGGAAGCCATTGCCATGGCGGCAATAGTTCACAGCTCGGATGTCGTAGTATTGCTCTATCGGGTCTGTCTCGCCATAGAATGGCGCAATGATGGTTCCGTTGGCGGGAATGGTGTCTGTCACGCCGCTGGCCTTATCCATCAGCTCCTTGTCAGCATAGTATGAGCATACGTTCACCCAGTCCTTGTCGCCCTGAGTAGACAGTTTATATTGCAGTTCGATGTGGTCGAATCCACGATAGTTGGTATCGAAGCCGTCAATACGTACAGGCAGGTACCACGCCTGTCGCTGACCATCGTAGGGGCTCTCAGTGTTGACGACCCAGTTGTTACCTGGGGAGCTGACATTCACCTTGCCAGCTGAGGGCACGAAGTGGGCCGAGAATTTACAATCGAATACGCGGTCTGGATCGTCTGGGTCGTAGAGACAGACAGTAAGGTCGTTGTAGTCGAACTCCTGACCAGGGTAAACCTCTAATTCCTTCGTAAAGACAACGATGTTGTTATCCTTGTCACGGCAAGGATAGAGCACCATGTTTATACCTTGTGAGCTGACGGGCATACCGTCTGAATAGACCTTTGCGCCGTTGGGGTTGCTGCTGGCCAGCAGGAAATAGTTGAAGAGCATGGAGGCTCGCTCAGGATAGTCGCTCTCGTTGGCGATATGTAGCTTGAAGCGTGCTGGTTCGTCGAACGGCACATTGCTAACAACGGGTTCATCAATCCATATCTTGGGCTTGTCGGCAGGGATGGTAGCTACGTCAATCACAGTACCAGGCTGGTACCACTTTGTAGCGTGTTCCTTCTCGTACGGCTCACAGGTTACACCGCCACGGGTACGATAGACGAAGCTGGAATAGACAGGCTCGCTATTGCCCAGATAGTCGGTGGGGTTAGAGTCGAGCTTACCCGTGCGTAGCATGTCGAGCACGTCGAGGGTGATATTAGCAAAGCTACCATCGCCCTCCTTCGTCAGTGTCTGCTCATTGGCCGTGCGATAGACATCAACCGTCAGACTCGACTTGCTGGAGGCAGACAGCGTGAAGCCAATCTTCTTGGAGTGGGTTTGTGAGGTACCGCTTTTATCGGTAAAGTTGAGAGAGATAACCGGTGTGAAGGATAGTCCTAAATAAGTGCCTCCCGCCTTAACTTCCACCTGTGGCACCTCATAGTCATCCTCATTCACCACCTCTTGCGGCTTGTTGCCTGCATTATGTCCATTTATCTCATTCCAGTGTTTGGCAGCCTCGACAAATGTCTTCAATACATTCAACAGTCCTGACGTCACTTGTCCCATGTCGTTGATGCCAGGATAGCGCAGGCTGCGGTTCTCTGTCTGTGTGGCTGAGAATGTCTCGCTATACTGTATAGAGGCTGCTCCGTCGAAGTCGTAGCGCTTCACGAGGTCACTCTCCTGCACCTCTAACTTCTGTCGCTCGTTTTGTGCCAGCATGTAGAGCCAAGCCTCGATGGTCTGGTTCAGACTCATAATGCTGTCGGTAGCCAGCGAGCCATCGGGGGTGTAGCAGTCGTAGCTGTCAGTATATCCGAAGCTCACATCGCTTTCTGGCACCTTACTGATATAGGTGGTGTAGCCCTTGCTGTTGGCCAGCTGCTTGGCATAGTCTGGCGAAGTTCCGAGGGGGAGAATTAGCGAGTTGCGCACCTTGATGAGGTCGGGTAGCAACTCGTTTTCAATATAATGTTGCGAGTGTACAAATGTAGAACTCAGCTTCGGTCCCATTGACATCACCTCGTCACGAATCAGGTAGACGGGGTTTCCAGTGTCGTCGACACCTTCTACCAGCACTTTGGCACTACCCGTCAGTACCTTGAAGGTTGCCGAGTTGCCCTCTTTGTCGGTAGCTTGGAAGGAGCCGCCCTCGTGGCTCTTGTAAATCTGATAGATGCTGTCGGGCACCACGCGTACGGCAATAGCGTCCTCTATCATTACCTCAGTCGTCATTCCCATGAAGAGGTCAGCCTTGGGGCCTACCCACTTCCTTCCGTTGTACGTCTGGATGCGCTCGCTGACGTCGAAGTTGTAGCTGAAGTTCCAGCCCTGACTGTAATAGGTGATAGCGTCAATGGAGAATATCTGCTTCTTGCTCGATTCAATATATGTTCCAGCCTCCGTACCTGCTACGCCAAATGAAGGAACAACGACGGTACCACTATAGATATTGGCATTATTACCCTGTATCAGTTTAAAGCTCAAGCCAGCCGAACCACTGAGGTCTGCATTGTACGTGTAGCTGAGTTTTGAGCCTGACTCGAGATAAGCCGAGCTGCCGCCGCCTGGCGGGTCGCGCAGCACGTCGATGAGTTGTGGAATGCCGCTTGCCACCGACTTGCGTCCCTCTGGCTTAGCCATCGTAGCCATCACGTATGCCTGGAAAGTCTGGCCGTTCAGGGGTTTAATGTCAAAGAAGGTGTTGTCGTACTCCAGCGTAATGCTGACGCTCATTAGCGCCGACTCGTCTGTGAGCAGTGTCACCGTGTTTTGGGGCTTGAAGATGTAGGAGGCACCACCATCCTCGTCGAGTGTCAGCTCTTGGTTGTCCATCACGCTAATCATATGGTTCTTGATGGTCACCTTTCCCTCCTTCAGCTTGACGATGTCGGGCGTACTGTTCTCATTGTTGTTATAGTAATACTTCTCGCAGGCCTGTAGCATCCATCCGTAAGGAGAGCCACACATGAAGACTGGGTAGCCGAGTGAATAGACACCGATGCTGTCGGTTTCAGAGGTCTTCTTCCAGTACCAGGTGTTGATGGTCGACTTGTTGCCGATGTTGTCGGATGCAGTCACTTTCTTGACGCCGAAGTAGGGCTCGTCGCCGGCATTGAACTGCTTCACATCCACCGTCGGAACGGCGTGATAGATGCGGTTATATTCGCAGGTGTCGCCCGTGATGTTGAACGACAGGTCGAGCGTCTCGCCCACCTTGCCTTGCTGGAATAAGGTAGAGTAGCCCAGGGCCGAGATTTCGATGACCTTATACTTGGCGGGATGCAGTGCCAACAGGTACTCGCCCGTATGCTTGTCAGGACGTACGGTCATCGAGTGGCGCGTCACGTGAACCTTCGTGGTGTCGCGGTTGTCCTGTCCGTAGGTGTACTCGTAGTCGGCAGTCTTCACGGTCTCGTCGTCCTGCTTGCGAATCAGGTAAGAGGCGTTGTCGCCCTCCAGCTGTAGCACTATCTTGATGGAGTCGCCGAGATTGTTTTTAGAAAGCGACCCGCCCAGAGGCAGCTTGCCCTGATCGTCACCGCCGACCACGCGGCCGCGGAGCACTACGGTGGTAGAGTCCCACAGGTAGACGCCCGCCACGTTGGTGTTGAAGTTATATAAGGTCTCCTTGCCTGGTACGGGGTTAGGATTCATGAGGAAGCCGTCGTTGGCAAAGAAGTGGCCGTCTTTCACAGCCTGCACGGTGTGACTTCCTGCAGGAATGCTCAGCGAGAAGGCACCCTGCGTGTCGGTTACTATCACCTTCTGGTTGGCATCGTGCATCAAGCTGCCGTCGAGTTTGAAGGATACACCCGGTACGGGTATCGAGGTGTCACGATAGTACACATTACCCGAATAGATGTAGTAGTTGTCCATGTAGTAGTTGAAGTTCTGCGTCCAGTTGCTGTTCTGGTTGAAGTTGACTTCGCCGGTAGAATTAGGACCAGTATAGCCACCACCTTGTACAGAAATCATGTAGGTGCCAGTGCCCTGATAGGGTAGGCCGCTGAATTCGAAGAAGCCTGCCTCGTCCGTATTCGTGGTCTGGGTAGAGGCGCCGCTGATGTTGACGGGCTCACAGATTACGGTGACTCCTGCTATGGCAGTGCCGTCGGCCATGCGCACATAGCCGCTGATTCTACCTGTGGGGATACACTCCGCTCCTGATAGCGTGTTGGCGCTGATGTGCAACCCCTCACACTGCAGGATGCTCTCTACGCGGTAGTCGTAGGCGTGCTGCACCAGCACGCTCTTGTCTTCGTAGAACTGCTGTATCAGGTTGGTGGCCAGGGTGTCTGTCCACTCGGCATTGGCATCGGTGCTGTGGTTGCGGCGCAACACACGGTAGTAGTCGCTTTCGCCACCAGATACCTCCCATTGCAGTCTGACGCTACTCTGCTTCTTCTCGTAGCTCACCTCGGTGATTTCGTTCATGTCCATGAACTTATAGGAGGCATCATTGCCCTCCACCTTCGTTACCTGATAGGCCAAGGTGTCGGCATCGCTGCCGGCAATCTTCAAGGGCGACGTACCGCGCTTGACAACCAGCTCGAAGTCGTAGTCCACACATTTGCGTGTCAGGTTCAGGGTGAACTCATGCTGATTGAGCGCCTCCTCGCTGCCCGACAGATCTACGACATTCGTGGTGACGCCGTTTTCGCCCTTCATCTTCGAGTAGACCATCAGCTTGGCACGCGAGTCCCACAACGTGATGCAGTAGGCATTTTCATCCGAGTTCTTCATCACGGGGTGTAGCGTGCCGTCGCTTTCATACCACTGGTCGCTGCCAAGGGCGTTCTTCAACTCTTCCAGTGTCATCGATGCAGAAGAGTTACCTATAGTAGTAATCTGAGTAGAATATTGTATGGGAGCGGCCACGTTATCATCGTTCAACCACCAGGTGCTGGCTTTCTTTTGGTTCATTGTGTAAGCAACCTGCGACTCATTGGTCATATTAAAAAAATCCGTGTTGCTCCAGCCATGCTGGGTAATGGTGAAGCTTTCTATATTGGTTCCCCATGACTGCCAAGTATTACCATCATACCACAAGCAGAAGAACCTCCAGTGTGCATCGGGCCAGCCGTGATCATAGACACGTAATAAGCGCCAGTTGCCGCCATTGTTTGCCCATCCGATGATTTCTCCTGCATAAGAGTTGTCAGATCCATTAGTCTTTACTTGGCCATCGAAACGACAGTCGTTCATATACACATTAGCACGGTCAGCATGTCCTATGATACCACCGGCGTGGGTGCTCGCCGTGGAAGCCTGTGTGGACACCCACACGCGATCGACGTTGACGGTGGGAGAACCCATAGTCATGCCTATCAATCCTCCCGTATGTATGCCGCCGCTGACAGTGCCTGTTACACGCAGATCCTTGATAGTAGCAGTTCCCACATAGCGGAATGGGGCAGTAGCAGCCTTGTCGCCTCCATTGATGTTCACATTCAGCTTATGTTCGTTGCCGTCGAAGATGCCATAGAAAGGCTTTTCCTCAGAACCCAGCATCTCGGAAACGCTGATGTCTGATGCCAGGATAGCGTTGAAGTCTGTACCTCTATTCGACTTCTCTATCAACTCCTTGAAATCCTGCCAGTCTGCGCTGGTATGAATGATATAGTAGTTCTTGCTGTTTGCCTCGTAGTACTCAAACACACGGGTAAAGTAGCAATTATTGAGCGTCATCGTCGCACCGGAGGACCTGCGGGCAAAGGTAGCACAGTTCGTCCTGTTCGACGGCAGATGAGTGGGATTAAACAGACAGTTCGTCAACTGGATTTCGCAGGAGTTGTCTGACCAACCGATGAAACCGCCGTTAGCATAACACTTGTCACCCAGGATGGCACCTGAGAAGGCGGAATTGCTGATGGTGAGCTTTGTATTCGTTGTCAGCCTGCCTATCAAGCCGCCATTGGAGCCGTCGCCATCCACCTTCGACGTGATATCGGCTACTACGTCACAACGCTCAATGACGCACTTGCCTGACATCAAACCCACCAGACCGCCTATGAACTTTGCTGAGCTGGTCGTCTGGCCGGCAACGGTCAGGTTCCTGATGGTAGCGCCATCCACCTTCGTGAAGGGGGCCATATATTCCTCATTGCCATCATAGTCTACAATCAGCGTGTGGCCAAGACCATCGAAGGTGCCTTTGAAAGCCGTACCCGTACCCACCTTCTTCTGAATATTGCCTAAGTCGATGTCGCCCAACATGACGGCATTCAGGCTGGCACTGACATTGTCCACGCGCTCACAGAACTTCACCCAGTCGTTTTCGTCCTGCAGCGTGACGATGGCCTTGTCGTAACTCAGCTTGCCGCTATTCACCAGTTGCTGGAGCTCTTGCCAGTCACTCTCGGTGCGCACAATGAGGTAGCCCTTACTGTCATACTTCGGACCAGGGGTATAGTTAAACTTCACAGTGTGCTCGTCATCGTTCCAGGTGGTGCGCTGCACGGTAGCCTCCATAAATCCGGGCAGTGCCAAGGCAGCAGGCAGCACGCGCAGGGAGAATCCTGAGCCCGATTTCCAGTTCCACACCGTCGTGGAGCTGCGGCGTACACGATAGGCCACAGGCTTGTTCTTGTAGCGGTCGAGCAGCGTATTGTCGATAAAGGTATAGGTGCCCTTGCCCTTGGCAAACTGCTCCTCCATCGCTATCGTCATCCAGCCCTCGTCATTGTCCTGGGTGCTACCGTTGACGTTGCGCTGAATCTCAAAATAGTCGCTATTGTCAAAGTCCGTCCAGTCGGCATTATTCACCGTCCACGACAGGTTGACCGCACCATTGGGCTGTAGCTTTGCCTGCAGGTTCTTCGGGAAGTGCAACATGTTTGATGACATCTTCACCGACTCTACAGAGGCATTCTTGCCTTCACTGTCTTTCACGTCCGCACTGATATAGATGTCCTTCCACGGGCGGTCGGCAGGAAGGAAGGCGAAGTCGGCCAGTTTCGTCGACAGCGTCTTGGTATAGGAGGCTCCTGTCTCCGCATCCGTGTAGTGAATCACGGCACCAGTGCCTCTTATCTCCTTGGCCTGTACTACGTAGGAGAACATCAGCGTACCTGCCAGGTCTATATTATACGACAGCATCGGCTCGTTCACCGTAAGACTGACGGCTGCTGCTGCTGGGCAGTCCCACGTGGCCATTGTGTAGTAACTGGTCTGGTCGGAATTGCCGTCAGGAATATACCAGGAATTATGGGCATCCTCGCTCTTACACCACAGGTAGAAGGTGAATCTCTTGCCACGCAACTCTCTGGGCACCGTCCATTCTACCTCCGTTCTGAAATGGTCGCTATTGTCATCGTTAGAGCCTACGGTATAGGTAGTCTCTTGGTTCTTGACGAGGTATCTGAAACCGCCTTTTATCTTGCCGACGAGTTGGAACTGACCGTCATACTGCGACTTGATGGTAATCTTTCCACTCTCATCGTCACTCGTCAAGTCGTTGTACCCGTTGCCCAGTCCCCACTCTAAGAAGTCCTGCTTAGAGCCGCCGTCAACGCTCACTTTGATGTAGCCAATTCGGATACCCTCATTATAGTTGCCGTCATACTGTGTAGGCAGCGTGAAGCGAATCTTGTCAATACCCTGTACGATGGCAGTGAAATTGTTGGGGTTCTGTAGATAGTTGTCTGCCCATACTCCTTGCATGGAGAACAGCATGCACAGTAATAGCACTGTGCGGGCACAAGCACCAGCAATAGCTTTGTACGCTTTCTTTTGTATCATAGGTTCTTGTTTTAGTTTTTTTAGTTATTTTGCTATTGGTAGCGTTGAAACTTCAGTTTACTTTGTTATTTGGACACTGCAAATATACAAAAAGATTTTGATTATTCAGCGTTTTCCATATTTTTTTTCTTGCATATTTGTTGGATACTACCTATATGCCATAGGGACAGATGACTGACATCGCTACCTTTGAGTCCCGACAAAAAAGTTTTATGCGAAAGACCATCCACCCTCCACCAAAATCGCTGGAAATGCCGATATATAAAGGCTTTGAGACATGGTGGAGGTGCCTTTAACCCTCCACTGACCCTCCACCAACCCTCCACTAACCTTGCATGCAGCGCAAATCAGTTTGATGGATACCGTTTAAGAAATGAAACCTTTCATGGTCAACTACCGGCCTGCAACCGATTGTTTGGACTCAAAGACAGTAATGTCAGTCACCTGTCCCTGTGGCATACTATCCTGCCATCACATACCTGAACACTTCGGTCTCTTGCAGGTTAGGACGTTCCGTTACCTTCCTGATATAGTCACGCAACAAGTGTCTCCAATCGTTGGTCTTCATTGAGAAATAGCGTTCTTGGTATTCCTTCTGACACTCCACAATGATATTCATGATGGTTGTACCCTCATAGAGCTCCATCATGTTGTGAACCAAACGGCGAACATCGGCATCTTTCTCCACATCATCCAGCATGGAGCCTTGAGGCACAAGTCGCGCCTCACCAGCCTTCGCTTTTTGTTTTATACTTGTTCCTGACTGTTTGATACTGAATAGTTGAGATGAGTCGGAGTCTTCAACAGCTCCTAAGAATTTATTCAGATATTCCTTTAGCTTCTCTATTACCGTTTGCTTTTTCTCACCACTTTCGGGCAGGAAAGGATTACTTGGTGGCAGAATCTTAGCGATACCCGTTCCCGTCTCCGTGACGTAACCATCAGCAAAGGCACGCTGCATAAAATCGGCAGTCTCTTTGGGTTTCAAATGCTCTTCGCTGATAATAGCGTTCAGACGCTCTTTCTTCTCCTGCTCAATATACTGCTCCCATTCATCGCCTACGTCCTTACCTTTTTCAGGAGTCATCTGCATGATGAACTTCTCTATCAGGTCTCGCTTGTCACGCATATCAGGACTGGCATCCATCTGTTTCTTGATCTTCACGATAATCTCCTTGTCCTCACAATTCGAATCGTGATATTGCTGCACCAGACTCAGTATATAGCTGATGTTTATCTGAACTTGCTTAACCAGTTCCATCTCAAAGATGATATCATCCGATATATCTTCTTGCTCGTCTTTATGTGAAGGCTTACGGAACTCGTCGTAGTAATTATTATACCAACCCAGATAGTCCTGATAACGCATCTCGTCAATCAGCTTTGCATCATCTGTAAAGTCATCAAAAGCAGCCAGTATGTTGCGTGTACGAAGAAGCTCCCCCATCAGGCGGATAAACGCTTTCTTTTCCTCCTCATCAAAGATATTGGCCATCTTTTCAATGGGAAACTCCTCAAGCAGCCGTTTTATCAATGCTGTATATGGTTCGTGCCAATGTCCTTTATCATCCTCATAGCCCTCGCTATAGTATTCCTCGTAGCTCTTCAGGAACACCATTCCACTGGCGTTCTCGTCGCCAAATATGGCAAGGCTCTTATTCGTTGCCTCTTCCAGATTACGGAAGCAGACGATGTTACCACAGTTCTTCACGGCATTCAATATGCGGTTCGTGCGACTATAGGCCTGTAGCAATCCGTGCAGCTTCAGGTTCTTATCCACCCAAAGCGTGTTTAGCGTCTTGGCATCGAAACCCGTAAGGAACATACCCACTACAATCAGAATGTCTATCTGCTTGTTCTTCATGCGCAGCGACACATCCTTGTAGTACGCCTGGAACGAGTCACCATCCGTAGAATAGTTGGTGCCAAAAGCCTTGTTGTAATCCTTGATGGCATTTTCAAGTGCATCTCGACTTTGTATATCTGTTGGTGTTCCTACGTTTTCAGGGTTCTCATCCCCACCAAAGCCCCATTCATCCACCTCTTCCTCGTTGGCATTGTAGGTATAGATGGTAGCTATCCGCAAGGCAGGATTCTCGCCCAACTGCTTCTTGAACTCGTTATAATAAAGGATGGCGGCCTTCACGGAATCCACAGCAAAGATGCTATTGAATCCACGTATCTGTATCTTTGTCTTTTTCTCATCAGCCTTACGTCCTTTCTTGATGACCTCCTCAACGTTTGTCAACTTGCTCATCATATAGGCATCAGCACTCTGCTTGGTCTTTTCGGCAAAGCGGTCAAGAATATAACGTGTCACTATCTCTATACGCTTCGGATCATGAAGGGCCTCTTCCGTATCAATGCCCCACACCTGTTTACGCTCCACATCATCCTTCATCCGCATGGTGCGATTATAGTCAACGTGGAACTTCAACACGTTCTTATCCCTGATGGCATTAATAATGGTATAAGTATGCAGGGCTCTCGTTGGTTTGCCATCCTTGTCAGGCTCTCCTCCAAAGAGTTGTGCCGTAGTGGTGTATTTGCTGCCTGCACTTGTATTTACGGCGAAGATAGGTGTTCCTGTAAATCCAAACATCAGGTACTTCTTCACCCGTTTCACTATCAACTTATGCATATCGCCAAACTGACTTCGGTGACACTCGTCGAATATCAGTACGATGTTTTCTTTCTGTAGTATCTCGCGCAGTTCAGCATCGTTATCATAGATATTCGGCTTCATCAAGTTCGACAACTTTTGTATCGTCGTAATGATGATGCTCGAAGAACTGTCTTTTAATTGTTTCTGTAGGATTCTGGCGGAAGAGTTCGAGTTGGCACAATCCTTCTCAAAGTTGTCGTACTCCTTCATCGTCTGATAGTCCAGGTCTTTTCTATCTACCACGAAGAGCACCTTCTTGATGTTCTCCATCTTCGAAGCCAGTTGTGCCGTCTTGAAGGAAGTGAGTGTTTTGCCACTTCCTGTAGTGTGCCATATATAGCCTCCTGCCTTGATGGTTCCCTGCCACTTGTTATAGATAGCCGTCTGAATCCTTTGCAGAATCTTCTCTGTTGCTGCTATCTGATAAGGACGCATCACCAACAGTTGCTTATCCACATTGAATACGCAATACTTCGTCAGGATATTCAGGATGGTGTGCTTTGCAAAGAAAGTTGTAGTAAAGTCTCTGAGGTCTGTGAGCAACGTATTCTCTTGATCGCTCCAATACGAAGTAAACTCAAACGTATTTCCGTCAGTCTTATGCTTTCGCTGTCCGTTCTCTGTCTCCTGCTCCTTTGCGTAGCGAGTCGTGTTCGAATAGTATTTAGTTTGTGTGCCGTTCGAGATAACAAATATCTGTACGAAGTCAAACATCGCCCGTCCAGCCCAGAAGCTATCCCTCTGATAGCGGTTTATCTGGTTGAAGGCCTCCTTGATGTCAACACCTCTGCGCTTCAGTTCGATATGTACCATTGGCAAACCGTTCACCAGTATCGTCACATCGTATCGATTTTTGTATGTACCGTTTGGCACCTCGTATTGGTTGATGACCTGTAGTCGATTATTATAAACGTTGTGTTTATCAATGAGCTTGATGTTTTTGGTTATACCGTTATCCATCGTCAGACTCAGGATATATCCCTTTCCTTGAATCATCTCCGTCTTATCAAGGATAGTCATCTGCTCATTCGAAATCATAGGCATTAGGCGCATCCACTCGCCGTCACTCAGCTTCACGTCGTTCAGCAGTTCCAACTGAGTACGCAGGTTCTTTAGCAAGCTGGCTTCATCTTTCACCTGCTTGGCATATTCATATCCCTGCCCCACCAGTTGCTTGACAAACTCAGCCTCCAGCTTTGCCTCACTCTGATAGCCACCATCAGGCTTCGCGGTGATCTCGTAATGAGCCATCACCGTTGAGTGCTCCTGTTCTACTATGATTTTATAGTCCTCCATACGCTTTTTTATTCTCTATTACTTGTTATTTCAGAATTTATGCTTATCTTTGCAGCGTCAAAAACAAATATTTGGATTATGGATATCAAGAAAGTTACATATGAAGAGGCTTTAGCACGTTTTAAGCGTTCACTTGAAATCAGGCGAAACGCTGAGAAACGTATGGCTGAGGAATGGAAAGCTATGGGCCTAAAGGGTACTATTGTCTCGCTATGATAGAACTTTCCCTTGATCTGATTAATGCCCAATCGCCATACGAGGTTTCCTTTGCCCCGAATGGTGATTTTGTTTTTGCTACCAGTCTCAACATCCATTATCTGATTTCTTTTGAAATGGAAGAGCCTGTAGGAGGCTGCAACACCTTTCAATTTGTTATTCAGAAATTGGAAAATCAGCGTTCGCCACATGATGCAAAAGTAGAGCAAGCCATTCTTGCTATTCTCGATGTTTTCTTTAGAGAACATCTTGATGTGTTGTTGTATATGTGTGACGACAGCGACGGTCGAGAGGCCAATCGCAACCGTTTGTTTTTGGCATGGTTCAAGAAACATGCAGCTCCAGATAGGTTTACCATTCGTACAGCAAGCGCCATTGTCGAAGGCAAAGGCTTCTATGCAGCCATTATCGTAGAAAACAGGAATCCCTTGCTCGAAACCATCATAGCTGATTTCGAGAATACCGCCCAAGTATTGACTACAGGCAAACCATAGTGGAACTCCATTTCCTATCATTTTATTCAAACGTCAAGAGTTTATTTCGATAATACTCATACTGCTTCTCGCGCTCCTTTAGTTGTTTTTTTAGTATGAGTTCTATTCAATGATTACGTTCTCTATCACATTGATGTCAAAAACATTTCGAATTCTTTTATTATCTACAGACAACTGTCCTTCCAAAACAAGGAATACAGTATTTTGAGGTTCTTCTAATTTTGCCCTACATTCTGCATCTAATACAGCCTGATACTTAATACATTGAAATAAGCCTCTCGTTATGTCTGTTTCATTCGATATTCTTGATTTTACTTCAACAGCGATTTTAGAGCCGTCGAAGCTTTCAAAATAGACATCCAATTTATCACCTGAAAGTAATTGATGTTCTGTTTCTCTTTTAGTTACTTCCTTGTCTTTTATTCCAACCATCTCAGGATGGTTACAAATGTAATCTTTCAGGTTCTTATGATATGGACTTTCTCCGTCAGATTTATACTCCCTTTTAATTTTCTCCCTTATTGTTTCAATTTCATCTATTGAGATAGATGGTGCTAGCCCAAGAGATACCAATACCCAATCCCATTTGTTATATTGAATGGCTTTAGCATTAAGCCCCATAACGTAGGTCTTTTTGTCCTCTTCAGTCATGTCTTCATAATCCTCACTAACATAACTAAAACCTTCTGATGGCAGATCGTTCTTTTCGGACTTTACCAAAGCATTTAGGGTTGGTATATCCTCACCTGTAACCTCTTTTAGTTTTTCGATAACATCGGAAACATAACCTAACTGCCTTCCTATACCTGAGAATCTTTCAACCCCAAGTTCTTTAATGAGATCGTTATACGTCTTATTCGTTAGACCTTGTTTTGCCCAGCGAATCAATATTGGTATAATTTTCTTGACATAACCTTCGGATTTTTCTGTTGGACAGACTTCGGCTATGATATAACTATAGTCAATTTTCTTTTTGAAGAACCCGTTGATATACTCAAAGAGTTGAGGATTGTTTTTTAATGGCTTTTCGATGCTGCCACCACCGTTAAAGCCATGTTTCTTTAACTCCGCTTCTTCAAGGCCTTTTCCATTATATTCTTCAACAAGTTGCAGTTTATATGTTTTATAAGAGTCTATTTTATTTTGATCTTCCCAATAGAGTCCATCTTTACGAGGACAATCTTTTGCTACGACTACAGTCTTAAATCTTAATCGACGTTCATCGGACATAAATAGATAGACAATATCACCTATGTTGAACTTGGTTAGATTCATGGTCCAATTGATGAACCCTAATTCATGCAAAGCTTTAGCATGATTACATATGTCTCTTTGTGCAAATGCAAGTCTATAATTTCGTGCCATAATAGTATTCTTTATTCAAACGTCAATAGTTTATTTCTATAGTATTCATATTGCTTTTCTCTCTCCTTTAGTTGTGCCTCCAAGTTCTGGATGCTCGCCTCGAAGGTATCGAGAATTGAGACGATGCGCTGCTGTTCTTGGAGAGAAGGGACAAGCACTTGCAAAGCTTCCATTAATGCCTTTGTCAAATGCGCCATTGTTGCCCCATGAATATTTGTGAATGCCTGTTTCTTCATATCATCAGATTGCAACCAATAATACATATATTTTTTGTTCAATCTATAGCCGCAATCCATTTTCCAAATATGATAATGATAAATCACTTTTTCCTCTTCCCAAATATGAGGGCCGAAGGATGCAGACCAAGCATAAAGTAAGTCGCCTTTCTCACAATAGTATTTGTTCTCTAATTCCAGGTCAGAATAGTACCAACTATCGTTTGAGAAGAAATTGCCAACACGCAATACCCTATATTTTCCATCACTCAACAATTCCGGCTGACTGTATGCCCTACCATTTATTACCTCACAAACTTCTTTTAATGCAAGCCTTTCCACCCCTTCTTTTCCTTCGAGGTCGAGGAGCTGGTCACGATAATACTCATACTGCTTGCGTCGCAGGGCGATTTGTTCTTTCAGGTTGTCGATGGAAGTAGTGAACATATCGAGTATGCCCACTATCCGATTTTGCTCAGAAAGTGAAGGTATGGGGATTTTTAATTTTTCTACAACAGAGTTATCTAAAGTAGGAATACCTGCATATCGCACCTGTGATTGTAAATAGTGAGTTTTACCCAACAAGTAATAATATAAAAACTTGCTGTTAATCCTGTCTGAATGAGATATACAAAAGCAGCCATCTGATGACCAAAATTTGCAATCACAAAAGCCTATTGTTCCCGCAGAAGCACCTACATTTATTATCATTACAGTATTTTCTTCTCTATTATATTGGCCGTATTTCCCCAATGGATCAATACCGCCATGATAAACGGGGTAAGATGAATCATCACTCAGAAGATTCTTTGTAAGACGTTTACCTCTGAGTACGTTCATTTCCTCTTTAAGCATCTTCCACTCTACCATACTACATTCCCTCCAATTCTTTTGAGAGTGCATTTAGACGTTTCTGATAATTCATTAACATCTGCCTTCTTTTCGCATAAAATTCGCCCTCGTATTCCAAGTTCTTCTCCTTTTCCTCGCGATTTCTATAAAAATCTCCAGCAACCCCGATTTCGACTGGTTGTCCATTGAAGCCGTATTCTTTTTCTATAACATCCCAACGCTTTTTCAAAGCTTGCTTTTCTCTTGTCATAGAATCACTTAGCTCCATGTTTATCTGAATCTGCGAGGTTTCGATTTGAATTCTTGCAAGTTTCTTAACGCTATTAAGTTGCTTCTGGGTACTTTGCTCAAGGGCTGTGATTTGATCGTGGGTACTTTTTTCAAGGGCCGAAAGTTTCTTAGCAGTATCTTTCGCGCTGCTTCTGTTTGTCCAACAGGCAATACCTACTGCAACAAGAATACTTATCGCTGATATACAAATACCTAGTATCTCCATTATTTCTTCTTTGCTGCTTCTACTGCTTTTTCAAATTCTTCTTTAGTGCAAGGTTTGCGTAGAATCCAGTACGAACTTGTGTGTGAAGAGCCAGTTCCTTGATATGAAGATCCCTTAGAGGTAGCACCACTTTGAAACATCTCCCATCCTTGCGATATGAAATACATCAAAGCGCCTGCTGGAGTAGAAAACCTCGCTTTCTCTCCCTTGTCGTTACGGAGTCTTTTCACTTCGACACCATCATCATAGAAAACCTTGAAGCCCTCTTTTGTAAAGTCTCCCTCGAAAGAAACGATATTATAAATGTAATATTTCTCCTCCGATGTCTGTGCTTGACAAACAAAAGGAACCATCAATAACAATAATACAATTAGCTTTTTCATAGACTTTGTTCCAAATTATTTATAATCTCCACAATTTTTCTTATTCAACTCATTGCCCTCAGCAACAAGCTTTTCGAGTTTAGAATTCACCTCTTTAATGTCGATGACCTCGCGAGTATCTTCCTGCTCAACGTATGAAGAGACGCTGAGGTTAGCATCATTCTCAAGGATTTCATCGTTCTTTACGAGCTTCGCCAGATATTGCTCGTCCTTGCGGTTTACAAACAGCTCCATAATCTTGTCCTGATGCTCAGACAGCAGCACGTTCTTGTTGCCATCCTTCTGGAATAGCTTGCTGGCATCGATAAAGAGCACATTGGCATCTGTCTTGGCGCTCTTTTTCAGTACGATGATACAAGTAGCAATGCCTACACCAAAGAAAAGGTTGGCTGGAAGCTGGATAACGGTATCCACATAGTTGTTCTTTATCAGATACTGGCGAATCTTCTTTTCGTCACCTCCACGATAGAGCACGCCAGGGAACTCTACGATAGCAGCGGTGCCTTGCTCTGAGAGATGCCAAAGCATGTGCATGGTAAAAGCAAGGTCTGCTGCACTCTTAGGAGCCAACACGCCAGCAGGGGCATAACGCTCATCATTAATCAGAATGGTGTTGTCCTTACCTTCCCACTTCAGCGAGTATGGGGGATTGCTCACAATCGCATCAAAGGGAGCATCCTGCATGTGCTGAGGCTTCAACAACGTGTCCTCCAAACGAATGTCGAAATTGTCATAGTTCACGTTATGCAGGAACATATTGATGCGACACAGGTTGTAAGTTGTGGGATTTATTTCCTGACCGAAGTATTTCAGGTTGGGATTCTCCTTGCCTATTGTCTTTGCGAATTTCAACAACAGCGAACCAGAGCCACAAGCGGGGTCGTAAACCTTCTGAATGTTGGGGTTGTTATAGGATGCCAAGCGAGCCAGCAGCTCTGATACCTGCTGAGGCGTGAAGAACTCACCCCCACTCTTTCCTGCCTGCGAGGCATACATCTGCATCAGGAACTCATAGGTATCGCCGAAGGTGTCATTATCGGTATCGTTGTATTTCGAGCCAAGCTCCATTTGTGCTACGGTCTGCAGTACCTTTGCCAAAAGCTGGTTGCGCTTAATCACCGTAGAACCCAGCGAGGCGCTATCAACAGTAAAGTCGCTGAACAAGCCACGAAGATCATCTTCCGAGGGAGTACCCACAGCCGAAGCCTCGATACTACGAAAGATTGCTGTCAAACGTTCATTCAGGTTCTCGTCCTTCTCGCAGTTCTTCACCACGTTCTGAAAAAGCTGTGAAGGCAGAATGAAATAGCCTTTCTCCTCCACCATCTTCTGGCGGATGTTGCCAGCCATCTCGTCACTAATGCTTGCATAGTCAAAGTCTGGCTGACCAGCTTCTTTCATGAGCTGATGAATATAGTCGCAAATGTTTTCAGAGATAAAGCGATAGAAGATAGAGCCAAGCACATAGGCTTTGAATTCCCAACCATCCACGCTACCACGCAAATCGTTGGCTATCTTCCATATAGTTTTGTGCAATTCTGCACGTTCTTGCATAGTTGCCATGATATATACGATAGTTTTAGGAGCGAAAGGACTATCTGTTCGGATGAAAATGGGTTATGAGAACCTTAGGACAACGAAAAAGCGCGACTGGCACCTATCTAAGTCCCTAGGTTCTCGCATACCCATTATACCAGATAAGCCGTCCACGCTATCGCGCAGACGTTAGTCTTATTAAGTGGTATAATGTCTTTAGAATTTGCGAGATTCAGGGACAAAACCGAATATAGCACTAACGCTATAATTAATTCCACAAAAATCATACCGCCACCCTGCACTCAGGGAATCAGGCCCAGAAAGGGCCAGCATCGTTTTAACGACGTGTCGGCGATACTTGATTGCAAAGGTAAAAAGAAAAAATGAAGTTTAC
Source organism: uncultured Prevotellaceae bacterium (assembly GCA_902775605.1). Lineage (GTDB taxonomy): Bacteria > Bacteroidota > Bacteroidia > Bacteroidales > Bacteroidaceae > Prevotella. Next base: position 38,768 of record CACYNE010000004.1, read on the forward strand.
AAGAGTTTGAAGCATTTTTATTTGAAAGAGATATGCCGTTTCGCTAATAGCAACACGCCGTTACTCCCAAAGAGATAAGCCGTTTCTCTGAAAAGGGATAAACGCTATGGGGAGGACTTAGAATCCTTTAACGAGAAACTGCCAGTCCGTAGGCGTCGGACTCAAAGTCCGCAGGTGACGGACAAAAAGTTCGTTCACTACGGACTTATAAACGCTACACGTGTTAAGGAGCTGGTGAGTGTAATAATAGGGAATTCCTATGAAATAATAGGGAAAACCCATTGGGATATTGTAAGAAAAGCGCTACCTTTGCAAACAGATAATCAACATAAATTATATGACAATGAAACAAATGAGCTTTTTACACAAGAGCATCTTGCTGGTAGCAATGATGGGATGGACCTTGACAAGTTATGCACAGCGCTATGAGAAGGATCATGGCAGGATCTATTTCAACAATGAACTGATGATGCATGCCGACGCACGGAGTTTCGTGGATCTGGGATGCGGCTATGCCAAGGATCGTTTTAACGTATATATGAACGGACAGGTGCTGGAGAACGTTGACCCATCAACTTTCCGACTGAAGGAGCGTAGCTCTTGGCGCCATCACGGCAAGAACACGGAAGAGGAACCTGTAGTACGCAGAGGGTACTTCAAGACAAAGATGAACGTGTATTATGGCGACAAGAAACTGGATGCGATGGCTAGTACCTTCAAAGATTTGGGTGGAGGCTATGCAAAAGACTCGTTCCGTGTGTTCTACTGTGGCGAAGAAGTGAAAGGCGCAATGGCGTCATCCTTCAAATATACTGGCGACGGATATGCTGAAGACACCTTTGATGCGTATTTCAGAGGAAAGAAAATAGAATAACTTTTTGAAGAATAATTTGGCTATCTCGACAAAAAGTATTACTTTTGCACCCGCAATTAACGCGAACTCTACAAAAATTCCTTTCATGCGCCTGTGGCGGAATTGGTAGACGCGCTAGACTTAGGATCTAGTTTCTCGCGAAGTGCAGGTTCGAGTCCTGTCAGGCGCACAAAGAAAACGAGGATATGCTCATCAGGGCATATCCTCGTTTTTTGTTATGACTTTATGTTACAGGACCACCTTCTTACCCTGCGTCAGATAGATACCTTTCGAGGGATGAGACACGCGACGGCCACGCAGGTCAAAGTAGGACTTTGACTGCGACAGGCGACTGGACTCAGTGGATTTGATTTCTGTCACATCAGCCTCAGCCTGGATGCCTACCTCGGCAGCCGAGGTCCAGGCCTTGCCGTTGATCTCGCTCTTGGCCACGAACTTCAGATAGCGAGCCACCTTGGCAGTCTTCAGCTTAGCCACCTGCAGCGAAGTGGTGTTCTTGAACTCACCCGTAGCCACGGCAGTGCCCCAGGTCTTGCCATCAAGACTCAAATAGACCTCATAACCCTTCACCATGCCATTTTGCGAACCGTCCTGACGAGCCAGATAGGTAAAGGCAGTCACCTTATACTGATTGACCATATCGATAATCAGGGTGTGAGGACACTGGGGCTCACTGCCCTGGTATTCGGTGTGCCAGAACGTGTTGTTCTTGCCATCGAAGGCCAGTTTAGCTTCGTTGCCACTATGCTGACTGTCGGCACTAACGAGTTTCCAACCAGTCTTATTGATAAAGAGGTCGAAATCGTAGGTCAGCACAGGACTTGCCAAGAGACCATCGGCCACACAATAAGCCTTGATAGTGCAGGCATCATTATGGTTGAGGAGAGTCGTGTACTTTTGATACTCCCCGCCATCGATGCTGTAATAAATCGTGGCATTCTTCGTAGCGGTGGTCATCTTGATGCGACCATTGGTCTGACGCTCACACTTCACGAACTCGCAGACAGGCATAGAGATACGAGCCTTCTCCGCAGCCTTCATGCCTGCAGCAAGCGGAATCATGAAGAAGCGGAACGATGTGTTGGACATGTGAAGTTCGTACTTATCCATCACCTCAGGACCACAAGAGGCATTACCCAAACCACGTGTAGCGGCATCAAGAGAGACAACGCTGGTGGCGCAGGTCTTGAATTGATAGGTATGCTTCTGTCGGTTGTTGCGATCGGTATAGTTGTCCTCAGCACGGAAATGAACAGCCGAAGCTGCCATCTGGTCGGGAGCAACAAACAGCATACCTGTACCTTCATCGTTGGCAAGCGACATCCAGCGAACCTCCTGCTTAGTGCCATGCTCCTGTGGCAGGATATAGTCCTCGCGCTGGTCGGTCACCGTGCTCTGATAGATGGCGGGCAGACAGGCTTCCTTGCGATCGCGATAGCTGTCCCAAGGACCACGGCCGAACCACGAGAGATTTTCCATGCCAGCAGGCATCTCCAGACGGAAGCCAATCTTGGGGATGATGGCGCCCTCGGCAGAAGGACGCACCATGGAATTGACCATCACCATACCATCGGCACACACAATGAACTGGTGGGTGACAGCAAATGATACGCCATTCTTTCCCGTGTGGGTGCTGTTCATGGTGATGTTGACGGTCTTCTGGTCATCGGCCGTCTGGACATCAGTACCCGTTCCCTTGACGGTGAGTTTGCGCAGGCCCATATTGTCCCAACTGCCACTCTGGCGGCCGTCATTATCGGTGGGCAGACGGAACACGTTCAGCTGTAGAGGCTTGCTGACCAACTGCACATTATTGTAAGTATAGCTTGAAAGCGTACCCTGCGACTTGTTGAACACGGCCTTGAACTGGGCATTGGAAACGGTGACCGTGGTAGAATTGTCTGCAACTGTCAGCGCCTCGATGCCGGCGAGTGACGAAAGGTCGAACATGGGCTTGGTGGCCGTCTGAACAGGGAGCTTTTCCTCTGCCACCACATAGCCGGCATCAGCCCAAAGGGTGTTCTCCTTTTGGGTGGCAACGAAATGGATGAAGGCCTCCTGAGTGGCATCGAGCGACGACAGCGACGAGAGGTCGATGGTCACCGCAACGCTATCGTTGGCAGCCACATTCTGATCGAGCGTACCACTGGCCAGAACGTGTCCTTCCTCGTCCTCCACCATATAACGCACATCATAGGTGGTGCTGGGCAAGAAGGCCATCTTATTCTTATAGCGGAACTGGTTGGTCTTGCCCTTGATGGCCTTGAACTCAAGAGGCTGGTAGATCTTCTTGGTGTTATACGACTTGGCCGTCAGGCTCCAGTCGGGACGAACCAAGCCATTGATGCAGAAATTGCCGTCATTAGGATTATCACCAAAGTCGCCACCATAGGCCCAGAACTGCTGTCCGGCAGAGGTCTGGGTGAGCAGGCCCTGGTCCTTGAAGTCCCAAATAAACTCGCCCGTGAGGCAGGTATATTTCTCGTAGAGGTCGAACATGTCACGCACATTGCCCATCGAGTTGCCCATAGAGTGTGAGTTCTCGCACTGGATATGAGGTCGCTGACCTGTCTTGCCCTGACGCTGAGAGCCCACCATATTGATATAATCCCAACTGCCATACATGGTTGATGACACATCGGCATAGTCGCTGTTGCCCTCATAGTGGGTCAGGCGGGTCTTGTCGAGCGCCTTGATGGCCTGAGCCACATATTTGAAGTTCTCGCCTCCCCCACTCTCGTTGCCAAACGACCACATAAAGATACAGGGATGATTGCGCATCCAGCGGACATGATTCTCTGAACGCTCCACCATAGCAGGACGGAAAAGTGCGACAGAAGACAATTTCTGATAAGCATGACACTCCACATCGGCCTCAGCCAAGACATAGAGTCCGTACTTGTCGCAGAGATCGTAGAAGATAGGATCATTGGGATAGTGACTGGTACGAACAGCATTGATGTTCAGTCGCTTCATGGTCTTGATATCTTCTTCTATCTCAGCATCGGTGATGGCACGTCCGTTCACAGGCGAGAAGTCGTGACGATTCACGCCGTGGAACACCATGCGCTTGCCATTGATAATCAGGGCACCATCGTTGCGGATGCCCACTTCACGGAAGCCCACCTTGCCACCACGGATATCCTTCACCTGGCCCTGAGCATCCTTCAGCGTCAGCACAAGGTCATAGAGGTTGGGAGTCTCGGCACTCCACAGACGGGGAGCAGCGACGTTCATTGTAAGGTTTGAAATCGGGGGATTGAGGTTTGAGGTTTGAGAGGCAATGACGGTGGCGCCATCAAGGATCTTGGCCTCAATGGTCATGCCCTCAGTGGTCTCTCCCTCAACAGCAACCTGCACATTGGCGGTGGCATTGACATACTGATTGTCGAGATCGGTGGTAAAGAAATAGTCGCGAATCTGAGCCTTGGGGGCTGCCCACAGGAAGCAGTGGCGCTGAATACCCGTGAGGCGCCAGTAGTCCTGACACTCCAGGAACGAGCCACTGGTGAAACGATAAACCTGCAAGGCCATCACATTGTCGCCCTCTGTCAGATAGTTGGTAATGTCAAACTCGGCAGGCACATACGAGTCTTCGCTATAGCCTATACGTTGACCATTGATCCACAGATAGAAGCCATGACCCACACCATTGAAACGCACATAGACGTTGTGGTTGGCCAGCATATCGGCCGACACATTGAAATGACGACGATAAGTGCCTACGGGGTTGGGCATACTGCTGTTATACATAAACCAATCTGGACGGCTGGCCATCACGCTATAGGTCGATTCATTGAACGAAAAGGGATACTGAACATTGCAATAAAGCGGTTTGTCCCACGCCTTCTTATGGCGCAAACCCCATACCTGCCAACTAGAGGGAACATCGATATCTGTCCAAGCAGCATCGTCATAATCGGTGGCACACATAGAGGCCGATGCCTTTGTGGGGTTGTTGACCCAATTGAATTTCCACACACCATCAAGCGACTGATAGAATGGTGACAACTTGGGATCGTTCTTAACGACATCCGACTCACTGGCCATGGGCAGAGCCACGGTGTGTGACACTTCGCGATTCACACTGGTAATCTTGGGGTCGTCCCATTCCTTACCTGTCTGACCATAAGTGGCACTGATGGAAATCAGTGCCACTAAGCTAAGAATATACTTCTTGATATTCATTTTATCCTATATTATTTCAAAGGCAAATACCAATTCCTCTCGTCGGTCAAGTCCTTGCTTGGGTTCTTGTACTTCAACTTGCGAGCAAGCCACTGAGAACCAAAGGTTGAACCATAAAGAGCTGCATTATTCTTGTGACGAGCTATTCGGGTCAAATCGCCAAAGCGATTGCCCTCGAAGGCCAACTCAAGAGCCATCTCGTCGCAGATCAGATCCTCTACGACATTGATGGTATCGTTGAGCGTACCTGTAGGCGTAATGCCGAGTGTCTTCAGTTCATCCAACTTCAGAGTTACGAGTGTATCCAACTGATAGGGCGAGAATGCACCCATGGTATAGTTGGTACCACGAGAGTGGATGCCCCAGTTGGCATCGAAAATCTCACTATTCTCCTTTGACAGGAAAGGAACCTTCGTCATGAGGAACTCAAGCGTACTGATACGACTACCTGGTGTGCTGTCCACGGGGTGGAAATAATCGTATGATGATGTTGAGTTGATACCATCCTTCAGAATAGCGAAAGCTGCCTCGGGCTGACCCATACGGTTCATAGCCTCTGCCAAACGGAGATAGATGGTTGCCGTACGATAGATGGGCACATTGGCACTGATGAACTTGGTCATAACAGAGAACGTTGAATCAGCCTTACTAACCTGTTTCATCGTCACCAAACGACGCAAATCACCCAGATCGGCAGTCTTCACAATTGTGGTACCACTTGATGCTGAAGATTTTGGTTCATAATACCATTCCTGCTTATTGCTCAGGTCGATATAAGCCTGAGAGGCATCAATCTGACGCTCCACCAGATAACGTTCGTTAGAAGATGTACCAGAGGTGGTGCTGTAGAAGTCAAAACCGAAATAGTTAGGCAACTCAGTAGTTACACCACGGAGCTTGTTGGGTGCCAAGGGGATAAAGGTCACAACATCCTGAGGACTGGAAATGTTGAAGATAGAACTCCATGAGAAACATTCTTCATCACTCGTTGTAATGGTATAGTCATTAGGCAATTTCTCCAAAAGCAACTGTGAGAAGTTCCTAGGTTCGATGTATGCTTGAACTGCAACCAGACGATTTTTCTTGATGTAGTTGAAATAATACTGAGCAGCCTTCTCATAATCATGAGTCTCAAGGAACAGGTCACCAAGAACAGCATCCACAGGAAGCATAATCTTGGAAGACTGAATTGTCTTGGCCTCAGAACCACTTGAACCATTCAGCACACCTGCATCAATATTGCCATAGTTGGGAACAACAGTTCCGCTATACTGCATCAACTCAGGAGCCAACGCATCACAGATGCCCTGGAGATCCTTGGTGGGCAGCGTGCGATTGGCATCTTCGATGCTGACGATAGGATCGGTATAGAAAGGTACCTCACCATAGGTCTTGGCCAACTGCATATAGGTCCAGGCACGTACGGCCAGAGCCTCAACATACTCAGGGATGGCCACCTTACGGCTACCTGTGAGGATCAAGGTGTCACGCTGTGCAATGTAGTAATTGCAGTTGTTGATGATGTTGTAATACAGGTAGGCCTGATTAAACTTGTTTGTGGCATCGGCCGAGAAATCTGCCAACTCACGCAAGTCGGTCTCTGTGTACATATTGGTTGCAACAAGATCACCACGCATCTCGCCAGCCAGCACATACTGATCGGCCACCTGCTGGAGACCCTTCATGATACCAAGGGTATAGAACATGGAGTCGGTCTTCTCGTTGAGGGCCGGATCAAAGATCTGACGGTCAGACTCGGTCTCAAAGAAATCCTCACAACCTGTGAAAATCAAAATATTAAATAATGAAAATATGAAAATACTTAAACGTCTCATAACTTTAGTCTTTTTTTCTTTAATCTTTCAATATTACAGGTTAATCTTCAATCCGAGAGTAAAGGCACGTCCCATGGCCACATTACCGGCATCAATACCCTGATAAAGCACAGAATTGCTTGCCGAGAACTCTGGATCACTACCCAGATAGCGGGTCAGAGTGATAAGGTTGTTAGCCTCTGCCCATACAGAGAGGCCCTGCAGCCAGTCTGAAGCAACGGGAACCTTATAACTCAGACGGAGGGTCTTCAAACGGATGTAAGAACCGTCCTCAATCCAACGATCGCTGAAACGACTGTTGCCCATAGGATCACCATAACTGATACGAGGAACGTCAGTAACTTGACCCTCACCACGCCAACGGTTGGTCATTGCCGTTGACTGGTTATAGAAGTTATTGCCCCCCTCAAGGATGCTGCGCTCATAGTTGAACACATCATTACCTACTGAGTAGTTGAGGCCCAGATAGAGAGTGAAGTTCTTCCAGTTGACATTGGCAAAGATGTTACCATAGATATCGGGGTTAGGATCACCGATAATGGTCTTATCAGCTTCTGAAATCTCACCGTCTCCATTCAAGTCCTGGAAATACACATCACCAGCCTTGAAATACTGATTAGCACCTGTTGCATCCTTCAAGAAGAGGTAGCCTTCTGGATTCTCGGCTGTAACCTTTCCAACACGGGCTGCAGCATCTGTGCTGAACACACCATTTGTGCGATAGCCATAGAACACACCGAGAGGCTGATCTACGATAGTGGCAATATTGTCGGTGCCATAGACAGAAGAGGTGTAACCCTGAGCGGTCTGTGCGCCATCCACATAAAGCATATTATCATTGGGCAGTGACTTGATCTTGTTGACATAGTGTCCCAAAGAAGCACCCAGCTCCACCTGCAGGTTCTTGGCTACAACGGGCTTGCCAGTGAGAGCGAGTTCAAAACCTGTATTGGTGAGCGAACCGCCATTGCTCCAATAGTGGGTGATACCAGCAATAGGATTCTCGAATTGCTTCAACGTCAATAGGTTATCGGTACGATGCTGATAATAGTCGAAGTCAATACCCAAACGGTTGTTTAGGAAATAGGCCTTGAAACCTGCATTCAGTTTGCGAGTCTGTTCCCATGAGATTTCTTCGTTACCAATATTAGTAAGCTGGGCAGCTGTTGACTTCCACAGATACTTACTAACGGTGAATGATGTGCGAGCAGCATAGTTGTCAATATCATCATTACCACTCAAATCCCAACCGGCACGCAATAAAACATAGTTAACGAGCTTGGTCTTGGGGAACCAAGATTCGTTGGAAAGGGCCCAACCCAACTGAACGCTGGGGAATACGCCCCACTTAACGCCACCAATCTTGATACCATCGGCTTTCTTACCAAAGCGGCTGCTGCCGTCCATAGCAAGTGAAGCCTGAACAAAATAACGATTGCGATAGTTATAGTCAACATTGGCATAATAAGTCAAACTGCGCCATTCATCGTTGGCACCATCGGCCTCATAGAATTCCATATTGGTACTGATGTTTGGTGTCTGGTCGTTACCTGCACTCTCATACTGTCCCTCAGGCTGGTTGTCATCGAAAGCAAACGACAGCAAACGCACGCCAGCAAAAGCATTAAGATAGTGTGCTCCAAACTGCTTCTCAAACTGAAGACGGGTATCACTGCTGATACTGGTCTCTTTTGAAGCCATAGACATAGACTTGGTCTGAACACGACCTATTCCGTTAATCAGGAATGTAGGCATACCGCCCTTCGGACGATAGTAACGCTGTGAGTTACGGTCAAGTGTATAACTGAAAGTCTCGGTAAGAGTCAGATTCTTGTTAATCTCGTAACGAGGAGCAATAATAGCATTGAAGTGGGTTGACTCCATGCGGTTCTTATTGATGCCACTACCATTCTCTAACAATGCAGTGGGGTTACCCAGACTCAGGTCCTGATCAAGCACACTCAAGAAATCATCAGCCTCAGAAAGGGTTGAAGAGAACTGACGAATGACATTATTATATGTATAAGGACTCAAGAAGGGTGACTTAATCAAAGCCAAGAACGTAGGAGATGTTACAGGACTAGAGGTAAAGTCCTCAGGAGCGCCATTATCAAACACATCACGATTAACCTTTGTGTACGACATATCAAAACGCGTTGACAAATGATTAATGATGTTGATGTCGGTATTGAAGCGCACATTCAGACGATTGAAGCCATTCTCCTTGGCTGTGCTCTGTCCGTCGGTATAACCCAAAGAAAGGTTATACATACCAATAGCATCACCACCCTGCACATTAATGTTATAGTTCTGGGTCATGGCAGTACGATACACTTCCTTGGTCCAGTCTGTATCATTGTGATACATGGCATAGTAATACTTCGAGGGATCGTCAACCAGGAATTTGAATGTGTTGGCTTCTCTATACTGAGAGATAGTAGGATAGGTACCCAACATCTCAGAAGCATAGATACGATAGTCTGTTGCATTCATCACCTTTGGCAGACGGGGCTGCAAAGAAACACCCACACCGATATTGGCATCAATACGTGTTGCCATAGAGTGACCACGCTTGGTTTCAATCAGAATAACACCATTACCACCCTTGGCACCATAGAGTGCTGTAGCATTCTTCAGGATTGTCACATTTTCAATATCCTCAGGATTGATGTTCAGCAACAGGTTGGTATAATCACCATCATGCATCGACGTGCGAGTCTGCTGCATATCCTGTACCACACCATCAATAACAATTAGTGGCTGAGCATTGGCTGTCAGCGAGTTCAAGCCACGAATAAACATAGCAGCACCATAGCCAGGACCACCAGAACGTGTGATGGCATGAACATCTGCACCCATCAGGTCTTCGATATCGGAATCAATGGTCTGAGATGTGGTGGTAGTGATGCTCTGAGTATTTGAGGCTGTAATGTTCGTCGAAGTGCTATACATCGGACGGAACTTATCTGCCAGCATCTCAATACGGAGTTCCTTGCCTTCAGCATCAATAGCCACCTGCTGACTCAGATACTGAGGAGTGTGAACATAAAGAGCCGTAGTGAATGTGGGAACCTTGATAACGAAAGTACCATCATCATCGGTCATTGCCGTATAGTTTTCATTACCAAGAGCTTGCACCATGATACCTGCCAAAGGTGTCTTTGTTGCGGCGTCCACACAGATACCCTGGACTTGCTTGGTGGGATAAGAAGGCAAAGCAACTTTCTTTTCCTTTTTCACCACCTTGATCTCTTCACCTGTAGTGTCGTCATCCTGCGCAAAGACAGGCGTGGCAACAAGAGCACTAAAAAGAGAAAGTATTATAATATTAAATTGTTTCATAACTCATTCTGTTTATATATCAATAGAGGTGTCTGTCGTATTTATAATCGGGATGAGCCTTGATGTAGTCATCAAGATTCTTCGGACGAAGGATAATGCAGTCAATACGCATGGTACGGTCATAAGTCGCTGCCTGCTTACTGCTCACACGACTTCTGATACGCATATAGGGGGCGTATGTCTGAGATGAGCCATACATGCCCACATACGACGTTGGGAAGGTAATGTCACCAATATAAGTTGTATCAATCTTGGCTGTCATACCCTCGACAGTCAACAGAGAGTCAACCTCTGGCTCGATATCCTTGAAGGTAACCTCGGCATTCTTTCCTTTATCATCAGCATAGCCAATTATCACCTCCAGATGATTCTTCTTCAGAGGATCAGAATAATACTTACTATTGATATTAGCAGGAACGAACACTACATAAACACTGTACTCCGTTGAACGAACGTTAGGAAGATAGAAATACATCTCTGGGTTCACAGCCATACTCTTTGGTGCTACCTCCAGATAAGAGCCATTTGAAATCTTTCCTAATACTTCCTCGTTGGGCTTGTTAACAGCCTTTGCCTCAGGCTGGTTGTTACTGACATTAGAAGTACCAGCCCAATAGTTTGAATACTCGGCCTCGATGCGAATCTCTGGATTCCACAGTGTCCATGTACGCATATACAGGCTGTCATCTGTCACCCAAAGGGCACCATTACTCTTTTCAACACGTGTGGCATGAGCGAACAGATTTTCAGCATCCTCTGAGTACATCTTTGTCTCTGTGGTTGTTATCAAAGAGTCTGCATGCAATGTGGCTCCTGTTTGCAGGGTCTTCAACTTCTTATTATCATATATATTGTTGTTGAAAATCAATCCTGCATATAAAGCAACCTTAGCGACAGAGTCTCTCATTGCATCAGCGTCTTCAAGTTTCACCTTCTGAACGACCTTATCCACGGGATCCTCCATGAACTCAAACTCTGGTCGGTAGTTGAAATACGAGCGAACGGTTGTCATTGCCTTTTCCCAAGCCTTATTGGTAGGAGCAATCATGGTATAGCTACTGTCCTCTTCGTTGATATAAGCATCATAGAAAGTGAACAGTTCGTTGTGCTCATAGTAAACCGTATCCAAATAGGTCTGTTCACCATTGAGTACAGGGCCTTTCTTACTTTTGCTCTCATCAATCTTCTTCTCATCATAGCTCTTGATATAAGCACTGATTGAGTCGATGGGATAGTCAAAGTTACTAAGCGACTCATAGATGCTCGACAAGAAAGGCACCTTACCGTTGATGGTATGAAGTGTACCATTCATACAACTACTCATATTAGGAGTAATCAGCTTGACACCCTGAATATTATAATCAGAAGAACCATTGAATGACATCTTCTTCTCATTCAGCATATAAATTCGCTGATCTACCTGACCAGAAACAGGATAGTTGTTACGAGCAATGTGGTTCTCAACAAACTCTTTGAGGACGCGTTCACTACTATAATTAGCCAGGACATCATAATCAAAAGTACCGTCAACAGGAGCCCAGACGGTATAGGTCTGCGAAGCTGACAAATTCTCGTCGAAGCCAGTCTTCTTCAGCAGTGAGGCAAACTCCTTAAGATTATCTGCCTTCTCAATTTGCTGCCACAAGGTAGAACGCTGTGAGTCCAACACCGAAGAGTTGGCATCAAAGTGGTCGTCCCAATCGGAGCAGGCCGTCAGAGTGGCTGCAGCCACAAGTGCGCTGCAAGCCATCCCTTTCCAACCAAGATGTTTAATATTGAAACTTATCATAATTATATTCTGTTATCTGTTAACGATTTAGTACATATCTTCTACGTAGGTCGTACTATTATACACATTCTCTGGGCACAACTCAATGTAGTCCAAGTGGAACTGAGCACTATTGTCATCCAATACGCTCTTGAAGCGCAACCAATGCTCGCCCTGATCAAGCTTACCCTTATAGATAATGCGGCGCAAATCCTTAGGATTGTTACGAGCATAGTTACCTGAGTTGACACCTACAGTGTAATAGAGAGGACCACGCATATAACCAAGGTTACGCATGTTGGCATCACTCTCAACGCCCTTGTCATCAAGCAGAGTCCAGTTACACCAGCCGGTATAAACATCAGGATTACCATTGGCATTGTTAGCAGAGATAATACGCATGTCCAAAGGAATATCAACTGCCTTCATTGAGCTTAAGTCTGACGAGGTGCCCATATAGATCTGCACCATACCACGCTTTGCCTCGGCAGTATATCCCATGCGCAGTTCGTATGTGCCATCGGGTACTGGCGGCAGACGCATAGCGAAGTCGTAGTTACCCTCACCCATCAATTCGTCACCCTGATAGTTACTCCAACCACTACTCTGTCCGGGCAGATACAGCACCAAGGTAGAAGCACCATTGTAAACCTTCAGGTTCTGGAAGAAACCGGGAGGAATACAGATATAATTACCCGAGAGCTGTGCAGCAGAGAAACTACCCTCTTTACCACCATTCAATGCCTTTACCTCAGCATCGGTAATACGACGGAACGAGTTTGACATCATCTCTCCGAACAGCACGGTATCATCGAAACGCATACGTTCGTTTAAGGCACCACGGGGCACATCCTTGTTGTAAACCAACATGCTCTTAATCGGATGGATGTATCCATTAGTAGGAGCAATCTGACTCTTCTGACCAGCCAACTCAACACCTTCGAACAACACAGTATGCATATCCTTAGTACCAAGCTCAGCCACCTGGTTTGTCAGTGAGGTATTAGCCTCCCAACGGTTCAGCATCAGCTTAGAACCATTCTTCGTCACTTTCACCAAGGTATAAGGCAGCATCGTCTCATAGTACTCAACAAGCGTTACCTTAGAAACTTCGTTGTGATGGTTTGTCAGCTTGTCATAAGGAATCTTATACTTCAGCACGTGATAGCGCAAGAACATACTCAACACATTCCAAGGATTCTTGTAGTCAGTACCACGACTAATCGTGATATTGTTGTTGCGTACATAGTCATACCATTCCTGGCAGTTGCCATAGACAGAGTCTGCATAGGCTGCCATCGTCTCAACGTCAACAATACCCTTTTCCTTCAGGACATCGTCAGTCTCGGCGAAGATGGTGTAACCAACCTCACACTTCTCAGGAACATAGAAGCCATAAGACTTTTCAATAACACCAAAGCTATGGGTTGTTTCTGTAAGCGTATCTGCCAGACCCGTAGCTTTAAGAGCATCTGAGAATATACGATAGATGTCAGGATGAGCTTCCATCTCACCAGCAATCAACTGGTTTGAACGGGTAATCACATGACTGATCTCGTGCAGCACACCATTCTCCAGGTCCTTGTCAATACCATCCTTCAGAATCTTTGCATCACGGTTGATGGCAACACTCTTTGAGATGGAGTCGAACGAGGTTGTAATTTCACGTCCCAGCATGGTCTTAACGGTCATACCATTACCCATATAGACGCTCATCACCTCTGTGCCCAGCAAATGAAACAAAGCAATATCCTGACACAGAGAGTCTGTCAGTCCTTCCAGACCAGGACCTGTCATACCATTGTGGGGCAGATCCTTGTTGGTCATGTCATTATAAAGACTGTCAACATATGACATGACGGCCTCATTGTCAGGTGCAAAGCAGGTATAGGTACCATATGCTGCAAGAATCTTGTCGTAACCAATTCTCTTCAGGATATAGTTGAAATTACCATACTGCTCGCTACGATTCTCCAGATAATCTTCGATGGTCTCACCAGTAAAGGTATAGAGGTTTGACTCGTCAATATCCTCTTTACAGGAATTGAAGATTAAAATATTAAGGAATAAAAATATAAAAATACTAATTCGTCTCATAATTGTAATCTTTCTTAAATTTTAATCTTTTAGTTCTTTGACGTAGATTTCTCCTGAATCCATACAGGGTTCTGTACCAACTGATTGTTGACCTTCAACTCACTTTCGTAAATAGGCCAATACAGATAGGGCTCAGAATCCATCTTGTAAGAAACTGCATCACCTTCGCCAGACTTATACTTGCGAGTAATAAAGTCTGTCATAGTTTTGCGCAGGGTAGGTGCTGCAGGGGGAGCTTTCAGAGTCTGGGTGATATCCACGCCATCCATGCCACGATAGCAATAACGAAGCAGATCCCACCAGCGCTTGCCTTCGAAGCAGAGTTCGCGTTCGCGCTCTGCCAGGACGAGCAACTCCATATCATTCTTTGTTGGATAGTCGGTAACCATCAACGTATCCTTTGCAGTTTTCAGCATTGAACGCTTGTTAACCACCTGAACCAGATTAAATGCCTTAGTCAGGTTCTCGGTATCTGCATCAGTTGACATTGCCACCAAAGCCTCAGCCTTCATGAGCATCAGGTCTGTGATGCGATAAACAATCCAGTTCTGGCGGAAGTTATCAAAGTTTCTTGAGCTAGTCTTTGACAAACCTGCAGTTGCTGTGGGTGCCAACACATTTGCAGAACTCTCAGCAAAAACCATCTTACGAATAGGCAACTGTTCTGCCTCAGCGTTGTCTGCATCATAGACAAAATTCCAGAAGCGATAGTCGTTCTTAGTGTAGAAAGCCTTTTGGCCCTGCTGCTTATTGGCAGTAGCCTCAATTGAATTAAAAATCTTAGAAGCCATCAGCGTGCCATTTGTAGCATTATTGTTCTGCTTGTAATAATGTGTCTCAAGAGCACTATTGGCATTGTTTCTACCATTGTACTGCCACTCCAAGATACTCTCACGAGAGTTTCCGTAACTATAGTGGAACACATCCAAAATTGATTCAACAGCAGTGTACAAATGATACGGATCTTCCTCGCCAGAACCTACTTTATCAGTATTATACTTCTTATAGTAAGCATCCTTAGCAGCAACAACACGATCTACGCAATCAATGACCTTCTGATAATCTTCTGCATCATGAGTCATCGAAGCACGCCACAAATAAATATCTGCCATAATAGCATCTACAGCATCAGTAGTGATGTAACCCCAGTTACGCCAATCACTTACACCATAGCCACCAGACTTCATGATATACTTGCGAGCCTCCTGAAGGTCATCCAAACAATGCTGCAAAACCACAGCAGGACTGCTCTGAGGCAGAGATTCTACTTGAGTATCATCCTCGACAGAGTGACTCACATAAGGTACATCACGGAATGCTCTTACCAGATAGAAGTAGCACAAAGAGCGCAAAGCCAGCATCTGTGCACGGGCCACCTGATAGTCACCCTCAGTGAATTCTGGATCAATATCCATCACCTCAGGTGCATGGTTCAACACGATATTACAGTTATTAATTACCTTATAGAAACTTTCCCAAGAGCAATAACCCATGGTAGGTAACAAGTTCAAAGCACCGATATTATCGAGCGTCGTGTTATTGTAGTCAGACAATTTCACCAACTCATCAGAGCGATAGGCGCCCCAAATGATGGCACGGGTCTGAATATCACTACTCAACATGCTCAGATAACAACCATCAACCATCTGGTCAACATCTGCCTTTGTCTTCCAGAAGTTCTCACCAACAATACGGTCGGTGGGATAAATAGTCAGAAAGTCCGTGCAACTGGAGAGACCAACTGCAACACCACAGAAAGCCAGACCTCCAACAATGATTTTCTTTATATTATTTGTCATCATAATGTTCAATATTCTTTGTTCAACGTTCAAGGTCTTAGAATCCTACTTGGATATTCAGAGTCACTGACTTACTTCTTGGTGTCTGCGAGTTATCGTAGGCAATACCCCAAGAGCCAGGAGAGTGCTCAGGATCAGTTCCGCTATACTTGCTCCAGCACAGCAGGTTCTGACCAGAGAGACTCATATTCAGACGACGCAGGCCAAGTGCTTTCAGAGTCTTCTGCTTAAAGTTGTAAGACAACTGCACATAGCTCATACGAACAAATGAAGCATCCTCCACATAACGATCACTACCCAAGAAGTTGTAACCAGTATTGTACATAGCGCGAGGAATAATGGTGACATCACCATTCTTGCGCCAACGCCAGTTCACTGCAGAGCTTTGATTGTTTGCATTGAACATCTGCTCCAGATTCATCTTAGCTTTGTTAACAACCTTACATCCCTCACGATAGTTGAAACTGGTCTTCAGAGTCCAGTTATCATACTGGATATTGAAGCCGAAACCACCATTGAAACGGGGGTTAGAATTACCGAGATATACGATATCAAGTGAGTTAATCTGACCATCGTGGTTGATATCCTCATAGATAGCATCACCACCCTGGAACTTATAAGTAGATGTTCCTTCACTGAAGTTATAGACCTGACGGATAGGATTACCCTTTGCATCCATCATCACCTTACCATCGCTGTCGATCGCAATAGGAGCTGTCTTGCCAGATGCCAAGAATTCATTATTAATATAATCGCGGAATTCCACATCCGACCATCCATTGCTGGCCTTCAGGTTTGTCAGATACTCATAGGTGTACTGATAAACGCCCTTATAGCGCAGACCATAGATAGAACCCAGAGGATTGCCCTTCTGAATACGGTTCATGTACTGACCACGGCTATCAAAGTTCCATTCAGAGTTGATGCTCTCTAACACACTCTCGTCCATATCAACAATCTCATTGAAGTTCTGTGAGATATTGAAGTTAGCCGACAATGAGAACTTACCAATCTTAACGAACTGGTTAGCAGAGATATTCAACTCCCAACCCTTATTGGTCATCTCACCTACATTAGCCCATGCCAAGCTTGAGAAACCTGAGGTAGAAGGAATACGTACACCACCCATCAGCAGGTCGTTGGTACGCTTGAAATAGTAGTTGAAGTCACCAGTAATGCGATCTTTCAGGAAGCCAAAGTTACCACCAATATTATATTGAGAGGTTCGCTCCCACTTCAGGTTGTTCAACTGAAGGCCTTCCAGATAGGTCACACTGTGTGTATTGCTCAATCCACCATACACACCAGAGGTATTATACTTGGCGTACTGGACATATTCTGATCCAGGGGGGCGACCCACAATACCCCAAGAGGGACGGAATGACAACATGCTGAGCCAACTCTTAGACCACTGCATGAATTTCTCGTCACTGATGTTCCATCGAGCAGAGAGGCCAGGGAACCAACCCCACTTCTTGTCGTCACCAAACTTGGTAGTACCATCGGCACGAAGTGAGAAGTCAACCACATATCTCTCCTTATAAGACAAGTGACCAGTATAGATCATTGACATAGAACGCCACTGACCGTTACCTGAGCTCATGCTCTCAATGTTCACGTCAACAGTAGGTGAAGTCACACCATTTGGTGTATTTCTGTTAACCACAGTCTGGCTGTTGTCGTTACCAATTGTCATTTCCCAGCGGCCCAACATGGTAGCGTAGAAGTCCTGGTTCTTGAAATGAGGAGTGAAAGTCAAGGTGTGACGGGTAGTCACTGCCTGAGAATTGTAGTCATACACCTGGTTACGGTTATAGTTTCCGTCTGTCCAACCCTTAGTTTCCAGAGAACCAGGCCAGAACTTAGGCTCACTCTTTGAGAAGATATCAAGATAAACCAGACCAGTATATTTCAGTCGAGTATGCTCATCATCCTTACCCATCAACTCATAGTCGAGCTTGAACTCAGGCGAGATACGATAAGTCTTCTCCTTACGCCATGCCAGATTGGCAATAGCCACAGGGTTGCCCAAGTTACGGATGTTTTCCAACTGGTGTGAAGACGTGTTTGCTACAGAAGAACCTGCGGCATCGTTTGCACCAAGGGGCAACATAGAATAGTATTCATCTGTATCACTACCATCGGCATTCTGACGATAAACACTCATGTTTGGTGCCATCTGCTGGGCACGTCCCAAAATATTATCATCATAGTTACGATTGTTAGATGTATAGGTAAGAGGGAAGGTCGTACTGAACTTAATACGATCACTCACAAAATAGTCCAGAGCCAGCTTCGTTGTGAAACGGTCAAGGCTCTGCTTGATAATAGTACCGTTCTGATGGTCATAACCTGCAGACACACGGAAGTTGGCCTTTTCACCACCACCAGAGATGGTCACATAGTGATACTGGCTCCAAGCCGTCTGTGTCACTTCATCAACCCAGTCGGTATTGTTATTCCAGTTTTCAAACTCTGCCCACGAACGATTATAGTTAATCTCATTAATGTTCGTAGTGGCATTAGCACTCTGGGTGGGGTTGTAGTACATCTCCTTCATCATCATGGTGTAGTCATCACCATTCAGCAGATTATAGCCCTTAGGCTGCCAGCTGGCCTGCACACGAAGTGAATAGTCAACCTTCACATCACCACGAGCACCACGCTTGGTACGAATAGAGATAACACCGTTAGCACCACGTGAACCCCAGATAGCTGTTGCAGCAGCATCCTTCAACACCTGAATATCCTCGATATCTGAAGGGTTAACTGACAACAGAGAAGCATAGGTCTCCTCATTGGCATTCTGGAAGTCGAAGTTTTCATCAGGATTATCAAAGATGTTATCATCCACAACAATCAGAGGGTTAGAGTTACCATTGATAGAGGTAACACCACGCAGACGCATGGTTGTACCAGAACCCAGGTTACCAGAGTTAGAGATAATATCCAGACCAGCGATCTGTCCCTGCAGAGCCTCATCAGCAGATGTGAATGCCAGACCTTCCACCTCACTCATGTTGAACGTCTGTGCTGCGACAGAAACCTCACGCTCAGGAATAGACAATCCACCCTGGTTGAACTTTCTCTTCTTAGTAACGGTAATCTCAGGGATTGTTGTATCATCCTTCAGGGTGACATTAAACTTAGTACGTGTGCCAATAGGCAGGACAACCTGACGATAGCCCACATACGAGATCTTCAGCTTATTCTTTGCATTTTTGATGGTCATCGAGAAGTTACCGTTAAAATCAGTCTGAGTATTAGACACGATACGGTTATTGTTATCGATTTCCGATACGTTACACATCATGACGGGGCCCATGTCATCATTCACAGTACCCGAAATACGCACTTGCTGTGCTTGTGCACCTAATGTGAACAAGAAAATATTAAAAAATGCAAGTATTAAAATATTTCTTAGTTTCATAATTCTTCTGTTTTTAATATTTCAAAGTCCCATCATAACGATTGTAGTAACGACTCTCGAACAGCTTACGATATGAAGCAAGCTTTGCTCTTGCATTAGCACCTGTCCAACGACTGTCAAAGCGACGAGATTCGTTTGCATAAGGATACAAGGGCGTGCTAATCTGGTGAACCACAGCAAACGAAGAGTTATTGATAATCTTTGACTTCTTGTTGAGCTCGTAGTCACGTGCCATTACATTAACATAATTCGTAGTGCTGGTTGCATCAATGGTCACTGTCTGACCTGATCTGTCGGTTACGGTCATTTGGCCATTACCACCACCAACGGTCAACTTCTGACGAATACCCAGTGTGTCGGTGCAAGCCGTAGCATAAACACCTTCATCTATGACATTGTCAGCATAAACAGAGTTATCCTGGAAATGATAACGCACAAAATCATTAATAGTCTCAACCATAGCCAGCGCTTTATCACGCAAGGCTTGGATCTCAGGACTAATATTTCTTTCAGACTTTTCCTTCTCAAACTGTTCCTTTACGGGATCATAGATGGCCTTAATATCACTCCATTTGGGCAGACCCAGAGCGTAAGCCTTCTGCATAGCCGTGTTATCAGGAGCATAAACCGTATAGTTGAAAGAGTTGAAGTAGTTTACATTGTCGGTCAAGCCGTTCTTAGCGGCAAAGGCATGATAAGCCTCATAACGGAACTTCTTAGTCACGTCGTTCTTTTCTGCCAGACGATCACTGGCAAATACCATCAGCTCATCCATATCGAGGTCTGTACACAGTTCCAAGAACTCAGAGAAGCGGGCTGTCGTAGCAGTATCTTCCTGCAGTACAGCCAAGACAGAACGCTGAGGAGCCTGAATGACATAGTCGATAGCGTAAGCCTTACCATTCTTCTGGTTATAGACCTGAGTGACATTAGAATTAGGAACACTACCCTCAATCTGTGCGCCACTCTTCACAACGCCATTCTCAAACAGGATCTCACCACCGTGCTTAGTCTTATAATACTTATTGCCATTTGAACCTAAAGACTCGCCTTCGCCCAACACAATAGTGTGGTAATTCAAGATATCCTTGAACTGCGACTTGAAGTTAGCAGCTGCAACACGACCAATAGAGTCGCCGATTTCCCACTGTCCCTCAGAATTCTTCAAACAGTTCCAAGCTGAGCAATATACAAACGGTGTCTTGTTCTGATAATAGAACTTCAGAGCACGGGGTACTTCGTCATCCAAAGATGATGGGTCGATATAGAAGCGCTCGAATGCATCGTCAGTAGGAATAAAGAATGCATAGTTGGCACTCATTGCCAACAGATAAGCATAATAGTTCAAGTTCAGATCCAGAGGCTTAGACTTCTTTCCATCATTTACAGCCACATTCATAATACGCATGTTGCTCTTTAATGTCACAGGAGCTGACACAGCCACCAACGACGGGGGAGCAAACATCTTGTTCAGCATATAGATAACACCATTGTTGGCAATCTTCACATTGTACTGATTGTTCTTGCGAGCAAGCACAGACAAGGCAATGCCCATGGGGTCATTAGCCTCGTCCATTACATGATCAAACTTTGAAGGTACAGTACCAACGAATGAACGCTTCATCAGGTTGTCAACCAACTGCTGAACATTTTGCAAAGGAATAGAATCGATGTTCTGAGCCAAGTGTTCACGATCGTTCTTAACGACGCCACCTTCCTTCACACCAAATTCCTCAATCAGGAACTTACCCTCACCATTGATAAAGAACTCAGCCAAAGCAGAGTCTGTGGGCACAAACATGGCAGCCACATCACAAATAGGATTCTCACCTGAGCCATTATCATAGTTATTCCAGCCTGGGTCAAATGTCAAGCCATTCTCCTGTGTTACGCCATCAGGATCTCTCATCAGAGTAGAGCCCTGAGAGTAGCCACTAATATAACGCATTTGGAAGATACTATCAATGAGAGGCAGATTGTTGGCCTGTGCATAGTCATTATAGTTCATTGTTGTTCCAGCATCATAGTATGGAGCACTGAAACGGTCAAGCATACGGCTGAACAATGATGACTCACTGTTGTTGCGAATCACCTGAGCCATGTTACCCGGCGGAACGAGCAGATCCTCCATCTGGTGGATATAACCATTCTTACAGGTAATGTCGGCACTAATAATCTTGTTACGATAGATGTAAGCAGAATGCTCGGTAGGATCATAAGCCGTACCAGTAATAACCTCAAAGTCACTATCGGTTCCACGAGTGGTGATTCCGTTTGTGGTCATCTGCTCCTCTGTGAAGTGTACCATCATGGGACGGGTATTATCCATTACCAAATGGATGCCCTTCGTATAGTACTTCTTCCAGTAGTCATTGTTGATGGGCATGTCAGCCTCACTCTTCATGTGAGTGATGGTGTCAATGACATTAGCACTGGTGATGTGCTTCAAGGCCATACCCTGAACAATGGGTTCATCGGTGGTACCCGAAACGTTCGACAGCATCTCAACCAGCAGAGCATTGTCAAGCATAGAAGCATAAAGCAACTGCTTCTTCATGGCTACTGTCAAGTCGTCATACGACTTGACACCCCATTGATTGTCAGCATAAAAACGTTCGAAAGCCTCATCGTTGGCCACAAACACAGTTTTTGAACCTGTCTTCGACAAGGTCTCGGCATAGCCTAAGTCATCAATCAAGCGCAGATAGTTTTTAAACGTACCTGTCAAGATGACCTTGTCAGACTTTTGCAGGGATTCAGGATTCTGTAGAGCTTCATAGATACTACCTCCCAACCATGAAGGGTAATTACCTTCATCGTCAAGGTCGTAGTCATCCGTACATGCCGTGAATCCCCCACAAATCATGGCAACAGAAAATGCTACACACATCTTCTTAGCCAAATCAGTAACGCGGTTATTCATACATTTTTAAGTTATTAATTGTTTTATATACTGTTATCGGTTTGCGATCTATATGTAGTGAAGCACATCTTTCACGCGCGTGCGCTTATTAATAAGGTGCGCTTTCGTTATTTTCTCTTTTGGTGGGCCTTCCTTACGGACTGCCAGGTTTGTATTCTTTGTTTTTTGTTGTAAAGCCCTGCGCCCTCAGTTTGAGAGCACAGGGCCTTAGATATGTTTATTTCACAAGCACTTTCTGTGCCTTTCCATTGTTTACGATAATATTCAAGCCACGCTGCAACTTATTCACCTTCACACCTGTAACGGTGTAGATGCCATTCGCAACAGCATTCACAGTCTTCACGGTCTCAACGCCTGTTACAGGACCAGACCATCCAGCATTGTCACCCTTAGCAACAAGAGTCAACGTCCAGCCACCCACAGAATACCAGTTACCAGCAAAAACCTTAGCAGTCTGACTATCAGCAGTTCCACACATCGTACCGATGAACATCTCATGGTTATTCACCACAACATTATCGATAACCTGATGTTTCCAGCCACGTCCCAGACCACTGTTAGCATTATAGATGCTGTACTGTTCATCGGTGTAATCACCCGACTCAACAGCCTCCTTTGCCTCTTCCCACATAGGACCGTATTTATCACTTGCAATAGCCTGCTCACCAGTTTCCTCATCATTGTAATAACTCAGAGAAATCTCAACGAAAGTGGTATCAGCAACGCCTGCGAAGACATAAGCACCTTCAGCAGGTGTACGGGTATATACACCAACCTTATAAGTTCCATTGGGCAGATCCTTCACCAACTGCGAAGCTTTGAAACCAATCAGACCGATGTGGGTGATTTCGCCTGTTTCCTCATTATTCACATCCTGAGAGTGATATGAGTCGAAGTAACGTGTAGCAGAACCATCGTACCACTGTCCGCTCTTCTGTCCATTTCCATCACCATTGCCCAACACGATAGTCCATCCATCAAGAGCCTCAGCATTAGGATTCGTAATATAAGCGGTATAGTCTGTAGCATTTGCGTCATCGAATATATTCTGCTTTTCAACAATAGCCACAGCTTCATTCAACTGCTTCACCATAGCATCAACCATTGTCTTGGTCTGCATCTTTGAAGTAAGAACTGCCAGATGCTCAGCCATGATGTCCTGCAGAATCTTCTTACCAGTCTCCATAGAAGCAGTAGCCACCACATCAGCGTTGCGATAAGCAGGTGCATAGGTGTTGACATAGTTCTTCAGAAGATCCACAGTTGCATCCATCTCTGTATAGGTTGCATCTTCTGAAGCCACCCATGCCATCACATAGTCATAAGCATACTGCGCAATTGGAGCAGAGACACCGAAAGCCCCATGTCCGTCAATTTCTTCCCCATTCAACAGAGCCTTCACCCAAAGCATGGTCTTCTCTGAAACCAATTCAGGATTCTCATCAAGAGCCTCTTGAGTGGAGAAGTATTCCACATACTTGGCCTCACTTGTCTTGGCTGCAGCGATAGCAGTAGTCAGAATTTCGATGCTCTCAAGCATATAATCCGTAGCAGGATTGTTGATGGCTGTGCACTTGTTGATAGAGTCGTTCAAAGCCTTCTTGTCGGCAGCGAAGTGCATTGTCTGAGCGAATTCAGAAGCCTCCCTCAACTTATCATCATATGCAGCCTTTACAGCAGCCTGCACATCAGCGTCGCTAGCAGCGCCCAGATAGTAAAGTTTGAAATTAGTTGCACAGAACCAACCTGCAGCGCCATCGCCAGAGCCAGTGCCCTCAGCGCCAATAGTCAGTTTTCCATCAACGACGAGAACCTTGTCGGCAGCAGTCATACTGACAGTTTCCCACTCACTCTCATCCCAGCCTTCAACAGTCAAAGTGGCTGTAGAAATCTTCTTCTCAGCTGTACTCTGAGCATACACATGCTGATCTGTCACACATCCTGACTGTGTGATTAGGTCCGCAGAAACAGTATAATAGCCATTAGGCAGATCTGTGAAGCTCTGACCTACAGAAATAACACCTGTGAAGTTATTATTCCAAGCATTCCAACAGCTGCGTCCACGCTGCCAATTCAAACGCTGGTCACCGCCAGAGATACCATTAATGACCCAACCTTCTGAATTCAAATCGGGGCTTGAAGCACTACCCTCTACATAACGGTCGGTACCTTCCTCATCAAACTGCAAGGGGAACACCCACTGATCATCTTCCTTAACGGGCTCTGCCTCAGCATTGATAAACCAAGGATGCTGAATAAAGATAGTATAGTCTGCGGGAGCGTTCTCTGAAGCTTCTTGAGACAGGTAATAAGCTAAAATCGCAGCATTAGCCTCTTCGACAGCACCCAGGATTAAAGCAACCACATCAACACCCTCATCAGGTTCATTCTCCTTGTAACCCAAGATCACTTTGTATGCAGCATCAAAGGCATCCTTACCAGCAAAGTTTGTTGTCTGGAGCAGGTTGTCCATTTTTGTAAGAACAGCGTCAACCTTCTTCATCTCGTCGATAGCCGCACGGATCTCTGCCATACGAGCATTAGCCACCTTCAGGGCAGCTTCCATCTCGTCGGCATCATCAGAGATTAAATCTTCCAACTCTATGACATAGTCCGTCAGATAGGATGCCAGGCCAATAAAGCCAGCACCCGTTGCAGTGCTTGCCAGCGTCTGGCATTCTTCTGCCAAATCATTGATATCAGCTGACAGCAACTCTACGCGATCGGCCTCACCAATCTTATAAAGCTTGATTCCATCAAGACAGAGGAAGGGATTGCTACCAGAACCACCTGATGATTCAAAACCGAACTGCATACTGAATTCTGCCGTAGGAGTAAACACGATCTCATGCTTCGTCCATTCTGTATCAGAGAAACCTGTTTCATCATTCCAAGTGTCCTTTCGGCAGGTTACCTTAGAAAGGTTTTTACCTTTAGTTCCACTGGGATTCAAATTAACAGCCCAATACTCCAGACGATATTTGGCGCAAGGCAGCTTAACGGTCTGCTTGTAAATGGCGCGACCACCCCAACCAGCTCGCATATAGGCAAAACCTAAATTATCGCTACCAGAAAAATCTGCAGGTTTCTCTGGCACAGTGATATAGGTAGTACCATCATCGGCCACAGGAATAGCTGTGGTACCCAATGCATAGGGAAGCGATCCAAAATATACCCATTCACATTGGGGGAAATCCTGATTAGTTTCGATTTCCCAACCTTGAATACGACCAATAAAGCCATTGGTAGCTTCTAAAGTACGTCCATCAGCACGACTCTTCGGTGTCGAAGGATTGACAATTGCATAAACAGAGCTATCTGCAGCTATAGCTGCGATAGAGCGATCACTCAAAGTCTTTGACTGGTCAATAATCTCCTTCTTGGAGCCGTCAGCTTGCCAGGTCAGATCCTGATCGAATCCGGCATTCTGGATGTAGTGAGTCACATCTTCCTGTGCATACAATGACATTGACATCATCACGCTCACTACCATTAATGATAGTTTTTTCATTTGTCGTAAAGTTAGTTAAAATTAGTTAGATGAATTAATATATTAATTAGCGGATGCAAAAATACAAAAAAAGTTTTAAAGAGCAATACTTTTTCTATAAAAAAATAGAATACCACTAAAAAAGAATTGTTTCATTGACAATTCTTCTTTCGAAAGACAATTGCAAAATTTTTATATCAAGTATTGTTACTCATCATTTTTCATTGGGGACAAAAGACGTTGTTAAGCAAATCTTCAATTTACTTAGACAAGAAGCCCTGTACCTAAAAAAGTAGCGAGACTCCGAAACATAATCTCGAAGCCTCGCAAACTATACTAAAAAAATATATCTGTAAAGAAATCACATAAATCATTTAAAGCAAGGAAGATCCTTTTTCTGGACCAGATACTCGCCAATCTGAACGGCATTCAGAGCAGCGCCTTTACGAATCTGATCGCCTGAAAGCCAGAAGGTAAGGCCATTCTCGTCAGACAAATCCTTACGAACTCGTCCCACAAAGACATCATCCTTTCCCGCTGTTTCCAAAGGCATCGGATACTTCAGATTAGCAGGATCGTCAATTAAAGTACAACCTGGTGCGGCTGCAATGGCTTTCTGTGCTTCCTCAACAGAAAGAGGACGCTCTGTCTCAATCCAGACAGACTCAGAGTGCGAACGTAACGAACTGACACGCACACACATTGCCGAGCATTTGGCATCAGTATGCATAATCTTGCGAGTCTCGTTATACATCTTCATCTCTTCTTTGGTATAGCCATTTGGCTGGAACACATCAATCTGAGGAATCACGTTGTATGCCAACTGATGAGGGAATTTCTTGATGGTCTTCACCTCACCAGTTTCGACGATCTCCTTATACTGTTGCTGGAGTTCGGCCATAGCTACAGCACCTGCACCAGAAGCACTCTGATAACTGCTCACATGAATGCGCTTGATATGACTAAGGTTCTCAAGAGGCTGAAGAACAACCACCATCATAATAGTAGTACAGTTGGGGTTGGCAATAATGTTACGAGGACGTGAAAGGGCATCCTCCGCATTGCACTCAGGCACAACCAAGGGAACATCATCGTCCATACGGAAAGCACTTGAGTTATCAATCATCACGCAACCATACTTCGTGATGTCCTCGGCAAACTCCTTGCTGGTGCCAGCACCTGCCGACGCAAAGGCAATATCGATATCCTTGAAGTCGTCGTTGTGCTGCAAGAGTTTCACTGTCAATTCCTTACCCTTGAAGGTATACTTAGTACCGGCCGAACGCTCAGAACCAAACAACACCAATTCATCCATCGGGAAATTTCTCTCGTCAAGCAGGCGTAAAAACTCCTGTCCTACTGCGCCTGAAGCGCCAACAATTGCTACTTTCATTCTATAAACGATATTATTTAACCATTTGGGCTGCAAATTTACGAAAAACTTTCTTTTTCTATTCCATTTTTGCAGAAAAAATTGTAATTTTGCAAACAAATTGATACATATTCATGATTTATTCTAAGCAACCTGTAATTTAGGGGGCTAAATAGACACAATGGAAACACAAGACATCATAGAACCACTCATTAAAGACCCCACGCTGATTTTTTTCGTGGTACTACTTGTAATTCTCTTCGCGCCTATCGTGATGAGTAAATTGCGCATCCCACATATTATCGGCATGGTATTGGCAGGCGTACTGATTGGAGAACATGGCTTAAACCTATTGCAACGTGACATTTCGTTTGAGGTTTTCGGACAGGTTGGTCTCTACTATATCATGTTCCTTGCTGGTTTAGAGATGGACTTGGAGAGCGTGAAGAAAAATTCCAAGAGACTTGTCATCTTTGGATTGCTTACGTGTTTTATCCCACTAATCCTGACCTATCTGATGTCTATCACTATCCTTGGATATGGCGCACGATCTTCATTCCTATTGGGATGTATTATGGCATCAAACACCTTGGTAGCCTACCCCATCATCGGACGTTATGGCCTGCAGCAGAACTCCAGTGTAATGATTAGTGTGGGGTCGTCAATGCTGTCGCTTTTCTTAGCGTTGGTCATGCTAGCAGGTTTGGTTGGCACCTTCAGTAAAGACAGTGGCTGGCTGTTTTGGACTCTCTTTGTCATCAAATTCACAGCGTTCTGTGCTGGCAGCATCCTGCTTATACCTCGACTGGCACGTTATTTCCTACGTCGATACAGTGATGCAGTGATGCAGTATATCTTTGTTATCTCGGTCATGTTCCTTAGTGCTGCGCTATCGGCACTCATCGGTCTAGAGGGTATTTTCGGCGCTTTCTTCTCTGGACTCATACTGAATAGGTATATCCCACATGTATCGCCATTAATGAACCGCACCGAATTTATCGGCAACGCCATCTTCATTCCCTATTTTCTGATTGGTGTAGGCATGCTCATTAACCTGAACACATTGCTGGAAGGTGCCGAGATATGGGGCATTGTCCTCCTTATCGCCTTCTTCGGAACGTTCGGAAAGGCGTTGGCGGCCTATCTGTCGGCACTATTATTCAGGCTGACAAAAGCAGAAGGTCACATGATGTTCGGCCTAACCTCTGCACACGCTGCTGGCGCCATTGCAATGGTGATGGTGGGACGGCGTCTACTATTGGACGATGGAACAGCATTGACTGACAACAACATGCTAAATGGTGTCGTCATCATGATTCTTGTTACTTGCATCATATCGACGATAATGACGGAACGAGCTTCACAGCAAATCATATTCAATGAGCGAGCCTTGCCCGACATGAATAAACCCAGGCAGGACGATGAGAAGATTATGGTTTGCGTGAAATATCCCGAGATTGCACCACAGCTACTGGAATTGGCACAACTGACCAGAAATCAGAAACTAAAACGCGAACTGGTAGCACTTAACGTTGTATATGATGGTGAGAACAGTGCCAAAGAACGTGAACAGGGCCTACAACTCTTGGAGCAACTGCAGAGACAAGCCAGTGCTTCGGAAGTACAGGTACAAACACAGGTACGATTAGCCACTAACATTGCCAATGGTATTAAGCATGCCTTCCGCGAAAGCGGATGCTCTGAAATTGTGATGGGCATGCATGTCCACACCGAAATTACAAAGAAGTTCTGGGGCGAGTTTATTCAGAGTCTCTACAATGGATTGAACCGTCAGATTCTTCTCATGCGATTCACGCAACCTCTCAGCACACTACGACGCATTCAGGTAGCTGTACCCAGTAGAGCAGAGTTCGAACCAGGTTTCAAACGGTGGTTAGAGCGTCTCTGTCGCTTTGCAGGTCAATTGGACTGTCGCGTACAGTTTCATGGACGCCACGAGTCACTTACACTCATTGAGCAATATGTCAACAACCAACATCCCAACGTGAGAGCAGAATACACCTATATGGCCCACTGGAACGAATTGCCACAACTTGCGAGTCACATTGGTGATGACAACCTGTTGGTGGTGGTTAATGCACGTAAGGGCACCATCAGTTACAAAAATGCACTCGACCGACTGCCAGATGAACTAACAAAGTATTTCTCTGGTACCAATCTCATGATTATCTTCCCTGACCAATATGGTAATACGAAGGAAGAGAAGATGAGCTTTACTGAGGCACAGCACCACGAGGAGAACAGTATCTACGACACGTTGCTGAACTGGATTCACAAGTCCCACAAAATTATTAACCCTATAGATACATGATTAAAATAAGTAATATCACAAAGAGCTTTGGCTCTCTTCAAGTACTCAAAGGCATAGATTTCCATATCGGGAAAGGCGAAGTGGTGAGTATCGTTGGTCCCAGCGGAGCTGGAAAGACGACTCTTCTGCAGATTATCGGCACACTCGACAAGCCTGATACAGGCTCTGTATATGTTGATGGCATTGACACCACCACCCTATCACAAAAGGCTTTAGCCGACTTCCGCAACAAGCATCTGGGTTTCGTATTCCAGTTCCATCAGTTACTACCCGAGTTCACCGCCATTGAGAACATCATGATACCGGCTTATATTGCCGGCACATCACAGAAGGCTGCGAAAGAGCGCGCCAAGGAATTACTACAATTCATGGGACTAACCGATCGCGCCAACCACAAGCCAAACGAGCTGAGTGGCGGTGAGAAGCAGCGCGTAGCCGTAGCACGTGCGCTGGTCAACAATCCCGCAGTCATCCTAGCTGATGAGCCTAGCGGCTCACTGGATTCCAAGAACAAGGAAGAGTTACATCAACTGTTCTTCGATTTGCGAGACAAATATGGACAAACATTCGTCATCGTCACACACGACGAAACTCTGGCTGCTATCACTGACCGCACTATCCACATGCGCGATGGTCTGCTGGAACCAGACACTATTGAGTCCATTGGTCCTATCGATCCAATTAAAAAACTCACCGAACCCCTTATAACTCCACTGAACCATGATTAAACTCGGCGATTACAACACTCTGACCATCATCCGTCGCGCTGATCAAGGCCTCTATCTAGAGGGCGACGAGCAAAGTGGTGACATTCTGTTGCCCAACCGCTATGTACCAGAAAATGCCAAGATTGGACAAGACTTAGAGGTATTTATCTATCTGGATCAGGACGAACGTCTCATTGCTACTACAGAACATCCGCTGGCCAAGGTTGGCGAATTTGCATGGATGGAATGTGCGTGGGTCAATGAATATGGAGCCTTTCTGAGATGGGGTCTGATGAAAGATCTCTTCTGTCCGTTCCGTGAACAGAAACAGCGCATGGAGAAAGGAAAGAGTTACTATGTCTATGTCATGGAGGATGAGCAAACACACCGCCTCATGGCAACTGCCAAGGTGGAACGTTATCAACAGAAAACTGGCTATGAACGCAGCCTTGACTTTGCAGAAGTACTGCTACGCTATCTATACGAACATGATGGCTTTTGCGAATTAGGTGACAAAAGCCCTGCCGAAGAGATTGCCACCCGCTTTGGTGTATCAAAGAAGATATATAAAAAAGCCATCGGCGATCTTTACCGCCGACGACTTATCAGTATTAAAGAAAACGGGATTCAGCTTGTCTAGCGAATCCCGTTATTTTTTAGAATATCTTACCAACAATTCGGAAGTTCAACACTGGATAAACAGATATCTTTGAGATTGTCTTAAGCACCTTACCAGCATCTTCGCCAGCCCTATCTGCGTCAATTTTCTCATTCTGATAGGTTCCGTTAACCTTATCATAGGTAGGAACATAGATTTCTGGTTTGCCCCAGAGCTGAACACCAAGATCGAGTTGGTAGCCAATTCGGTTCTTAGGAACCGCACGGCCCATACCGATACCTACATAAGGACGGAAGTTCTTTACCTTGGCAATCGCTTCCACATTACCATTTTCCGCTGGGTTTGGAGTAAGGAAATAATCACCCAATTCACCACCAATCATTTTCAGCCCATACTTATCTACCACCGTACGCACATCTGATCCTGGATTATTCTGTGCATAGATAATAGCATCATTATAAGCAGTTATAGGACGTAGGAAGCCATCCTCCTTATTATAGACAGATATAATATCCGATGGACCGAAATAAGCACCCGCAGTCACATGGAAACTGTTCAGGGCACCAAAAGGATAGACATCAATAAGGAAATGGAATGTGGTATTATTTAACTTTCCCTCAATATCCATATTATTTGGCAGATTCCCACCAGGGAACTGGCTCAAGTCAACCGTTTGCCTACCAGCATTAGCCAACTTTGTATTCAAATCATTAATCTCACTCGTCAGTTCAGAAATCTTTTTATTTTTATCCTCTGTCTTCAAATCAATATCTTTGCCAATCTTTATCTTTGGCATAATATCTACACCGACACGAGCACCCAAATAGTCATTGAACGTACCTGAGGCGTCAATAGAGATACCTGTAGTTCCTACCCCTACGCCTACGCCGAAATGAGGATCAAACAACCTCTGTGCTGAAGCTATTCCACAGGAGAAAAGCACTGCACTTGCAAAAATCAACAACTTTTTCATAATAGTTATAGTTTTAAGTTTACATCTCGACTGCAAATATAAACAAAATATCCTAAACCACAAACAAATATAACAAAAAAAGGAAGCATGTGCTTCCTTTTTTTATTTTAGAACTCTGCGCTCTTCGGTGTTCTTGGGAAAGGTATCACGTCACGGATGTTCTGCATACCTGTTACGAAAAGGATGAGACGCTCAAATCCAAGACCAAAACCTGCATGAGGACATGAGCCCCAACGGCGGGTGTCTATATACCACCAGAGGTGGGTCTGGTCCATTTCGCGACGATTAATCTCGCCCATCAGTTTGTCGTAGCTCTCCTCACGAACCGAGCCACCGATAATCTCACCAATCTGTGGGAAGAGCACATCAGTGCCCTGCATGGTGGGACCAGGAGCCACAGCACCCTTGTAACCTATTGAACCGCCATCGGCAGTATCCTGGTTCTGTTTCATATAGAACGACTTAAAGGCACGAGGATAGTCAGTCATGATAACCGGCTTCTTGAAGTGCTCCTCTACCAGATAGCGCTCATGCTCTGAAGCGAGGTCATCGCCCCAGTTGCAGGGGAACTCAAACTTCTTACCATTCTTGATAGCCTCCTGAAGGATGTTGATACCTTCTGTGTAAGGCAGACGAACGAATGTCTCCTTGAGCACACCCTCCAATCGCTGAATCAGAGTTTTATCAATCATCTTGTTCAGGAACTCCAGATCATCCTTACAGTTGTCAAGAGCCCAACGAACACAATACTTAATGAAGTCTTCCTCAAGGTCCATCAACTCTTCCTGGTCGAGGAAAGCAACCTCAGGCTCTACCATCCAGAACTCAGCCAAGTGGCGAGGAGTATTACTATTCTCTGCACGGAAAGTGGGACCGAAGGTGTAGATAGAACCAAGCGCTGTGGCGCCAAGCTCACCCTCAAGCTGACCAGATACGGTAAGTGAGGTCTGCTCGCCGAAGAAATCGTCATCGTAGATAATCTTACCGTTTTCGTCTTTCTTCAGATCGTAGAGGTTCTTGGTGGTTACTTGGAACATATTTCCGGCACCCTCACAATCACTGGCGGTAATCAGTGGGGTATGGAAATAGTAGAAACCATGCTCATGGAAATAGGTATGGATAGCCATTGCCATATTGTGGCGAATACGCATCACAGCACCAAAAGTATTGGTACGCAGACGCATGTGAGCATTCTTACGCATAGCCTCAAATGACTGTCCCTTTTTCTGCATGGGATAATCATTGCCGCAGAGGCCATAAACTACCAAGTTTGTTGCCTGAATCTCACTACTCTGACCGGCGCCCTGACTCTCTACCAAGGTTCCTTCAGCACAAATACATGCACCTGTTGTGATATCTTTCAGAAGCTGCTCATCAAACTTTGCAGGATCAACCACCACCTGTACATTATTGATAGTTGAACCATCATTCAATGCAATAAAATCCACAGCTTTAGAAGAGCGATGCGTGCGCACCCAACCCTTCACACATACTTCTTTTCCATATTCAGTGCTTTTCAGCACGTCAATTACCTTTGTACGTTTCATTGTCAATAATCAATTATCAATTACTCGTAAGCACCCATGCGCAGACGGTCAACTTCCTCCTCTGTGAGGTAGCGCCAGTCACCGCGACGCAGGTTCTTCTTTGTAAGTCCAGCAAACTGTACGCGATCCAACTTAAGCACTTTATAACCAAAGCTCTCAAAGATACGACGAACGATACGGTTCTTGCCAGAGTGAATTTCAATACCCACCTGCTTCTTATCTACGGGATCTGCATATTCAATAGCGTCGGCCTTAATCTCACCATCTTCAAGAGTAATACCCTCGGCAATCTGCTGAATATCGTGAGCCGTCACATTGCGATCCAGATAAACATGATAAATCTTCTTCTTCAGATATTTGGGATGAGTCAACTTAGAAGCCAAATCGCCATCATTGGTAAGCAACAGCACACCGGTAGTATTGCGGTCGAGACGGCCTACGGGATAGATTCGCTCAGGACAAGCATTCTTCACGAGATCCATCACAGTCTTACGCTGCTGAGGATCATCACTTGTGGTCACATAGTCCTTTGGCTTATTAAGCAGCACATAGACCTTCTTCTCAAGAGATACTGTATCATCGTGGAACTTCACGACATCTGTACGCATCACCTTGGTGCCCAACTCTGTTACAATCTCTCCATTAACAGTAACCACACCTGCCTGGATGAACTCATCGGCCTCACGACGGCTACAAACTCCGGCATTAGCCAGGAACTTATTCAAACGAATGGGCTCATTCGGGTCGAAGTTTACCTCTTTATACTCAATACGCTTCTTCATTGAGTACTTTGCATTGGGATCATAGTCGGCTGTACGCTGACGATAACCACCCTGCTGAGGACGCTGACCATAGCCACCACGCTGCTGGTAACCACCCTGCTGAGGACGCTGACCATAGCCACCACGCTGCTGATAACCGCCCTGCTGAGGACGCTGACCATAACCACCACGCTGCTGGTAGCCACCCTGCTGAGGACGCTGACCATAACCACCGCGCTGCTGGTAGCCACCCTGCTGACGAGGCTGATAACCGCCACGCTGATAGTCACCACGTGACTGACCATACTCACCCTGTGACTGGCGAGGCTGATAACCCTGTTCGTCGCCATCCTGATTGTAGCGAGGACGATAGCCACCTTGCTGGCGAGACTGATAGCCACCATTATTATAGCCATTATTTGTACGTGGACGATAAGGGCGCTGAGGAGCCTGACTCTGCAAGCCTGCACCAAAGCCCTCAGGACGGAAACCACCCTCTTCATCCTGCGAATGTTTGTTGTAACTAGGGCGCTCATATGAGTTCACTGGGCGCTGTGTGTGAATACGTGGACGGGGTGAACGTCCTACCGGACGGAACTCTTTCTGGTAACCTTCGCGGCTAGCACTGCTGTCCACCTGCTTCTCTTCTTGTTTCTTCTCGTTTTCAAAATCCATAATCTTATTTCTTTTTTAATTAGGTTGATAATGCCTCACGGCTTTACATTATTTATTAGTTATTATATGCCAGTATAGTTCCATGGAGTGATAGCCATCAACTCCTTTTTCACGTCTTCACTCACTTCTAAAGTCTGGATGAACTCGTGAATTGTCTGTTCATCCATTTTCTTATTAGTACGAGTCAACGCTTTCAATGTCTCATAAGGATTGGGATAGGCTTCACGGCGCAGAATAGTTTGAATAGCTTCTGCAACGACAGCCCAAGTACTCTCCAAATCCTCGTGCAACTTGTCCTCATTAAGAATCAGCTTGCGCAGACCTTTCAGAGTGCTCTGGAAAGCAATTAAAGCATGTCCCATAGGCACACCCACGTTACGAAGCACTGTAGAATCTGTCAAGTCACGCTGCAAACGACTGATAGGCAATTTCTGTGCCAAGAAAGCCAAAATAGCATTAGCAATACCAAGATTACCCTCACTATTCTCATAATCAATGGGATTCACCTTATGAGGCATTGCACTCGAACCTACCTCACCCTTCTTGATCTTCTGTTTGAAATAATCCATTGAGATATACATCCAGAAGTCGCGATCCAGGTCGATCACAATCGTATTGATACGCTTCATTGCATCAAAGATTGCTGCCAACCAGTCATAATTGGAAATCTGAGTGGTATACTGCTCACGCTCCAAACCAAGTTTTTCACTAACAAACTGATTTCCGAATTCACGCCAGTCATACTGTGGATAAGCCACATGATGAGCGTTATAATTACCTGTTGCACCACCGAACTTTGCCGTTACGGGAACATCCTTCAGAGCGTTCAACTGCTCTTCCAAACGATATACATACACCATAATCTCCTTGCCAAGGCGAGTTGGAGATGCAGGCTGACCATGTGTCTTAGCCAACATCGCCACGTTTTTCCACTCTTCGGCATAATCATGTAACTGCTCAATCAATTCCTCAATAAGAGGTACATATACATGCTCCAATGCCTCCTTAATAGAAAGGGGAACGCTGGTATTGTTAATATCCTGAGAGGTTAAACCAAAGTGAATAAACTCCTTAAAGGAAGACAAATCGACAGACTTACTCGCAGCAATAGCATCAATCTTCTCCTTAATAAAATACTCCACAGCCTTCACGTCGTGATTAGTCACAGACTCAATCTCCTTCACGCGAGCAGCATCCTGTTCGCTGAAGTTGCGATAAATGTCACGAAGTGATTCTAAGAGACTATGGTCAAAGTTCTCCAGTTGAGGCAGAGGCAACTCGCACAACGCAATAAAGTATTCTATTTCAACTCTAACGCGATAACGAATCAAAGCATACTCCGAAAAATAGTCTGCCAGCTCTACGGTCTTGTTTCTGTATCGGCCATCAATAGGCGAGATGGCGGTCAGTACGTCCAGTTCCATTGCTTTTCTTAATACCTTATTATACTATATATAGTTCATTCTCATCAACGAGAGTGCAAAGGTACGAAAAAAAGGTGAAATGCGACAAATGAAACGAGAAGAATTTACCACTCCAAATGGATTTTTTTGATATTTAACAAAAAAGAGTTCCAATTTCTTGGAACTCTCTTGTGGGCGTTGACGGATTCGAACCGCCGACCCTCTGCTTGTAAGGCAGATGCTCTAAACCAACTGAGCTAAACGCCCTTTTTCTTTTGCTTTACTTTGTTGTTTCTTGTAAGCGGGTGCAAAGGTACGGACTTTTTTTGAAACCACCAAATATTTTCTCAACTTTTTTATCAGAAAAATGCATTTTTCTTGTTTTTAGCCCAAATTCAAGGATAATTAAGCAAAAACCAAGAGATAAAGGAGAAGACAACCCCCTTCAAGTGTCACAAGAGAAATTGCCATGTAGGACAAGAACCTACATGGCAATTTTATAGAGTTTTAAGATTCGAAATTACTCGTTGCTACCACCTGAGTGAACAATAATGGGTTCTTCTGAACCACTGTCTGCACTATCATAAGTAACGTCAGCAGAAACCTTACCATAAGTAGTAGCCTGGAAAGACTTATTACCGCACTTGAATGTATAAGTCTTTGTCACCTGTTTAATTACATATGAACCAGCAGCAGGACTATCAATAACAGTCTTAGCATTATTCTGACGTTTGGCAACACCCAGAAGAGCCTTAAGGAACTTGTAAAGAATAGACTTCTTATTAGTGATGGTGGTATCGAAACCAACATACTTTTTATAAGAAATAGTATTCTTACCAGCAGTCAGAGAACCAGTGGTCAAAACCGTATTATCTTTCTGAACCTTGGTAACTGAGGTTTTCAAGATGATACTCCAAATTGAGAAGTGCTGGAGGTTTGCAGAAAGAACGTTGTCTTTAAAAGCCACATTATTAGCTGACTTACCATCCTTGTCTAATACATCAAACTCCAAACCATCTTCTGCCTCAGGAATTTTTACTGTTACAGGAATACCGTCACCAGCGAAAGTAACACCATCAGGAGTACAGTTCAGGGCATAAGGAGCAACATAGCCCTCAGAGCTACCTGCTTTATACTCGTCTCCCTCTTCAGGATCACCATAAGTACCAGCAGCAGGAGTATACACCACAATAGAATAACCCTCAGAATCGTCACCAGAAGCAACAGTTGAAGAAGTAGTTCCCAATGTAGCAACAACGCCATCAGACTCGCCCTGGTTACCAGTAGAGTTAGTCACATCAGTAGTAGCCGCAACAGCAGGTGAAACAGGCGTAGGAGCAGCAACAAGTGCAACATCCAAAGTAACGACATTACGGCTACCGAAATCTACATCAATAGTCTGATCCAAATAACCAGCCTTAGTGATTGTCAGCTTACCCTTAGCGGCAGCACCTTCCAAGGTATATACATTACCTGCACCAGCAGTTAAAGTCTTTGTACCATACTTTACAGTAGCACCAGGCTGATTAACAACGACCATCAGGACCTTTGGAGAAGCCTTATCGATATCAACAGTCTCTGTTACAACCGTATCTGCCTCTTTGTGGCAAGACGTAGCTGTCATCATCAAACCGAATCCACAAGCCAGGATAGCGGCACTTTTAAAAAACTTTTTCATATTCCTCAATTCCTTTTTTTTAAATTACTTAATCTCAACAGTTGCACGACGGTTGTAAGAGATAGGATTCAGAGTGTTTACACCACCTGCAGCCACAACCTCAATCTGGCTCTCAGCGACACCCATCTTAACAAGTTCGTTCTTAACGGTCTCAGCACGCTTCTCAGACAGAGTCTGGTTGAAGCTTGCACTACCAGTCTTAGAGTCAGCATAACCAGTAACAACTACCTTCTGGTTGTTATCCTTAGCAATCTCAGCCAAAGCCTTCAGGTTAACGAGATCCTTCTTTGAAGCCACCTTAGACTTGCCAATATTGAAGAACACTGATACAGGAGCAGCAGCAACCTCCTTCACGGTAACAGCAGCAGCTGTAGCCTCGGGGCACTTATGATTCTTAATCAGATTGTTCAGACGGTTGTTCTCGGCGTTAGCGTCAGCAAGCTGAGCGTTAAGAGCGTCGAGCTGGCTCTGATGGAGGGCTTTGATAGCATCCACATCGGGAACCTTGTTCCAAGTAGCCTTACCCAGGTTGAAGGTCAGACCAACCTCTGCAGAGAAGTAGCGATCAGCGGTTGAAATGCTGGTAGCATAGTTGTCATGAGAAGTAGCGGTACCCTCCATATCATCGTCGAGGATATTGAAGCCCAAGTCGAAGTTAACAGCAATGTTACGAGAGAGTTTCCAAGTGTTCAACAAACCGAGGCTTGCACCGTGAGCATAGATATTCTTGTCACAGTTACGCAGAATGCCTACACCAGCATAAGGAATAAAATTCCAAACGCGGTTCTCGTTGTAACCACAAAGCATGTTGCTCAAGTTGAACAGAACCTGCTCCTGAGCATTCCAGAACTTCATAGCATTTGAACTAGCATCTTCAGTGAGAACTGAACGACCCCAAATGCCAGTCACCTTTGTGCGGAGACCCAGACCAGGAGTAAACCACTTACCAATAGCAACAGATGCTCCAAGGTTACGACGGAAATCCTTCAGAGGGCTCTTAGAGAAACCCAGTCCCTTCTCTTCATTAGAATAGAATGCGTCGTAAGCAACGTCAGCAGAAATGAACCAGTTGCTCCAGAAAGAGTTAGTAGCAACACTGTACTTCAGTTCTGGAGTTTCATCCTGTGCCATACCGGCTACAGAAAAGCTAGCAAGAGCCAGCACCATAAAAAACTTTTTCATACAATTTTAGTATTTTATAAAAACAATAATATCCATAACTCGGTGCAAAAGTAGATAAATTATTTTAAACTTCCAACATTTTGTGCAATAAATTGCACTTTTATCATTAAAAAATATTGAAAAAGGTCAATTTTACACATTTTTAGTTGCTTTTTAGCCTAACAGCTGTTCAATGTCGTGCTGAGGCAGTATTGCAAGAATGGTTCGACCATCTGGAGTGTAGTTAACATTTGTACATGCGAACAATTCATTAACAATATGTTCCATCTCCTCATTACTTAACACTTGACCATAAGGAATGGCAGCATGGCGAGCCAATCCTAAGGCAAGAGAAGCGTGGACACTTTCTGCATCACTAACACCTTTCTCCAACACATCTGCCACAATATTTTGCACAAGTCGGACAGGATCCAGTCCATCAAGACCAGAGGGGATGCCATTCACTACGAAACTTCCCCCTCCCAGACTATTAATCTCAAATCCCATTTCCGTCAAATCGGGCAGGAACTTCTGGACCGCCACGCTATCCGATGGAGAGAACTCTATAACCTCTGGAAACAAAACACATTGCGAACTGGCCGGTCTTTGTCCCATGGAACCCATATAATGTTCATAACGTATCCGGATATCTGCACGTTGCTGGTCAATAATCATCAGTCCTGACTTGACAGCCGTCATGATATAGCGACCCTTATATTGATAATGTATAGGAGACTTCTCTAAAATCTCATTATTGGCTTGTGCCCCACCCCTGTCGTCTCGGAAAAGACTTTCCTCAGTATATGCCGGTGTTGGCGATATCTGATACAACTGTTCCCATGCATCAGGCAATGCACTTGTCTTGCCGTGAAACTCTGTAACAGGCACTGGTTTCGGCTTTGATGATGATGACGCAAAGGGATTATACGAGGGATCATAGTTCACACGAGGCATCTCAACCGAATCTGTCACAGGGTTAAAGACAGGTATATCCGGCCGGCCCTCCGTATCAAAGTCTATTGTTGGCACATCGCAGAACTTACCGATAGCATCCTTAACAGCAGCTACCAGAATCTGCCAGATGCTTTGCTCGTTCTCGAACTTAATTTCCGTTTTCGTTGGATGAATATTAACATCAATATCCGTGGGGTTCACGTCGAAATAAATAAAGTACGGAACTTGCATCCCTGCAGGCACAAGACGTTCAAAAGCGCTGCATACAGCCTTATGGAAATAAGGATGCTTCATGAAACGTCCATTGACAAAGAAATAGTCATGCGTACCTTTCTTTCTAGCATATTCAGGTTTACCCACGAAGCCTGTGATGCGACACAAAGCCGTATCCACCTCAATGGGCAACATCTCCTGTACACTCTTTCTGCCGAAAACATCACTGATGCGCTGCTTCAAGCTGCCCGTCTTCAGGTTCATCAACTCCTGTCCGTTGCTGTAAAGGGTGAAGCAAATCTCAGGATATACCAAGACGATACGTTCAAAAGCTGCCAATATATTATTCAGTTCCGTAGCATTAGTCTTCAGGAACTTTCGACGTGCCGGTACGTTAAAGAACAGATTCTCCACTTTGAAGTTACATCCCACAGGACAGGCTATCGGTTCCTGATCTGTAATCTTCGACCCCAGCAACGTCAGATGAATACCAAATTCGCTATCCTCCGTACGCGTAATCAATTCCACCTGAGACACCGCAGCTATTGAGGGAAGAGCCTCACCTCTAAAGCCCATCGTGTGAAGCGAGAATAGATCTTCGGCCAATCGGATTTTCGATGTAGCATGTCGTTCGAAAGCCAGGCGCGCATCAGTTTCCGACATGCCACAACCATCGTCAATCACCTGGATTGACGTACGTCCGGCATCAACCACCAACACTTTGATGTTTTTCGCACCAGCATCAACAGCGTTCTCAACCAGTTCCTTGATAACCGAAGCAGGACGCTGAATCACCTCACCGGCAGCAATCTGATTAGCTACCGAATCGGGAAGTAATTGAATGACATCACTCATAGTGCTTTACTTTTGGTATTCGACAACCCATTACGTTTGGGAGCTTTGATTTCTGTTCCTGGTTTCTTAGGACGCCACACAAAGATATCATCTTTCGATGTAGGTCTTACGTAGTCGAACCAGTTAAAACCTTCTAGGAAACGCTTCTGAGGCGGAATCTGAGACATGGGATACATCACGCCTTCCGCTTTTGGCGTCCATATACTGTTTAGTTTGCGCTTTTCCATCAGCATTCTCAGCTCGCTTGTCTCCAAGTTGACGAGACCCTCATACGTACTGTCAGACTCATTCTCTGGATAATAAACCACCAGCACATTGTCCACGGCACGCGCTTCGTGAATCTCACCTTTCTGGAAGAATGCAAACATTTCCTTTGAAGACACCTGATTATAGAGATTCTCCTCAGGCAAGTCCTCAATAGAGAAAGCCTGATTGATAACATGAGCATGATCCACCACAGAATCCTTCATAAAGACCTGAATCACTTCACCCAACAATTGCTGGTTCAGATTCCACACGATAGGATCACGATACATCGTCAGACACGAGTCTTTCGACACATAGACCATTGAGTCACACACAGCCTGAACATCCTTTCTATACGCGCGAACCTTATTATACGCATGCATCTCCCTATAGACAGAGTCCGTATTGATGTTGAAAGTGAATACTTTAAACGTATCAGCATGGATATAAAGCGTATCGCGCTGTGAGAAGTCAATGGCAACAGCGCTGTCGGTTGACAAGGCATAGCCATTGAGGTCATCATAATAGCCATAATTACAGAGCAAGCCGTTATGATTTACCGAATCCTCATAAACGACATTCCAGAAAGCCTCGCTCACGCCTGCTTTTCCATCATACCATATACTGTCGCCCACAATCGTGCGACCATCATTATGTAGTTTTGAGCGTTTCAGAAGCTGAGCCTGCTCCTTATCCGTATTATAGAAACCAAGTTCCGAGTAGATATGACTTTTGTCCGAGTAGATGTTTGACGGCCCAAGAATATTAGCCAACTTTGTTTGCGTGTTATAAGCCAGCGTATCAGTGAGCAAGGTTGACTTCTTGTCTACCATTTTCACATTATCCGTAAAGAATGCGTCCTTCGTGTCTGTATGATACTCACCGTGGAGAGAAGTCAGCGTTGTGGTCTTATCCACCAGTTTGCCACCCTCATTATAGTAGCCCATATTGTCGAGGCGGTCAAAATAAAGTGTGTCAGTATAAAGCGTCGTAGCACGATTTCTCAGTACCACCTGTTTGTCAGAGCTAAACACTTTAGCCTCCATCGACTTATTATTACCATCGTAATAACCATAGTCGCTAGTTAGCGACAACGTATCGCCCTGCACCATCCTAACGTGTCCCCATGCCTCAAACGAGTTGCTGGCCTCAAAGAAGTTGGCACTGTCACAATAGAGGTGAGCGCCATCGTGCTCAAACTCCACTTTGCCGCGCAACACCTGTGCATCGTTATTCTGCCAGCGATCGTACCAAAGCTCATCAGCATGAACCAGATAAACACGCTTTTCCTCCGCCTCCTTTTTAGGATGCGAAGGAATAGTGACGCCATACACAAACAGGCATAGTGCACATAGAAGCACCATAACGATGCTTCTATGAGTATTTTTATCGGTTCCAACCTTCATATTCGAACTGGCAGTTCTTATATTCATCGTTCAAGCGCACATAGGTGCTCTTTATTTTCTGAACCACCCAATCGTGCAACATTTCTTCTCGTCGTTTATTCAACACAACCTCCTTCATCACCTGAAGGTCCTCAGCAATTGTCGCCTTATGACCTTCTACCCTATTCTTCAGTTTCACAATGGCGCAGACGGACTTGTCTTGCTTGTTGATCATTGAGAAAGGTTTGGAAATCTGTCCAACCTTCAGGGTGTCCACCACCCTTGCCACCTCTGCAGGCAAGTCCTGCAACTGGAAACGTGACGACAGCGTCTGACCATACTGCGATTTCTTGGCCATCAGACCCTTGTTCGCACGCGTATCCTTATCATCCGACAAGATTGTGGCAGCATCCTCGAAAGAGAAAGAGCCTGTATAATATCCCTGCAGAACGTCAGGTATTGTTGCCGTGCGAATATGATCAGCTATCGTGTCAAGACGAGCCAGCGATGAGTTAACAGCCGAGTCAGACACCTCCGGTTTACGAAGGATATGACGCACCTTTACTTTATCACCGCGCTTTTCCACCAACTGAATGATGTGCATACCGAACTCCGACTCCACAACCTTCGAAATTTTCTTGGGATCAGTAAGGTTAAAGGCTGCAGCAGCGAACGCAGGATCCAACTCGGCACGACCCATGAAAGGCAACTCGCCACCCAAACGTCTGGAACCAGGATCCTCGGAATACAGGCGAGCCAGCGTCTGGAACGACGTCTCGCCACGGTTCACGCGGTCAGTATATTCGCGCAGTTCATCCTTTACGCGGTTAATCTCCTCAGGAGTGATACGTGGTGTCAGCGTGATAATCTGCACCTCCACCTCTGTAGGCACGTAGGGAATACTATCTTGTGGCAGGTTGCGGAAGTAGCGACGCACCTCAGCAGGAGTCACCGTGATATCCTTTACCAGATGTTCCTTCATGCGACGGATGAGCAACTGGTCACGGTATTCATCGTGCATAGACTCGCGAATCTGGCTGATGCTCTGCTTCTTATATTCCTCCAGTTTTTCCCGAGAGCCAATTTGCTGTATCCATTCCTCGATACGCTGCTCGATGCCAGAAGATATCTCACTTTCCTTCACCTCAATACTATCGATGGCAGCCTGATGCAAGAATAACTTCTGAACAGCCAGTTGCTCAGGGATGGCACAGTCGGGGTCACCATTCCAATGAACGCCCTCCATCGCAGCCATC
Source organism: uncultured Prevotellaceae bacterium (assembly GCA_902775605.1). Classification (GTDB taxonomy): domain Bacteria; phylum Bacteroidota; class Bacteroidia; order Bacteroidales; family Bacteroidaceae; genus Prevotella. The sequence continues at coordinate 82,651 of CACYNE010000004.1, forward strand.
ATACGGTTAGCCTCCACATCACTTCTCAGGATAGGCTCATCACCAACCACCCAGATGACCTCATCGACCACCGATCCAGTCTTCTCATTCTGCTGTGCGCAGACAGGCGACGCCAGAAAGAGTCCTGCCAAAACAACAAATATATTCTTCATTAGTGCTTATTGACTGTTTTCAACACATCTTCATTGACCTTCACAGGATACTTGCGACGCAAGTCGGCCACCCACTCTTTCTCCAGAGCTTCCTGATAATCAGCCACAACGAGGCCACGCACATCATTATACTCCTCGGGGCCCTTTTTCAAGATCTTACCATAGACAGCATCAATGGGATAATCCTTCAGATGATTCACAGGCGCATCATTCTTCTTGAACACAAGACTGTCCACCAAAGCGTTATCACCTTTTTTGAAGATACCCTTCTCCACACGGATGCGGATGACAGAGTCAGCATTGAATGTAGAACGAAGAGCCTCGGCCCATTTGTCGAAAGCCAACTTCTTCACACAGTCACGCACAGCCTTTACATCGCCCTGCTCCTTCACGTGATAAGCCATACCTTTGTAGCGAGGTTCGTCCCAAGCATAGTTCTTCTTGTTCTTCTTAAAGAAGTTAGCAAGTCCGGCCTCATCATTGGCAGCCTTCTCCCACACCAGCTGATTGCTGATTTCATAGAGCAGCAAGCCATCGTGATACTCCTTGATCAGATACTTCATATCCGAGTCCTGAGCCGACAGTTCGTCAGCTTTCTTCTCCATGAGCTGGGCCTCAGTAACCTGTCCATTACTTTCCTTCACCAGTTGAGCCACCTTCTGCGAAGCTATCTGGTCGCGCATGTTACGCTGTTCCATGAAACGTACAATGGCATCATGGTGCTGTTCAAACGGTTCCAGCATCTTACGCTCCTTCATTAGTATGATATGATAACCATAAGGAGACTGAACGACACCCGACATCTCACCAGGCTGCAGCGCATAGGCAGCATTCTCAAACTCCTTCACCAGCTGTCCACGCTGCACGAAAGGTAGCAGACCGCCTTGACGAGCAGAGCCTGGGTCCTGAGACAGGCGCGTAGCCAACTCTTCGAAGTCAGCACCATTCTTTAAGGCCTGATAGATAGAGTCGATGCGCACCTTGGCAGCATCCCACTCCGACTGAGGTGCCTGCTGTTTGGCAGTAATCAGGATATGAGCCACACGAATCAGTCCGTCAGGCCCAATCTTCTCTACGGTCTCATTATAAATCTTATGAGCCTCAGCTTCCATATCAGCATCGGTAACGAAAGCAGGACGTACCTGCTGGTCACGATACTGTGCGAACTCCGTTTTAAACGACGTCAGCGTATCATACTTGGCATCCAGAGCAGCAGCCACCTTCAATTTATAATTAATAAAGAGGTCAACATACTCATCTACCGTCTTCTTGTCAATGACGCCATCCGAGTTATTCTTGTTAAAAGAGTATTCAAACTCTGAACGGGTGACAGGGTCACCATTGACCACCATCACGATGGGGTCATCCGTCTGTGCACTCAGAGAGCCACAGACCATCAGAGCGGTAAAGATCAAATTCAGTTTCATATCAGTTTTTAGTCATTGGGTCTTGAATAGTTGGGAGCCTCGCTCGTGATAGTGATATCATGAGGATGACTCTCGTTGACACCAGCATTAGTGATGCGGGTGAACTTAGCATCGTGCAGACGCTCAATTGTAGGAGCACCGCAGTAGCCCATGCCCGAACGCAGACCACCTACCATCTGGTAGATAACCTCCTGTACGGTTCCTTTATAAGGCACACGACCGGCGATACCCTCGGGCACCAACTTCTTCACGTCCTTCGTATCAGCCTGGAAGTAGCGGTCCTTTGAGCCGTGCTCCATAGCCTCGAGCGAGCCCATGCCACGATAGCTCTTGAACTTACGACCATTATAGATAATGGTATCACCAGGACTCTCCTCAGTACCTGCCACCAGCGATCCGATCATTACGCTTGAGCCACCAGCAGCCAAGGCTTTGACGATATCACCCGAGTAACGCAGACCGCCATCAGCAATCAAGGGTACACCCGTTCCCTGCAGAGCAGAGTAAACATCATATACAGCGCTCAGCTGAGGCACGCCGACACCAGCTACCACACGAGTAGTGCAGATAGAGCCCGGGCCGATGCCCACCTTGACAGCGTCGGCACCATTCTCGACGAGCATGCGTGCAGCAGCGCCCGTAGCGATGTTACCAACCACGATATCAATATTTTTGAAGGCGTTCTTTGCTTCCTTCAGTTTGTCGATAACACCCTTTGAGTGACCATGAGCCGTATCGATGACGATAGCGTCAGCACCAGCATTGACCAGAGCCTGCATACGGTCGAGCGTATCAAAGGTAACGCCTACACCGGCAGCCACACGCAGACGACCCTTCTCATCCTTACATGCCATGGGCTTGTCCTTGGCCTTGGTGATATCCTTATAAGTAATCAGGCCCACGAGGTGGTTATCCTTGTCCACCACGGGCAACTTCTCAATTTTGTTCTCCTGCAGAATCTGTGCAGCAGCAGCCAAATCGGTCTGCTGATGAGTGGTCACCAAGTTATCCTTTGACATCACATCGTCAACGGGACGATCCAAACGACGCTCAAAGCGCAGGTCACGATTGGTTACGATGCCCACCAAATGGTTCTCATCGTCCACCACGGGAATACCACCGATATGATACTCCGACATAATTTCCAAAGCCTGAGCAACCGTTGAGCCTCGGCGGATGGTAACAGGATCATAGATCATACCATTCTCAGCACGCTTCACAATGGCCACCTCACGCGCCTGGTTCTCAATCGACATATTCTTATGAATCACGCCGATGCCACCCTCGCGGGCAATGGCAATAGCCATCTGGCTCTCAGTCACAGTGTCCATAGCAGCAGTTACGAAGGGCACGTTCAACACGATATTACGCGAGAAATGTGTACGCAACTCTACCGTCTTGGGCAGTACTTCAGAATAAGCGGGAATCAACAGGACGTCGTCGAATGTCAGGCCGTCCATCACAATTTTATCTGCAATAAATGATGACATAATATGGTACCTTTAATTTTTATTGCGTGCAAAGATAGTGATTTCCCATGAGAAAACGCCATCTTTGCACGCAATATTAACACGATTTAAGGTGGGAATGCCTTCCTAATGGTACCTACAGTCCCTCCTCATCATAATCCCAATCAGGGTCATTGTAGGCTCCACCTCCATTTGTCGTCTCACCTTCCGTAAAGGGAGAACCAGTGAGCAAAGGGTGAACCTTTATAGGTATGATCACCATTTTTGGTCTGATATAAAGCATTTTCTTCATATGTCAAGCCTTTTTATTTCATTACTTTATGACCATTCACAATATAAACGCCCTTACGCATGTTGTCCACTTGCTGACCATTCAGGTTGTAGATACGTCCACTGGTCTTTCCGTTATTAAGAAGAATGAACTCATGGAGGTCTGTTGTCGAATCGTCCTCAAAGACTAGCTCCAACATGCGAGCTGCGGCTGGCATGAAGGAAGACGGTAGCTGCAAATAGGCTTTCTTTGTTCCCAGTTTCATGTCGCCACTTTCAGGACGATGCCATGAATAAACATCCCCGTCGCGTTTCAACACATAGTTGTAGTAGTCACCCGATGTCGCAGGAACGCCATCAGTGTTCAGGTGTGCTTTCAGCAGGTTGACAAAGTAAGACTGTGACGTGCTGTACGGAATCTTATAGGTCTGTCCTTCCACGCCCCTGATGACGAGTCCTGTGTTAGCAGGCACATCATAGACACGTACCAACAGCACCTGATTTTCGCCCTTGTTATAGCCTGCGGCAATGTAAGCCTTAAGGTCAGAGCCAGTGAAGTTCAAGTCCTCCGAGCAGCTAAACGTAGCAGTTGATGTGGCCAGGGTGATAAACTCCTTCGTTAAACTCCATGTGGCCACAACGGTGACATTGCCGCTAACGCTCGTGATGGTATAATGGTTATCTACGATGCTTTCCTTCACCTCCGAACCATTGACAGTTAGTGAGGTCAGCGTGGCGTCAGGATCGTCCATGATGGTCAGTACCACATTGTCGCCATACTTAGGATTCATATTGTCGGCACTAACGCCACCACCCGTGATACTTACGGTATAGGTCAGCTCCGTCCAAGTAGCCGTCACCGTCATATTTTCAGCAGGCATCGTCTCAGGCAGTTCAGGTGTCCATCCTGCGAAGTCGCATCCAGGCTTTGTAGGATCGTCAGGAGCTGTCACCGTGGTCCCGTAGTCTTGAGTGATGGGATCAACAGCAGAACCTCCATTACTATCAAACTTGATGGTGTACTGGTTCACCTGCCAGGTAGCGGTGTAGGCCAGGTGACCTGTGCTGCCCTGAGCAATCGTCACTTCCATCATAGCATCGCCCTCGCCATTCAGCTTCCAGCCCTTGAAGGTATGACCCGTCTTGGTGGGGTTGTTCAGCGTGAAGGTCTCAGTCTCGATGGTATAAGTTTCGGGGTTCGTTGCCGTACCACCGTTCAGCGTTAAGATCAGGTCGTATTTGATGGCAGAGAACGAGGCGACAACGGTCTGGTCGGCCAGCAGGTTGCTGACGGTGTATTGGCCTTCTGTAGGTGTCTTATCTTCACCATTCACTGTAAAGGTTTTCAGCTCATAACCAGTGGCTGGTGTGACGGTGAACACGGCATCCGTCTCGCGGTCAATAAGGGTGGTTGCAGTTTCACCGTTAGTGGAGCTGATGTCGGCAACAGCCAGCGTACCATGAGCAGAACCTGTGATGCTGACCACGAAGCTGGAGAAGCCCTTGTTGGCGAAGTTCTTCCATCCGTCAGCCGCATCATATATTTTACCCGTACCGCCTGGTATCCACAATGTTGCATAAGCAAGGGCAGTTTCATGGAAAGCTCCTTCTGCAATAGCGATAGGCGAACTCAACCAACGAACTGTAACACTTGTAAGCCCAGAAAAATCAGAGAACATAGTACCGATACTGGTAACGTTAGTTCCGATGGTAAGGGTAGTAATACCATAGAAAGAACCTCCGTCAAAAGTTATATTACGATACATATTGAGGTTGGAACAAGTGATTGCCGAACGACAGGTGATTGCCGTATTACTTGCCTCAAAGGTAAAGGTTGGTATTGAACATTGGTAGAAAACGTCAGAGCCAATGCTTGTTACGCTACTTGGAACACTGAATGATGTTA